>NZ_JBHTHC010000074.1:0-516 GCF_042676285.1 Paenibacillus sp. GCM10027626 | reverse complement strand
GTGACTCGGACTCAGACAGCGACAGCGATTCAGATTCCGACAGTGACTCGGATTCGGACAGCGACAGCGACTCCGATAGTGACTCGGATTCGGATAGCGACAGCGATTCAGATTCCGATAGTGACTCAGATTCCGATAGTGACTCAGACTCGGATAGCGACAGCGACTCGGACTCCGACAGTGACTCGGATTCGGATAGCGACTCAGACTCTGACAGTGACTCAGACAGCGACAGCGACTCAGATTCCGATAGTGACTCGGACTCAGACAGCGACAGCGACTCAGATTCCGATAGTGACTCGGATTCAGACAGCGACTCAGATTCCGATAGTGACTCGGACTCGGACAGCGACAGCGACTCAGACTCCGATAGTGACTCGGACTCAGACAGCGACAGCGACTCAGACTCCGATAGTGACTCGGACTCAGACAGCGACAGCGACTCAGACTCCGATAGTGACTCGGACTCGGATAGCGACAGCGACTCAGACTCCGATAGTGACTCGGACTCAGACA
>NZ_JBHTHC010000073.1:0-529 GCF_042676285.1 Paenibacillus sp. GCM10027626 | reverse complement strand
TCGTGATAGCCGCAAGAGCATTGGAATTGATCTTTCCTGCGGTGGTTTTTCCAAATGATTCCGCACTGACTGCATTCCTGAGAGGTTTTATAGGGATTCACCTTTTCCACGTTTAGCTCGGCTAACGCGGCTTTATAGGTGATCTTTCGTTCCAAATCATAGAACGCCCAAGCATGGATATTGCGATCTGCACGCTTCCAATATTTTTTCATCGAACGAATGTGGCTCAGGTCTTCCAGCTTGATGATGGACGCCCCCCTCGCACTCGCAAATTGCACGATATTTTTGGCCATGACATGATTCCAATATTGCATCATGCGTCGTTCTTTATGTTCGAGTCGTTTGAGCGCTTTCATATTTTTCGCTTGCTGGATTTCCCTTCGCAAACGGGCATACCGCCTGCGGATATGGCCGATACGTTTGCCGTTAAAGGTCAGGTAGTTCCCTGTATCGGCATCGGCGGCAACCGCAATGAGGCGTAATCCGCGATCAACGCCAATCGCTTTGTTCGTTTTCCGCGTTTCCCGAA
>NZ_JBHTHC010000072.1:0-529 GCF_042676285.1 Paenibacillus sp. GCM10027626 | reverse complement strand
GGGTAACCGCAAGGAGCCAGCCGCCGAAGGTGGGGTAGATGATTGGGGTGAAGTCGTAACAAGGTAGCCGTATCGGAAGGTGCGGCTGGATCACCTCCTTTCTAAGGAATATCCTGATCACGATGATATCAGATCACAATTGACAGTGACGCTCATGTTCAGTTTTGAGGGAATGAATTTTGACCCCCAAAAAGTGGTGTTAAGCGTTGTAGCTTATGCCGCTTACTTTTCGGGGACCCCAAAACTACCTCAAACATCCGTTTGGTGTCGATGATGACAAGTGGATGAATGGTCTATCCAAGTGAAGATTATTCTTGGGCCTTTAGCTCAGCTGGTTAGAGCGCACCCCTGATAAGGGTGAGGTCGGTGGTTCGAGTCCACTAAGGCCCACCATATGTGCCATTTGGCATTCCTTACGGGGCCATAGCTCAGCTGGGAGAGCGCCTGCCTTGCAAGCAGGAGGTCAGGAGTTCGATCCTCCTTGGCTCCACCATAAATTTGCACCTTGAAAACTGGATATGAAAGAATG
>NZ_JBHTHC010000071.1:0-552 GCF_042676285.1 Paenibacillus sp. GCM10027626 | reverse complement strand
ACTATAGAAATCAGCTTTTTCGAAACAAAACACCTGATGGTAATCGTTTTCATCACCTTATTGTTCCATTATTGGATCAATTATTTTATTTCCATTTAATTGGAAGCGTTGTGGGGCAAGCTTAGACGCCAATGACGTTATTTCGCCAGTATTCCCCCTTTTTAAAATCTAACGGAAGTGGGCGCTCTTAATTGGGCGTTTTATTGCGGAATCGTGCTCATGATCATCAAATAGCGGCGCTCAGTTCCGTTACAATTTCAGATCAGTCGATTTTTCGCAAATAGCGGCCGTGACATCCGTCGTTCGTTCATGCGCCATTGAAGAGAATGCCGATCCCGAAAGAACCGTGGATCCGTCCCTCTGGCGAACAAAACAGCAAAAACGGCCTGCTCGCAGACCGTAGGAGAGCGTCGATTAATTCTTCACAACTTGCCCTGTGCGATGAATCTCATGATTCGGATCCCTTCATTTTCTCCATGAAATGAAGGGTTTTCTTTCATTTCCTCACCAATCCTCTCGTTTTCGTGGTATAATCATATTAACATGATCTGA
>NZ_JBHTHC010000070.1:0-597 GCF_042676285.1 Paenibacillus sp. GCM10027626 | reverse complement strand
TCAGCCGGTATCAGGATTGGCGGAAGCATGCCAACACCAAGGGTTTTCCTTCCTTTCGAGCGAATATCTCGATCCTGTTTGACAATCAGAACTGGCGGCTCCGTTTCGATCAAGGACACCTGAAAATCGGCATCCCCACCATCGAAGGCCATCTAACCATCGATAAATATGTGCCTGTGAGCGCCAGCGATTATGCTTTGTTTTGGGTGAGCTACCTTCTGACCGGGGAAATGGATCCAAACAGCAAACACTATAAACCTTCGTACGAAGGAATCTCGAAACCGAAAAAAGGGAATGCGCAGCTTTTTGAGCGAAAGGGAAAGTGGTATTTTGCTTTCACCCTTTCTTTTGAACTTCAGGAATCGCCGAAAACGAACAAAGCGATTGGCGTTGATCGCGGATTACGCCTCATAGCGGTTGCTTCCGATGCCGATACGGGGAGATACCTGACCTTTAACGGCAAACGTATTGGCCATATCCGCAGGCGGTATGCCCGTTTGCGAAGGGAAATCCAGCAAGCGAAAAATATGAAAGCGCTCAAACGACTCGAACATAAAGAACGGCGCATGATGCAATATTGGAACCATGTCATGGCCA
>NZ_JBHTHC010000069.1:0-641 GCF_042676285.1 Paenibacillus sp. GCM10027626 | reverse complement strand
ACATTGGTGAAACAAGACATGTATAAAACGATGCGTTCCCACTTCTCACAAGCTAGCAATCAAGCCCTTCTATACCTACAGGAAGTCCCAGTACGTAACGCTACAGAGCTGGATCACCTGCTTCGTTCCATACCACTACCATCCACACTGCTTCAAGAAGCAAGAAAACTGGCAGTCAGCCGGTATCAGGATTGGAGGAAGCATGCAAATACCAAGGGTTTTCCATCCTTTCAAGCGAATATCTCGATCCTATTTGACAATCAGAACTGGCGGCTCCGTTTCGATCAAGGACACCTGAAAATTGGCATCCCTACCATCGAAGGCCATTTAACCATCGATAAATATGTGCCTGCCAGCGCCAACGATTATTCCTTATTTTGGGTGAACTACCTTCTGACCGGGGAAATGGATCCAAACAGCAAACACTATAAACCTTCGTACGAAGGAATCTCGAAACCGAAAAAAGGGAATGCGCAGCTTTTTGAGCGAAAGGGGAAATGGTATTTTGCCTTCACCCTTTCCTTCAAACTTCGGGAAACGCGGAAAACGAACAAAGCGATTGGCGTTGATCGCGGATTACGCCTCATTGCGGTTGCCGCCGATGCCGATACAGGGAACTACCTGACCTTTAACGGCAAACG
>NZ_JBHTHC010000068.1:0-717 GCF_042676285.1 Paenibacillus sp. GCM10027626 | reverse complement strand
CATGTCGAAATAATTAGGAAACCACTTAGACAGGCAGGAAATCAGAATGGAAAACACAGTTGCATTTCAAGAAATCGAAACCGCGATGAAAAAAGCAAAGGATCGTCGGATGTACGAACGATACCAGACACTTTATTTGTATCTGCAAGGAACCGAAGTGGAGCAGATTGCCCATATCATCAACCGAAATGCAAAAACGGTAAAGGGTTACATCAAGGCTTATAAAACGGGAGGACTTCCTGGTCTGCAATTGAGCCATTCTCCAGGCGCACCCGTCCGACTAACCAAAGAACAGCAGGAAAAATTGAAACAGATCATTGTGGGCTCCATTCCGCATGATGTGGGTTTTACAGCACGGCACAATTGGACACTGGAGATCATTGCTGCCTATATCAAACGGGAATTTGGCCAGTCGTATTCGCTTCGTGGCATCTCCAAAATGATGCACCGTCAGGGACTAAGCTACACCAAGCCAACCTATACCTTGGCAGCGGCTGATGAAGAAAAACAAAGGGTATTTTCAGAAGTCACGTTTCCGGATTTAAAAAAAGATACATGAATGACGAAATCGACCATTTGCTATTTGAAGACGAGTCCATGATCCGCGATTACCAAGCGATTCAAAAAACGTGGTTTCTCCGCGGCAAGCAGCGTATCATCCAAACCACAGGCAAACATCGCGGTGTAAAGCTTCTTGCAACCGTCGATTACGCAACA
>NZ_JBHTHC010000067.1:0-741 GCF_042676285.1 Paenibacillus sp. GCM10027626 | reverse complement strand
TTCCACATTAAGTTTTTCGTTGGAAATACTCAATGAATATGGTTTGCCTAAAAGCGCCTAAATAGCAGGTTCTACTCCACAAATAGTCTGCTGGAATTTCATGGAACCGATGTGGGTCAAGCTTAGATATCTTTATGGTTATTATGGCAGGATATTATAAAGTGAACATATAGTGCAATGAAATGAGTATTGAGGCCAAACGCATCGGGGCGGATTGCTGTTATAGTGAAAGTGTGGCTGGTACTTGTGATAACCGTATGATGTGAACTTCGTGAACCGGCGGCTTGGCGGCCCTCCGGCAACGAACGCAAGTTACGACTGTCCCCTGAGAGTATGTCAATTGCATCATCAAAAAAAGGCTGAGCAGAAGCTGATTTTGCTTGGTCTTTTTGCGTTTGCAGGGAAAATATTGCGGCTTGGACATGGGCTGATCGTGGGCGGACCGCGCCCCCGTCTGGCTGATCGTCGCCGTCTGCTGTAAGCGCGCAAGCAAACCGGGCACGGGCGGACCGGGGGAGACTGTCGATTAATTGCGGATAGTCTGTTTACGTTGAATAAGCATGTATAATCGAATCCAGTTCATTGCGCAATCGCGGTAAAATTGTTGTAGAAAATATAGGCCTGTTGATTAGCCAAAAAAAGGTATGCAATAAATGGTAAAAAACTAATAAAAAAGACCGTCCAGTCGATGTAATGTTTGTCCCCACAAACTAATCGAAACGAGGCGGTCTCATGAAAAAG
>NZ_JBHTHC010000066.1:0-789 GCF_042676285.1 Paenibacillus sp. GCM10027626 | reverse complement strand
TACGAATGTCCTCAACCGGTGGAAAGCAGAAGCGGTGCAGAACCTCTCGCAATTGTTCGTCGATGATCGAAAAGGCATCACGAAAATGAAAAACGAGTATGAGCATCAGATCAACGAACTCTACGCCGAGATTGGAAAGTTGACCAGTCAATTGTCGTGGCTCAAAAAAAAATCTGGCCTCTAACCTGTCTCGCGAGGAGCGTATCGAGCTCCTGGAGTGGGACTGCCCCGAGCACGCGATCAGCGTTCAAGCCGATCTGCTGAGCCTGAATCGCTCCAGCCTGTACTACAAGCCGGTTCCTCCCTCCCCGGAGGAAATTCGCCTCAAGCACCGGATTGACGAGCTTTATACGCAGCATTCGTTCATGGGCTATCGGACGATTGCCGCGATTATGAACCGGGAAGGAGATGGTATTCACAAGAACACCGTACGGCGCTATATGCGGGAAATGGGACTCATGGCCATCTATCCCGGCCCTAACCTAAGCAAGCGCGATCTGCAGCACCGGATCTATCCGTATCTTCTACGGAAGCTGCTCATCACACAGCCGGATCAGGTGTGGTCTGTGGACATCACGTATATCCGGATGAAGTATGGCTGGATGTACCTGTACGCCATGATGGATTGGTATTCCCGCTATATCGTAGACTGGCAGCTGGACCAGAGCCTTGAAATCGAGTTCGTACTCAAGACCACGAAACGGGCGCTGGGGCGGCGTAAACCGGGAATCATCAACAGTGACCAAGGTAGCCATTTTACGAGTCCAAAGTATATCGATCTGTTGAAAG
>NZ_JBHTHC010000065.1:0-808 GCF_042676285.1 Paenibacillus sp. GCM10027626 | reverse complement strand
TGATGAACAGAATGTTCAGGAGGCCTTGGACAAATTGCCGACTGATCTGACAGCCGATCAATATATGGAAGAGCTGCTCCTTCTGCTGGCTGAAGACTATCGTCCTTATGTGTCGACCTTCATTAATTTTGAATCCGATATTACTGTGAATAATCAGCGGCCTAATGAAAAAATTACATTACCCACTAGTAAGAAGCTGCATATTTCAATCTTGCTGGATGCAAGCGGCAGCATGAATGGGAAGATTGATGGTAAATCAAAAATGGACTCCGCAAAAGAAGCCATTCAAAACTTCGGGGATAAGCTGCCCAAAAATGCAGAGGTATCGTTACGGGTTTATGGGCATAAGGGAACAGGAAGCAATGAAGATAAACCACTATCCTGCAGCAGTACTGAAGAAATCTTTCATGGTCAAGGTGTGCAGACAGACCAAATAAAAAAGGCGCTTGAAGAGGTGAACCCTGCCGGATGGACGCCAATTGCGAATGCGCTGGAATCTGTAAAGGAAGATATCGATCCTGAGACAACCGATTCGGTCGTATATGTGGTAAGTGATGGAATCGAGACATGTGGAGGCAATCCCGTACAGGTTGCCAAAGAGCTCAATCAATCCAAGGTGAAGACCGTTGTCAATATTATTGGCTTTGATGTGGACAATGAAGGTCAAAAAATGCTCCGGCAGGTTGCTGCATCCGGCGGCGGAGAGTTTACTTCCATCGATAATGACGAAGCGCTAAAAAATTATTTGAATAAGGTGTATGAAAAATTGCGCGGCGAGTGGACGCGATGGATAGAAAAAGGAACAGGG
>NZ_JBHTHC010000064.1:0-843 GCF_042676285.1 Paenibacillus sp. GCM10027626 | reverse complement strand
GGCGTAGAGTTCGTTGATCTGATGCTCATACTCGTTTTTCATTTTCGTGATGCCTTTTCGATCATCGACGAACAATTGCGAGAGGTTCTGCACCGCTTCTGCTTTCCACCGGTTGAGGACATTCGTACGAATGCCATGCTCCGTTGCGAGCTGCGAAACTGACTTTTCTTCCTTCAGAATTTCCAGTACGATACGTGCTTTTTCTTCGGGGGTAAACCTTCGTCTGCTGGTCGACATACAACTAAGAAACTCCTTTTTTACTGTCTAGTTTCTATGTAGCATTATAGAATACTAAGGTCGGGATAATTTTGACGAAATTGTTGAATTAGAGGCGGAAGATAGTAAGAAGCAATTGAATCTATCGTTCCAATCATGAGGGTACCCCCACCCTGGCGGTTAAGTTTTTCTTTTGACTGCTGATAAAAATCAAGGATTTGGCCCGCGATCCTTAGCAATTCCTCCCCAGCGGAAGTAAGTCTAAGCCCTTTGCTATGGCGTTCGAATAACTGAACTCCATATTCCTTTTCTAATTTCTGAATCTGTGTCGTCACGCTAGGCTGTGCGTAGCCAAGCTCTTCGGCTGCTCGCGTGAAGCTTTTTCGTAAGGCAACCTCACGGAATGTATGCAGATAGTTTAAATCCATCTCGTTCTCCCCATCAATATTTTCTATACTGATTATTACTTATTATAGCTAACAGTGATGTTGAATTCCATGTTGACATCCTCCCCCGCCTACGCTTTGCTTAGAGGCAGGGGATTCCCCTTATTCACTCATTAGCGAGAAGCAGGTTCAGTTACCGTTACCTTAGGAATTTGTTCCATGATCACAGAAGAGGTTCTTA
>NZ_JBHTHC010000063.1:0-930 GCF_042676285.1 Paenibacillus sp. GCM10027626 | reverse complement strand
CGAGCTCACCGAAGAAAACGTCATGGACTGCTATCGACAGGAAACGCTGCGGCAGATGAAACAAACCGGGGAGACCGTGTTTCTGTGCATACAGGACACGACCGGGATCAGCTACGCCAAACGCGAGAAAACGCCTGGGCTTGGGGAATACAACGACTCGCATGCCAAGGGTCTACTCGCTCATACCGCGCTGCTTACGACCACGTCGGGGCTGCCGCTCGGGTTGCTGCATCAAAAAATTTGGGCGCGTTTTCCCCAGCCGAAACAGCGTAAAGTCAGCCGTCCCTACGAGGAAAAAGAAAACTTCAAATGGACCGAAGCGGCCCGAGCCAGCGCCGCTGCAGTGCCCGCAAACCTGAAGCTCATTCATGTCGGAGACCGGGAAGCCGATTTCTTCGAGTTTCTACATCTGCTGCAAGAAGAGGGTCAGTCCTATGTGGTTCGTTCGATGCAAAACCGGATCACCGAAGAGGAGGAAACTCGCCTGTGGGACAAGGTGCGGGCGCAGCCCTCAGCCGGTGAAATTCGTGTTGCGATTCCCCGGGATACGCGTCGGGGCGTGCCTGCGCGGGAAACGACACTGGCCATTCGTTTTGTGACCGATACCGTGCAAGTCCCAGCTCATTTGAAACAAAAAGGCGCGGGCTACCCGCCTCTTTCGTGTACCCTGATCCACGTGAAGGAAGTGACGCCCCTTGCGGGCCAGGAGCCAATTGAATGGTTTTTGGTGACCAATGTCCCCACCGCGAATGCAGATGAGGCAGCCGAAAAAGTGGAGTGGTACGTGCAGCGCTGGAAAATTGAACGGTTCCACTACATCTTGAAAAGTGGCTGCGAAGTCGAGAAGCTGCAAGAGAAGCATGCCGACCGGCTGAAAAAACTCATCCTGTTTTACTCGATTATTGCCGTGCAAATCCAGCAGTTGACGTA
>NZ_JBHTHC010000062.1:0-1029 GCF_042676285.1 Paenibacillus sp. GCM10027626 | reverse complement strand
AGTCGGTGGGGTAACCGCAAGGAGCCAGCCGCCGAAGGTGGGGTAGATGATTGGGGTGAAGTCGTAACAAGGTAGCCGTATCGGAAGGTGCGGCTGGATCACCTCCTTTCTAAGGAATATCCTGATCTCGATGATGATCAGAACATATTGTTGGTAATCGACGTGAGTATGTGTTCAGTTTTGATGGAATTTGCTAGGGGCCATAGCTCAGCTGGGAGAGCGCCTGCCTTGCAAGCAGGAGGTCAGGAGTTCGATCCTCCTTGGCTCCACCAACAAATATTCATCACTTGCACCTTGAAAACTGGATATGAAAGAATGAAACATCTTATAGCTGAGTTTTAACAATTGTTAGCGAAGCGAAAAAGGCTTTAGTCTTTTGAACTTCGTGTCAGCGAAGCTTTTTGGATTAGCGCGACTTTTGCGGATGTGTTTCCACAGCTCAGGTGAGTTGGGAATGAAGAAACATAGCTGCAACGGGAGCGATAAGCCAAAACAGCGTAGCGTAGGTTAAGCTAGTAAGAGCGCACGGAGGATGCCTAGGCACCAGGAGCCGATGAAGGACGTGGCGAACAACGAAACTGCCTCGGGGAGCCGTAAGCAGGCTTTGATCCGGGGATGTCCGAATGGGGAAACCCGGCTGGGGTAATGCCCAGTCACGCTTGACTGAATTCATAGGTCAAGTTGAGGCATACCAGGGGAACTGAAACATCTAAGTACCCTGAGGAAGAGAAAACAATAGTGATTCCGTCAGTAGCGGCGAGCGAAAGCGGATTAGCCCAAACCAAGGAGCTTGCTTCTTGGGGTTGTGGGACGTCTCACATGGAGTTACAAAGGTGTTGGTTAGGCGAAGAGGTCTGGAAAGGCCCGCTAGAAAAGGTAAAAGCCCTGTACCCGAAAGTCAACACCCTCCGAGACGGATCCCGAGTACCGCGAGACACGTGAAACCTCGTGGGAATCCGGCAGGACCATCTGCCAAGGCTAAATACTCCCTGGTGACCGATAGTGAAGCAGTACCGTGAGGGAAAGGTG
>NZ_JBHTHC010000061.1:0-1124 GCF_042676285.1 Paenibacillus sp. GCM10027626 | reverse complement strand
GACGGATGTCACGGCCGCTATTTTCGAAATTTTGACCGATCTGAAATTGTAACGGATCTGTGCGCCGTTATTTGATGATCAGGAGCACGATTTCGTCAGAAAACGTCCAATTAAGATCGCTCAGATCCGTTAGATTTTCAAAAAGGGGGTTATTGGTGAAATAAGGTCTGTGGCTTCCGTTTAGATTCGGGGCTCAAACCCCAGACCTCCGCTGTCGGCGATACATGCTGCAATTCGGTACGAAGTTAGCTTTCGCTGCTTCAACAACAGGTTGCTAGTTCGCAGCAATCTGGTCTAGAGAATAGAATGCGATCACATTATAATTGTAAATAAAACAGCCGCCCAGTTGTCTGAATTTGCGTTTCAAATCCGCGCGGCCGGAGCGAACTTTTCGTTAAGAGGTGTGAATCTATGAGCAGGCATAATATTGTGGTCGCCGGGTGCGGCGGTATGGCACATGCTTGGGTAAAGGATGCGTTGGCACGAGAAAATGCGAGTATTGTCGGGTTGGTGGATATAAAGGAGGAGTACGCACAGGCGATGGCGGAGCGATATGGCTTGACTTGCGGTACGTATACGGATCTGACAGAGGCGATAACGAAGACAGGGGCCAATTTGGTGTTTGATGTGACCATTCCGGCAACCCATTTTCAAATCTGTTCTACCGCGCTGCAGCTTGGAGCGCATGTATTCGGGGAAAAGCCGATGGCTGAATCGATGGCTGAGGGGCGCAAGCTTATCGAGCTCGCCACCCGGACGGGGCGCTCTTACGCCGTGATGCAAAATCGCCGGTATAACGCTCAGATTCGGGCGTTGCGCGAGCTGCTGAGCAGCGGGGCGATCGGCAAGATCGGGTACGCTGGCGCAGATTTCTTTATCGGCGCTCATTTTGGCGGATTTCGCGAAGCGATGGGCAGCCCGCTTATTTTGGATATGGCGATTCATACATTTGACCAGGCGCGCTTTTTATTGGATGCCGATCCTGTATCAGTCTATTGTCACGAATTCAATCCGCCAGGGTCGTGGTATGCAGGCAACGCCTCGGCGCTATGTATATTCGAGATGTCGGACGGCTCGGTATTCTCGTACCGCGGCTCGTGGTGCGCTGAAGGCGCGCCAACCTC
>NZ_JBHTHC010000060.1:0-1252 GCF_042676285.1 Paenibacillus sp. GCM10027626 | reverse complement strand
TAGGCCTGTTGATTAGCCAAAAAAAGGTATGCAATAAATGGTAAAAAACTAATAAAAAAGACCGTCCAGTCGATGTAATGTTTGTCCCCACAAACTAATCGAAACGAGGCGGTCTCATGAAAAAGTTTACAATGTTCTCTCAAATTTTGCAATCGGTTATACCTCAAGAAGAGATAGCTCCCCTCATCAATGAAATTGGTTATGTAGATAAAGCCAGAAAATTTACCGTTTATGACCTGTTTCTCTTCCTGGCTCAAGCCTCGATTGAGCAGTGGAAGGGTTACCGAGATGGTGAAGCACGAATGGGGAAAAGTGGTTTACAGATCGCGGATCATTCAACGATTTCTAAGAAAGCCAAAGAAGTGCCTTATCAATTATTTAAGGAGTTACTGCACCTGTTGATTCGCAAATGCAATCGCGCGACCAAAAGAAAACTACGCATCCCAAAAGAGCTGCTGGCTGTAGATTCAACGAAGATTACCGTAGGGAAAGGACGCTTGCCTTGGGCACCGCTCAAAGGGGAGCGATCCGGGGTAAAGCTTCATGTTGCCCTGGTGATCGATCAAGGCAACCTCCATCGCGTAACCGAATCGACGGGGAACTCCCCGGATTTAGTCCATGCGCCAGAAGTGATTGATCCTTCTTTTGTTATCGTAGCCGACCGGGCTTATGGGAAGCATGAAATGTTCGATAAGTACGAGAGTGCCGAGAAAAAACAATATTTTCTGATTCGAATTCGAGACAATACGATTTTACATGATCCGACGCCAAGAAAACGTAAAGCTCCTTTTAAAGGAACAATCGAGAGAGATATTACCTGCCAACTTGGCGTAAAGAAAACCCGTACAAAAAAACGTTTCCGTGTTGTAACTCTTAAGGATCCTGAGGGCAATCCGGTTATTTTGGCAACCAATCTCCATAAGCCCTCCGCAGAAAACATTGCAGAAATGTACAAGAAACGGTGGCAAATCGAGGTGCTTTTCCGCTGGATCAAACAGCATTTGAATGTACCCAAACTATTCGGGACAACACCAAATGCAGTGTACGGACAGCTCTACACTGCATTGTTGGTTTATGTCCTAATGAAGCTCGTGTTTGAGAAAGGGAATGCTTCTGTGCATGCTAGTGCGAAGTTAACTTTTGCCGAATTTGATCGGTTATTTGAGCTGGACAAATTACCATCGGAATGGCTAGTTTTGCTTACCAGTTTCTTGAAAATGCGACCCTAAATATTGGATAATCAACAGGCCTG
>NZ_JBHTHC010000059.1:0-1444 GCF_042676285.1 Paenibacillus sp. GCM10027626 | reverse complement strand
CACTAGCGTTGCATTAATGTTCTCTGAATCTTCATAACTTTCTGTCATATCCGAATTTTGACATGAAAAAATCCTTTACAATAGATTGGAGAGGTAGACCTGTCCATAAATCCATTGAAAAGGATATACGCATGGACAATCGTACTCTATTATCTTCATTTGGTAAATGGGTTGGACCCATCTGTACAAAAACGTTCACAAATGCAGTGGCTGAATGCCATCAGGACAAGTATACGAAAAAGTTGACAACTACTGCCTATCTCAAGTTGTTCCTCCATGCGCAATTGCATAGCCGAGAAGGACTCCGTCACATTGCTGATGACCTACTCTGCGAGAACTTGCAACGAGAACTCGGTCTGGAATCGATCTCTGCCGCACAGCTCAGCCGTAAACATAATCAGGTTGATCCCGAACTGCTGCAGCTTGTATTCGAGCAATTGGCTCGGCTGGTTCTGTCGCGACAGGGCGCCTTGGCTCGGCGCAGCAATATCAAGATTATCGACTCGACGACAGTCACGCTGTGCCTGCAGAAATACAAGTGGGCTGAGTTCCGCAAAACCAAAGCGGGCATTAAAGTACATATGCGCCTGGCCTTTGTGGAGGAGGGCGAGGTCATTCCGGAAAAAGCGACGGTGACTGTTGCCAAGAAAAATGATCGCACCCAGATGAATGAACTTGTTCATGAACCCGGCGTGACGTACGTCTTTGATCGCGGCTATATCGACTATGCAGCATTCGATCGTTATTGTCGGGACGGCATTTTCTTCGTTACACGCTTAAAGAGCAATACGCACATCGAGCCTTTGGAAGAGCTGGACATCCCGGAAGACAGCCAGGTTGCCGCCGATGTTCTCGTCCGAATCGGTTCGCAGCAGAAGAAAATGAAGCACACGCTGCGGATGATTCAAACGGAAGACTCGCAAGGCAATCTGCTCTTTCTGGTGACCAACAGATTCGACCTCACTTGTGATGAGATTAGTGAGATGTACCGCAGCCGCTGGTTGATCGAGACCTTCTTCAAGTGGATGAAGCAGCATTTGCAAATCAAGCATCTCTACGGTACAAGCGAACGAGCTGTGTGTAACCAGGTCTGGATTTCGCTCATCGCTTTCTGCTTGCTCGCGCTGGTTAAGCTGGAAACGAAGGTCGAACACAGCTTGTTGCAATTGACTCGTTGGCTGACCAAGTTATTATGGCAACCGAGTGGCAGGTGGATGAAACAACTCAAGAAAAAGCCAAGTCGTACATCCAAGGGAAGGCGACGAAAACCGCCTCAATCTTGAAATAGACGTCTGTTTCATCCAAATGTGCGAATAATTACATAATTTAACCAAATGGAAGGACTACCTTTAAGGGCTGTTCGACCTTTTGGATTTCACCGAAAAAACCCATTTTCTGAATATTCACTTTTGTGTATACCGAGATTTTATGCAACGCTAGTGAT
>NZ_JBHTHC010000058.1:0-1511 GCF_042676285.1 Paenibacillus sp. GCM10027626 | reverse complement strand
CCCATCTGTACGCGCCAAGGGGGCAGCGTCCTTTTGCGCCTTCGCTCAAACTCAAGCTGCATTTGGTTCAGGCGATGGAGAACTTGTCCGATCGCCAGCTTGAGATTCGTTTAATGTTTGACATCGCGATCAAAAAATTTATTGGCGTTCCTTTATCCTTTACCGGCCTTGATCATAGCACGCTTGGGCTTGATCGGAATCGGATGGGGGATACGCTGTTTCATGCTTGTTTCCATTATGTGCTTGCCCAAGCGAAAAGCTACGGATTATGGGGCCAGGAAGGCGATACTTGGTTAATCGACTCGTTCATCACGCATGCGCATGCCCAGTGGATGGGGGCCAGACGCCTCATTCAGAAAGGAATCCTGCAAATTCTCCAGCAGTTGAAACGTGCGAACCTTCCGCTCTTTCAACTCGCGATGGAGTCCTTGCAATGCGAGACCTGGTTTGAGCGGTTGCCTAAAGGCGCCACTTCCGAAGAACAAGCGTTGGCTTTTCACAAGTTGGTCGTCCGCGCGTATTCGTTGCTCAGTTGGTTTGAGCACGGCGCCGCTCATACGTTGTTTTGGCAATGGCCAGATGCCAAGCGGCAGTTGCGTGCTTTAGAATTGCAAGCGTTGCTCTATAAAATTCTGCAGCAAAACGCACGTCCTGTCCCTCCGACCGACGATACGCCGGAGCAAGGACCAAAATATGAAAAAATCCCTGAAAAAGAACGTCCGAAAGATCGCGTCTCGCATGCGGCCCATCCGGATCTGCGCTTTGCAGTTAAAAATAAAATCAAGCACACCGATAAAATCCAGGTCGTCAAATCCAGCCACTCTGGATTCATCGTTGAAATCGAGCCCATCCCAGCCAACGAGCACGATGGCATGCGGGCAGGCAAACTGATTCAGCAAGTGATCGATCATCATGAGACACACCCGGAGATCGTTGGAGCCGATAGCGCTTATGGTTATGGGGCTTACCGGGCGCAACTCGTCGGTGCCCCATACAAGCTCGTGACGCCCATTGTACCGCCGACGAATCCTTCGGGGCTTTTAGGCAAAGAGCAGTTTTACTATGATGAAAAATCCAATAGCCTCACTTGCCCGCAAAACCAGGTAACCATTCGAAAAGTACGTAACAATGTGGAGAATGGATTTCAGCATTACTTTGATGCTGCAACTTGCAAGGCATGTTTGATTCGCGAAACGTGTACCACAAATGAAAACGGCCGCAGCATCTTTATAAGCGACCATCACCGTCTCACCGAAGAGGCCAAGGCCATGAATGAAACGCCCGAAGGCCAAGCCGCGTTACGGGCACGGAACAATGTGGAACGCATGAACAATGAATTAGCGAACCACCAAAAAATGAGACGCCCCTATTTCAAAGATCCAAGCAAGGTTCGGGTCTTCGCCAAAATCAAGGGGATGGCGGTCAACATCAAATTGATCGTGAAAAAACTAGGTTACTCTTACAAGGACCCCTTTGTCCGGCAAAAAAGCCGAAGACAGAGGGGCGCTTCC
>NZ_JBHTHC010000056.1:0-1847 GCF_042676285.1 Paenibacillus sp. GCM10027626 | reverse complement strand
AAATAGCCTCTCGGAATTAAAGGGTAGCTGAAGGGGTGAAAACCGAGAGCAAAGACAGTTGTAGCTGGAAAACGTGGAAAATGAAAACCAGTTTCAAAAAAGGGCAGACTGCACCAATTTTTAAATGGCGGTTTTTAAAAAATCAGGCTCTTGAAGGGCAAATGGTCGACTTCAATTTGTCCCATTCGTCTTTCTGACTCACGTACCAGGCATCCATGTGCTGGCAGATCATAATGCCGTAGATGCGCATGTACCACATCATGGTTGAGCGATGTCGGCCAGATTCAAGATTGTAGTCGACCTTCTCCCGCTTGTTGGAACGTTCAATGGACGCGCGGCGTTTGTAAATCAACTTCCATTTCTCTGACCCGCGAGCAGTTTTGGGAAACAGGCGAAGATTATCGCTGCTATGCGTATGGTACGTCCGCCCGTATTTGGCGTCTGAGCACCCGCAGGATGGGGAACATCTCCACTTGTGGCGATTCTGGGATTTATCAAAACCGTTCGGCTTCATTTCATTGCCCTTTGGACAGATCGGGATCCCCGTCGGAGAGATTTGAATGTCGCTTTCCGTTGCCATATTCTTCTTGCTGCGGTTGTTCAGGTCGATGAAAGGCTCGATCTTTTGGTGATCGAGCAGCAGATAAATGGCTTCGGCATCATGAGCAGCATCAAGAAGCATTTTATCTACCGTGCCCAAGGTGAAACGTTGCTTGAATTCAACGGTACTCATGACCAGACTGACAGCGTCATGCCGCGAGGCCGGCTGCAGTCTTGGATACAGAGGCAAATCGTGTTTACTGTCCGCCGCAGAGATCATGTACAGGTGGTACCCGTTGAAGTGCTTTTCTCTGGCGCTGTCCCAGCCCGAGTCGCAGTCGGGCTGGGAGTAAAGACGAGGATGGTTGCAATCGGCTATACCACGGGCACGACAATCGCAAGTCGGTTTGCTTCGGGGATAGGCGGAAGTAACGACCGGTGTGCCATCACCGGCCGCGCTAAGCGCCGAAAGATCCCCGAGCAAACCCAGATTTGCCGACACTTCAAGAATCTGGGATTGGAAAAAGTCGAACAACCGGTCACCAGGTAAAGCTGTTTTTTTATCCGTATGACGCATCATCCACGCGACCAAACGCTTCACTCTGCCTGTTGTGGTGGTGGGCGCTTTTTCGCCCTTCTTGCCTTTCTTGGTCTTGCCCTTTCGTTTCCGTTGTTTCTTGGGTTTGAGATGTTTGTCTACAGCAGGCCAGAGGCGCTCGAAAAAGTCGTAGAACGTTCCGACACCGGGAAGATCGTCAAAGTCAAAGCCGCTCAAAATGGCATAGATGGGGGTTCGTTTCATCTCGTTAATCCATTCCGTGAGTCCCATTGTCGGGTTGGTCATCAGAAGAGTGAGGTAGGAACGTAGTAAAGATACGGGATCCCGCGGCTTAGGTCCTCGATCGGAATAGCTATCATAAAGCAAGGTCGTGATAGCGGAAAGATCCGTCATCCAGAGTTTCGCAACAAGCGGCCAATCCTTGTTGATGAGAACAACGCCGGGACCGTACGAGTTATGGAGTTGCTGGAGAACAAAGGCTTGATAGTTTGAATGAGGAATGAAAGTGGGCTTCAAAAGAATCACTCCAATCGTGAGTAGTAAGGGACGTACCCCTTCTCGCGATTTTGGAGAAATTCAAAAAAAGTCAAGGCTTTTTTAGAAAAAACACTAAAAAATTCTATAATATTTCCCATTATGAAATATGGAATGAATTGAAAAATCCCCCTACCCAAGTAGGAGGAAAACAAATTTGATGGTATGAGGAAACCCTTGTCCCATCTGCCTCGGCGAATGCCGAGAGGCTATT
>NZ_JBHTHC010000055.1:0-2492 GCF_042676285.1 Paenibacillus sp. GCM10027626 | reverse complement strand
AAACCATCCCGCCAATACTCCTGCGTGCGTCATCGCTGACAGGCCATGAGGTATGAAGAACAGGTGGAGTCGGCAGAACAGAGGCTGAAGCCATTCCTTAGGAAAAGGTATGCCAATGGATATGCCGCGCGGCTGAAAAACTGGATATGGTGAGAATCGTTCCATTATAAGGAACTGACAAACAACCGAACGTAAGGGTCTACAGTTAGAACTTATGGAAACATATGGGCCATCAAGCGATGGTGTGAGTGGCGTAAAGTAAAAATGTGTCCTCTGAAATACGCTATGCCGAACAATGGCGGCATCCAGCTCACAGGCCTACAGGGAGCACCTAAGTTCAGAATGGATAGCTAGGTTGCAAGGGACTTGGAAAGCAAGGGACGTTGCATCAAGGGCTGTCACCCGAAACGGTCGCTATAAGGCATTAGCCGAAATGCGTTTATCCTTGTGAGGGTAGGGGCATAACTGATGAATCTCCTGTAATGGGAGTGGAGGAACAGCCCCAAGTCTAACTGCAAAGAACGATCATTTTCCAAACGTGAATTGCACCGGTCGGGTAAGAACGTGGGAACATTGCCTCTAAGAAGGAGGGGATGCCACAGTGCAAGCCTTGAGATATTGGGATTACTACGGCATGACGGAACTATTTTCGGACTTATACGATCGAGCCGCGAAACAAGAAACCTTTTCGAACTTATACGATGTGATCACATCGAGAGAAAATATTCTGCTCGCCTATCGAACGATGAAGTCGAACAAAGGATCAAAGACGCCGGGAACCGATGGAAAAACCATCGCTGACATCCAGAAGTTGACCGACGACGAACTAGTGACGGAAATTCAAACCAAGCTGCAAAACTATCGCCCTAATAAAGTCAGACGGAAACTCATCGAGAAGGACAACGGAAAATTAAGACCGCTCGGCATTCCTTGTACCCTGGATCGCATCATTCAGCAATGCTTCAAACAGGTGTTTGAACCCATTGTAGAAGCTCAGTTCTACAAGCATAGCTACGGCTTCAGACCGCTCCGGTCTACACACCACGCGATGGCAGGGGTACAATTCCTAGTGAATCACTCACAACTGCATTACGTAGTGGATGTCGATGTCCAAGGATTCTTCGATAACGTGAACCACTCTCTGCTGGTGAAACAACTGTGGAACTTAGGAATACGGGATAGAAAAGTCCTAGCGTGTATTTCCAAAATGCTAAAAGCCGAAATTGATGGAGAGGGAATTCCTTCCAGGGGCGTGCCTCAAGGTGGTCTGTTATCGCCACTCCTTTCGAACGTCGTTCTTAACGATCTCGATCAATGGATTGCAGGCCAATGGGAGAATTTTGAAACGGTATATCCATACAAACAACAAGGCTCAAAATACCAGTCTCTCAAAAACCTTAGTAATCTCAAAGAAGGATACATTGTGCGATATGCAGATGATTTTAAAGTGCTCTGCAGGGACTGGAGAACCGCCCAAAAATGGTATCACGCTGTCAAACTCTACTTGAAAGACCGTCTGAAACTGGATATTTCCCCGGAAAAATCGCAGATTGTCAATCTGCGAAAACGAGAGTCCGAATTCCTGGGATTCACCATCCGGGCGAATAAAAAGGGTAAAAAAAGAGTAGCGCATACAGGCATAAAAGCCAACAAGAAGCGGAAGATCAAGGCGGAAGCCAAAAGAAGGATACAAATCCTTAGAGCTTCACCCACCGCTCAAAATGCAATACTATTCAACAGCTTTGTATTAGGAATCCATAACTATTTCAGTCGAGCGACCCATGTTAGCATCGAGTTCGCACGTCTTGCCTACGATCTAAGAGCCTTCATGTACAATCGTCTCAAACCAGTCGGGAAATATGAACATCCTGCAAACCCTCCGCCAACGTACAAAAAGTTCTACAGCCTGGGTTTCAGAACGTTCAAAATTGCGAACGTATATTTATTTCCTCTTGCCAATGTGAAGACAGTGAACACGCTGAACTTCAGCCAAGGGTTAACACTCTACACAACGGCAGGTAGGGAACGAATCCATAAAAAATTACGTCCGGACATTGCACAGGAAGTTTCCTTCCTGATGATGTCCAACATCCCGAATCGAAGTGTCGAATATTTGGATAACCGGATAAGTCGGTACAGCATGAAGATGGGAAAATGCGAAATTACAGGCATCTACCTGTTCGCAGCCGATGTTCACTGCCACCACTATATTCCGCTACACCTTGGGGGAAGCGACAAGTTCAGCAATTTGCGCATTCTCCAAAAAGAGGTGCACCAGTTAATCCATTGCACGAACAACGAGACGATTGGCGTACTCACAAATAAACTTGGAATCTCCGAGTTGATGATAGATAAGGTCAACCAATACCGCCAAAAATGCGGCCTGGAACCGATCTAACAATCCCAAATCCATGAGTAACGCGGAACTTATGAACTAGTAATTTCAGTTAGAGGGAGCGCGGAGTGCGGGGAAACTCGCACGCTCCGTGTGG
>NZ_JBHTHC010000054.1:0-2538 GCF_042676285.1 Paenibacillus sp. GCM10027626 | reverse complement strand
TTTTAGGATAAGCCCTCGACCGATTAGTATTCGTCAGCTCCACACATTGCTGCGCTTCCACCTCGAACCTATCAACCTGGTCGTCTTCCAGGGGTCTTACTAATTGGGAAATCTCATCTTGAGGGGGGCTTCGCGCTTAGATGCTTTCAGCGCTTATCCCGTCCGTACTTGGCTACCCAGCTATGCTCCTGGCGGAACAACTGGTACACCAGCGGTACGTCCATCCCGGTCCTCTCGTACTAAGGACAGCTCCTCTCAAATTTCCTACGCCCACGACAGATAGGGACCGAACTGTCTCACGACGTTCTGAACCCAGCTCGCGTACCGCTTTAATGGGCGAACAGCCCAACCCTTGGGACCTACTTCAGCCCCAGGATGCGATGAGCCGACATCGAGGTGCCAAACCTCCCCGTCGATGTGGACTCTTGGGGGAGATAAGCCTGTTATCCCCAGGGTAGCTTTTATCCGTTGAGCGATGGCCCTTCCATGCGGTACCACCGGATCACTAAGCCCGACTTTCGTCCCTGCTCGACTTGTAGGTCTCGCAGTCAAGCTCCCTTATGCCTTTGCACGCTGCGAATGATTTCCAACCATTCTGAGGGAACCTTTGGGCGCCTCCGTTACTTTTTAGGAGGCGACCGCCCCAGTCAAACTGCCCGCCTGACACGGTCCCTCCACCCGATTCAGGGTGGTAGGTTAGAACTCCGATACGATCAGGGTGGTATCCCAACGGCGCCTCCACCCAAGCTGGCGCTCAGGTTTCCAAGGCTCCCACCTATCCTGTACAGATCGTACCAAAGTCCAATATCAAGCTGCAGTAAAGCTCCATGGGGTCTTTCCGTCTTGTCGCGGGTAACCTGCATCTTCACAGGTATTAAAATTTCACCGGATCTCTCGTTGAGACAGCGCCCAATTCGTTACGCCATTCGTGCGGGTCAGAATTTACCTGACAAGGAATTTCGCTACCTTAGGACCGTTATAGTTACGGCCGCCGTTTACTGGGGCTTCGGTTCACAGCTTCGGATTGCTCCTAACCGCTCCCCTTAACCTTCCAGCACCGGGCAGGCGTCAGCCCGTATACTTCGCCTTACGGCTTCGCACAGACCTGTGTTTTTGCTAAACAGTCGATTGGGCCTTTTCACTGCGGCCCCCTCGGGCTATTCACCCTACCGGGGCACCCCTTCTCCCGAAGTTACGGGGTCATTTTGCCGAGTTCCTTAACGAGAGTTATTCCGCGCGCCTTAGCATGCTCTGCTCGCCTACCTGTGTCGGTTTGCGGTACGGGCACCTTCACCTGGCTAGAGGCTTTTCTTGGCAGCGGGAGATCATGACCTTCGGTACTGCAATTTTCCCTCCCCGGTCACAGCTCAGCCTTATCGATATGCGGATTTGCCTACACATCAGCCTTACTGCTTGGACGAGCACTTCCATCCGCTCGCGTCACTACCCTTCTGCGTCACCCCGTCGCTCATAACGGTTTATGGTGGTACAGGAATTTCAACCTGTTGTCCTTCGACTACGCCTTTCGGCCTCGCCTTAGGTCCCGACTTACCCTGAGCGGACGAACCTTCCTCAGGAAACCTTGGGCTTTCGGCGGACAAGATTCTCACTTGTCTTTTCGTTACTCATACCGGCATTCTCACTTGAATACAGTCCACCAGTCCTTCCGGTCTGACTTCAACCCGTATTCAACGCTCCCCTACCACTGAACCAAAGGTTCAATCCATAGCTTCGGTGGTGTGTTTAGCCCCGTTACATTTTCGGCGCAGAGTCACTCGACCAGTGAGCTATTACGCACTCTTTAAATGGTGGCTGCTTCTAAGCCAACATCCTGGTTGTCTGTGCAACTCCACATCCTTTCCCACTTAACACACACTTGGGGACCTTAGCTGATGGTCTGGGCTGTTTCCCTCTTGACAATGGATCTTAGCACTCACTGTCTGACTCCCGGATCTAAGTCGATGGCATTCGGAGTTTGACTGGACTTGGTAACCCTTGGCGGGCCCCGCACCCAATCAGTGCTCTACCTCCATGACTCGCTCTTCCGAGGCTAGCCCTAAAGCTATTTCGGGGAGAACCAGCTATCTCCGAGTTCGATTGGAATTTCTCCGCTACCCCCACCTCATCCCCGAATTTTTCAACATTCGTGGGTTCGGGCCTCCAGTGCGTGTTACCGCACCTTCACCCTGGACAGGGGTAGATCACTCGGTTTCGGGTCTACGTCCACGTACTCAAGCGCCCTATTCAGACTCGCTTTCGCTGCGGCTACGGCTTTCCACCTTAACCTTGCACGTAAACGTAACTCGCCGGTTCATTCTACAAAAGGCACGCCATCACCCCTATAATGGGCTCTGACTTCTTGTAAGCGCACGGTTTCAGGTTCTTTTTCACTCCGCTCCCGCGGTGCTTTTCACCTTTCCCTCACGGTACTGCTTCACTATCGGTCACCAGGGAGTATTTAGCCTTGGCAGATGGTCCTGCCGGATTCCCACGAGGTTTCACGTGTCTCGCGGTACTCGGGATCCGTCTCGGAGGGTG
>NZ_JBHTHC010000053.1:0-2577 GCF_042676285.1 Paenibacillus sp. GCM10027626 | reverse complement strand
TGAATATTTCGATGAAATAGAGCCGTCATTCCGGTTGTGTGTGAGCCAGTGCTCCGGGAAAAATGAGCCACCTCTCCGGGGGAGGGAGCCACCCGTACAGCGGTAGCTCCCGAGCGTTTAATTGATACGGCCTTTGCGTTTTCGCATGGAATCCGTACCTTCAATGGTTATCGTGTATGAAGAATGCACGATTCGGTCGAGAATCGCATCGGCGAGCGTGCTTTCACCGATTTTGCTATGCCAGCCGCCAGGAGCGAACTGGGAGCAGAAGATGGTGGAGCTGGTTTGATGGCGCGCCTCCACGATCTCAAGCAAGTCCCGGGCCTCGCTTTCTTTGAGCGATACAAGCAACCACTCGTCCAGAATGAGCAATGGTACTTTTTTGTAGACCTTCATCACCCGTTGGAAGATGCCCTCCCCTCGTGCTACCGCCAGCTCGTTTAGTAATTCCGGCAAACGAATGTACTTCACAGGGAGGAAGTTCCGGCAGGCGGCAATTCCAAAAGCGCAGGCCAGATACGTTTTTCCTGCACCCGTAGCGCCCATGATAATCATATTGAGTTTGTCATGAATATAGGCGCCTGTTGCCAAGCGGAGGATTTGCGTACGATCCAACTTGCGGTCTGCATGATATTCAATATCCTCGATGCAGGCGTCCGATTGTTGAAAATCTGCCTTACGGATTAAAGTGGCCAGCCGATTATTTTTGCGCCTTGACCACTCCAGGTCTACAAGCATGCCGAAGCGTTCCTCAAACGAGAGCTCCTGAAAGCCAGAATCCAGCAATTGTTTTTGAAATGACTCCGCCATAGCGGAGAGGCGCATTTCATGAAGCTTGCGTAAAGTCGGTTCATTCACCATGGCTTAGCCCCTCCCGTAGTAATCCGCGCCGCGGACAAAACTGTGGTTCTCGGAGGAGGAAGCGGCCTGGCTCTCGCCCGGCGTTTGAGTCTCAAGGCGATCTTGTCCGGTCGTCAGAATCGTTTTGATGCTTTGAAAACTTGGCCTTGGCGTATACGATAGCGCTCTAGCGCACGCAGCTTCAAGGCGGCTAACGCCGTGTTTGTCGGCAAGTTTGAGAAGTGCCATACAGCTTCTGTAGCCCTGTTGCTCGACTTTATGAGCACTGAGGATGGCCTGTACAGCGGTGCTTGTGTATGGGCCGACCTGCTGTGCCCAAGAGATGAAGCGCTGAGCATTCCACTGAATAAATTGTTTGTGATTCTCCGGCATGTGAGCTTCTACCGTGCTGTACTGACCAGGTTTTCCGTGAAGGCGGGGATGAGAGCAGATCCGATGATTCTGGTAGAACACCTCAACTGCAGATCGTGTCATTCGGACATCGACGCGATGCTTAATGTACTCATAAGGGACGGAATAGTGCATTTTCTCTACGCTTATATGATAATTGAATTGGACCGTGGCGGTCTTCCAAACCGCCATCTCATAGGGGGTAGCAGGCAAGGTCAGCAGAAATGGTTTTTCTTCCGCCATAAACACGCTGAGCCTGCTCCCTTCTTTTTTCTGAAACGGCTTGGCGTTCAAGACCTCAAGCTTTTCACGAATCGCTCGGTTTAACTCAGCAGCGCTGAAGCATTGTTGGTTACGCAGCGCAGCCAAAATCCATGTTGAGACGACGCCGACCGATCCCTCTACATTCGGCTTATCTTTGGGTTTGCGCACGCGAGCAGGAATGACGGCTGTGCTGTAGTGTTCGGCCATCTCGTGATACACCTTGTTAATGACTGGCGCGTGTCCGGTCGTTTTGTCTACTCCCGTCTTCAAGTTGTCTGGAATGAGGACTCGCGTGGAGCCGCCAAAGGCCTGATACATATGGATATGGGCAGTAATCCAGCTTTCCTGATCTTGCGAAGGGAAGGCTTCCACGTAGGCGTATTGGCTGTAAGAGAGCACACCTACAAATACATACATGGTGATGATTTCGCCGGTGTCTCGGTCAATGATAGAAGCTGTTTGACCCGCCCAATCCACCTCAATCTGCTCACCAGGCTTGCGCTGGATTCGCATCGTGGCATTCGATTTCAGCGTGTACTGCTGATAGTGGTGACAAAATTGCGAGTACATAAGTGGGACCTCTTGACTCAGCCGGCATTGCTCACAGTACTCGTTCCAAAGCAAACTTAACGTAACGCCGCTTTTAGCCATCTCTTTGTGGATGTACTCGTAGTCTGGCTGCTTACGACGCGAGACCTGAGCAGACGTAGCAAAGAGACGCTGACGAAGTTCGCCATCTGTTAGCTCTTTTTCTAACGGCCAGGCGATGCCCAATTCTTCTGCCCGCTGAATGATTTTGGAAACGGTGTTGCGCGAGCAGGCGCAACTGAGGGCGATGTTACGTTGGCTGATTCCTTGGCTATGAAGCCGCAGGATTTCACGATATTGGGTCATAGTGACCTCCTCACGAATGATTTGCGCCGTCTTTCAACAACGCATACGAATCATTCTAACAGGAGGCGCTATGGACTGGCTCACCTCGTCCGGAAAGGTGGCTCAAAAAAGCCGGAGACGTGGCTCTCACTCGCCGGAACGATGGCTCAATTCACTGCGGAATATTCA
>NZ_JBHTHC010000052.1:0-8649 GCF_042676285.1 Paenibacillus sp. GCM10027626 | reverse complement strand
ATTTCTTGAAATGCAACTGTGTTTTCCATTCTGATTTCCTGCCTGTCTAAGTGGTTTCCTAATTATTTCGACATGCAGAAGCTAAATCCTTACCATTGTTTTCTAATCTTTAGTTCAACTTATATAGCTACAGTAAAAATTGAGAAGTTTGAATAGCAAACAAAATCCCTTTAGCCGGTTAAACCAGCTCTTTCCGCCTGCCCCTTTTGTAACGAATAATTTCTCAAGCAATTAAGGCCATCCGCTTATGTTGTTACCAACCAGAGCGTTTTACCCATGACAGTTAAGAACCGCGCACTTTTTTCACTTCATCCAGCGGCAGTTCAAGCGTATCTGCAACCTTCTCGGGTGTGAATCCTTTTTCCAATAGCTTACGAATAATCAACCTGCGTTCTTCTTCTCTACCTACTTCCTTGCCTTCTTCTCTTCCTTCTTCCCTGCCTTCATCCTTTCCCTCGTCATAACCCCACTTTTTCCAGGCGGGCATCAGTTCCATGATCCGTTCTCCTTCCTCAGGGTACTGTATTCTCAGCTCACGCAATATCTCTTCTTCTTCCGCTTTATTGGGCTTAAAATATAAGTCAGCCACTGACATGATGAGTGCGAGCCGCGCATCATCCAATTTGTTTTGCAGGCGCAGAATCATTCGCAGATAAGCAATCCGTACTTCCCTTTTCTCCTTTTCATTATAGCCCATTTTGGCAAGCAATGCAGCGGCTACCGGATTATCCGACTCAATAAACTGCCGCCAATCCTTGTTACGCAGTTCAACCTTCAGAAACTGAAAATACAGGATGTTATGCTGCGGAATCATCATGGACAGCGTGTCCGCTTCATTTTTTATATCCTCCGCTGTAAAAATAGCGATCGGAATAATCAACTGATGGTCTTTCCGATGGCGCTCAAACAAGCGACTGAAGTAAATAAACATTCGCTCATGAAAGTCTGCCTCTCTGTAAGATTGCGGTTCGAAGTGTATCAGCACATATGCATCCAGCAAAGTATACTTCGTTTCCAGCAGCAAATCGAGCTCCCGCGCTTCCTGCCCTACGATATCGACCAGCAGCTCCTGCATAAGAAACCGCGTTTGACTGTAATCCAGCAGGCGATCCAGTTCTGGAAAAAATAATTCAATGAATTCCTTGAAAAATGTTTGCAGCAGTTTCTTAAATGCTTCGTCATGCGGTGTCGATGTTCTTTTGCCAATTTCTTGAGTCGTTAAGAACTTGCCCAAATTTCTCTCCTCCTTCGTGTGCAGTACGAGTTCAGGTGAGGTGCCGAACAAAAAAAAGCACAACCAACCACAGGCAGTGCCCGCAATCGGAAGTGCTTCTTCACTCGTCCTATTTCATTATTATCAGCATAATCGATTTTCGGCCACTAAGTCAAGCCTGTTGTGATATGGAATTTCGGCCTTTAAATCTAATGTCTCCATATTAAAAGATGCTCCCCGCCTTTTTTGCAGCAGCTTATACAATTTGTCCCGTATGATAAGCGTAATGCTCAACGACATACATGATGACGCTTCAATAATGGACAGTTGGCTATCTAAGAAAGCTATACTTTCATTTATTCGACTCATAAACCATGCTCACCCCTCCACTGACGTGGTGCAGCGATGAAGCAAGATTGAATGATGGATTTGTTTCTGGATGGCAGCAATCCCTGAAGCGCTTTCATACTTGTCCTCCTAATTACGTGGGATGATCCAAAGACGACCCTCTAAAATCGGTTTCGTTTGCGGTACTGCAGCGGCGTACAGCCCACCCACCGTTTGAACTGCTGAATAAAATGGGAAGCGATCGGCCAGCCGACGCGCGCGCCAATCTCGGCAACTGAGAGCGGGCTGTTCGTAAGCAGGCGGCAGGCCTCCTTGCTCCGCAGCGCCAGCAAATATTCCGTTACCGAATGCCCTGTCTCCTCCTTGAACAGATGCGAAATATGATACTTGGACAAATGCAGCTCTGTTGCTAATCTCTCCAGCTCAAAAGGCTCCATATAATGCTGCTCAATCCAGCGCAAAATCGCTTCTGTATGCGTCATGCTCCGCGCCATCGCCGCATCGACCGGCATTTGCAGAATGGAAATTTCCTGCTGCAGAAATTGCAATAAAGCCGTCAGCAGAAAAGCCTGCCCCTCCTGCTCCTTCTCTTTGTCGCTGCTGCGATGCGCATGAAAATAACGCAAATTTTCCACAATCGGATAACGCTTCTCCATGAGCGGAAAGGCTTGCTGCCGCAGCTGCCCCTTCCACAGAAAATTCAAAATTTTCTCCAGCTGCTTGTATGGCTTTATAAACGGCATCAGCGCGGCCGGATCGAATTGAAACACGCTGCGGATATAAGGATGCCGCTCGGTATCGGCCGCGCGCACATGATGAAGCTGGTACGGCTGAAAAACGAACACGGTTCCCGGCTCAATACGGTAAACATGCTGCGGAATGGTGACCGAGCCTTGTCCCTCATGCACAATCAGCAGCTCGATCCCGCCATGGGAATGAAAATAGCCTTTATAGCCTTGCTCCGCTTTCGTAAAAAGGTTGCAGCTGAAAGGCTGCTCCTGAAAATCAATCGTAACTAAGCGACTCACTGCAATCCCCTCCAGACAACCGCAAAATAACTATATTTTAACACAAAATAATTAAACTTTACGCTTTTTTTATTTGTTACGCTAGTGCTAGACATTCATCACAATAACAGGAGCGATGCCCAATGTGGAAAACAGCCATTGAAGACGCCGTAACCAAAACGCGCAGCAATATTGCCCGGTTCAATGATCAATTCCCTCATGTCAGCAACAACGACGTTTATGAACTGAACGACAATACAGATTGGACAGACGGCTTCTGGTCAGGCATGCTCTGGTTATGCTATGAATATAGCAAAGACGAGCTATTTTTGCGAGCGGCAAGGAAGGCGACCGAAAGCTTCCGCGAACGCCTGGCCGCCAAGCGCGTCCTGGATCACCATGATATCGGCTTTCTCTACTCTCTCTCCGCCAAAGCGCAATGGATGGTGGAGAAGGACGAAGCAGCCAGACAATTAACGCTTGCCGCCGCCGACCATCTGATGACGCGCTGGCGGGAAAAATCGCAGCTGCTGCAAGCATGGGGGCCGGAGGGCGACCCGGACAATGGCGGACGCATCATTATCGACTGTCTGATGAATCTGCCGCTGCTTTATTGGGCTTACGAACAAACCGGCGATCGCAAATATTATGATACAGCTGTTATTCACGCCGATAAGAGCCGCCGCTTTCTCGTGCGCGGGGACGATTCTTCCTATCATACATTTTATTTCAATCAGGAGAATGGAGATGCACTGCGGGGCGGCACGCATCAGGGTTACCAGGACGGTTCCACCTGGACCCGCGGGCAAGCATGGGGGATCTACGGCTTTGCACTGTCCCATCACTATACAAAAAATCCGCTTTATCTCGAAACCTCGCTCAGAATGGCGCGCTACTTCCTCGACCACCTGCCTGAGGACGATGTCGTCTACTGGGATTTCGATGCGCCGGTCAATGCCGAGACGAAGCGCGACAGCTCCGCATCGGCGATTACCGCCTGCGGCCTACTGGAGCTGCTGAAGCAATTGCCGGCCGATCATCCGGACCGCAGTTGGCTGGAGGATGGCGCCCGCCGTTCGATGAAAGGGCTCATTCAGCATTATGCGACGATCGGCAAGCCTGATGCGCAAGGCCTGATCGAGCGCGGCTCCTACAGCGTCCGCACTGACCTGGCACCGGACGATTATACGATTTGGGGCGATTATTACTATTTGGAGGCATTGATGCGTCTGGAGCGAGGACACAAAGGGTATTGGTACGAGTAAGCAGCAACAAGAAGAAACGGCTAACGCCATCCTTGGCGCGAAAGCCTTGTGCCTCAAGGCTTTTCTCGACTGGCGGCGATGAGGTCAGGGTTTCGGTCCCCGAAGGGGCAAGCCAAAAAGCTGTTTGATCTGTAGAGGCTGGGGCTACCAGCCCCTCCTCATCAAACCGTACGTGCGTAGAGTAGGCGACCAGCGAGTTACTAAATAGCACTTTTCCAATCACCTCTCTCAGAACGGAGCGTGCAAGTTTCCTGTGCACTCCGCTCGCCAGTGATTACCCGTCAGCTCGCATCGGTGCTAACGACTTTCTTACCGTCATATTTACCCGAATGGATGCGGGCATGGCATTCATGGCATACGGCGAGCGTCTTTCTCCTCATCGCGATCATGCGTTTCATCCATTCAGGTTTTTCTTTTCTACCGTTATTTACAAGGTCTTTCAGTTTCTTGACGTGGTGCATCTCAATGTTTCCTTTAGCTCCACACAACTCACATGTCTCATTTAGCAATCGGTCAATTAGCTGGCTTTTGATGCTGAACACTTTTCCTGTCGGCATCGTATCTACAATGACAGCATCTTTATTGTATCCGAGCTTGAACCCTCCGAAGTAAGCAACCAACGGTTTTTTACCTTCACGTTTCACTTCCGTTTGAAGCACCTTGTAGCTTTGTCCATCCGTTTCACGCGTCGTTTTGTACTTCTTAAATATTTTGTTCGGTGTTGTTTTAAACTTGTTCGCAAGGGTTCGTGCTAAAGACCATTCCATCGTTTGCTTGAGGTTGTGCAATTGATGCGCATTATAAGCAAGCAAGTAGTATTGTGCGAATCCCCGAAATTCAGACTGGTATTGCGCAATGATGTCGAAATCGGAATGAATCGTCCGTTCTTTGCGGTGAGTTGGTTTTCCACCTTTTTTATACTGTCTTGCCTTGTCCTTCATCTTTCCGTCCGGAATGCGAAGTCCGATGCTCCCATTAATACTGCGCTGCCCGCGCTGGTCATGTTTCGTGTCTTGTTGCAGAACATGAATGTCATAACCGAGAAATCGTGCTTTTTCCGTCTTCGCATGCGTAATCAAAGTTTTCTCTTCACTGAGCGTTAGCTTTAATTCAGTCGCGAGGAAGCTTTTAATTTCTTCTTTGACCTTGATCGCTTCGTGCTTCGGACCTGAAAAACCAAGCAGCCAGTCATCCGCATAGCGAATATAGTACAACCGCCTGAAGGCCGGGTCATTCGTATCTTTGGAAGGCATAGATTGCAATTGCTTGTTAAGTTCCTTAACCGTCTCCCAGTCTTGGTGTCGCATATATTTCCTCATCTGGTTGCGCAGTGCTCGATAGGTTTTATTCTCGGCACGTCTACCGCCATGGTTGTAAGCAGGGAGGATCTGCTTTTCCATGAACTGGTCGAGTCTGTCCATGTAGACGTTGGATAATGACGGACTTAAAATAGAGCCCTGTGGACAGCCGCTTATGGTAGCGTTGTACTTCCAATCTTCCAAATATCCGCATGCCAGAAATTGCTGCATCAGTCTCAAGAAACGATTGTCCGTGATCTTATCCGCCAAGATGCCAACTAGAATGTCATGATCGATGCTGCCGAAACAGTCCCGGATGTCACCTTCAACAAACCACTTCACACTTTTCCAACCATCCTTAGCCCGGATAGCACCCAGTGCGGTGTGACATCCCCGATTGGAGCGAAAACCGTGTGAGGTATTGCTGAATTGCGGTTCGAAGTAAGCCTCTAGGATCAACCGGATCACTTCTTGCAACAGTTTGTCTGACCATGTGGGTAATCCGAGCGGACGTTGCTTCTTACTGCCTTTCTTCTTGATGTATTCGCGCCTGACCGGTGCGAAGCGGTAAGTTTCCCTCTTCAACTGGTCGATGATTCGATCGATCTTGGAGATGGACATCCCATCGACCGTCTCGTTCGTCACACCCTTTGTCATCGCACCCTTGTTGGAATAAAGGTTTCTATAGGCAATAAGAAACAATTCCTTGTTGTAAAGCAAACGGTAGATGCGGTATAACGGTAACTTTCGCTTGCCCCTGTCGCTGATGATATCCAACACTTTTTTGGCTTTTTGCATTCCGCATACCTCCAAGTTTTCGATATCGTAACCACCTGTCTTCCTTCTCCTGATCTCCCGCATACCGGCGGTACAAGCGATCCAGCGGCACATCTTAAAGTCCGCCTGTGCAGCCGTCATTACAACCGCCACATTGGATACTATGAAGACTCCGTTACCATAGGAGTCTCCTCCGTTAGGCAATCCCATGTTTTGCGCAGAAAGAACGTCTTAGCCCGACTTAGGTTCCCACTCATGACCTTGCTTGAACTCACTGTTCAATGGCTTATCGCCTTGGATTTCGCCGAACAAAACTCGAATTCGACTATACGATAAGTAGGGAGTATGTAGACGGTATATCCCCAGATGTGCGGTTCCATCCCTGGTCATTCAGGTTCAGGCAGTATAGCTTTTAACCATATCGGGCAGAACTTGCGCGGCTTGCTTCTACACCGTCTTCAAATCATCCGCGCTTTACAGCCATGCTTTTGTCCCCTTCTCCTTTCAGATTTAGGTTAGGCGTTGTTCTCAACGTATTTCCAAGGACGTTGGTCCGGTGACCGGACTATTCTTTCTTCGCACGACATGGCGCACGGTTTTCCCGCATACGGCTTTCCGACGTTCTTCACCGAGTGCAATACGTACTTCGCCATGTGGTGACCGACCGTAGTTTAGCTTTCTTAAGGATTTCAAAGAAGCTGGAATTACGCAAGCTCCATTTCTTGAACTTCTTTCTGCAGAAGATCATTAACCTTCTACGGATATACCAATCAATCTTGGTTAGGAAGCTATTCGCGGCTCCCTTATCCACTTTTCCGTAGTAATTTCGCCATCCTATAATTTTGGGATTTAGGCTTTTTATGATCTCGTTAATATTCTTGGACAGAAGGTGTAGCGGAGCTGTTGCTTCCTTTACTTTGAGTCGCATCTTCTTCATTGCTTTTTTCGATGGTACACACCGAAGGATGCGCGCCACGTCTCCCCCTTTACGCCAGACCGGCATACGGCGAAAGTGGTGCCCTAGAAAGTCAAACCCTTGATCACATAGCCATATGTTCACCAGTTTGCTCTTCTCAATGTTCATAGCCAGTTCCAGTTTTGCAAATACCGCCCGCAAGACATGGACTGATTCCCGAGCCTCCGCTACTTTGTGACACAGTATGACCAGATCATCCGCGTAGCGAACCATTGTACCGAGATGTGCAAATTTCTTTTCCCAGACCGTGTCCAGGTAGTTCAAATAGATATTGGCGAGAAGCGGCGAGATGACGCCACCTTGCGGGCTGCCGATGACGGATTCATAAAACTGATCATCTTTCATGATTCCTGCTGTTAACCATCCCCGGATCAACTTTAGGACTTTTCGATCGGATACACGCTGTTCCACTAAGGTCATGAGTTTGTCATGCGGGATGTTATCAAAGTATCCTTTGATATCCACGTCTACAACCCAATATACTTTCCCGTTATTCACCGTGCCCATAATCTTGCGAAGTGCATCATGTGCGCTTCGCTTTGGCCGGAAACCGTATGAGAAGTCCTTGAAGTCCGCTTCAAATATACTTTCAAGCACGATCTTCGCGGCCATCTGCACAAGTCGGTCTCTCACAGTCGGGATGCCCAGCGGTCTTGTACGTCCATCCCCTTTCGGGATATCCACTCTTCGCACAGGCGATGGCCGATACGTTCCGTTCTTTAGTTGTTCGCTTGTTTCCTTGATGAACCGGTTTTCTCCATATTCCTCACGGATGTGTTGAATGGTGACTTTGTCGATACCGGCACTGCCCTTATTCGCTTTTACCTGTTTCCACGCGTACGTTAGAACATCTTCTCGGTAGATTTTGTCGTACAGCGCATGAAATCGCCGTGTTGGCTTTTCCTTAGCAGCACGGTACAGGGTTCTTTGAAGTTGTCGAGCTTTTTCTTTGGCGTTGTTAGCCTTCGCGGCATTCACTCGCTCTTACCTCCTCAGTTCCCATGAACGAAGTGGGGTATTGTCTTTCGACGCCCTTCCCTCCACGAGGTTGTGTTGTCCTTGCTTCATCGGTACTATGACCCCCTCCGAGTCCCTTCCCACAGATTCCCACTTCACCCGCTAAGGCTTATAGGTTCACTCTTTACGGTTGTGCGCCGTGTGGGGGAGGGCTTCCCTAGTTCCAAACATAACTTTCTCCACATGCCGATCCCCATACACCGGAGAGTTCTTCCGCATTGTTATCCAAGTTCTTCATGCGTTCCCTGGCCTTCGCCCTTCCGCTCGGGGCTCGGCACTCCCTTGTCCATCCGAAAGATGGTGCTGTGTAACGATGCGGCAGGATTCACTTCATGTTACGGCCTGCGGATTTGCTTCGCATACGGTGTTGCTTGCATGTTTTTCGCAGGGCTTCAACCCACGGATTTCGCCGCGTGTTGCCTGCTAGCTACAGGGCAGCTTGGTCTTTACCCCGGCTGGACTTTCACCAGCAAGTTATGCCTAGCTTGGCTAGGCGCGCAACGGAAGTCACCGACGTTATTTCACCAATAGAACCTCTTTTTGAAATCTAACGGATTTGAGCGACCTTAATTGGACTTTTTCTTGCGAAATCGTGCTATTTCTCATCAAATAGCGGTCCACAGGAGAGCGTCGATTAATTCTCCCCAACTTGCCCTGTGCGATGAATCTCATGATTCGGATCCCTTCATTTTCTCCATGAAATGAAGGGTTTTCTTTCATTTCCTCACCAATCCTCTCGTTTTCGTGG
>NZ_JBHTHC010000051.1:0-9063 GCF_042676285.1 Paenibacillus sp. GCM10027626 | reverse complement strand
GGACCCCTTTGTCCGGCAAAAAAGCCGAAGACAGAGGGGCGCTTCCCCATGCGCATAAAGGCCGATTCGTCAGCCCGGTAGCCTGAAGAAGGCTGAAGGACGATGTGAAATGTATCGTTCGAGTCTATTCGAAGGCCCCGTTTAGATGGAAATCTTCCTGAAATTTCAAGAAATCTTCAAAACAGATACGGGGAGCCTTAACATTTGAAATTAATCGACGCTCTCCTGTGTGCTGCTATTTGCTGAGGATGAGCCCGATTTTGCAAGAAAACGTCGAATTAAGATCGCTCACCTCCGTTAGATTCCAAAAATAAGGGTTACTGGCGAAATAACGTCTGCGACTTCCGTTAGAAGAAATCGCTTTGCGGCTTGCCGCTTTTTCGGGGCTCAAACCACTGGACACCGCTGCCGGCGATGAGTACTAAGGACGCCGTCAGGCGTTTTTCTCATTTTCCAAAAAAAGCGACAACCAACTCATCGGCTTATATTTGAGTGATGTATACATGAGTACAGAGTGACAAGGAAGGATTGGATTTAAATAATGAGAAAAGTGAAGGTTCTATGCGTTGGATTAATAGTTTCTATATTGGTGCCGATTGTTCATCTGGTTATTTTAGAAGCTACTACATCATATAAGAATTCACAGCATCATACCGATACTTCCGCAGAAATAATTAACATTGAGGGTGTGGGACCTGTTTCTCCTTCTAACAGAGCGACTATTTATTGGTATTCTTATACCGTTACAGACTTTTTGAAAGAATTTTTACTAAGCATGATTGTTTATCTTATGGTACTATACGTAATTCAACTATTAAGGAAGAAGAGAGCGTTATAGACTAAATTCCTTTGATCTAACGGGACACTATAAGGAAGGAGTTCCTTTACTGCAGTATATTCTGTAGAATATGCTAACTACGCTAAGCAAAAAGGACGCCGCGGCTGAAGTAGCGGGGTAGATATTCAGCTACTAAGGTCCGCTTGCCTGGTTGCTGCAGAAAGAAACGGTAACAGCTCCCATTATCGGTGCTGCGAAAATGTCTCATCTTGAAGATGCCGTAGCAGCTCTTTCAATAAGCTTAACACCAGAAGAAGTTGTTTCCGACAGAGCTGTTAAGCAAAGCTGAACCATACCATTAGTAACGTCAAAAATATTGTTGTGAGGAACATACGGATCCTTGATTTTTGTGTCTTCCTAGGGTTTTGTGGATGTTTTCTCACTTCTTGACTGCAACGCTGAAAATTACCGACTTTTAAATCGTATACAACTATCATATAATAGTAGATATCTTAATCTATAGACAGTGATACAATATAATCAGGTTATAATTGAGAAGGTGTGTGGCTTGCTCGCACCCTGGTTTGCTGTGGAACCAAATTAGGAGCGCCTGCATCTTTTCTTCAAAAAAAAGGACGGTAAAAATGAGCAACAGAAAAACCGAAACAGACGTTATCTTAATTGGTGCCGGAATTATGAGTGCGACTTTAGGGTCACTGCTGAAAGAATTAGTACCCGATTGGAAAATTACAGTGTTTGAGAAGCTGGCAAGCGCAGGCGAGGAAAGCTCTAACGAATGGAATAATGCGGGGACGGGGCATGCTGCACTGTGCGAGCTTAACTACACTTCCGAAAAACCAGACGGATCGATAGACATCAGCAAAGCGATAAAAGTCAATGAACAGTTTCAAGATTCATTGCAGTTTTGGTCTTATCTCGTAAACAGCAATCTGATTCGTAATCCGCAAGACTTTATCATGCCACTGCCTCATATGAGTTTAGTACAAGGGAAAGACAATGTAGCGTTTTTGAAAAAACGTTTTGAAGCGATGACCAACAATCCGCTGTTTCAAGGGATGGAATTCTCAGATGACCCGGAAAAATTGGCGAAATGGATTCCGCTTATTATGAAAGACCGGACATTGGATGAACCTATAGCGGCAACAAGAATCGAGTCTGGCACGGATGTTAACTTTGGCGCTTTAACGCGCATGCTGTTCGACCACTTAAAGAGGAAAAACGTCACTATCAATTACAAACATAGTGTTGATGATATTAAACGTACCAGCGACGGCTTGTGGGAATTGAAAGTGCGGAATATCGAGAGCGGATCCGCCGAGCGCCATACGGCAAAATTTGTTTTTATCGGCGGCGGGGGAGGAAGTCTTCCTTTACTGCAAAAATCCGGTATTCCTGAAGGAAAGCATATTGGGGGGTTCCCGATAAGCGGACTTTTCATGGTGTGCAATAATCCGGAAGTTGTAGCACAGCATCATGCCAAAGTGTACGGTAAAGCTAAGGTTGGCGCGCCTCCAATGTCTGTTCCGCATCTGGACACAAGGTTTATCGATAATAAAAAATCGCTGCTCTTTGGACCATTTGCCGGTTTCTCGCCCAAGTTCTTAAAAACCGGTTCGATGTTTGATTTAATCGGTTCTGTAAAACCGAATAATGTTTTAACAATGTTGGCGGCAGGTGCCAAAAACCTTTCATTAACAAAATACTTAATCCAGCAAGTTATGTTATCGAAAGAAAAGCGTATGGAAGAGCTGCGAGAGTTTATCCCGAACGCCAAAAGCGAGGATTGGGGCTTATTGGTGGCCGGACAACGTGTGCAAGTTATCAAAGATACAGCGGCTGGCGGCAAAGGAACGCTGCAATTCGGTACGGAAGTTGTCAGTGCCGCTGATGGATCGGTAGCCGCGTTGCTTGGGGCATCACCGGGTGCTTCTACCGCCGTTTCCGTCATGCTTGAGGTCATCGAAAAATGCTTCCCACAGCATCTAAAAGCATGGGAACCGAAAATAAAACAAATGATTCCTTCTTATGGCATATCATTATTGAAAAAACCAGAACTTATCCGTGAAATTCATACTTCGACAGCGCGGACGCTTGGTCTTAAACGCGAATTGGAGCTCGTCAAGTAGTTTAAATAAAATGACGATGATTTATACAAAATAAGGAGCAGTTTGCGTAAAGCAACTGCTCCTTATTTATTTTCGGGTGATAAAATAAATAACGTGTTTGTGTTCAAGCGTTTTTCCTCAGGTTTGGCGGCCGCCGGCGGGTGCCGATACCGGTGTCGCCTCCTCGTATTCCTCCAGCGTCCATCCGTGGGTATAAATAGTCTCGGCAGCGGCCGGGCCCACATAACGCAGATGCCAAGGCTCGTATTTATAACCGGTGATGTCTTCTTTTCCTTCCAGATAACGGATGATGAACCCGAATTCATGCGCGTGCTTGGCCAGCCATTCTGCCTCCGGCGTTCCGGCGAAGCAGTCGTTGGCTGCACATTTACCATCAGCGACAGTGACGTCGATGGCAAGACCTGTCTCATGCTCGCTCGTTCCCGGATACGCGCTGTAAGTGCGGGCTTTCTCCTCTCCGTCTTTGCGGACGTATGCTTCGAACACCTGTTTCTGCCTCTCATGGGAGCGGTAGGCGGAGACGCCTGCCAGAGGCACATCGTCCCTCTCTGCCGCGGCGAACAACTCCTCCAGGGCGTCCGCTGCCGGTTTGCGCATCATTCGCTTCTCGATTTTCTCATTGAAAGTAAACTTGACGTCTGGATAGACGAGATCGTCCGGCTTGTATCCTTCCGGCAGCGGATGGTCTTTATTGACCAGCAAGGAAGCGAACGCCGCCTCTGCTTCGGGCACCTGATCATGGGCGGTAGCCGTCTTAGCGGGATCGACGGATGAACTGGCCGAACCGCCGCCGGGGTTCGATTTCGGTGTGGCTCCGCTTCCACAAGCCGATAACAAGATGAGCATGGCGATAAGGGCGATGGTGGCGAACAATGGTTTTTGCAAAACGAAATCTCCTCTCTCTCGTTGAATGCCGTCTCTGGTTAATAAGTACGGCTTCAAGGAAAGGATAAGAGAGAGATGTATCTCGTCTTGCGGGTGGATGTATCCTGGCAGCAGACAAGTTGTATCCAATTTGTAAAATGTGCCTCAGCACGGTGCGGTTATTTAATTATTTGATACAATGGAAAGAACTTCGAAGCGAACCCAGATGGAGGACGAGCGTCATGCCGAATGAGAAAATAGTCGTCGTAGAAGACGAGACGGCCATTGCCGAGCTCCTGGTCTACGCGCTGCAGAAGGAAGGCTACCGCGTCCGCCATACAGCTACCGGTCAGGAGGCGATCGACTTCGTCCACTCGTTCGGGCCGGATCTGCTGTTACTGGATCTGATGCTCCCCGACATGAGCGGTTTCGATCTGTGCAAAATTGCGTCCAAGGAAAATTGGGGCATCCCGATCATCATGCTGACCGCGAAATCTGATACGGTTGACAAAATCTTAGGCATCGAATTGGGTGCCGATGACTATATAATCAAGCCTTTTGACATTCGGGAGGTCGTCGCAAGAATCAGAGCCGTCTTCCGGAGAATCGAGCTGGTGGCCGAGCGCTTTAGCCGGGAGGAAGCGGCTCCGATTATCGTTGGGGAGGACGTTGAAATCTCCAAGCGGAAGCGGGAGGTGAAGAAGTGCGGCGAGCCTGTGGAATTGAAAAACAAAGAGTTCGACCTGCTGCTCTTCCTGGCGGAGAACCAGGGGATCGTCTTCACCCGGGCTGAGCTGCTGGACAAAGTTTGGGACTTCACTTATCCGGGAGATACGAGAACAGTGGACATACATGTTCAGCGCATTCGCAAAAAGCTAGACGACCCTGATTCCCCTTCTCTCATCGAGACCGTATTCGGCGTCGGCTATAGGCTGCGTTAAACGGAGGTATCTGGATGAGACTTACAATTCGTTATAAGCTTTTGTTGTCGTTTTCGTTCGTCATCTTCGTTGGACTGACTGCGATGCTGCTCGTCTCCACCTCGATTACCGAGCGCAACGTGTCACGCATTATCGGGAAGGATATGGCCGATGCAAGACATAACCTTGAAGTCTACGTTAGTCAATATTTTCTGATCAAGAATATGACGCTGGATCGGGATACGCTGTCCGGCGAAGCGGACGGCCTAGTCAAGGAATTAAGCGCTGCTATCGGCAGTGCGGTGTCCCTTTACGATGAGAAGGGTCAGGGGCTATCCGCTCTCAACGTGTACTCAGCGCCGCCGAGCGACGACTTTTCCGAGGCGCTGCACGGCCAGAACGCCTATTCCACCCGCTCCTCCGGCGGTCGGACGACTGTCAGTTTGTCCATGCTAATGCATGCTAACGGCGATCCGGTTGGCATCGTTTACTTCGAAAAGGATTACTCCGGCCTTTCCGGCTTTACCCGGCAATTTATGACCGCGGTGCGCGGGTTCGCCATCGGCATCTTTATGCTCGTACTGCTGACGGCGGCATGGCTGTCGAGCCGGTTGTCAAAGCCTTTGGAGCGGCTATCTCGCAGCCTCGAGCAAGTATCGCTCGGCCGGTACGAGCCCATGCCGCCGGTGCGCGGCAACGACGAGATCGGGGATCTGTCTCGCTCGTTCAACCACATGGTCGGACAAATCCAGAATCAGGTCGAGATTATTAAGCAGGAACGAGATGCGCTCAAGGTGACGCAGGAAACGACCAAGACCTTCTTCGACAACGTCACGCACGAACTGAAAACCCCACTAACGACGATCCGCGGCTATGCGCAAATGCTGCTGGAGAACGGATTTACGGATAAGCCGTTTTTTACGAAGGGGATTCGCTACATTATGGAAGAGAGCAGCCGGTTGAATGAGAAAGTCGTGCAGATTATCGAATACTCTAAGTCATCTTCCGAACGGGCCGGCATGCGTTTTGAGCCTGTCGACATGTCGGCGCTTGTCCAGAAAGTGTGCGACGAGATGAGCGTCAAGGCGAAAAAATACGGCATGGAAATCAATTGCAAAGCTGAGAATGGCCTGACGGTGCGGGGAGACGGATTACGGATAAGAGAGATGTTGGTCAATGTCATCGACAATGCCGTCAAATACGGAGGAATCGGTACCGACGTCGATTGCTCGGTTGTACGTGATGGCGGCCGGGTTCGTATCCTCATCGCCGACAGGGGCCCCGGAATCGCGGAGGAGCATGTGCGCCGCTTGTTCGAGCCTTTCTACCGGGTGCCTGGTACGAAAAAAGAGGAGGAACGGGGGAGTGTCGGGCTTGGGCTTGCTATCGTCAAAAGCATCGTGGACAGCCATAAAGGAGAAGTGGAGGTCGCGAGCCAACCCGGCGGAGGAACAGTTGTGACAATCTGGATGGAGGAGGAGGGGCATGATTAGGAGCGGAAGAAAACCGTCGTTGGCATTTCCCCGAGTGGGGCTGCTGTTGCTGTTGACAGGAACGATCATTGCCGCCTACTGGGGAATCGGGGAAGCCTACTTGAGGTTCGCGGGTGGAGACCGCACGATTCTGCTCGACAGCGAGACGACGGCGGCTGCCGTACCGGGTGATTTTCGCATCGTGAGCGCAGTCAAGCGGCACAGTGATGATCCGTTGGACGGAGCCAGAATGCTTGGCGACGACAAGCTGCTCTTCTTCTCGGGCGAAGAGAACAAGGCACGGACCGGCATCTCCACGCTGAGCCTTACGGATAACACGATCGAGGAACTTGTAAATTCTCCAGGTCTATTTGACGGCTTCGCCTCGCCGGATGGAACGAAGCTCGTTTATTTCGTTTACAACGACAAAAGCTCTCCGACCACAGTATGGTATGACCTGACGGACCGGCGGGAGCTGGCTAGGCTGGACGGCGGCGCCGGTTTTTGCTCGACGATGCTTGACGATAGCCGCTATATCGGGCTGTTCAAAGAAGGCATCCGGCTGTTTGATATGAAGACGGGTGAAAACCGAATTATCGGGAAATGGACGGAAGACCTTTTCCGTCAAGGGCTCCTTCGCAAATATTCCTTTTATGCCAAGCCGTTTCGACTGAAGGTATCTCCTGACAGCGAGAGCGTCTATCTCCAGGTCACCGACGGCCGCAGCTCTGCGATCCGATTCTCCGCACTGGACGGATCGGAATCGATGCAGGCAGCCCTGGGCGATATTTACGACTTCGCTCCGTTAAACGGCGGCAGGCTGCTCGTCTCGGGCCGGATCAACGGGTCCGAAGGGTTGTTTCTTATTTCCGGCGAGCGCGGCGACCGGATTGTACGGCTCAAGGAAGGGTTCTTGACCAATCTGGCTGTCGATGCTGCTCAGAAGAAAATCGCGTATACGGTAAGATCAAGCGAAGGGCGCCCGGTTCTGTCTGTGGCCGCGCTGGATGCAAGCAAGGGCTTGTCCGCAGAAACGACCGTTTACAGCGACCCGGGCACGATCACGACGCTTCAATGGAACGGCGAAGGAACGACGCTCGTATGTGTGGCGCAAGGGCTGGAGGGAAGCGAGGTTTACCAGTTCCGGTTTTCTCCTTAAATTGGAAACAAGAGCGGAGTAGCTTTCCGCGGCAGCTGCTCTGCTTTTTTCAACTGAAGGGCATGAAGCGTGGTGTTAGACATCCAAAGAAAACTAGAAAATTGGTTTACAATTTTCTTTAAACTCTATAGCTTCGCACTCAATACTTACTTCATTTTGCTTATCTGTTAAAATGTAAAGTTGTTTTTCCTCGTTATAATTGACTTGGAAGCAACAATTATTCCATTTGAACTTTCCAGAATAGAGAATTGGTTCAATGCAAGCAATATGCAAGTTTCCTATGACGCCGGGTTTTTCAAGACGAAAAGTGATGGTTGTATGACTTAGATGATATTCCCAGACACAAGCGTTTGCTTGCTGCCATCTACTCAAAAAAGTTCTTCCTGACTTTAATATTTTCTCGGTATAATCATTCATAAATACACACTCACCTAATATATATTTATTCAATTCTGGTCGGTCTAAGTCTGCGAACTGCCTACTTCTTTGAACAATCCATAATCCCATCCTTTTTCCATTATAACAAAGGTGGCATTTTACACATCATTTCTTCTCTTCACCAATTTGTGAAAGGGGTTTCTAACACATGATTAGGATTGATGTAGCTTATTCTTTGATTACCACTGAGGATAAGAACAAGATATTGATGGTAAGAAATATTCATTCCTCGAGCTGGTCATTACCAGGTGGTGCCGTAGAAATCGAAGAGTCATTATCTGAAGCGGCAATTAGAGAGGCAAAAGAAGAAACAGGACTTGATGTGGAATTATCCGGTATCTGCGCTGTGAATGAATGTATTTTTCAAGGTAAGGGCGAACACGCTGTCTTTGTAACATTCAAAGCAAAAGTGAAGAGCGGGAAAGAAAAAATTACACGGCCACATGAGATAGCCGAAATAAAGTGGGTGGATATTGAGGAAGCAGATCGATTAATGCCCTACTATATTGGCGGATTTAAAGCACTGATCGAACGCGAAGCAATACCCTACAATAATCAAGGCCGTCGGTAGGTCTGTGATTAGCCTTAATAACTGATTGACTGACGATACATACCAATTTTTCAAATATAACCAGCTCATAGAATGGCAGGGCATAAAGCAGGAGTGATTTCCATGATTGAAATACGCTGGGCTCAGTTAGAAGATACCCGAGATTTAGGTTTTGTCCATTCAGAGTCTTATAGAAAGGCATATAAAGAGATAATACCGGATGAATATTTAGAGCAGTATACACCCGTTGTTAGAGAAAGGTATTTTTATAACACTCTTGTTCAAGGTACGGAACAGATAGCTGTAATTTTAGTTGATAATAAAATTGTGGGCTGTATGCTTCTGAAAGCTTGCAATGATGATGATTTACAAGATGATAGTGGCGAAATATCAGCCATATATCTTCTTCAAAATTACATAGGTATGGGCCTTGGAAAACAATTCTTGAACTGGGGATTAGAAAAATTAAAAGAGCTTGGATTTGGTTCGGTAGTATTGTGGGTACTAAAAGAAAACAAAAGGGCTATCAGGTTTTACGAACGGCAAGAGTTTGTATACGATGAAAAAGAGAGGCTAATCTTTAGAGGCATGAATTTACTTCAGTTAAGATCACTAGCGTTGCATAAAATCTCGGTATACACAAAAGTGAATATTCAGAAAATGGGTTTTTTCGGTGAAATCCAAAAGGTCGAACAGCCCTTAAAGGTAGTCCTTCCATTTGGTTAAATTATGTAA
>NZ_JBHTHC010000050.1:0-10746 GCF_042676285.1 Paenibacillus sp. GCM10027626 | reverse complement strand
GCGAAGTTAACTTTTGCCGAATTTGATCGGTTATTTGAGCTGGACAAATTACCATCGGAATGGCTAGTTTTGCTTACCAGTTTCTTGAAAATGCGACCCTAAATATTGGATAATCAACAGGCCTGCACAACGTACAACATTTGCGGCTAAAACGGTAGAATGAGGGTTCGAATGTTGTATTTTCTACAACAAACCCATTATACCCATTTCAATCGGCTGTTCCGCTCCCGCTTCCAGCTCTCGCCGAGCGAGTACAAACACCAGGTGGCAGCTAAAATCTAATTACACTACCTGTACACCGTCAGGAACTTGCAGTTTGTATGCGCCATTCTCATAATGGAATGAGATCATACCGGCCGGAACCTTCAGCTGCAGCGATACGCGGTCAAGCTCTGCGGGAATATGCGGCTCGCAGCGAATTGCCGTCCATCCCGGCTCAGCCGGCTGCAAGCCAATAATATGTTCGATCATGACCGGAACGGGAGCGCTCGCCCAAGGATGACATAGACTTGTATTCCATTTTAAATCCTTGGACCACGCCTCAAAGCATGTCGTCGCTCCCTCTTTCACCATATTGCCCCATGAATGCAATTCATCAGATGTGATTAGCCGATAAACTTCGTCATACTCCTGAACCGACGCCAACGCTTCCAATACAAAGTAGGCCATATATACGCCGCAGGACAGCTTCTTCCGCTTAATCAGCGAAACGACAGAAGCGACCGCCGCATCCGGAACGATGCCAAAATAAAGGGGCAGCACATTCGCATGCAGAGAATGATGGCTGCTTCCTGCCGCGTCACAGTAAAGCTTCGCTTTTTTATCGAAGAAGGTTTCATTGTAGGCAGCAATAAGCCGATCCAGATGGGCAGCCTCACTTTCCCCCTCCCCTTCTGCCGCAACATGCTTGCGCATCTCCCCCGCGGCCTGCACAGCACCTATATAAAATGCATTGATGACACTGTGACAACCGGGTCCAACTGGCAAGGACAGCTCAAAATCATAGCCATCCCGCATTCCTACAGGCCAATCGACTAAATTCCATTTGTCCGTTACAAGCTCCAGCAAGCCGTCCAGCCGCTCATAGCGCTTGAAATGATCCAGCAGCCCTGTTACATACGGATACATCTCCCGCAAAAAGGCCAAGTCGCCGCTCTGGCGATAATATTGCAGCAGTTGCAGCGGCCATTGAAGCGAAAAATCGGCGATTTCCTGCATATAGTGGCCTGGCGCAACCCCCATCATCCCCGGACAAATGCTGGTCGACACAGCAAAATCGGTCAATGCTTTGCGGAACATCCGCAGATCGCCAGATAAATAGGCATGGGCATGCGTAATAACGGTATTGTCGCCCAAATATTGCCCCTTCTCTCGCGACGGGCAATCCACATAGTTTTCCTGCGTGCCGTACTTGATGCCTTCGCGACAAATCGACCATACGGCATCAAGCAAAGCATTGGAGCTGGAAAATTGGCAGCTGTCATCCATTGGATAGTGACGCACAATGGTACTAAAGCTGGCCGGGTCGGCCTCCGCTTCTGTCTGTACCTCCACATAGCGAAAAGCTTTATACTCATAAAGCTCCAGCTCTTCCCCGGCTGCCTGCCCGGCCAGCGTCCAGCGCTCCTGATATGTGCAGTTGCAGCGCATCTCATATCTGACCGTAATGCCATCTTCATTCAGCTCTTCACCCGCAAAAATATTGACAGTCTGTCCGGCTGACCCGCGAGCAGTCATCTTGAATTGTCCAGTCAGCTCATGACCGAAATCAATCATGTAATGGCCCGCGCCCAGCTCGTAAATATGCTGTGGTCTCACCTCATATACTGTGAGCGGCGGAGTCAGCTGGCGGACAAACTTATAATCTGCAGCTTCCGCCTCTACAACATGACGCCACTGGCGATCGTCATAATCCGGCTCACGCCAGCCTATTTCTGCGCGGCGCTGATCGATATTTTCGAGAAATTGTGTGTCATAGCCAACCGTACCGCCGGATACAAACTGCTCAGCGTTTTTGTATTTCCACGTGGCATCTGTCTGTACAACAACCTGTTCATCGGCGGTCAGCTCTGCAATTAACCCTTGCCGCAGATCGCCGCTATTGTAAGCCCGGTTAATGAGTCCCTGATAAAAGACATGGATCGCAATGACATTCCGGCCTGCGCGCAGGAAGGGCAAAATGTTGAATTCATTATAGTAGTAGTGGAAATACGGACCCTGTGCAGGACCCTGACCGACAAATGCCCCATTCACATAAAGCTTATAATAATCGTCCGCTGTCAGCTCCAGCACCGCCGACTGCGGCAGCTTGGACAGCTCGAAGGTTTTGCGCACGAGCATATGCCGATTTTGCAAAGCAGGCGGATGCTCAGCTTTCTCTACCATTTCCAATTCCTTATGAAAACAGGGGATGGGCTGCAGGTGGCTAAAATCGGCGTCTTGCACCCACTTGGCTTTCCATTGCTTTTCCACGTTACATGTACTCCTCTCAACAGATCAAGCATCAGGCCATCTGCTAAACTTCTTGCGAATACTATAACATCATCTATGTTATCTATCATTATCGGGTTGCGCCTTAAATTTGACTGACTTTATTCTCTATTCCGGTTATGGTCCCACGTACCCAAATCGGCCCGTCGCTGCGAACAATGTAGTTTATATGTAGTAACCGTTCAGGCAGCAACAGGAGGAAGGCAATGGAACCGGAAATCAAGAAAACGAAGAACTCCAAGAAAAGGTTTAAAAAGTGGAAAAGACCGTCCTGGCGTTCAGTGCTTTTCCTGTCGATCATCGCGGTCACGGCAGCAGCAATCGCCTGCTGGGCCGGATTCCGCCTGCTGGTGGCCGCGCAAGATATTAGCCAACTCGATAAGCCGCTTCCGGCGGCAACCATATTGTACGACCGCAACGGCAAGGAAGTGGAGCGGCTGTCACGCAGCGAGATCGAACCCGTCGAATACGGCATGCTGCCGAAGCCGCTGATCGATGCGGTGACGTCTGTAGAGGACAAGCGTTTTTTCGACCATAAAGGGATGGATATGCGGGCGATCGGCCGGGCGTTCTATGTGAATTTGACGGCAGGCGGCACCGCTCAAGGCGGGAGTACAATCACGCAGCAGCTTGCCAAAAACGTCTTTCTGTCCCACGAGCGCACCTGGACGCGCAAATGGAACGAGGTACTGCTCGCGAAGAAAATCGAAGAAAGCTACGACAAGCACAAAATTATGGAAATGTACCTCAATCAAATCTATTTTGGCGAAGGGGCCTGGGGAATTAAACGGGCTGCCAAGACGTATTTCGGCAAAGCGGTTGACAAGCTGACGCTCTCGGAATCGGCTATGCTGGCGGGTCTTATTCGAGCGCCATCTGCCCTGACGCCTTACAAGCATCCGGAGAAAGCAAAGGAGCGGCGTAATCTGGTCCTTCGTCTAATGGAGGAACAAGGAAAAATCACGTCCGCCGCTTACGAAATCGCCACTCGCGAGCCGGTGAAGCTGGCCGTCGCCAAATCAGATGAAGCGTCGGCGATGAAATATCCGTATTATGTCGATCAAATGATTCGCGAAGCGGTCGCTAAATACGGATTGACGGAAAACGAGGTGCTGCGCGGCGGGCTTCGTATCTATACTGCGCTTGATACGGGCATGCAGCAAGCGGCGGAAAGTGTATATGCAGACGAGTCGTTGTTCCCGGAGAGCAAGCCGGACCAGCTCATTCAGAGCGGCGCAGTGCTGGTCGATCCCAGGGACGGGGGGATTCGGGCATTGATCGGCGGGCGCGGTGAGCAGCCGTTTCGCGGCTTCAACCGCGCATCGCAGTTGAAGCGGCAGCCGGGCTCAACGATGAAGCCGATCGCCGTTTATGCGCCGGCGCTTGCGCGAGGTTACAAGCCGAGCGATACGATCGTCGATGAACCGGTAGACTTTGGCGGCTATCGGCCCAAAAACGCCGGCGGACGTTACTACGGCGAAGTATCATTATACGAAGCGCTGGTTCGTTCGTACAATATTCCGGCGGTCAAGCTGCTCCATGAGATCGGAATCGACGCCGGTCTGGACGCCTCCGCACGATTCGGACTGGAACTGGCGGAAGGAGACCGTACGCTCAGTCTTGCGCTTGGCGGCCTTCAGGAGGGCGTTTCGCCGCTAGCTATGGCAGAAGCGTTCGGAACGTTCGCCAGCGACGGCTCCCGTATGCCGGCCCATACGATCGAGCGCATCGAGTCCGCTGACGGCATTGTTCTGGCAGACGCCGGCCAACAAGCCGCCGTGAAGGTGATTGAACCGGAAATCGCCCGCACCATGACAGCGATGCTGGAGGGCGTCGTGCGAGAAGGTACGGGCGTCGCGGCCTCGCTCCCGGACCGGCCGGTCGCAGGCAAGACTGGAACGACCGAGATGCCCGGAACCGATGGCGGCATCAAGGACAATTGGTTCGTCGGCTATACGCCGCAGCTGGTCGGCGCGGTCTGGCTCGGCTACGACAAAACGGACAGCGACCATTACTTGACGACCACTTCCAAGGCGGCTGCAGCCGTCTTCCAGGCGTTGATGGCCAAAGCGCTCGAAGGCGAGCCGGCTATCGCGTTTCCTGAAGTGAATGGCAATAAGGTAAAAGATGTGAAGATACGAAACGGCGACAACGATCATGAAAAGCTGGGCGTCAAACAGGACGACAATCAGGACGACAAACACGGGGAACGAAAAGGGAAAAAAGACAAACATAAAGAGAAAGGCAAGGATAAGAAGAAGGAAAAGGAACGCAAGAAAGCAGAGAAGAAGAACAAGGAAAAAAACAAGCATGATCGCGGCAAGGTTAACGATTGACCCTTGCACTCCTTAGTCGGTTTCACTGCCAAGCGCACAAAAAGCTGTCCATGAACCAGATCGGTCATGAACAGCTTCTTCCCTTTTTTTACTGCCGAAAAGAAACTCAATCCCCTCTCAACCATATTGATAGCTTATTGTTTCACATTTGGAAATATTAGCGATATGGTCAACCCCGAACCAAGCTCTGATTTTGCATCCAACTGAATTGCTAAATCATAAGCCATCTTGCTCACTAAGAAGAGTCCCATACCTGTTGCTTGTCTTGTATAAGTACCTCTCCTTCCAGTAAAGCCCTTATCAAAAATAAATGGTAAATCTTCTTCAGATACGCCAGGTCCATTATCACTAATATGTAGAATGGTTTGATCACTCACTTTGTCATAAACCGTTTCAAATTTCAAAATTGGACTATCCTGATTCTGTGCAACGTGTTTCGTACTATTAGCGATTATTTGTTCTAATATAAAAGCTAATCCTTTGCGGTCAGAAAAAATTCCCATTTCTTCACCTATGAACTGTATTTGAAAACCGGATTCATCTAGTAATGTTCGATGGTCTTCAATTGTCTGTTTACAAAATGCTAGTAAGTTTATAGACTCAAAAATATAATCTTTATGAGCAGCTCCAAGTCTTGCAAAAAATAGAATTCGCTCCACGTCTCCAAGCATTTGATCTCTGACATGAAACATTCGTTGCCTAACAAGAGGAGACATTTCGTCACTACGGTTATCTAATACCAATGTCATTAATGACAGAGGCTTTTTAATTTCATGAACCCATCCTTCTATATAGTTTTCATAATCGGTTAACTCAATGACTTGATCATTAAGTTCCGACTGATATGTTCTTATGACACTTCCCATTCTACGGATAAATGACCAATGTGTTTTAGGAGATACCTGACATAATATTTCTTCGTTCGTCTCATTCGGTTCTAACAAAAAATCTTGAAAAGCAGCTTCTATTATTTTTTGCTTTCTAATGATAATGAATACAGACAACGCTATCATTGCTAGAGTAAAAACAATCATGAGTCCTACTAAAACATTAAACGTTTCGGGATAAGCCAACCAAGCTAAAAAGCTAAATAGAAGATCTGTAGTAATTAAAATGAGAAACCATAGTTTATAAGCATTAAAACAATCATAGATTTGCTTTATCCATCTCATGGTTTCACTTGCCCCCTAAGTCTATAGCCCTGACCCCTTATTGTTTCAATTTGATTTTCCAAGTTTAATTGTCGCAGTGTTTTTCGTAAGCGAGTGAGATTTACTTGAAGTGCATTTTCGTCTATATATTGGTCTGTTCCCCATAAAAGTTCACTCAGTGTTGACTTGGATACAATCTCAGGTTTATTCTGTACTAAAGCCAATAAAATTCTTCCTTCATTAGCTGATAATAATAACGATTGAGATCCCTTATACAAAGTAAAGGTATTGGGGTCTAGCGAAAAACTGCCACCATCTATCAAGCCTGGTTGCCCTTCAAATCTTCTTAGCAGGTTCTGAATGCGCGCTAATAATCGATCTCGATTACATGGTTTTGTGAGATAATCATCTGCACCTAAATTAAAACCATGTAATTCATCTTGTAACTTATCTCTAGATGTAAGAATCAATATGGGTCCAATCCCTTTTGATTTTAGACTTTTGCATATTTCAAAACCTGATTGTTCCGGTAAATTAATGTCTAATAAGACTAAGTCTGGTGTCAAAGTGGCTATTTGAGCAACTATATCATGGAAATCTGCAATTGCCATCACTTCATAACCAGCTTTTTGCAATATATCCATTAACTCTTCTCTCATAAATGAATCATCTTCAACGATTGTAATCCTCGCCACTTCAACACCCCCTTCGATGTGACATTTAACGGTTCCTTAGTCTATATTTGGCTTCCAACGCAATTTATCTATCTCATGATCAGCTGAACGGGCAACTGCTACTCCATAAATGACTAAAATTACGATTACCATACATGCAAAGGTAAAGGCAATAGGATAAAGTAACGCTTTGTCATCAATGTGAATAATAACAAAAGAAATCATAGCCCTTATACCAACAGCCCCACTCACGCATGCAAGAGATATAGGTAACAGAAAGGACAACAACACCTGTCTATGCATCGATTTTTTCATTTGATTACGTTTTGCCCCCAACATGGAAAGCGTTAAATAGCGTTGTCCTGTCTGCTTCATCTGCGTCAAAAATTGTAAAGCTAATACCGTACAGGCAATAATTAAAAATAAGAATCCCATATATAGTATCGTATAACTTCCAGTAACAACGTAGAAAAGTTTACGTCCAAAGTTTTGTAAATAACTTTCAAACTCGAAGCCTGAAGATTTTAATAAATCTCTAGCCTCCATCATGGGGTTCATTAAACCTTGTTGGTCTTGCAACTTTTGTGGGATGCGAAAATTCCAATATGACACATAAGTTTCCGTATTTAATAATTGTGCAAACATAGGATCAGGGACTATAAATGCTGAAAAAATTCGTACTGAACGGTCTGCTACTAATCCTCTCATTGGAGTTGATGGGCGTATAAATAGTGCCTGATCATTAATGCTTATCAAACTTTGCCCTTCTTTTTCAGCCTTTTCAAGAATACTATCTAGTACAGGCATGCTTGCTAGATCATCCATAGGCATAAAATCCGGATTAAAATATAAAGCAATTTCATCTGAATGTAGGTTCAGTGGTTTTTCCCCTATAGCTTCTAAAAGTCCGTTATAAGATGATTCAGGAATGAGGTAAGGTGTTGTTGTATCCGTCTCTAGGACCCCAAACAGATTAAGTGCTTCAGGGTTTTCCGAGCTGACACTATACCCCTGCATTTCTCCAGATAAAACTTGCTCTTTATAGTTGTTTGGCAGAGCCATAATAATTTGCTCTCTTAATTTAGACCAATCAATTAATGACAACGGCATACCATCTTCCAGCCGCTCGCCCTGATGTTTCATCTTTCCAATTTTCAGGAGGTTTAAGTCCTCTACATATGATACCATTTTTTTTGAAGTAAGAAATTGCTCAACCTTTTGATTATCCCCATTAACAGTAAAATCATATACCGAGGAACTCCTAGTAAAAACACTTTCTAAACTTAAGATAGTTGAAGCACCATTTGCTATCAAAATGATAGACAACGTGATTAGAATAGATGTTACAGCAACAGAAGTAGATTTATTAGCTATGTTCTCTTGAAACTGCCTTAATGTAAATGTGTGCAGCCCTTTAGTGGATTTACGCTCGGACAAGCTTGCCAATAAGCCTAGTAATTTTCCAAATCCCCTCATAAAAAGGATCGTTCCTAAACTTCCGAGAGCCAATGCCACAAACAGAAACAGTCCTGCAAAATCCATAAAACGATATAAAATAATCCAATATGCAACACCTAGTAAGAGAGAACCTGCTAAAATATTGAGTACGTTGCCTTTAAAATGCCCCATATCTTGTTTCTTATCCATTTGCTCATAAAGTAATTGATGTACCTCTTGATTAAATAACCTTCCACCAAGAATGACTAGTGCTATAAACTGGATGAATAAAAAACCGATTATGGTAAAGAAAATCGCACCTATCGAAAAGCTTATTTGATGACCGATAATTCCTTGTCCGACTAATTTAGAAACCGTCAAGCTGATTATTTCTGCTAAAAATCCGCCTATTAAAATGCCTCCAACGAGTGCCAAAATAGAAGTAATTAACCCCTCTGCTAAAAGTTGAAGAACAAGGCGTTCCTTGCGCATTCCTAACATGAGGTAGAGCCCAAACTCTTTACTCCTTCGATTTAATTGGTACCGATTAGCAAATAAAATCAAGAAAAACAATAAAAATAACGCAAATAGATAAAAAATTGGCATTTGAGCTAAAAGTTTATCGATCGAATCACTTTCAAATTCCTTCAGGAATAAAATAACATCTTGTCTACCAAGTGAAAGAATGATATAAAACGAGGCTATTGCTGTTACAAGTGTTGCAAAGTAAATTAAATTCTCCTTACGACTACGTTTAGCATTACGATAGATCAGCCTAGAGAACATTCGCACTTCCTCCTCCAAGCTGAGCCATTAATTGCAAGATTCTTTCATAAAATTTCTCGCGAGACTCATCATGTTTGCGACGCAGTTCATGAAATATTACACCATCTTGAATAAAAAGGATTCTTGAGCAAAAACTTGCTGCATTAGGATCGTGGCTGACCATTAAAATAGTTCTTTCACTACTTCTATTAATACCTTCCAACTTATTCATTAATGTTCTTGCAGAACGTGTGTCCAATGCTCCTGTCGGTTCATCTGCAAGAACGATATCTGGATCAGAAATCAAACTACGTGCAGCAGCTACCCTTTGCTTTTGTCCCCCAGACATCTGAGATGGGAATTTATTAAGGATATCTGTAATTTCTAAAAAACCTGCTAGCTCATCTAATTTAGCTCGTGCTTTTGCAAAATTCACCCCATGAATAGATAATGGTAATAGTATATTTTCTTGTCCAGTTAGATTATCCAGCAATTCAAAGTCTTGAAACAAATATCCAATTCGACTACCGCGATACTCAGCTAAATCCTTACTGTCAAAAGCACTGATGTTTTTACCATTTAAAAGTACACGCCCAGATGTTGGTTTTATTATTGTTGCAATGCAGTTTAATAATGTAGTTTTACCAGATCCACTTGGTCCCATTATTCCTAAGAATTCTCCTGGGAGAATATCAAAACTAACTCCGTTTAAAGCTTTTGTTACATTGTTTTTCTTTCCGTAGTTTTTTTGTAAGTCTTGAACTTCTAGTAATTTTCCTTGTCTGGCCATTGTATAACGCTCCTTTCTTATTACATTTTCCGAAATTATAATCGAATTGAGCTATACACATTATAACCAGTATAAAAGACTAGAAACACTTACAAATGGTGTAAGGAAATAAAACCACTCTTTCGAGTGGCTCTACTTGTTTTTAAAATCCATTATGTTGGAGAAGATCCAGCCGATTTCCGTAGAGATCTTCGAAGATAACCTCAATTCCCCACGGTACCTCTTTCGGTTCACCCAAGAAATTGACACCGTTTGACTTCATTTTCTCAAAATCTCGATAGCAATCATCGGTTTGAATGACCAAGAAAACGTGGTTGGCTGCTTGAGTGCCGAGTCTTGCCGCTTTTTCAGCTGTATCGGCTTCAACAAAAACGATCGCTGTTTCAGAATCTTTTGACGGTGCGACTGTGACCCATCGCATTCCATTCCCAAAAGCATTGTCTGTTAATAAAATGAACCCTGCTTTTTTGGTATAAAAATCAATTGCCTCGTCATAGTTTTTTACCAAAATTGTAACGTGTCCTATTTTCTTCTTCATAATTTCACTCCTTTTTTCTTTGACTCGGTATTTGGGGTCATATGTTCGAAATAAAATTATTTCAACCTTCAACAAACGGTATGATACATGCGATCGTTTGTCCCCCTTACTTGCTTTGGTCTAATTCTTTATTTTATCCGTCAAATCATCGATATTCTTATTTCCTTCATCCTTGATACCGTCATAAACCTGCTTACCGTTTTGGGAAACTTCGTTATATAAACGCCTCCCTGTTTCGTCTGCGTAACGCGATGTGAAACTTTTGCGTTCGTTAATTTTTTTATAGATATCACTCCAGGGGACATCACTTTCTTTCTTCGTTTTCATATACTCAAGGGCCGCCAGCAAATTCGAATTTTCTTGGTTTGCCAGACGCTGCATCGTTTCCCGTGTCCTATTGAGCGTTCCCTGCTTCGTTTCTTTTTGAATATTGGCTTCCCCTGTTCCTTTTTCTATCCATCGCGTCCACTCGCCGCGCAATTTTTCATACACCTTATTCAAATAATTTTTTAGCGCTTCGTCATTATCGATGGAAGTAAACTCTCCGCCGCCGGATGCAGCAACC
>NZ_JBHTHC010000049.1:0-12249 GCF_042676285.1 Paenibacillus sp. GCM10027626 | reverse complement strand
TCCTTTCCCGGCTACTGTTCCGGCGTTGTCTAGTAGGTCTTTAATTAGATTAAGAAACGCAAGCGGTGGATTGAAAATGGAATCTATCATGTTGCGTATTGGCACGGGCAGTATATCCCACATTAGCCATCCCCTCCCCCGCGAGCAGATAAAAGCCTAATAGCTCCTACAGCTGTTAGAACCCAAATTATGAACATTAGTACATAAGCTATCTTGTTCAGCTGATACGGCTCGAGCGCTAAAAAAACCTCTTGTATCGGTTTGGACCATGCCCCGTGATTCGGCGGGGCTGGCGTCCAAATTAATCCACCCAACGTCTTAAAAAGCCCCATTACAAAGCTGTACAGTAGCTTGCCGATCGCAAGCAGCACCTTGACCAGCATGACCACCAATTCCCCGACTTTGTACACAAAATAAAAAATCAGGGCTACTACAATCAGAATGGGTTTGAATATTGCTTTAAGGACAACAATCAATCCGTCGAATAGGCTTTTAAACAGGTCGCCTAAAAAATCAAGGCTGACCGAGAACAGGTTTTGAAAAAAACTCGAGATGTACCCAAGGAATTTGGCTACCATTTGAGTTTGAAGGGATTGCCCTGTTTAATTAATTTAATGAGCAATCCAATTGTCAAATCGGCAATTGATACGCCGCTCAAAATCAGTAATAACGGGGCAATAGCCACTATGTAGGGCATTGCACTGGATACTAAATTACCGTCCATTCCTCATCGTTCTCCCTTCTCTGCCTTGTCGCTGCTCTCGATTAGATATCGTTGGCTGCCGTTTCGTCTGGCTGGATGATCGGGTTTGGGTTGGCTGCCGTTGCTTCCGGCCAGCTCCGTTCCCCTTGGCTCTCGCTTCACGAGCTTCGCGGGCTTTCCGTTCTTTTTCCGCGGCTCGTTGCTCAGGAGTCAAATAGTTTACCTGTTTTGCCCAGGCGTCACGTTCTTTAGTTTTCCCTATACGGGTCAAGTAATCATACTTGTCGTCTCGCGCCTTGTTGAGTTTCCGTTCCTTCGCGCGTCTCTCTTTTTCTTCCTCTGATAATTTGGGACGGCCCTTCCTTTTCTTTTTCTTTGGTGGCCGAACCTTTTGCATAATCCAAACGGGTATAGACAGGATGGTTGGGCTGAAAATAATCCCTAAAACAAGAATCACCCAAAATTTAAATTCCCATAGAAAATTCACCCCGGTTTTAATGGCATCATCAATATCGATACCACCGCCGCCACCGTCGCCGCCGTCTCCACCTTCACCGCCACCCGGAAATTCGATCGAATTGTTGGCCCTTGCCTTTGCTGGAGGAGAAGACTTGTTATGTTCTTTTCCGCCAATGATAGCAGCTACTTGATAGCCGTATTCCGTTCCCTTTTTAACGTCAGAATCTACATAAGTGCGAACATCCCCAACCGTTGCAATTAATTTGCCATCACGATAAATGCGGTAGCCGGTTGCATCTTCTACCCCGTCCCATGTGACCGTTATCGTGGGGCCAGACTGCGCCTTCACGTTTCGCGGTACATCTTCCGTAACATCCGGTTTGATGTTTACACTGTTAGACCGGGCTGATTCATTGCCCGCGGCATCAAATGCCGTCACTTGAAACGTATAATTTTTTCCGTTTTCCAGTTCAGTAATATCAGCCGAAAGGGTGTTTCTGTTTAAAGTTTTTACATGTTTGTCGTTTTGATAGATTCTATACCCTTCAACCCCAACGTTATCGGTGCTGGCCGTCCACCACAAACTTACTTTTCTATCACCTGCCGTACCATTGAGTACGGGAACAGTTGGCGGCGTCAGATCGGGGGCAGTTGGGGTAAGAGTAATCACATTCGACTTTAGAGACTCGTTCCCTGATCTATCGAATGCGGTTATAAAATAGGTATAGCTCGTATCATTGACCAAATCGCCAATAGTCGCGTAATTCGTTTTTACATCAATTAACCGGATACCATTCTGATAAACACGGTATTTATCAAAATCTGACTCCGAATTTTTGCCCCATTGCAATTCAACCTTTTTGTCGCCAGCTGTTCCACTTAAATTTGACGGTGCAGCTGGCGGCTCGGTGTCTGGGACGGCGTATAGTTCAACCTCATAAACTTTAGGCGTTGTGTAAAGCAGCGTTATAGTCTTTACTTTGATAGGTTTAGGCCAATTTTTACTAACCGTATTTACTCCGGTTGATCTAAAATACGGATAGTCAACCATTTCGCCCTTGGCGTTTTTGAGTTCCACATACATTCCCGAGGATCCAAACTCGGCCTTTATCGTCATTGACTGGATATCGTGTTCCTCTGGCAATGTCGCTGTAACCGAATTGGCTTTCATTTCAAAATAGGTTGTTTGGTCGCCGTCCGTCGCTTCGGTGAATCCCGAAAACGGAACTCCTAATAAAACATTTTCGCCAGTTGCGGCGTTTGCATTGTTTGGTGTGCCAATAAAGGCAGCAAGCAAAAGAAAAACAAATGTCAGCCTTTTCACTTAGTTCCTCCTCCCTTTGGAATTGGAATAACAAAATCCCCGTTATCCGATGGCGTAGGCGGTGGCCCCGTTGTTGGATTTGGGACTGGTGGAGGATCATCTATTCCGCCCCCGGGCTTTGGCATTTCCGCTGGGGGCGGCCCATTGTTAGGCGCTGTCGGCTCAGGCATAACCGTTCCTGTGTTCGGCCTATCCGGCTCCTTTATCCCGTTTGAACTATTTTTCGGGTCTTTGGGATATACCATTGTCCCCGGCGGGCCATCGGCCTTCATAAATTTGTCCGGTTCATAAATTTCAATTGCTTGCGAACCATCCTCAACAGAGATAACAGGCCCCTTAGTAATGTCGTATTCCATGGCCCCGTCCTTAAAATCATCCGGCGCCGCAGGCTTGATATTAGCGTCAGGAACGCTTGTATCTATTCCCGGTATGTCTGGTCTAACGTTCGCCTTAATGACTGCCTTAGTTGGTGGGGCTGGTACGTCTCCCCAATAATCAGCGAATTTTTTTAGAAATTTCGATGCGATGTCGTCCCAATCAAAAGCGCCGCGAATCATATCGGTCAATTCTCCCATATAGGTATCCCACTCAGGACAAGCAAGTGTCTCCCGCAATTTTTTGCACACATCGCCACAGCCGCCGTCTTCCCCGCCGTTTCCGTTATCTCCGCCGCCTGTATCGTCATCCTCGGAATTACTCGCACATTTAGGCTGCTTTATTTCGGACGTTGGCATTTTCTTCGTCTTGCCGATCATTGTTCCATTGCTATCAAAGTAGCGTAGCTCGTAAATCCCGTTACATGTCAGCCAATGGATGCCTGTAGGCGGCTGGTTGTAGTCGCGCTTATAAAGCGTCCTGCCGCTGCTGTCGAGATAGTGCAGCTCGTAATGAGTAACCCCGGAAAGTTTCTCATAATCAACTCTATATTCGTCTTTATCCGGCACGTAGTAATGATTTGCATCAACGTCATGCAATAGATCAATATCCCCTGTCCAGTCCGCTGGAACGTTGGCCGTGTAGGTATAAACAATCTGATCCGGTGCCGATGCATCATCGACAGTCAGCTTTGTCAGTTTAACCATGACCGGGGCAGCTGCCGCAGATCGTACAAGCTTAACGCTAATTTTGTGAGGAGATCCGCTCGTCGTGGTCGTCCCAAGGCTAATAGGTTTATCCGGTCCGTCATCATAGCTGACAAAAAGCTTATCCGTAGCGGAATTAAATCCCTCAGCCACTAGAACAAAGCTCCTTATGATGCCGTCATTCTCTTTTTCATCCCCGTGGATTTCGGGGTTATAATACTTGTCCATGAGGTAATGTTCACCAGGGCCAGTAGCCCGAATGCCGTACCAATTATTTAAATCCTTGTTCATGGCCGCAGCTGCTATGCCTGTAATACTCAGACCAATTAGCAGCAGGCCCATGAAAGCAGAGAACAATTTTTTCATGGTGTCCTCAAAGATATAGCCCAGACAAAATACATGTCTGGGCTATATCTCCTTTCGTTCGAGTTTATTAGGATGATTTTTTCCCCATACGCGGCAGTTTGCCCATCAACCAAATGATGAAGCCGATTGCCACCGGGGCAAAAATAATACCTACAACCAACATTGTCCAGCTATCAAAAAGCCCCATGAAGTTGAAACCTGTAGCAATGGCATCAGTCGTCGTAATACCGATGGACGAATCACCAAAGGAAATTGGTGCTGCTCCTACAGCGGACGGCAGCGCGGCCAATGCAAGTGAGGCCCCGGCTACAGCAGTAACTTTCTTTTTCTTTTTGAAGATGTTTAACATCGTTAAAAAACCTCCCATGTGTGCTATATATGAGCAAAGGACAAGCCTTTGATACTCATTAAATCCGTTTGTATTCATAATCGTCATCATCTTTGTCCTGTTCTTTATTACGGTCAAACAGGTTTACGATGACCATTAGCAATACGCATGCAATCACAACCGCAGCCCCAAGCATGACAAATAACTGATTCTGCGTGAGAAACCATTTAGTATGGTCGAGCACTCCGGCGACAAACTCTTTACTGTTAAAGGGGCTATCTGGCAGCCTTGTCATGACCGTTTCCTCTTCATGAACAGGTCAACGAGAAAGCCCAGCAGCATGCCGCATAAGGCAACCGCAACCACGATCATGACAAATGGAGAACCACTGGCCGAAAAGTTACGGAACATCTGCCACATAAACGTCCAATCCCAAATATCCGATAAATTCATGCTATTTTGCCCTCCTTGATATGTATCCATATCGCAATCAGTGAAGAGATGAGCACCAATCCGACACCAAATACAAACAGGCTGAGCTGAAACGGCTTCTGGGACATCAGAATTCCTAATGCCGTCGCAAATACATCACTGGATATTAGACCGCCTAGCGCTTCGTCTGCCATCGGAGCGTCACCGCCTTCCCAACGACATACAGGAGAACGGCGAGAGTGATTGGAACACCAATCGCGTAAACTAAACCCTCCACCTTTCTACCTCCCCCAAAGCTTCTTGGTTATGCCGTTAATTATCAAGTAGAGCAGGAGCAAAGCTATAAAGGTGCTTACAACCATGTCGCCAATCGTTATTTCATATAAGACTCGCAAAACGCCGCCGTCTGGCGTTTGGATGTCCGCATATTGCGGAACTTCGCCCAATCTGCCCTCCCTCCTTTCAAAAAACAAAAAACGGCTGCGAGCTAATGCCCGCAGCCGTTACCTGTTATGCTCATACGAGACTAAACGTTTTCCGCACATTCGTAAATGTAAAAAAATACGAATTGCGAAAAAACGCACTAGTCGCTATGATGGTTAACAGGGATTCGGAGCTGAGAGAGCAGCTCGTTTCCTTAGCCTAGTGTGAGTGCTACCAACACTCGCAGCTAGGCGTTTTTTGTTTGACACTATTATTTGACTCAAACGCGAAAATTGTCAATATGGTGCATTTTTGGTATAGCTTGAAAACTCCCTAACCCCTTAGTTTTCCTGCATTTTAAGGATGAAAACTCCTATTCCATAGTTGCACCCTTTTATTCTGATTTTGGCGTTTTTAATCGAAATATAGTTCAAAATATCCAAATTAAATTTTTAATTTATATCAAAAGTACCACGAACGAATATTCTGGTCAATACAAAAAATTGTAATTTAGCCGCTTTTTTATCCCATGCCCCAAAAGAAAGATAACGGCGGCGCATAATAAATACCCATTTACTACGTAAATGATTTCTTTTGCTGTACCGTTTTATCGCAATGTAAACCCTTACGAAAAAGTTTGGCAAAAAATAAATTTATCCTTAGTAATCAGGTTTATCAAGGTTTTTACCCATTTTTTCAGACGAAAAAATGGACGAACGAATATTCTATCACAAAATATATGTTCGTCCTTTATGTTAAAAAAAAAAGGGGCTGCTTACTATTTATCGTTGTTATAAAGTTCATTTATTATTCGTTCAATGACATGTTTCGGTTTGCCTTCCTTGGCAATTTTTTCGATTACTTTTTGTTTCAAATTGATATGCACCGTTTTAACTTTTTCGGATTCATCTATACGCGGCCGTCCCAAAAACTAATCCCCTCCGAGACAGTCGCCCTTTTGTTTTATTTCTAGCATACAACAAAAAGGTTGATCATAGGGGGGGAACTTAATTTTTATGCTATTACTGGCTTATGGTTCGCTATCTCCTTGCGGACACTTGAGCAGACGGGACAAGGGGAAATCCTGTAAGCCGGAATCCATTCACCCTTGCTACCATGTCCGCAGTCGCTGCATACATGTTTTTCCCTTATGATCGGCCCCACCACCGTATGTAACTGGCAGCCTAAACAATATTGTCTGTAATAGCCTGTTTCGTTGCCGCAAACTTCACATTCCTCATGTTTCATTTTGTAATTCCCCTATTCCTTGATTTTCTTCTTTTATCGGCTTTAGTGCCTTATCGCATTAATGCCCGCGCCATGTCGATAGTCTGGATCTCGTCCAGCTCATCTATGTAAACATCAGCCCAATATCCCGCGGCTACATAATCGGCAAAGCATTCCCTTACGGCTGCTTCTGTCGCTGGCTCGTGGCCGTATCCGGCCGCGTCCAGCGCTTTACGGTACAATTCATTCAGCGCTTAATTCCTCCTTTATGCCTTCAAACGCTTGTTTTGCAGCTTCGTAACTCACATATATGGCTACATTTCTGCCCTTCTCTGTTATTTTCCAAAGGCTGTTTGGTAATGCCCACAGCTTATATTTACCGAAAGAATCCAACAAATCATTTTTATACGATGGCATATAGATTCCCCTCGCGTTACCATTCTTCGCGTTGCGAACGTTCTTGGTTTTCTTCATCGCCTTTCGTTTCATGATAACAATCATCGCATAAGTCCTGGTCATGTCCGTCCTCAAAGAATCGATTCCCCACCTTCGGGCCAGTCCTTCCGCACATTACGCATTTCATTTCCTTTCGCTCCCTTTCCCTTTTCTCCATTTCTTCAATGGCATAAAAACAGTCCATGCACACATTCAGCCTTTTGTTTTGGCCGTTAAAGTCAGATTCGACCGTCCGAAACTGCGGTTCTTCTTTGCATACTTCGCATATACTCATAAACAATTTTATCAACTCCTATATTCGGTCAAATTTGGCCGTATTCGGCCGTTTTCACTTCACGAAACACCCCTAAAATCTGGCCATTTTCATAAACCCCTAAACTCCCGTTTTCGCCGGAATGCTCCGGTTTGCGGCCCTACCTTGTTTCCGATTGGGCCGGACATCTGTACCTAATCCAAGGTTTTGTACATATGTCTCCATGTTCCTACGTATTCATTTTGATACTTTTCCTTGCTCATAAGCAGCTGTAATAAGTCCCATGATATGGCTTATTGTGCTTTTTTCGTAGCCAGATAACCAATGAATCGTTTGCAGTTCATCCTTCGTCAGCTCCCGACCAATCGTAGACTGAATACCTTCAACGAATGGTCTGTATTGACGTAGATGCCATTCTTCTAACGTTCTGCCTTCTGGATACCACGAATCTACTAAATCCTTTTCCAGCCACTCGACACGCCCATGCTTGTTAACGCCTTTATACTCTAAATTCATCTTATTATCATTCCCTTCCCCAAAATTTCCACCATGGCCGCTGCGCCTTCTCCCTTTCCTCCCGGCGCTGCTCTAATAGCAGTGTCAGCATTTCGTTCCGCTCATTCAGCCGCCGCAACGTCTCTCGTTGTATTTCCAACTGCTGGCGGGCTAAATCGTCCTGCCGCTCGGTCAGCTGCCGTAGCTGCTCCTTGATTTCTTCCAGCGCTTGTGGAGCATCTGGAACCATTTCCACTGATTGAACCGCCGCGGCCACCTCCTCCCCCGTCCGCAAATAATGCTCGATTTGCCGGGTACTATACCCCTGCTGCCGATGCATTTGCTGGATTGTACGCAATTTAGCAATAGCCTCCGGCCCGAACAAATTAAACCCGTTATCTGCCTTTTCTATGGGTATTAACCCCTTGTAATCGCGTAGCCAATTCCTTAGTACGCCCGGCGTTTCCTTTAGTAAGGCTGAAACTTCTTTTAGCTTCAATTTTTCCAAGCTTTCCACTCGATTTTTCACCACCTTAGTAAGAACTTTTATCTAAATAAAAACTTCGGTGGGGATGTCCTCGGCTCCTGCTAGCGGCTGCTGTCCAATTTTAGGGCAAGCTTGCGCATTTCCTCTAGTTCATCCTTGCTTACTTCTTCTTCATCTTGTGATTGGACGACTTCCATTTGCTGTTTACGCTTCGATTGCCCTTTCCCTTTTTTCACTTTCGATTCTTCTGCTGCATCTGTAGCTGCTACTTGAGCATTTGAGATTTCGTTTTGTACCGATACATTTAGGTAAGCTGCAAAATTTGGTGTTTTCCGTTTGGATACTCTTTTTACTACTTGGTCGAATTGTTCTCTTGTAATTTCGGTTTTATATTGCTCATAGATTGATTCAATAGTTTGCCTAGTATCATCATCATTATTAATAATTTGATTGTTCAAATGATTATGTTCTCTATCCGGTGACATGGTGTCACCCCCCCGGTGACATGGTGTCGCCCCCCCCGGTGACATGGTGTCGCCCCCCCGGTGACATGGTGTCGCCCCTGTATTTTCCTCACTTTTTGGAAGAGCAAGTTTGTACAGGTTGGCCGTTTGGCGGGCTATCCTTTTATTAGGGTCATATTTGTATTGGGCTTCTCTCGCTATGTATCCTTTTTCCTCTAACGATTTCATGACGCGCTGCACTTGGCGCTCGCTCAGACTGGCAAGCCTTGCGATCGTCGGCACCGCCGGGAAGGCTTCGGCTTTATGAGGATTAACAAAGCTGCGCAAAACGATATATACCATCTTTTCACTGCTGCTCAAGCTCTCGTCTTCCATCACCTGCAGAGGTACTACAAAAACCCTTAGATTGTCCGTTAATTGTTCGCTCATGTCACTTTTACCCTCTCTCCAAATGATTTACCATAAACTAACGCAAAAAAGCGCCGAAAGTCATAGCTTTCGGCGCTTAACATTTAGACAGAAATAGGATATACTTTACCTATAACATTCGGTTCCTGTGTTGCTGGGTAAAAGAACACTTGAACCTGTCTATGTGCTAATTGCAGTTAGCCATCGACTTGGTACGTAGCAAGTTTCCAGCTTGCTCGTACGGAAAACCTTCTGATAGTTTCCAGCTATCGGGAGGTTTTTTTATTATGGAATTGTTACTTTCCATATTAAACCTGTTTCCGTAGCTTGTCTATAATTTTCCTTAGAGCAAGATGTCGTATCTTGCTAGTATCTCTACCCGTAATTTGTCCGCGCGTCTGCTACAACGGATAGCTTCTATTTGGTTTTTTTCCTTCCAAGCTTGTTCAGACCTTGCCAAAAGCGCCCTGTAGGTGCTACCAGCCCTCTGAATTATTTCGACGTCCTTTTTATCCATCGGCACATATGGCCGCTGATATGGCCTTTGTAGGGCCTTAGAATAGAGCATATAAAACCTCCTTCTCCCCTCATTTCAACCTTAGAAACATATAATGCTGAACAATGGATAAATTCCGCTGCTCATAGGCGATATAAGACGCTATAAAAATCAGGACAACAAGCGCTGAAATCATCAGCGCAAACCCTACGGATTTCCCTTTTATGACGGTTCCTCCTTATTCGCAAGCCAAACGGTATTTTTCGATTTCCAGCGGCGTTAAATTGTCCTCCGGCACTATGTAATAAGTGCGGCCATAAATTACGACGCGCCGATCGGGGTCACGCCGTCTATGATGCAAACACGTAGACGGCAGTAAAATGGCTCCTACAGCTCTGGCAACGTCCTCCGCTGCCTTTATCGTTTTGAGCTGATAAAATTCGTCTACGCGCTCCCTAAAGCGCGATAGCGGCATTTTCGGGTACAAGTAGGCCAGCTTTCGCGGGTCCTTCTTGATCCTCGTCGGTTGTACTAATGATAATTCCATCATTCGCTTTAACCTCTTTTCGTCTGCGTTGTATACCGCGTAAATGCGCGGCTTCTAGCTCGTTCATAAACTTTACGGCAGCTCGCTCATTGTCAGGCAGCGGAAAACGGCTCACAAAGCTATAAGAATCAAATAGATTGAGTCGGTGAATCTGCTTCATCTTGCGTGCAGGAATAAACTTGCTGTGCAAGTATTTGCCGAACCGCCCGCCAAAATCCGCTTGAAAATCGTAGAAATCGTAATAAGTACCGCTTTTAACCTTACGAACAACAATCAAGATTTCAATAATCTCGCGAATCCGTGTATCCAGTCGGTTAACGGATGGAGTCGCGAATATCTGAATGCTCGCCATCTTGCGGACGAACGTTAGTAGCTCAGTAGCTAGAATGTTTTGGAACGATGAGAATCGCCGGCTATCGAACGTTCGGTGTGCTTCGTCCCATATACAGACAGAACCATGCGCTTCTGCTACTTTGAACCAATCTTCCGGGTCATCCATCCGCTGCGAACCGTATAGATCATAGTTACTAAACAGCTCTAAATCGCCGCCGCGGGCTTCTGTTGCGTTTTTCCATATCCAAGGGAATATACTTGCCGCGGTGGTCTTCCCGGCCCCCAGCGGCCCAACAATACCGATTAGATGCGGCATCTATTCTTTCCCCTTTCCTCCCGGCGCTACTATGAGCGGCCGCGGCGGTTTTGGTATCAGCTCCTGCATGGTATCGAGATAGACACTTGTTTGAGCAACTGCCTTTTTCCATGGCCCCGCTTTGTCATTCGTGCCGATTAGCCGATCGATAAGCCACCTATACGGGTTTTTCTCTCCATGCAGCCGTTCATTATTGCCTAGAGTCTCCAGCAAGATAGCAGCTCTTAGCTGCTCCTCACTTACGGCCTGTGCAACGTTCTCCATGTATTCGAGGACTTGTTTCACGTCGGATACATGCTGTACGTTGGGAAATAGGTCATCGGATAAAATGGATTGAATTTTGTCCTGGTTCCGCTGCGCTTCGGGATTAAACATTACTTAAAGATCACCGCCAGCAGCAGGATACCGATTAAGACATAAAGCAAAATGGCCCGGATATTAATGCTTGTCGGTTCCTCAGATGGTGGCTTCTGATAGTGGGTAACTTGTCGAAGCACGATAGACTTTTCCAGCTCGGCCAGCCGCTTGGTGTCGCTGATATAATCAGCGTCTGCATTAAGTACGAATATGCGGCCGGATGAACCAACATATGGTTTAAGATCGCCAATAGGTATGGCGTACTCCTGTGAAGATGACTCTGCATATACGGCCCGATCATCAATATCAAAGACCGTTGCAATGTCTGCTGTCCCCTCCTCGATGATGACCACCTGATCCCTATCAGGTACGGGCTTTCGCAGCTTTGAAACCATGTGCAGCAGCCCCCTTGCGTTTGATATAGCGCCATATGGCCAGCGCTGGTAAAGCTCCAAGGGTTATCCCGATGCCCAAACCTGCGCCGATTGCAACAAAGTAAGCAAAAACATCTTCCATGTGTGCGTTCTCCTTTTATAAAAAAATATCACCGAAATGATTTACTTTATAAAACAAACGTGCTATATTTGATTTATAAAGTAAATCAACAAACGAGAGGACGAATATCATATGAATAACCCATTAGAGTACATTCAAGCTTTAAATAAGGAATACGGAGTATCGTTGTCCGGTTTGAGTCCTATTCACGGCAGCCTCAAGAAAGTACCTAAAACGGCTGCTCGGATCGTCGTTGAAAACTTTGGAAATGGCTTAGGTCGCGTCCTATATGTCGACAATCAAAACCGACTTATCGCTAATAACATGGAGCCGCTAGTCGTTGGATTAGCGGAAGCAGCTGAAATGCTTGGATGGTCGAAACAGCAAGTAACTTTATATATCTCTCGCGATAAGTTTCCAGAGCCTTCTTTGAGACTTGCCAGCGGCCCGCTGTGGACTATCGAACAAATCGAAGAATACCGAGACGCTCGTAAATGAGCGTCTTTTTACCACCATTGCGATGATGACTTAACCCGTAAATACATATCCCAAGCGCTGCGGACAAGGAACAGTATGGCCAGCAGCACAACGGAAGTTAGTGCCGATTTGACAACAAGCTGCCATTCGCTTGGCAGATAGCCGAAAAATGAAAAGTAGTTATTTAGGTTTATTCCTTTCCCGGCTACTGTTCCGGCGTTGTCTAGTAGGTCTTTAATTAGATTAAGAAACGCAAGCGGTGGATTGAAAATGGAATCTATCATGTTGCGTATTGGCACGGGCAGTATATCCCACATTAGC
>NZ_JBHTHC010000048.1:0-13923 GCF_042676285.1 Paenibacillus sp. GCM10027626 | reverse complement strand
ATATCCTTTTCAATGGATTTATGGACAGGTCTACCTCTCCAATCTATTGTAAAGGATTTTTTCATGTCAAAATTCGGATATGACAGAAAGTTATGAAGATTCAGAGAACATTAATGCAACGCTAGTGCCTTTGAATATGATGAACAGCGATGTTGATGACGGGTGTAAAACGATCAAAAACAGATCATGCAATTATGTAAAAGAATTTGATACCTACATCAAATGCCCGTATTATAACGAGAAATTTAGTATCGGCACAGGCGCTATCGTCTCAAACTGCGATGATTTGTACAAATGGTATACTTGTTTGCGGGATCGGAAAATCTTGTCGCAGAAAACGTACACCAGGTTTTCCAACGAGAACAAAAACAACTACTGCTGTGGACTGGAACATCATCACGTTTACGGCACAGACAGATATTCCCACGGAGGAGACAACCTAGGGATTAGCACTTATATGCAGGATTATTTCGATGAAGATCTTTGTATCATTATTCTTTCAAATAATGAAGCAATCAATCAGTACAGACTGGGCAATGCAATCTCAGATATTCTGCATCATATTGATGTAGATGTTCCGACAAAACATGAAGAACTTCCCATCGAAAAGAGCAAGCTTAAAGAGTATTGCGGAACATACTTGAAAGATAAGATCCAAGTAGAATCTATTAATGGCAAGTTGTACTTTACGAGATTCTCCGGCAATCTTCATATTGAGATCTATCCAGTAGGTGAGGGGAAATTTGTCCGCAGGTATTCTGACCAAATCCATCCGTACAGTATTGCTGAGAACGAAGACGGCAACTTGGCGTTTTTCGGGTATATAAAGGAGAACCCCGCAAACAAGTAGTTTGGGGCAGGCAAATCTACATTGAAGCCTCGTTTCAAGGAACGTTTATCCAGATGGAAGGCTGAACCATATCATAAGTAACGGCGGAGAAAGTGAGATGGTGTTGGTAGAGATTTCGTTGATTTAAGCATAGAAAAAGCCCCTTTCAAAGTGTAAGGGGCCATTTTATTATTTATTCTGAAGGATCTTGCCCTTTACCTCACCAATTTTGATTTCACCATTACCTGACTGCGTAATAGACGCATCTTTCGCTACGTGGTTGATATCCAGGCTACCATCTCCGACATGTATCTCGACTGTGCCATCTACCTGATCGACTGCAATATGTCCATTGATATTGTTAATAACTACATCCGAACCGATATCGCGAACAGTGATGTCGCCGTCTCGATTATCAATTTCAAGCGACCCGGATAGGTTCGCCACTTGAATATCACCATTGACGTTGTCAATCTTGGCATTAGACGATAGATCTGAAATGTGGATATTGCCGTCACGATGTGACGTAATATCCACATTAAGCTGCTTCGGAACTTTGATTTCCAGATCGACTGCCCCCGATCCCATTGCGAGAAATTGCCCTTTAAACCGTGCATCTAAATAAGCCGTATCTTTCTGTGCTTCCAGCTTTAGTTCCAATTTGTCTATACTGACTCCGTTGGTTTTGGCCAAAGCAACGATTTCGATCTTATCCAAATCAGAACTCCCAAAAATATTAATTTCCCCATTCCGATGGTCAATGACAAGCTGTGTCAGGCCGTCCGCCTGTAGTTCCAGTTTCTTCTCCACTGATTCTTCTTTCGCTCCGCAGGCCGTAATCAACAACAGTAAAACTACAAGCATAGCGCCCAGCATCATCTTCACTCTGTTCATATCTATTCTCCGTTTCTTTGTAGAAGTTTTGTCCCAAAAGTCGACTTCTCAGAGCACATCACGCTTTACAAATAAAGGATATGATACCGAATGCATGATTGCGAGATGGAGCACGATGAGTACAAGGGAGAACCCTAACGTTACCCCATCAATAGAAGGATTTCCGTATAGGAACGGTGTAAGGTCAGTATGGGAGAAGACAAAGTATTTCGTCCAAGCCCAGCCGTCCATCGCAATCGCGATAATGAACCCAGTCAATGAAACGAGTAGGGAAATTACGATGGAAAAGGTCGTGCTGCGAAAGGCGGCAGAAATCATGAAAGCGAGTGTAATCGCAATTAGCAGGAATGGAATATTGAGTACATATCCTGCCAATAGAGCCTGCAGTGTAGGTACTTCCCTTACAGCTTGGTCCTTGACAAAGAAATAGCTGTTCACTAATCCATCGAAACCGAATATGAAACCTCCAAGGAGGATGGACACGAGTATGCCAGCCGCGGATAGCAACAGGCCGAACAGGATGGTGGCAATGTACTTGGACAGATAGATTTTGGTACGACTCGCCGAACGGGTCAACAGCAGCTTAATTGTGCCAGATACGAATTCGGCGGCAACGATTTCGCCTGAGATAATAACGGAGATCAAAGATGCCGCAAAAATGATATTTTGCACCTGACTTACCGCAAAGCTCCACCCATTAGTATTAGGCGGAATGTTTTGATCTAAATAGTATTGATTCAGCATGATGTGTTTCTCAGCCTGTTTGACTTCAATCTTCAGCGCATCCGGCTTGGCAGCTTCCTTGCTGAATTGCACATTTTCTTGTTCCAGCTGCGCTCTCCAATCGTCGCTCACAGTGCCGCTTCCGGCTGTCTTCAAATTGACGATTTGAAGCAGCACGTATAGGAGAACGATGACAATCATTACCCACGTACGCTTCCGTTTATAAATCTTCATGTTTTCATTGCGAATGAATGGAATCAATGGTCTTCGCCTCCCGTTATCTCTATAAACTTGTCTTCTAGCGTCTTCTTGATTGTGTTGACACCATACACATTAATTCCGGCCGCCATTAGCTTTCGGCTAATCTCTGGAATATGTGCTTTGGCGATACGTATTTGAATGTGGCGTTGATCGGTCGTTATTTCATCGCCGGCCATGATCGCTTGCAGGATCTGTACCGCTAAATCCGGCCGGTCGACCTCGAATCGGACTTGGGTTCGTTCGTCATCTGCCATATCTGATATTTTATGAACGCCAACCAGCTTCCCTTTTTGTAAAATCGCGACACGATCGCACATCATTTCCATCTCGGACATGAGGTGACTGGAGATCATAATGCCAACGCCTTCTTTGTGAGCCAGATCCTTCAAGTGGCCTCTCAGCTCGCGGATGCCAGCCGGATCGAGTCCATTGGTAGGTTCATCAAGCACAAGCAGGGAAGGTTTATGGACGAGAACAACAGCAAGGCCTAGGCGCTGCCGCATGCCAAGAGAGTAGGTAGTCACTTTATCGTTGATGCTGTTCTCCAATCCAACGAGAGCAATGACTTCCCGGATCCTTGCTTCTGTCACACCTGGCGTCATGCGGGAGAAGTGAATCAAATTATCATAGCCTGATAAATATTTGTACAAATCCGGATTTTCCACGATTACGCCAACGTGTTTCATGGCTTGTTCAAAGTGTTCATGAGCGTCCATGCCGTCAATCAGCACTTGGCCTCCTGATTTGGACATGAGGCCGACGATCATCCGAATCGTCGTCGTTTTTCCTGCTCCGTTCGGACCGAGTAGTCCCAGGATTTCCCCTTTTTCCATATCCAGCGTTACTTGATCGACAATGACCTTGTTTCCTATTTTTTTGGTAAGCTCACGAATTTGCAGCAGCGACAATGCAATCACTCCTTTTAATAGCAATTAGAATGAGATATAATTTTCCGTGTTCTAGCGGATTCATCTCAGTCATCCTCACCCTAACAAAACAGTTGTCATAAAGCCGAGTGACAAGGAGTCATGACTTGATATTACAAGGGAAATCGGGCTTGCTCACACTGGTTGTCGCTCATTTCAATAAGAGTGAACGGAGTTGTACACATGCGTTTTCTTATCCCAAATCGGTGGTCATGGCAGGATTGGACCATGCTTGCTATTCGCATCCTATGGGTCGTCGCCGTTATCATTTTGATGTATCAGGATCAGCCTGCCTTTCCTTTTTGGATGGTGTCTGTTCCTCTTCTGCTGTGCAATCTTATCCCCTTTTTATTTGTGAAAGGCCGCTACCATCAATATCTGATTGCTGAGTGCTTGTTTGCTGGCGGAGTTTCCTTATTTCTTGCTTACGATCTTGGCTTGATAAGGCTATTCCCGCCGGCTCTCTTTACAATTGCATTCTACAGCCGGGGCCGAGCCCACTGGTATTCGCTGCTCGTCGCCGTGGCGCTGTTCACTTTGAGCGCAGGGGATTCCGTCAGCTCGTCGTTGTCACAGTCTGTCATATGGCAAAGTTTATTTGATGCGATTATCTTCTACGGCGTGAGTTATGCTCTGCAAAAAGGAGCCTTAGCGATCAATGCCATTAAACAGAAGCTTGCATTGATCAAAGAGCAATATACGATTTTGGAGCAGTATTCCTCGCAGATTGAAAGAATGACGCTGCTGGAGGAGCGTTACCGCATGGCTCGTGAGCTGCATGATACGATTGGTCATACCTATACTTCCTTGATTTTAGGGATGGAGACATTGAAGTCCCATATTCATTCGAATGAGGGAGAAGCCAAGTTGCAGGGAATGCTCAAGCTGGCGAGAACGGGGCTGGATGATATTCGCCGTCAGGTGCATCAGATGGATCCACTTGAGGAGGCACTCCCTTTGGACCGATCACTGCTTCAAATTATGGATGAATTCAAGACGAACACTGGGATTCGGGTTGTTTTCCGCACGATGGGTGAGCCGTACCCCGTCATGAAGCAGGCCAAACTTGCCTTGTATCGCTGTCTGCAGGAGGCTCTGACCAATGCCAGCCGTCATGGTCAAGCCAGCGTGATTCAAGTCCTTCTTCAATATGACCATGCGCGGGTGATGCTGCAGGTGCAGGATAACGGCAAGGGGAATGATAGCCTTCAATATGGATTCGGTCTGACAGGTATGAAAGAGAGACTGGCCCCATTGCAAGGCAAGCTCTATATCCATTCGCAAGCGGATGCGGGCACGATAGTAACCTGCACGATCCACAATCCATCTAATGAAGGCGGCCAGAAAATCAAAATACTCCTGGCGGATGATCAGCCCTTGATCCGTGAGAGTCTAAGGTTGTTGTTGGGAGAAGAACAGGATTTTAAAGTAGCGGTTGTTGGAGACGGCAAGCAAGCCATTGCGCAATGCGAGAAGGATCATCCCGACATTGTATTAATGGACATCAACATGCCCGAAATGGATGGTATCTCGGCTACAAAGTCCATCAAAGAGACGTGGCCGGACATACGGATCATTATGATTACGACGATAGAGGACGTCTCTTTGGCGTCGGAGGCGCTTCGTATCGGGGCAGAAGGCTACATGCTGAAGTCAATACACCCTAAGGAGTTGGCAGCAACCATTCGGCTCATATATGGCGGGGGAACGATGATCTCGCAAGATGTGGCCCATCAATTATTTCAGAACAAAACAGGGGATAAGGCACCGAATACGTATGAGTTGACTGAACGGGAAATCGATGTCCTTCGGTGCCTGACAGAAGGGCTTCGCAACAAGGAAATTGCGCAGAGGCTGCATCTATCGGAAGGTACGATACGCAATTATATCTCGTCCATCTATCTAAAGCTGCAAGTAAATGGCCGCGAAGAGGCTGTTGAGAAGGCAAGGGTTGAGGGTCTGACTTAATGATGTGCGAGACGTGGCCGTTGTGGTTGTAAAGGCCGTCGAGGTAATCGACGGCCTTTTAAGCATATTATGAAAGCATGATCATAGCCATGGGCGTTAAAAAATCCAATCATTTTTTAATATTCCATTTTACGTAAAAATCGGAGGGTAAGCAAGCTTTATCGACAAAGATTTCTTCTATTTTCCACCCCCGACTGGTACAATAGGCGTGTATACGCCTTTTTGTTCAAATATAAGAAAGTTATAAGTTTTACCTTATACACAGCTTATATTTCTAAGGGGAAGAAACTTGCTTCGCGCCAAGGACGGCGTCAGCCGTTTCTTCTTATGCAACAGAAGAATTATTTTTTGTGAATTTGAGCTAATACGGACTCTTTAGTTTTATAAATGATAGCACAATATCCTTCTTGGGTGTTTGCTTTGGAATGGGGGGTGTTTTCTTTCACCGTTTACTTATTTCATCTTGTTGTCTAAGGGGGATTTTCGTGAAAGCTTTATTGGTCGACGACGAACCGTTGGCGTTAATCGGACTCCAAAGATCTCTTGAAAGCGAAGTGAACGGGGTAGAGATCGTTGCCACATATTCGGATCCGAAAGAAGTGATTGCAGGCGTCTTGGAGCATCGCCCCGATGTGGTGTTTCTGGACATCCATATGCCCGAGATCGACGGGTTGAAGCTCGGCAGGCAGATACAGGCCGTTGTTCCCGACATCGAGATCATATTTGTAACCAGTTACGACCAGTATGCTGTGAACGCATTTGAGCTTTATGCTTTGGATTATATTCTGAAGCCGATGAACGCCGCTCGTTTGCGCCAGACCGTCATGCGGGTTATTGATAAGCTGAACTTGAAAGGTTCGAGGAAAGCGCCGGATCGGGATGTTCCTGTGGTATGCTGCTTCGAACAAATCCGGTTTCAGCCTTCCGGTATGGAGGCGCAAACTGCGAAGTGGCGGACGAGCAAGGTGCAGGAATTGTTTGCTTATTTGCTCCACCATCGGGAGCGGGCAGTCAGCCGGAGCGTGCTGCTTGAGCTTCTATGGCCGGACATCCCGGAAGACAAAGCGGCTCAGTATCTGTATACGGCGATCTATCATCTTCGTCAGACTTTAAAAACCTGCAAGATGGACTTGATTTCCATTCGCATTAACGAATTGGAAGCAGGCTATCAGCTTGATATGGGGGAAGCACGCGTCGATACGGAAATATGGGAATACGACTTGAAACAATTAGGCCGTCTCGATGCGGGCACTGCTGGCGCCTATGAACGCGTGTTAAGGACGTACACGGGCGATTTTCTCGGACATTACGAGTACCTGTGGGCGGAGCATGAACGGGAACGTTTGCGAATGTTATGGCTGTACCAGACGAAAAAATTAAGCGATTATTATGAGCAACAAGGCTTGCTGGACAAATCCATTCAAATTAACCTGAACGTGCAGCGGATATATCCGGATGATGAAGACTGTTATTTCTCGCTGATGAAGCTTTATCATGCGATTGATAATCAAGCCGGCGTAGAAGAACAATATTTGCTCCTGAAAACGAGAATGGAACGCGAGATGGAGCTTCCGATCAGCGGGAATATCGGCCGTTGGTATGAACAATGGAAGGCGAATATCGACACTGGTCTGTTACAAAAATAAAGGAATAAACGCAGCTTCTGTCGAATTGTCAGTTTTATGAAGCGACCAATTCGAGCTATAACTCCATACCGTTATTTCATCTATCTCCTCTTGTTCCTTTGCGTTCTCTTCGGGTTGCGGTGGGCTTGGTCCGAATGGTTCCCGATCGAGAAGTCGCACCGTGCCATCGGGGGGATCGTAGACTTGCGGGGTCTGGACCTGAAGACTTCATCACCGCTCACCTTGGACGGACAGTGGGAATGGTACCCGGGTGAGCTGCTGACCCGGCAACAAATCCAATCGGAGGATCATGAAGCTCGCGGAATTCAGGTGCCGGGAGACTGGGGAAAGGCGTTAAAATCCAATTCCAATACTTCACACGGGGTCGGAACTTACCGGCTGCGCATCCTCATGGATCCGCTTGAGCAGCCTATCGCATTCTGGCTCAAAGACATTCAGGCTTCTTCGGAAGTCGAGATCAACGGTGAGGTCCTCGGCGGGGCCGGCCGCGTCGCCTTGACGGCAAGTGAATACGTGCCGCGCAACGCTTCGTATAAGGTCCCCTATTCGGAAAAAGGGAAAACAGAAATCGAGCTGCTCATACGCGTAGCCAACTTTGATTCACCTTTCTCGGGAGGGATTAAGCGCTCCGTTCGGTTCGGCTCGCAGGCGGCGATCGACTCGATGAGCCAGTTTTCGATCGGGTTCCAATTCATGATCGTTCTATTTATGCTGCTGCACGGGTTATACACCTGTATCGTCTATCTATACAGACCGAAGGATCGGTTACTGTTCGTCACGGGTTTGATCTATTTTTTGGTCGGTCTTGCGATATTCAGCGGCCACGATAAGCTGCTGCAATTGTGGCTGCCCGTCAACTATACTTGGGGGATCAAGATCAGGACGATCGTGCTGCTGTGGCAAAATTTATTCGTCCTGCTTTTCTTCAGGAAGTTTGCCGGGGCTCCTCCGCGCAGTAAAGGGTTGCAGGCTTATATCGCCGTGCTGACTGGCATGACTGCGGTTCTTTTGGTTGCGCCTGCCTCGGTCGCGAACAGCGTGCTGGACTTTTACCTCTTTCTCACGCTTTACTTGATTACGTACATATGGTTTATCTGGACTGCGGGAACGATGGCGTTCAAGAAACATAACGACAAAGACGTCTTTCTTTTGCTGTTAACCGCAGCAAGCATTATGTCCAATCTAGCTTGGAGCATTGCGGAGTCGTTCGCGGAATTGACGAGCGTCTATTATCCGATCGACCTTACAGTCGCCGTAACTGTATTTTCAACTTACTGGTTTAAAAAATATTTGCGCAACTCCGATGAGATCGTCGAACTGTACGAGCAGTTGAAGGCTGCGGACAAAATGAAAGACCAATTCCTGGCCAATACTTCGCACGAATTGCGGACACCGCTGCACGGCATTATGAATATTACGGAGAATATCTATGCCAGGGAGAAAGAGAAGCTCGAGGATGACAGTCGCAAAGAGATGGAGTTGCTCGGCACCATTAGCCGCCGTATGTCCTATCTGCTGGATGATCTGCTTGACATCGCGCGGCTGCAGGAGCACCGCATTAATTTGCAGCCCGGGCCGTTAAGCGTTCAGTCGATTGTTCCTGGCGTACTGGCTATGCTGAAGTACATGTCGGAAGGAAAACCCGTTACAGTGCATATGAAGATTGCGGAGACGATACCACCCGTGATGGCGGATGATAAAAGATTTGTGCAAATTATGTACAACTTGCTGCACAATGCGCTCAAATATACGGATGAAGGTACAATCTCCGTCACCGCCGAAGTGCAAGACGGACATGTTGAGATTCGAGTCTCCGATACCGGTGTTGGCATGGACGACGAGACGCAATCTAGAATCTTTACTCCCTATGTGCAGGGGGTGCATGGCATTAGCGACGGAAGGGGAATTGGACTGGGACTCAGCATTTGCAAGCAGTTGGTCGAATTGCACGGCGGCACGTTGTCGGTCGATTCCGAGCTTGGCCGAGGCTCGACGTTCTTTTTCCGGTTGCCGCTGGCTGGTGATTCTGCTTCTCCAATGACGCAGCGGGATCGTTTATCCGAACGGGAAGCTGCTGCAGCGATTCAAGCACAAGCAGGCTTGAAGTCGGATAAGAACGAGTTGGACGGCGGTACCGTCCTTGATGGAATCCCGCCGCTTTTACAGGACAACCCTATTCGAATTTTGGCGGTAGACGACGATCCCATTAATCTGAACGTGCTCGTCGGCATTCTTTCGACGGAGCCGTATCACATTACAGCAGCCTATTCCGCTCAAGAGGTGTTGGACTTGCTGGAGACGCAACAATGGGACTTGTTGATTGCCGATGTGATGATGCCGCGCATGTCGGGCTACGAATTGACGCAGAGAGTAAGAGAACGGTACTCCGTGTCTGAGCTTCCGGTGTTGCTGTTAACCGCGCGCAGTCAGCCCGTCGATATTTATACCGGATTTCTGGCGGGTGCAAACGATTACGTCACTAAGCCTGCGGACGCGCTGGAACTGAAATATCGGGTTCGGTCGTTAGTCACGCTGAAGCAGTCGATTCATGACCGGATGAGAATCGAAGCCGCATATTTGCAAGCGCAGATTCAACCGCACTTTCTGTTCAATACGCTCAATTCGCTGATAGTGCTCAGTGAGATCGATACCGAGAAGATGCGCCGGCTTGGAGAAGCCTTTACTTCCTTCCTACGGATCAGCTTCGATTATTTGAACACTGGGGAACTGGTCGACATTGCCCATGAGTTGGAGCTTGTCGAAGCTTATCTGTATATCGAGCGGGAGCGTTTCGGTGATAAATTGTCGGTTGTCTGGGAAGTTGAGCCCGACATTCTCTTCTCTTTGCCGCCGCTTTCGATCCAGCCGCTCGTCGAGAACGCCGTAAAACACGGTCTTTTGAGCAGAGCGGCGGGGGGCACTGTCCATGTTCGGGTTGTGCGGCGCGGCTCTGATATTTTCATCGAAGTTCGAGATAACGGTATTGGCATGCCCCCGGACAAGGTGGTTCAACTACTGAATCCCGGAAGGCAGGATAAGGGCGGGATCGGCATTTCCAATACGAACCGGCGATTGATCCGCTTGTACGGCCAAGGGCTGTCAATTGACAGCAAGCCTGGCGAAGGAACGACCGTGTCCTTCGTCATTCCGATGGGAATAGGCAACGTATTAGAATGAAATTTGAGGATGCCGCCGCGTGCGGGAGGCTGCTCTTCGGGAGACCGGAACTTATCCGGTTCTCTTGAGGAGCAGTCTTTTTTGTCGTTTGGAGATTTGAGCATCAAAACCAAATCTCTTAGTATGGCGAAAGTGCAGATGGGTGGGGGCACCCGGTTTGGGCGTCCTCTTTTTTGCCTTAGGCCTGACCTACTGTCGCTTTAGAAAAAAACTATCCACATATCGGCATTAAAATCCTCATGTTTAGCAAACCACTGCATAATATTACCGTTTTTTAGTATAATTAATGTTGTTGAATCGTTTCAGGAGGTGATTGAAATGAAGCAATCCTTAAGCCAGAGGGGAGACTATGGCATTGACGCCCCTACTGTAGTACGCAACCTGTTGCTGTTAGGAGCCGTGTTTCTTTTTCTTGGAGTAGCTGCTTTTTTCATTTTTCCGGAACGACTGAAATGGTTGGGGGTGACGATTGGCCTCGTTTTCCTGATCTCTTTTTTGGTCGTCACGACTGAGGCGTTGTACATGTTATGGAGCAGCAAAGTAGGGAAGTTTCGTATGAGGGAGAAACTGATTGATCTTGTTTTACTGCACGGCGATGAGAAAGTATTGGATGTCGGCTGTGGTCGGGGGCTTGTGTTGAATGCAGCGGCTCGCAGGCTGGCCGCGGGAAAAGCGGTCGGCGTCGATATTTGGAACACGCATGATCAGTCGGGAAACAATCCTGATGAGACGAGAGTAAATGCCCGAAGAGAAGGGGTGGCCGAACGGGTGGAGATTGTAGATGGCGATGCGCGGAGTATGCCGTTTGCGGACAACGATTTCGATGTCGTCGTTTCCAGTCTGGCCATTCATAATATTCCCGGATCCGAGGAGCGGTACCAGGCATTAAGCGAAATTGTGCGTGTATTGAAACCTGGGGGCTGCTTCGCAATTCTCGATTTCCAACATGTGAGGGAGTATGCGAAAGCGCTTGAACGACTTGGGGCTCTCGAGGTGCGGATTGAAGGGCCGTTCTGGCTGATGTTTCCACCAGTCCGGATCGTAACGGGACGAAAAACGAAGGATTAGTAATGGATGTAGCTGACTGGATACGTAAAGATATGGAATCTCTTAGTACTAGGAGTTGATATTATTTGCCCCATATACTGTGTAACGATATAGAAATGTATTATGAACAAATGGGCGTCGGCGATCCGGTTTTGTTCTTACATAGTGGTTTTTCAAGAGGGATATTAGCCTTTGCCAGTCAGATTCTTGATTTTCAAAATAAGTATACATGTTATTTTCCGGACTTTCGGGGACATGGACGAACGAGAAGTAACAGTCTGGAATGGAGTACTCCTCTACATGCCGAAGATATTATTGCTTTTATGGACCAACTACAGCTTTCTAAAGCACATCTTGTTGGCTATGGAATGGGAGGAGGCGTTGCGCTTTATTGTGCTGTGAATCAACCTCAAAGAATAATGTCCATAACATCAATTGGACAAAGCGGCTTTGTTGCATCCATGCAATCTGAAGAATTTGAACCGGAGTGGCTGCTAGCTCATGAGCGTCATGATTTTATCAATATGATGAAGGAGAGACATTTCGAGGCCCATCGAGGCGATTGGCAACAATTTTTGAGGCAAAAAGTAAATGATTGGCGGATATATCCGCAGTTGAGTAACGAACAACTAAACAGCGTAGTTTGCCCTACTTTATTCATTGCTGGACAGTATGATCCGTATGCCCCGGAGGAGGACCTTAAGCGAGTGACTTCACTTATTCGCAACTCTCGCTACGTTATTGTACCGGATTGCAGCCATAGGCCCCATATGATCAGAGAGAACCCTGTCTTTGTGAATGATACGATCATGCAGTTTTTGAGCTCAATAAGGGGGCGGTAACCTAAAGGTTAGCCGCCAATTCTATATGAAAGCATGGTGGTTAACATGACAATCTTAAACTATAAAATACATGAACGTACACCGTCTGTCTCAGAACACCAGTTTTTGTGGGAGTCAGTCGGTTGGGGCAGTATTAATACGGAAATGTCCAAGGGTTCATTAAACAACTCTCTTTATGGGGTTGTTGTAACAGTCAATGATGAACCCGTGGGAATGGGTCGTATAGTCGGCGATGATTTTATGTTTTTCTACATCCAAGATGTTGCTGTTCTACCTTCTTTTCAAGGTTTAGGATTAGGAAAAGAAATCTTAAAATATTTGCTTGCTTACATCGAAAAGCGTCGTCTTGATAACGGGATTGCGTTCGTCGGATTGTTTGCATCAGAAGGTAAAGAGGTTTTCTATGAGAAGTTAGGTTTAAAAAACCATTCCCCACACATGACAGGGATGTTTACCGTATTTGAAAGTTAAAATCGATAGTAAAGAGCGGCTCCCAGTTTACTAAAAGCCACTTTATTACGTTAAATCACCGACAACTAGGCCGCCAATTACTTCGACGGCCTTCTAAGCTTATTATGAAAGCTAATCATAGCCCTTGCATTGCGCCGCGGCGGTTTTCGCCGATAGACCCGTTAAGCTAAACGATATCATAAATGACCGCGTCCTTCCTGACTAGAAAATTGACCACTTTTTTCCATGGCATGGTATTATGAGGAATAGGTAATTGGTTTCGTGTCATAGGAAATATTCCAAAAAATAAAGAGAGGGAGTTTTCCATGGAACTTCAAGAAATTAATCAAAAATTAACAGAAACAAGAGACGAATTATTGGGAATTCTTCATGGGTTGGGCGGAAATCAATTAAACAACCGGAAAGACTCAAGCAGTTGGAGTATTAGCCAGATATGCCAACATTTAATTAAGACAGAAGAATTATATGTCCTAGCAATAAGGAAAGGATTAAAGAGCAAAGAAGATTCATTCATAGAAAATAAACCATTAGAATTTCTACTTGATAGAAGTAACAAGTTAGAAGCTCCTGACATTGCGAAACCAACAGATGAAATTTTAGAAATTAAAGAGATCATTGAAAAACTAAACAATTCAAGAGAGAAGTTATATGAAATATTAAACACAATAGAAGACCCATCAGTGCTGAGTAGAAGACATTTTGCACACCCGGTTTTTAAAGAGATGTTATTAATTGAATGGGTTAGATCACTGTACTTACATGAACAAAGACATATTAAACAAATTAGTGAGATTATAGATGGATTTGAGTAAGGCTGAAGAGAACTGAAGGCGTGTCTGGCGTAATAACGGGTCTACGGTCCGCGAGGAAGCCGTTTTGGCAGGTTTGTGCACAGATAACGGAAATCCACACGGTCCGCTCGGGTCCGCTTCGCTCGTTATGAACGAATGCTAACGGATGTCACGGCCGCTATTTTCGCAAATTCGACCGATCTAAAATTGTAACGGAACTGTGGAGAGCGTCGATTAATTCTCCCCAACTTGCCCTGTGCGATGAATCTCATGATTCGGATCCCTTCATTTTCTCCATGAAATGAAGGGTTTTCTTTCATTTCCTCACCAATCCTCTCGTTTTCGTGG
>NZ_JBHTHC010000047.1:0-17744 GCF_042676285.1 Paenibacillus sp. GCM10027626 | reverse complement strand
TGGCGTAGCTGATCCCGGTCGTGTCCTGTATGCACAGAAACACGGTCTCCCCGGTTTGTTTCATCTGCCGCAGCGTTTCCTGTCGATAGCAGTCCATGACGTTTTCTTCGGTGAGCTCGGGATTCTGCAGAAGGCGGTAGATATATCGCATACCAAAAAATGGAGCCCTTGTAGGGCAAGCTTAGCAGTCTAGGACGTTATTTCTCGTCCAAGTTTGCCGTTGTTTCTTTTATTGGAGCCTGAAAGGAATTCGGTCAGAGCGTGTTATTTTCAGCGCACTTGCTGCAAGGATGACCAAAGTATTAAACGGTCAGAAGGCAAGAGATTATGATCATTGAAAGAAGACTATGTCTTATAGTTAGGTCGGTTCTGTCGAAAAAGCTTTTAGACAGGAATATGGTTTTGACGTTTTCAAGTTCTAAACTGGACTATAGGCAGGGCAGCGTTTTTTTTATTGGCCGGGACTGCTGCCGTACATCGATTTAAAAAATCGGATGAACGGATACGCATGGTCATAGCCGATCCGATTCGCGATTTCCCCCATCGTAAAATCCGTCACCTTCATTTTTAGCGATTGTTTGGATGACAGGAGTCATCAAAGTAATAGGAGCGGTGTTGCTTTTAATGCTGTTAATTAAGTGGAGAAAACCCAGGATTCAACAGTCACTCTATTGGGTAATAAAGTGGTGTCTTAAACTTTGAATTAGATCGATATGCCACCTTCTGGAGATTAGTGTTCTGGGAGTCTTACTTGCTTGGTAACCTATTCATAACTCTTCATAAACTTTATTGACAAGTGAAGATGGGGGATGCGAAGATGAATGAAATTAGTAAATTTATACCGTTCCTTGAGGCCCGATTAAGGAAATGGTAGATTTGGGGAAGTTGATTTGGTTTAGAGGTTCTAATAATTTATTTGGAAAGAAAGTGAAAACTTGAATACACATATTTACCATTTGGGTGCATTTCCGTTAGATTGGGAAGTTTGTTTTTTAACTGTTGAAGAATACAAGAAGGTCTTGGCTGAAAAGTATCAGCAGTCCAAACAATATTGTGATTTGGTTATAGGTGGTTTAAATATTTTATATGATAAAATAGATGCCATGTTAAATTTTGCAATGGAGGACTTCAAAAAATATTCACGGTATACTGATTTGCGTTGTCCACCAATGATCTTTCCAATGCCTCGAGGGGATAGCAGCAATGGTGCGGATTTTGTCATTATACTAAAGCTGGATGAAGATGGTGATACAATCGTTTATTCGCCGTTTCCTTTACCATACTTAGAATAAGGTCAGGGAGCTTTTATGTTGTAATTAGGGGAGGGGATGAATATAAATGTTTTTAGTGAATTCACGTGCAGTTATCGAGCGCACTCTAAATGGAATAACTGAAATTATCGTTCAGACTCGAAATAAACCTGATGGACCTCAAAGGATTGAACTTCCTGGTGGCAGAATTGAGCAGTATGAATCGTTTGTTTCGGCACTTATTAGGGAAGTGAAGGAAGAGACAGGATTAAATGTAGTAGAAATTGAAGGTGAAGATACACGGGTTGATACAGTAGGTATTGACCCGAATTTTGAAGTGGAATGTATAAAACCTTTTGGGGCATATCAGACCATTAAAGGCCCCTTTGATTCGGTTGGTGTGTATTTTCGTTGCAAGGCAGAAGGGGAATTATTGAAATCAGGTGATGAGACTAAGAAACCAAGATGGATTCCAATAGACGAATTGAGACAATTAATGAATGATGACCCTCTGCAATTTTCTGATGTAGATCGAGCGGGAATATTGTTTTACTTAAAAAGTTTGAAATAGTGAAACTAACGAGAAACGTTAAGTAAATGAGCCGCGGCGGTCTAAATCAAAAAAAACGGATGATGATTTAGAGCACAAAACGTTCGAGAAACTAACTTGAGATCAACACTAGAGACCAGGCCATTGACAGCTTGCAATAGAGCACTAAGCATCCGGGTCAACAAGAGTGTAGAAAGAGGCTGTAATTGCTTGAGAACGGGGCTGTATGGTATAATTCAAGTATTCAGTTTACTGTTCATTGTTGTATTCAGTTTGGTGGTAGCACCATTCAGGTATTAAGGTATATGGATCGCTCTTCGAGCCGTATACTGAAAAGAGCCCTTGCCGTTGGTCGCGGCAAAGACTCTTCAGGACATGAAAGGCTGTGGATTACCACGGCGCGCTATTTACAACAAAATGTGATTTAGCGAAAATCCACCGCGTAGGCTCCTCAACCTAAGATGCGGTGGATTTTCGCTTGTTACGCTTAAATTTACGACGTGCCCAGCGATAGAGCTTGCGAATACCAAACACAAGGCTTAGTATCGTTACGATCCAACGCAGAACATCATAAAACGTCACAAGTGCGACCATCGACGTCACCCCCTCTCGGGAAGCTGCGCCGCGGCCGTAATCATCCACCACATTTCTAGTCCATAGTCGATTATAGCACGTCTGCCGTTATCACTCTAGTAACCCCACTCCAAATTTATGGGGACAAGTCTTGGACCAGGAACAGAGTAAAGTGAGGACCCGATAAAACAGCAAAAGTTCGGCTCATGGATATGTTCCAATTCTCCTAAAAACATCGTCTGAAAGTCCCTCTTCCTCTCCTATTCTGGAATGACCAAGCTAATTATAATAATGCCCCACACTGTGAGTCAAATAGATCTCGACATTTAATGACAGCCTTTTGGCTGACTACAGGTCAGTTGGCACGATTTTTTGGAGTAAGTATTACAACGGTAAATAAATGGATTGCAACGGGAGATTAGTCGGCATTGAACGTCCCGCTCGCAACAAGCAAGCACGCATATCGGAGAAGACAATATGGATATCCCCAACTGGAGAGCAAATTCCTGTCAGAGAAGTTGTCGAGCGATATATTCAAAGTCAAGATGTGAAGACAGCTCAAATGGACGATCAAGAGTATAAGATTGAACGAGTTAAAGAAATCGTCAAGACAATTAACTTCTTTGAAGAACGTTATGGCGGTAGGTATCAAAAGGTTCTGGAGCAAAAAGGCGATCCTTATTTGACGGATGATTGGCAGTGGGGACGAGAAGGTAAAGAGTGGCATTATCTCCTGAAAGAAATCGAAGATTTATGATCGGCAACAGTCAAAGCTGGGGGAGGTTCAGGAATTGTATAGGTTGTGGCAGAGAAATTTGGAGTGGTCAGCAATCATGCGGGAACGCACATTCGCTGACAATCTGCCTTCGTTCCAGAGCGATATAATGGTATAAAAGCATTTGGGAGTGATTCGTATGGAACAATCGGTATTCGTTGCTATCACAGGCACGCAGCATTATTATGGCACTACCTTTTTAAAGCAAGGGCAGCTCATTATTCTGGTGAAAGATCCCGATAATCCGCATGATCAGGAGGCGATTGAGGCTGAAATCGCCCCCATCGGGAAAATAGGTTATGTTGCCAATAGTGCGCATACCGTACCGAAAGGATGCCGCAGTACCGGCCGTATATATGACACGTTTGAACAGCATATTAGCGGTTTTGTCCGATTTGTCGTGAAAGATACTGCAATCGTCGAATTTGTGCCGAATCTAGAAGAAGTGCATATCATCAAAACGCTGGGGGATGCTGCGTTCTCCTCATACCGATAGGGAGGAAGAACCAGGTTGTTTCGGCCGCAAACATGGAAGTCAGTAGCCGAATAAAACCGCATGAAGCATGCGGTTTTATTCTCGATACTCGAATAGGGTGCTTATACTTTGATTTTGGCAAGTTTCCGGTTCAGCTCATGTTAAATTTTTAAAACGCTTGAGACCGTTTTATTCGCTTTGCCGCACTGTCATTTGCTGCAGCATTTCTTGTATTTTTTGCCGCTCCCGCAAGGACAGGGCTCGTTTCGTCCTGTTTTTTCAGCTTTTACAGCCGGATTGTATTTTGGTGTGCGGATTGACAAGCTTTGTTTCGTTGCAGATCTTAGCTTCGGCAGGGTCTGACTCGGGCTTTTGTGGAAACAGGCCCAGCCTTGCAATTCGGCGATCGTATCGTCAATGTACGCATAGTTGTTAAATCGTTGACTTTCTTGAAGGATGTCTTCTTTCGTGCGTTTCAGTGTGCCGTCGATGCTGTCCATTCCAATGATAAATGTTTCGACTTCATCTCTTTCGTATAATTGTTTAATGTCTTCGTAAACTTCTTCAGGGTATAGATTGTTACAGCAGCAGACAATCTCTGCGTTTACATAATAATTTGTATCCGATAGCTTGCCGTTCATTAATTGTTTCATATAATCCATCGCGGACTCTCTGGTGATCTGTTGATTAAAAACAAGCACAACCACGGCAATCAATGCTTGTCCCCGCGCATATTCGTCGGCATCCGGATTTTCGATTAAGCGAAATAAAGGTTCAGGATCGCCGTCATAAACAGAAGCCAGAATTCGTCCGATATCTTCCGTTATGGCATCTCCGAATATAGTTTCCGTTGCATCGCCGGGCATCGACAAGATGTCAATTAACAGCGGATAAAGCTCTTTCACGCGAAACTGGGCCAACAAGTATATCGCATAGATATGGTCGAATCGGGATGAATGATCAAGAAACGATACGTCGTCCTGCTTCAATTCAGTCATTATTTGGAGCAAGTATGGAATGGCTTCTTCTTTTCGGTCAATAATTTGTTGCAATTCGTCCTGTGGAAATTTTCTGTCATGATATCGAATGGATTCGACCAATAGTTTCATAATTTTTGGAATCGCTCCTTTTTGTATTTGATTCAAGGATCAATCGCAATGATTCAGGTTCTCCATCTCTATAAAATAATTACGACAAAAGCGGACAATAATCCTGCAGAAATCAGTAAATTCGCCTTGTTGGCAGCCTTGTACAGAGCACATCTTGCGAAAGCCATGCCGGAAAGAAAAATCAAGGCCAGTCTCCGAAACGGCAAGGGTTCCCAAAACCGAACCATCCTTCCGGAACTTATGCCTATATGGCAACCTCAGTTGCCTTCGCCAAAGGCTTAAATGTATCTGCCTCATACCTGATCGAACAGGTTGAAAAAGAGCAGAGACTTGGAAGTAGTAAGTTCCGAGAAAATAACTATTAGAAAACAACAGACCCTCCCACAATATGATGAACTTATGAGAGGTCTGTTTATGTGGGAAAAATTGAATTGTGGTTATTCAAAAATCAAAACACAATTGTATACTTTTGTGGATTTTCGCATATCTGAACAAATGAAGGCGTGTCAATTACAGTTTCATGCAACCCTGAGCTTCCATCAGCAAAATGTTCAACAAAAATGGATGACTTAGGGTTAGGACGCATAGAGGAGATATCATGAGGCTGAATAAGTCCTGTTTTAACGGCATTGAAGATAGAGACATCTGTACTTAAATAGGAGATCGGAGGTTTATATGTCACGTTAAGCTGTAGGGGAGGGCTATTCGCCTCTCTTAGCACCTTATTCTTCAAAGCAATGATTCCAAAGTCACTCGTTGCAATTGTTATGTTTAAAATCTCATTCGGATAATGAGAGAGTAAGAGAAAAGCTAATGTAAGTATAGATACCTCCCCTGCATTTTTCTTCGTAATCATTGATCCTGTTTGTCTTGTAAAAAAACCATTCTCATAATACTGATCGATCCAATCATCAGGCAAATCATCCACTTCAATTTTGCTGTATTGTTTAAAAAACTTTCTTTTTCCTCTAAGTTGACCTTCTATATCTTGATAACTACCCATCCGACCTCTCCTTTAGCTCTCGTTGAACTTTCTTATATTTTGCCTCCCATTCCTTCACCACCTTCAAGTTATCTTGAAATAGCTCCACATCAGGGTGCTGAGTAACTTTAACTTTTATGGCATTGATGATCGAATTCATATTTGTTACATAGGAAGGTTTAATCAAATTATCATCTAAAGCGTAGTCCTGGAAAATAGTTGCCCATTCGTTATTTGCCCATTGTTTATCAAAGTACAACTTGATCCGCTCTTGGAGCTGTTCATTCTGATTCCTTTTTGCCATTTGGTATAACTGAATAAGCACTGCTTTATATGGAGCCTTGAACGATTTCATGCAATGAGCAATCTTTACAATTAAATCATCATACTCTAAGGAGTGATAGTAATCATACAGATCGGAATAACCAAAGATCATCTGACTTGCAAAATAATCGGCTTTCCGTTCATTTAAGTCAAACTCGGTTGAAATTTCATAGTTCTCTTCATTATGAAGAGTTATTTCCTCATGCTCGGTTAAGTGGTAAATCTCATGCCAATAGATAAAATATTGGTAAAGTCTTGGCTGAGCAGTATTGATTATCGGAACAACTTTTCCGCCGTGGAATTTCCGAATGGCTCCACCCCAATTACCGTCAGGAATAGGGATTTCAATCAAATTATGTTCTTTTAAGATCCCCAAAGCTTGTTCTTCTATTGGAAGTGATTTCCACTTGATTAATCGTTTTTCGATAAAGCGAATATGATCCTGGATTTGTCGGTCAATTTGCTCATTACGCTCTACGGTTTGATCTAAGTTCGCACTCGTTATTCTCACTTATTTGCCAGACCTCCTTATACGTACATCGAGTAAATGTCCAGCACGTTGTCCAAGCCTTCTAAAAGTTCGTTTGTTTGTTCACTTTTTTCTTCGCCATAGCTATGATCAGAATAGGCATAGGAAAGGGGAAGGGAGAGTGATGAAGTGCTTTGGGCTGTAATGAAATAGTCGTCAGGCAAATCAAAAGTTTGATTTATTTTTGTGATTTGGCCATTATAAGTGGTTTGACTTGGACTCTCACCTTTAAGAATTTGGTCAATTGTTGGTCTGGAGATGCCTGTTAGTTTGGACAAGGATAATTTAGAGTAACCTTTTACTCGAATAAAAGTAACCAAATTTTTAGCTATTGTCTTTTGGTGTTCAAAAAAATTGATGCTCATGAGTTACACCTCTTTGCGCTTTATATTTCAAGTATAATCCACATCACCATAGTTGTAAAATTATTTTTTACAATATGTAAAAAATATCTTTAGTATATGCTAATCACAAGAGATTTATACACACTAATACACTTTTATGTTCTCTACACGTGACTGGTTGAAGACTTGATAATGAATTATTGTTGATCATGGTATTTTGTCTTATGTCTACAACAGTTGATTGTCACATTATTTCATGCGAAAAATCGTTTTAAACAAACGCCATCCTTTTTGGCTAAAGGATGACGTTTGTTTTAATTGGACCGAACTACCATATAGTTCTGTAGTCTGATTATCATTTGTTTTTTCATTGATGATCCGCTTCATCCATCCGATCAAAGCCAATCTGAGCGGAAATCTCCAAGGCAGTTTGCTTCACCTTTTCGCCGATTACGGGAATATCATGCACAGGCAAATCGGCGCGTAGCGCCGTAATGCTGATCGCCGCCTTCACCTCGCGGTGATGGTCGAGTATCGCCGCCCCGATGCAGCGAATTCCCGTCTCCCCTTCTTCATCCTCGACCGCATATCCTTGGCTGCGGATCGCTTCCAGCGCTTCTTTGAAGTCGCTCCATTTCGTAATCGTGTTTTCCGTTCTCGCGGGAAGACCTTTCTCTTGCACAACTTTGTTGAGCTGCACAGCAGGGAGGTGCGCGGCGAGTGCTTTGCCGACTCCTGATGCGTGCAGCGCTTGACGCTGGCCGACATACGTCGAAAACTTGACAAAGCTGTTATTGTCCACCTTCTCCACATACATCGCCTGTCCATCGTCGAGCACGGCCAGATGGACGCAAAAGCCGGTCTCCTGCAGCAGCTTTTCCATAAACGGACGAGCCGCTTCGCGGATGTCCAGCTTATGGAGTACGCTCAGGCCGATATTGATAAAGGCATTGCCGAGTTTGTATTTGCCATCGGCTGTTTTTGTGATGTATTTATGCTGCTCCAGCGTATTCAAGATGAAAAATACGCTCGTTTTTGGAAGATCGACCAGCTTGCACAAGTCGCTGACGCCGATTGGTTCGGAGCGAGCAGATAATGTTTCTATAAGGGCAATCGCCTTTTCCAGGGCGGGGACGTTGTATTTTTTGGACAATTCCATCCGCTGCCACCTCGCTTTCTGTTGAAAACAGTCGCAATTCAAACCATTTGTCGGGTCTCGCCCGAATAGGCTTGCCGGAAGTTTTAGGCAAAGTATAGCATGTTTTTGTGAGGAAATGAACATTTTTTAATTGACATTTACTTTAATCGAAATTTGTCGCTTTAGCTGACATACAATTTGTTTTGCATATTGACAGATGTTTAATACTGAGATTATATTTATGTTAATAATTTTTTTAAACGTTGTTTATAAATTGGTGGGTGAAGGCGGTTGCATGCTGCCGCCATAATGCGAAGCCGCTCGAAACGCGAGCAGCTAACGAGCGCCGCACGCCGAGATGTAAGCGCTTTTCCGAATGGCAATTCATTTATTGCGAGGGGGAAGTTTTTCATGAAGAAAGCGATAGGCCTGTTACTTACTATTTTGTTAGCGGTTTCACTCGCCGCCTGCAGCGGATCACCGGGAGCCGGCAACGGCGGGACGACCGCTCCGTCCGGCGAAAGCGCGGGCAAGGAAGGAGAGACGAACGCGACGCCGAAAACGGGTGGCATACTGAAATTCGCCCAAAATGCGGAGCCGACGACGCTGAACCCTTACTTGTTCTCGACGATCAACGACCGCAACGCCTTTTTGCCGATTTACAACAGCTTGATGGAGTACGATCCGAAGACGTTGGAACCGGTTCCCGGCCTCGTGAAGGAGGCAAAAGTCAGCGATGACGGCCTTGTTTACGAGTTGACTATTCAAAGTGGCGTGCTGTTTCACAACGGCAAGCAGCTGACAGCGGACGACATCAAATATTCGCTGGAGAAAGCGAATGCGAAGGAAGCGCCGCGTACAAATGTGCTGCTGAAAGCGATTAAAGAATTTAAAGTCATCGACGAAACACATTTGACTGTGACGCTTGCGCATAAAGATTCGCTGCTGCTTGACTCGTTTGTCGAGGTGTTCGTCGCCCCGGACGACCCGTCGCTCGATCTGGCGAAAAACCCGGTCGGCACCGGTCCGTTCGTATTTGAGCGGTGGAACCGCAATGAGAAGATCGTGCTGAAGAAAAATCCGAACTACTGGAAGCAAGGGCTGCCGTACTTGGACGGTATTGAAATATTGACGGTTCCTGATGCGGAAGTCAAAAACTTGCAGCTGATGAACGGGCAGGTCGACATCATCGATATTGTGCCTACAAGCAAGGTATCCGAGGTGTCAAACAATCCGAACCTTAATTTGGCGAAAATTGAAGACGACGTAACGGTAGCGAACCATTTTCTGCTGATGAACAATTCTAAAACGCCGTTTAACAATGTCAAGTTTCGCCAAGCAGTCAACTATGCTCTGGATCGCCAAAAAATGAAGCAATCGCTGTTCGGCAACTTTGTCGAGCGCAGCAGCCCGATACCGACTGCCGATCCGAACTTCAATGCCGGCGCGACGAGTTACGTCAAAGATCTCGATAAAGCGAAGCAGCTCTTGCAGGAAAGCGGATACAACAACGAGAAAATTACGCTCGTTTACCATAAAATCGACCTGATGTACGACACGATCGCGCAAATTACCGAGCAGTCGCTCAAAGAACTTGGCCTGAACGTAGAATTGAAGGGCGTCGAGATCGCTCAATGGGTTGAGAGCGTATTCAACCAGAAGCAATACGATATGGCGCTTACCGGCAGCACGCCCAAGCCGAATACGGTCGATATGCTGAACCATATGTACGGCAAGCAAAACGGGGCAGCGCTCCAATGGGACAATCAAGCATGGAATGACAAGCTGCTCAGCGTCAGTCAAATGTCGCCGGAGGAAGGCGCCAAAGTGCTGCAGGAGCTGCAGGCCGAGGTGGCGGAGCAATCTCCGGGCATTATCGTCGGCGGTCTTGTACAGGCGCAAGGGCTTTCGAAAAAAGTCCATAACTTCATCCCAAGTCCGCAGCAAAAAATGATGTTCGAATCGGTCTGGAAAGAGTAACGTCACAAGAACGGAGGCGCTCTGCAGCGAGGATGACCCCACTGGTTGCGATCGCTGCAGAGCCAGTCTGTTCGCAGAAGAAGGAGGAGCGCTATGCTCAAACTAGTACTGAAAAAGTTGACCGAACTCATGCTTGTGCTATTTTTCGTAACGTTGATCGTCTTCTTTACTTTCAGGCTGCTTCCGGGCGATCCTGCCCAGATGAGGCTCGGCATGGATCCGGCGCCGGAGGCCGTTGCTGCGCTTACGGCAGAGATGGGGCTCGACAAGCCGCTCATCGTACAGTACGGCAACTGGATCGGGGACGTCGTGCGCGGCGATCTCGGCAAATCGATGTTCGACGGCAAGCCGGTAACGGAGCTGCTGGCGGAAAAAATACCGAAGACGTTCGAGCTGGCCGTTCTTGGAGCGCTGCTCTCGATCGTGATCGCGGTGCCGTTCGGTGTCCTGGCGACGCTCAAGAAAAACAGCTGGATCGACAGGCTGTCGCGCATTGTTTCACTGTTCGGCTTCAGCATACCGGCTTATTGGCTGGCCGTGCTGCTCATGCTGCTGTTCGCCTACAGTATGCACTGGCTGCCCGCCGGAGGCTATGTATCATTCGCCGAGTCGCCGTCCGGGCATATCAAATCGTTAATTTTACCCGTATTTACGGTCGGGATTATCAATTCCGCGCAAATTTTCCGTTTTTTGCGCTCCGGCATGCTTGAAGTGATCAGTCAAGATTTCATCCGTACGGCGAGAGCGAAAGGCGTCTCCGAATGGGTCGTCATCGGCAAGCACGTCGCCCGCAACGCGATGCCCAGCCTCATCACGATCGTCGCTTTGAATTTCAGCCTGCTGCTGAGCGGAATGGTCATTACCGAGCAAATATTTGCCTGGCCGGGTCTTGGTTGGCTGACGATCCAATCGATATTGTCGCGCGATTACGACGTCGTACAGGCTGCCGTACTCCTGTCGGCCGTCTTTATCGTCATTATTAATCTGCTCGCCGACTTGATCAACGCCGCTCTCGATCCGCGCATCAAGTACAACTAAGCTGCATGTTACTTACGAAGGGCAGGGGATTCGATGAATAAACTATGGAAAGACACGACCGCCCTGGCAAGTATGATCATATTTGGCTGTATCGCTGCGCTTGCTATGCTTGCCCCGGTTATAACGTCTTATCGCTTTGACGAAATTGTCGACGCTCCGCTGCTATCGTCTTCCGGTGCGCATTTGCTCGGAACGGACGAAATCGGCCGCGACATTTTTACGCGCATCGTATTCGCAGGACGGGTATCGCTCATCGTCGGTGTCTGCTCCACGCTTATCGCCATGGCCGGCGGTGTTGCGCTTGGTCTTATCAGCGGTTATTACGGCGGCAAAATCGATACGCTCATCAGCCGATTTTTGGACGGATTGCTCGCCTTTCCGTCGATCATTTTGGCATTGGCCGTCATGGCGGTGCTTGGGCCCGATATTTACAACGCAATGCTGGCGATTGGCATCGTCTCGATTCCGATATTTGCGCGCATTACCCGCAGCAGCGTGCTGACGCTAAAAAGCCGGGAGTTTGTTGAGGCATCGCGGTCGATGGGAGCAGGGGACGCGCGCATCATGTTCAGCGTCATTCTGCCGAATTGTTTGTCGCCGCTGCTCGTGCAAATCAGCCTGACGTTCGCCTCTGCGGTGCTGACTGAAGCGGCGCTCAGCTTTCTTGGACTCGGCGTGCAGCCTCCGACCCCGTCCTGGGGCTCGATGCTGAATGCGGGGCGCAGCTTTTTGTCCCAAGCTCCTTTGTATTCGATCATAGCGGGCTCGGCTGTCTTTTTGACTGTACTGTGCCTGAACGTTCTCGGGGATAGCCTTCGCGACCTGCTCGATCCGCGGGAAGCGAAGAAGCGCGCATAAGAAGGAGGTGCGGTTTATGAATAAGCCGCTGCTGAGCATAGAGGGGTTGACGGTAGGTTATTCGCATAAAGAGGAGCATGTTCACATTTTGCAAGACGTCACGTTCTCGGTCGGACAAGGGGAAATCGTCGGCATCGTCGGCGAGAGCGGCTGCGGCAAAAGCTTGACGTCGCTGTCCGTTATGGGGCTGCTGTCCGATCCGCTGCGGGTACAGTCGGGCAAAATCGATTTCCAGGGAACTGACTTGACGTGTCTCGGCAAAAAAGAGCTTAACCGGGTACGCGGCAAAGAAATATCGATGATCTTCCAGGAGCCGATGACATCGCTCAACCCGGTGTTTACAGTCGGCGACCAAATATCCGAAGCGATGATCACCCATCTCGGCCTTGGAAAAAAAGAAGCGCTTGAGCGCGCGGTTCATCTGCTGAAGTTAGTCGGCATCCCATCTCCCGAACGGCGGGTGAAGGAGTATCCGCATCAGCTGTCCGGCGGCATGCGGCAGCGGGTAATGATTGCCATGGCCCTGGCTTGCGACCCGCTGCTGCTGATCGCAGACGAGCCGACCACGGCGCTGGACGTAACGATCCAAGCGCAAATTCTTGAGCTGCTGCTCGATGTGCAGCGCAAAAACAAAATGTCTCTTATTTTCATCACCCACGATCTCGGCGTCTTGTCGAAAATGGCTGACCGGGTCATGGTCATGTATGGCGGCCGGGTGATCGAATCGGCGCCGATGAGGCAGCTGTACGCTGACCCGAAGCATCCGTATACGCAAGGACTGTGGAAGGCGATTCCGGGCAACGCCAAAGGTCAGAGGCGGCTATATAACATTCCCGGCACAGTGCCGGACCCGAAGGACCGGATCCAGGGATGCCGCTTCGCATCGCGCTGTCAGTTCGCGGAAGCCCGCTGCCGGGAAAGCGAGCCGGCGCTGCTGCGTACAGGCGACAACCGGGAAATTGCCTGCTTCTTGTACGACAAATGAAAGGGGAGTCGCTTGTGACTGACATTCTACTCCAAACGGAAGGGCTGACGAAGCATTATCAGGTCGGAGGAAGCCTTTTCGCCAAGTCGCAGCAAAAGGTACACGCACTCGACAATGTGAACTTGACGTTATACAAACGCGAAATCGTCGGCGTCGTTGGCGAAAGCGGCTGCGGCAAATCGACGCTGGCGAAAGTGCTGCTGCGGCTGGTCGAGCCTACGGAAGGCACGATCCGCTTCGAAGGCCGGGACATTACGGCGCTGAACCGCAAGCAGATGCGCGATATTCGCCGGGACATGCAATTCGTGTTTCAAGATCCATTCTCGTCACTTAATCCGCGCAAAAAAGTGATGGATCTGATTGCTGAGCCGCTTGACATTTTCCGGATCGGGACGCGGAAGGATAGGGAAAAGCGCGTCTACGAGCTGCTGGACATCGTCGGGCTGACGAAAAACCATGCCGACCGTTACCCGCACCAGTTTAGCGGCGGGCAGCGGCAGCGGATCGGCATAGCCCGCGCGCTCGCGCTGAGTCCGAAGCTCGTCATCTGCGACGAACCCGTCTCTGCGCTGGATGTGTCGGTGCAGGCACAAATTCTCAACTTGCTGCAAGATTTGCAGGAGCAGTTCGGTCTGTCGTATTTGTTTATTGCCCACGGCTTGGACGCCGTCCGGCATATCAGCAACCGGATTGCCGTCATGTATCTCGGAAAGCTGGTCGAGATAGGAGACAGTGAGGAAGTCTTCACGCGGCCCCGCCATCCGTACACCAAGGCACTTATTTCCGCTATACCGGAAATCGCCCCGGATCATACGGAGGAGCCGATCAAGCTGACCGGTGAGATTCCGAGCCCGCTCAATCCGCCGTCCGGGTGCCGCTTCCATACGCGCTGCCCATTCGCCGTGGAACGGTGCAAGACGGAAATGCCGGAGCTGAGAACGGCGAAGGATGGTCATGCCGTCGCCTGCCATTTGGCCGAAACGATATAGTCGAAACGATATGGAAAGAAAGAGCCGACGTTTCATGAGCTTGCCCGCAGCTCGTGAAGGTCGGCTTTCTTTTTCCGTGTCTGGGCGCGCACCTAACAATTCCTCCGAAATATCTCGAAATTAATTGCCGGGCAGTTGGATGCCGCTCCAGCCGCTTACCTCACATTGGCCATATTTATTATCACCCACAGCCGTCACCGTGCCGTCAGATTTAAGACCAACGGTTCGCATATGATGTCATGAACTTATTAAAAAAAGGTCACGTTGAACAAGCACTTTGGATGATCAATTTACAACAGTACAACATTCAGGTAGAGAAACAACGAGTCGAGGAGATCATGAGCCTCATTCATCAAACTGATTTCTCCATGTATAGGAATATTCAGGTCACGGATGAATTGAAAATTGGGGAGGTCGCCGTTATCGCTGGTGTAAACCCATCCGCTATTCGACATTGGGAAAAGGAGGGGCTTATTCGCGCTAAGCGGAATCCGGAAAACGGATATAGAGTCTTTACATCGCGGGAATTAAAAAAGATTATTGTGCTAAGCAGTTTAAGGAAAACCGTCTTTTTCATTGAAAGCATGAAACAGTTGCTTGAAGCTTTAGAGACACATGATCTAACTACTATTGAACGCTCCTTCAAAGTGGCTCTTCAAAAGCTGAATGAGCAATTGGAAAAGCAAATGAATGGCCTATCAGAAATGATGAGATATATACAATTTTGCAAAATGGAGTACCCTCCAATGCTATCCCTACTGCACAGAGAAAAGGTCGGACTCCCGATGTAGTTCGCCAACAAAGTCTATTTTCCTTGAAAGATATAGCTGGAAATGTAACAAACAGATGAAAAAAGCAGCTTAATCAGATATTCTAAAAGAAAGAAATAAAGGCCGAATGAAAGGAGTCCAACATGACATTTGGTGAATCTCAAGAGGCTTGTTATGAAAATCCATAAAAAGTGTATGACATTAGGGGTTGTGTGGTCATTATTATTTGCTGGATTGAGTTTTTATTGGGCACTGGGGGGCATGTTCGGGGTTAAGTCCCTCGGAGGCTCAATTTATGAAATGGCATTAAATCCGTCACCTTCATTTTTAGCAATTGTTTGGATGACAGGAGTCATAAAAGTGATCGGAGCGGTGTTGCTTTTAATGCTGTTAATTAAGTGGAGAAAACCTAGAATTCAACAGTCACTCTATTGGGTAATAAAGATTTCTGGATGCTTTCTTTTTTTATATGGTTTATTAAATTTTTTTACTATATCCTTAAATGCACTTGGTGTTTTAAACTTTGAATTAGATCGATATGCCACCTTCTGGAGATTAGTGTTCTGGGAGCCTTACTGGATGATCGGGGGGCTATTTTACTTTTTTTCAGTTAAACATGTGAAAGGCGAGTAAATATCAAGTCGGGCGGGTTCAGGATCGTTTCCTGACATTTGCGCGGCTTTTCTCATACTTTGATTCCGCGGCTGGAAGTACAAGCGGGCCATAGAGTGTAAGGCTATTAGACACTGAATGAATACGGGTAGAGTGTAGTAACATGAACTGTGGGGTGTACGAATGGTTCAAGAGCGAACCTTAGTAATAAGTGATATTCATGGCTGCGATAAGGAGCTGGAGGCTTTGCTTCAGCAAAGCGGCTATGATGCTGGTAAAGATACGCTTCTGCTGCTCGGAGATTATGTTGATCGGGGGCTGAGAAGCAAGCAAGCGGTCGACTTGGTCAGACGGTTAGTGTTAGAACAAGGGGCTGTTGCCTTGCAAGGCAACCATGACCAACGTTTTGTCCGTGTCATGACGAACAAGGCGAATGAGGAAGAGATAGAGAAATTTTTCGAGAAAGGCGGTGCAGAAACCTTAAGCAGCTATATGGAAATGAAAGCAGAGTTAACACTAGCAGAACTCGAACACTATAAAGCAAGTATCATGACATCGCATGCCGCTCACATTCAGTTTTTAGAAGGGCTTCCTTACTACTACGAGGATGATCATTATATATATGTCCATGCCGGATTGAACCCGAAGTTTCAGGATTGGAAAAGCCAGCCTGTTAAGGACTTTTTGTTTATCCGCAAGGAATTTTACACACATCCAACACAGGTCGACAAAACCGTTATATTCGGTCATACGAAAACGATTGATATTCACGGCGTACCAGATGTTTGGTACGGCGGTGATAAAATTGGCATTGATGGAGGCTGCGCTTTCGGCTACCAATTAAACTGCCTTGAAATTATCGATGGCACCGTCAATCAAGTCTTTGTTCAACCTGCGAACAATTCCACCCTGTGATCTAAGGTCGCGGACAGCGGCTGTTTAGAGGGGGGAAACGAGAAGGCTGCTATGCGCCTCATAGACGTCAAAACGCTAGGCGCAGGTTTCCAATCGAAGACGTCTCCTCATCGTTGTGCAAACGGAGAGGGGACGTCTTTTTGCCATTCAGATACCGATCAAGGCTCGACGCATCGGTAGATCCAGTTATATAATTCGCAATCACTGTTAAGGAGATATTCATCTGCACATGGTCTCAAAAAAATTTGCGAGTGTGTCGAATTTGCCGTTACCGGTTCGTTGTCTAAGTAGAAGCTCAAATAAATTGGACAATGAGAGGGGAAGAAGATTATTATGTTTACAAACAAGCGGAATACGAGGGCGATTCGTCTGCTTCTGTTGGGTGGGGTTGTTTCCACGCCGTTGTTCTACGCAGCAGCCATTATTCAATCGTTTACACGAACAGGATTCGATATCAGGCGTCACGCCATCAGTACCCTTACTTTGGGGGATGCGGGATGGATTCAAAGCGCTAATTTCTTCATTACAGGATTGCTTGCTGTTTGTGCAGCGATTGGAGTGCGCCGTTTACTGCGAGGGCATAAGGGAGGCACGTGGGGTTCGTTGCTCATTGGACTCTATGGGATTGGCATGATCATGGCAGGTCTGTTTCGCCCGGATCCTGGCCTCAGCTTTCCCCCAGGTGCCCCAGCGGAAATGCCGACATCGATGAGCAGTCATGCAGCACTTCATTCGGTGGCTTTCTTTGCGGCCTTTATTTGTCTAATTGCGGCAAGCATTATCTTTGCACGTCGGTTTGCTACACAAGGCGAACGTGGTTGGAGTACTTATTGTGTTGCATCTTGTATCCTTGCGCCAGTGCTTATTATTATAGGCTCGAGTATCGGTAGTTGGATTGGTGTTATCATGGGGAGCGCCGGAATTGTTGCTTTCGGTTGGGTTTCGGTTCTTGCAGCTAAATTACGTGCTGAAGCTCTACAGGTCTAGGTTCGCAATTTCCTTCATGGGGATGTGATGTGGATTACAAATCGTAAACCTGGCATATTGTTGTAATGTTGGCAGTATCGGGTTCATGGCTCTTTTTGAGCGTATAGTAGAAGATTAATCGGAGGTAAGTTAATGAAAAGAAGTTCAATCTTTATCGTTTTAATAATGATCGTATTTCTTGCCGGTTGCAGTAACGAACCAGAAAAGAATAATGCAAACACTTCAAGCCCGCCGGATTCGAGTCAGAGTACCAAATCGCCCAAAAATAATCCAAACACTCAGAATCCGTCAGAGTCCGGTCAGGATAACAAACCGGCAGAGAATATTTCAACTATTCCGGACGACCCGGATTCGAAACAAAGCAAACCGCAAATTGTATTAACGGATGAACAAATATTAATGAAACCTCCGGGGCGTTTTGCCGGTTCCGACTATGATGAACAGAATGTTCAGGAGGCCTTGGACAAATTGCCGACTGATCTGACAGCCGATCAATATATGGAAGAGCTGCTCCTTCTGCTGGCTGAAGACTATCGTCCTTATGTGTCGACCTTCATTAAT
>NZ_JBHTHC010000046.1:0-19752 GCF_042676285.1 Paenibacillus sp. GCM10027626 | reverse complement strand
CACAGTCGCAGAGATTCGCACCAACGTGCAACAATTCATGGATGAGATAATGAAAACCCCTTTGACCATCATCGACCGTCTTTGTGTTAGGTTTTAATCAGGACATTCAATAGTTCAACTTATATAGCAACGGTTATTTTTCTGATCGTAAGCCTTCGTAACATTTCCCATGATATTCAGCTAAACGAAGATTCAATTATAATAAACGGACGCAGCATTTCTGCACAACAGGTAAAAGCGATAATGATTCAGGGCTATTTTAATCCACTGATTGGTATTAAGCTGCACGGTACGCGTATCGTCCCCCCTCAGCTATGCTTCAGCTTTCATGATAATGAGGATCAGGCGATGACAGCCCTGGCCGCATGGGCGGAACGCAATCAGATTGCAGTGTTGAAGCGGCGGTTTGCTCGCTGGGTGTAGGCGCCGCGCGCTTCGAAATGCTACAAATAGCAAACAAAAAGAGCCATGGTCGAAATTCCTTATTAGAAGTAAGGTTGCCTAGACAACATCTATGAGGGATTTGGACATGGCTCATAACAGAACAACATATTAGCTTTGAATGATGATGTCGCGCTTCTTAATACTGCTCACCACTCAAAAAAACATTCCTCGATCAGCGCCTCAAATGAATCCGCTAATAGCTTGGTCTCCCCTGTATCGTGATGATAGATGAGAACCTTTCCTGCCTGATTGATTATTATCGGATCGCCGGAACCGTCGATAGAGATGACATAGCTGGTTCGTAAAACCTCTGCAAAGGGTAGCTCCCTGCATTGCTCGCGGAACTCCAGCGTTAAATCGACAACTGTTTCATTTCCGAGACTGGAGCCATTAGAGAATGCATGCACCGCAAGGCCTGCATATGCTCCCCCAAACGTCCGGATAAAATGTACATAGTCATCATGAAAGCTTACATTAAGCTGCTGCTGTGCATGAACTATTTCCTCTTGGCTCGCCGGACTTCCTACCAGTGAGCTATTGTTCTCCCGATGAAGGAAAGCCTTCAGTCTCTCTATTAATGCATCATTCATAGGATAATCCTCTCCCGTTACAAATCCAAACGCTCACATGAATGCGCTTCGTCTTTAGAAACGTGGTAGTTTTCGCGGGGTGATACGTCTGTCCTGAATCCGTGATGACCTGATGCTCCCACTTCCAGATGGGGTATTTCATGGGTGGGGTAATCCGGGATTTTGCATTTCTTATTCAATTGTGTCATTTGGATCCATTCGTAACCAAGTAAACCCGACAAAGAAGGGCAAGCCAAATAACCCTCTCATTTTTAGTGGAATGTGTCGGTAAATGAAGTAAAAAACGGTAAAATTCATACAAACGCGTGGTAGATGCGGCTTACGGTGTTAAATCAGGGTCTGGGCCGCCGCATCGAGACGCTGACGAAGCGTGGGGCTGGAAGGCACCTTTCGCAGATCCAGTCACGTTTGAAATACCGGATCTTTCCGGAACGGCTCGATGTGACCAAAATCGCTTTTGCCTTGACAGAGGAGCCCTAAGTAACTCTTTATGAAATCCCCGTTGCTATGAAGCGGATGCTCCATCCCTTTTACGATAGATCGATTGAGACGTTGTGGCAACTGGGAATGGGAAAGCAGGGCACCAACGGAAGCCAAGCCTGCATGCGTCGTTAAAAGAACTTCCTTTGATTTGGTGAATTGGATCTTCATATGTAGCACCTCACAGGCGAAAATCGATAATGGGGTCAAATCTTTTAAATTCACCAGTAAAGGGGGAATTTCCTCTGTTTTTCTCAATTTTTATAGAACACTTATCACGGATTCAGGACAATTGTTAAACCAGGGCAAACGGTAGGTTGGGTCGGAAGCTCCGGATACGGTAAACCCGGGACACAAGGGAAGTTCCCGCCGCACCTCCACTACGGGGTTTACCGCGACCAGGGATTTGTCGAATGGTCCTTCGATCCTTACCCGCTTCTGAAGCAATGGGAAAATGAAGAGCGCCGCCGCTTGAAAAAGAAGTAAAACAAAAGGTACAGTCTCAATAAAATAAGACTGTGCCTCTTTCTGACGACGCCGATGGCCACGCTCCTTGAGGAGCGACGCCCAATCACTGATGTCAACGAATGCTCCGCTCTTTCAGCGACTTATGAGCTTATTTCCTCCAGTCCAAAACAACCCCCAGCTTTGGCTTTGTTCGATCTAGGATCAACTCCCAAGCCACCGTTGCCTGCTCTACAGGAAGAATATGTGTAATAAGCGGCTTAGGCTGAAGCCAGCCCTCTTCGATTCCTTGCAGTGTCGCATCCATTCGTCTCCGATTCCAGCCGGAAGGACTATGCAGCGTTGCTTCCCGATGCCGGAGGAGCTGAATATCGATCCGGCCTTCTTCACCCAGAAAGCCTGCCGATACAATATGGCAATCCAGCTGTGTCTGATCGAACAACTCGGTTACAGCAGCAAGCGAGCCTACCGTATCTACAATAATCGCGATTTTGCCTGCTGCCGCGCCTAATGCCTCCTGTATACGAATATCAGCTGATCTCTTTACACCTGTCACCCCATCAGGAAGCAAAGCCAACCGATCGTCATGTCTGCCCAGCACAATCACTTTGGCCCCGCGGCGCTGCAGCGTCTGTGCGGTCCATTGTCCAACAAGCCCCTCGCCGATGACTACCGCATAGTCGCCTTCTGTGACGGGCGGACGTGTTCCGCAGTTATAACCGACCTGAGTAAGCACAAGCCCTGAATAAGTGATTGAATCAGCATTGGGCGGCAGCTTCCACACCTCGCTGCAATGCGTAAGAGCCGGACTGACATGCCCGCCGCTCGGGTAAAACATGCCCTCCATCCTGCTCATCGTTGCAAATACTTTTTCCCCAACCTCCAGGCCCTGAACTTGATCCCCAACCCAAGTAATCGTCCCTACCTTCTGATAACCGCTAACCTGCGGATAGGGATTAGGATCGCCTTCACGAAATGGAGTTTCCCCGCCAATCCGTTCACAGCGCAAATAGGAGGATTCTGTTCCAATACTTATCCAGCTATAATCCACATCAATCAGAACCTCGTCCTGCTTTGGCTCGGGCAGTTCGACTTCCTTGTAAGCGACCTTCAGCTTCTCTGCAAAAACAACTGCATGGGCCTTCATTGCATATCACCTGCACCTGCATCTACAGCTGCCGCTTCAAAATCTTTCGCGGGATAAAAATACACCTTAATCGCCTCCTGATTTTTAAGCCAGGCTACAGCTTGATTATAATGCACAAATGAACCGTGATGTGTCTGCAAGCATTCTAAATTTAGCCCTTTATTTGCAACCAGATCAATTAGCAGCTCCCGGTCCCGCTCATTGGGAATGCGATAGGTGTAGGATTCCAGCTTAAAGCCATACATCCATAAGTGCTCGGGATAACGCAACTCTCCCTTTAATACGCCAAAAATGACAACATGCTTGCTCGTATGGTCGATTATATTTTGCACAGAGGCTGCCGCGCCAACGCAATCATAGCCCAGATCAAATTTTTCATCTCCCAGTTCGCATGCCAGCATGACCTCGCCTATACCCAGCTTTTTAACATAGCCAACGCGCTCCTCGCTGACATCTATTCCAACAACGCGCGATGCTCCCCATATACGCGCCATCTGCAGGGCAAGAATACCGGCAGGTCCGAGACCGGCGATAATCATCGTTTTCCCTTGCAAAGAACCAAATTGCTGCATACCAAGCATGACACATTTCAGCAGCTCAAAAGAGGAAGCCTGCTTCCAGGAAATCGAATCAGGCAGCTTGATCAGATCGCTTTCTCTATAGCATAAATATTGGCAATACGACCCTTCTCCTCCAATATGTTCCATCGCCGCAACCCGATCCCCAACCTTGAGTTGTCTAATGCCTCGACCTGCCGCGATGACCGTCCCCGCCATTTCATGACCTGGAAAGCCTGGCAGCAGCGGATATTCCGGCGTTTTTGTATAATCGAACATATCTTTGCCGTCCCACATATTCATATCCCAACGCGGACAGGTGGAAACGATTTCAATTTGAACTAGCACCTGATGATCCCCCGGTACAGGAATTTCCTGATCGCGGATAACGAAATGTTGTTTATCCATGATTTGCAAAGTCTTCATCATTACTTTCTCCTGCCTTTCACTCCCAATGTTATACGATTTCTATTTCAATTATAAGAAACACACCCTATAATGTATTTATAAAATATAACTCGTTTTGAATTAAACAAGTCTGAACACGATTGATACTAGTGTGCATTATTCCTTTTGTTTATAAAAAATAACTTCTCACGTAAAGGTGCTCGCCAATGAAGCTAAGGAATTACGGCATTATCGACTATCATGCGCCAACCGCTATGCGGACAGGCGGCATCCATCATGCCTCTGAGCTGCTTTATCTGGCATCGGGAAACTACCGCATGCGCTGGCTCGGTGAAGACTATCAAATCGAGCGGAGCGCTTTGTTTTTAATTTCACCCAACACGCCGCATGACCTGACCATTCAATCAAAGCAGGCGGCATTTTGGTATATGGAGCTGGAACAATGCGGGGACAGCTTTCCGCAGCTGCAGGATATTTTGCTTTGGAACAACATCCAGTGCAATAGCGGCAGCCAGCCTCTTTCAAGCGCCATGCAGCACTGTATTAGCGGCATCCCCCCTTTGCTGCAGGCCGATTTTTTGGCACAGCCTTATAGTGAAGCGATTTTGATGCAAGACGTGCTAAAACTATTGCTTTTCATCGCGCAGGAGCTGGCCGTATACAGGAAAGAAACACTGCCGTCGCGCTATGATGTCAATAAGGACATCATTAAAACATTGACGCTGTATATGGAAACGAACTACAAGCAGCCGATCTCTCTGCAGACCTTAACGGCCATCGCCAACTATCAGTCGACCTATCTGATCAAGCATTTCAAAAAAGAAACAGGACTTACGCCCATTCAATATTTATTGCAGCTCAGAATGAATGCCGCCAAAAACTATTTGGATACATCGGATATGCCAATTAAAGAGGTCGCCGCCGAATGCGGCTTTGGCAGCATCCATCATTTTAGCGGCGAGTTTAAACGGAAATTCGGCTTATACCCTTCAGAATGGAGAATGCGGAGCTTTCTTTTTCATGAAGAGAGGTAATAAGGCGGGGCGGGTCGTATGATATAATACAAATGATCGAAGATTGGAGCGTGAACGATAATCCGCACGATCCGCCGCAGCAGAGTGGGTGCTGCAGGAAGCGAGCCGCCAGCCCGATTTCTCGCTGCCTATTTCAGCGGCTCAACCGCTGTATTGCCGGAAGACGCCCTGCTGCCCCCATCGTCCGATGTAGACATTATCGTGGTCACTGCGTCGCCGGCCCGGAAAGTTCCGCTACAACGATGTCTTGCTGGAGGTGACCTACCTGGGCTGGGATCAATTGTATCCGGTGCAAAAACCACTCTTTTCCTACCATCTCGCCCACTCTTTACGCACCAACACCATTATTGCCGACCCCAGCGGACAATTGCTGGAGCTGCAGCAAGTGGTAGAGCGCTGCTTTGGCCGGCCCGACCAGATTCCCTGCGCCTGCAAAGCGTCTTGGACCGCATCCGCTCTGGTCCTGACAGTCTCGATCTCAACGCGCCCTTGCATGATAATGGCCTGGCTTTTCGCTACCGGAGTAACAACGCATGCCATTCTCGTAGCTGCGCTGGGCAATCCCACGATCCGGCTGCGCTACATGGCTGCGCGCGATGTTCTGCGCCGGCATGGCGCCGTTGACGGCAGCCGGCAGTTGATCCGCGATGGCAACCATCGTGAAGCGGTCTTCTGGATAACGGCAACGTTTGGGATGTTCCTATATCGCATTGAGGCAAACTACACAAAAAAATACACTGTTTCAGAACCTTGCTCTATTCCCGTGTACGAAATACTTCCCCCACCCTCGCAAATGTGGAATCGCGTTGTTGAAACCGAGCTTCGCAGCCACGTCAGACACAACGTCTCGAGTGTCTAGCAACAGCAAAAAAACCGATGGTGTTCTGTCAGGATTTGCTCTATTTGCTCTGTGCGCTGACAGATCAGCTAATGGTTAAATCCGAACTAATGACATTTCCGCTTGAGTCTTCGATCGTAAAGAAATATGCAGTTGCGTCAGCGGGAGGACGGGCCGATACTTTCTTGTTTTCCTCGTCCAACTGGGCTGAACTAGATTGCCAGCTTCGCGAAGTATACTCGCCGCTATCCGAAGTATAATGCAGATTTACCGCTTGGACCGGACGAGAACCGTAATAAATGGTCCATGCTTCTGCATCCGATCTCCCTGAAGAGGTTACCCTCAGCAGAGGCTCTGCATTCTTAACGATCGAGTCGGCGTAGATGCCAAACTCTTGGGTTGCCCACGGCGTTTCATGACAATGCTCCCAATTCGCGATCAATCGGAGGGTTTGCTCCCCTTTAACTAACCGACAAGTTTTCTGCCAGGAATCCAGATAGAAGGCCGTATCATTTGTGCTCGTTGCCAACAACATGGGGAACATCGACTGTCCGACATATTGTTTCACGTCAAAGTTCGTGGTCCACAACTGGCGTTGCTCCTCGTCCATTCCCTGCAGAATGCTCTGCCAGCAGGAGCCTTCCTGATAATAGCCGGCAGCATACACGGGCATAGCATAAGCAAGCCGTGAATCGAGACCCGCTACGATTTCGGTTACGTATCCTCCCCACGAAACGCCCATCATCCCGATCGCTGTGGAATCGATATCCGATTGAACCGACAGGAAGCTTACTGCTTTTATAACTGCAGCAACTGCATGATAGTTCCACATCTCCGTTAAAGCATCCTCGGATATACCGCGAAACATATTCTCTTCGGTCATGTCCGGTCCGCCTTCTTCCATTCGGGAGCCATCGCTGTCCCTGCCGGTTAAATCCATGGCAATAGCCACATACCCTCGTTTCGCCCATTGCTCCGCCCATTCGGTAAATGCCTTTCCTCCTCCCCCATGCACCAATACGATAGCGGGAAGCGGAGCGGATACGCTTCTCGGAACGGCATAATACGCGAACACTTCGGCAACTTTGCCTTTGTAAGGCTCGCTTGAGTAAGTAATCTGGCTCACGGTACAATCGGGATGCTCGATCGTACTGCCCCATTTCACGGACGGAACCTGCTGCAGGCTCTCTACATTCCAAGGGCCCACATATTTTTCATAATCCACTAGACCTTCCCTCCCCAACCTGAATAATTGATTATTTCTCCTTCGCCTCCAACAATCTGAGGATGATCACTAACGCCTCCGCGCGGGAAGCGGCGCCGTTCGGATTAAATTTTTTATTCGCTTGTCATTGCACAATTCCTTCCTTCTTGGCCGCTGCTATTGCGTTTTTTGCCTAATTCGGAATATCCCCGACATCGGAAAAGCCGATTTCTTCGCGGCCATTAGAGGTTATATTCAATGTCCTTGCGACAATAGCTACCATTTCTACCCTTGAAATCAAAGCGCTCCATGCATTCCAAAGCGAATCAGCAATCGGCACTTTGGCGGAAAATGGTATCAGGCATTAGGCGACGCCGCTTCCCCCCACCTTTATGTGCACTTTTCCCAATTAGCAACAAAACTCGTAGTTTCCTAAACAACAAAAAAGCCTGCTGAGAATTTTAACTCAATAAACGCTTCAAGCTCCTGCTTACTGTTTAATACTTACTACTGCTTGCACTTAATGCTTACTTCTTAATACCTGCTGCTCTTTTAAACATGGCCAGACTATGCATAAACTCGATTATTTATATTGTTTCAGGAACTGGACTGCTTTGGCAATATCCGCTTCCGGATTTGTTCCTACTTCGCGCTCGATCGTCAAATAGCCTTTGTAGCCGATATCTTGCAGCGCCTGAATATAGGCCGGCCAGTCAACTTTGCCTTCCCCAAGCGGCACTTCGCGGAAAAACTCGCCGCCTGTAGCCATTTCAGCCAGTTTCTCATGGCTGAGCGGTTCGAAGCCGAGCGAACCGTAGATGATACGCGGGTCCACTTGATGCAGACGGATCCCGTCCTTGGCATGGGTATGAACAATATAATCTTTTAAGTTATGAACGCCCTGAACCGGGTCGTCTCCTGTAACCATGACCATATTGGCCGGGTCAAAGTTGACGGACAGACCGTTCGTGCTCAGCGTATCCAGGAAACTTTTGAGATGGGCGGACGTTTCCGGCCCTGTCTCAATCGCGAAATAGGCATTCAGACTGGTTGCATAGTTGCTCAGTTCCTCGCACGCTTTTTGCATCGAGTGGTAAACTTCGCCATTTACATCATCCGGCACGATCCCGATATGAGTTGTAACGACGTTGGTGCCCAGTTCAACAGCCAGATCGAGAATCCGTTTCGATTTTTCAATTTTCCACGGATTTTCGTTTTTGTCTTGGAAGCCGTGTCCGGCCAAATCACCGACAAGCGCCGAAATTTCCAGTCCGAGCGAGATGATGTAGTCTTTCAACTCTTTCCGCTGCGCTGAAGACAAATTATCCGGGTCCATCTCGCCGCTAACGGCATAAATTTGCACGCCATCCGTTCCCACTTCTTTTGCTTTTACTAAGCCTTCGCGCACACCGACTTTAAAGCTGTCGACGATGACGCCAATTTTATTTGGAATCGCCATTATACTCCAACCTCCGTATCGTTATAGTCAATGCCCGTCGACCACCGGCCCGCCAGCCTTTGTGGCAACTGCCCTTTTCCGGCACCGGAGCCTATACTTCGTCCCAGATGCGGCGAACATTCTCCAATCCGATTTCAGAACCGAGACGGCAATCTTCCATACCTTCGAACTCGATGGACAAATAGCCGTCGTAACCGGATTCCTTCACTGCTCGCAGCACTTCGCGCATGTTGATGTCGCCTTGTCCTGCAATGGCGCCACGCAAATAGTTGCCCGCCATTGTCGGAAACCAGCCCCGTCCCGGGTTTTCGTTCGCCGGACGCAGGTAGAAGTCTTTGATATGCATCATCGAAGCGATCGGCAAGTTCTTTTTCGTTGCGGCGACAGACTCTTCGTCTGCGCACATAAAGTTGCCAATATCCAGCGTCGTCCGGAAGTTCGGACGGTCAACCGCATGAACGAGCGCTTGCACCCGGTCGCTTGCCTGAATGTAGTACCCGTGGTTTTCAACACTGGTCGTAATGCCATATTGTGCAGCATGATCCGCGATACGGCGGCAGGCTTCTGCCAGCTTCGGCAGATCGGCCAGGAAATTACTCATCGATATGTCGCCGCGGGATGCAACATCATGGCGCATCAGTTTAACGCCCAGCTCAGCGGCATTCTCCACTTCTTTCATGACGCGGCTAATTTCATTTTCGTACGCCTCATCATCATCTACGGCAAAATTCGCGCCAATTGCATAATTGGACAGTTCAATGCCAACCTGCTCCGCCTGGTTGCGAATCTGTTCAAACAGGCTCTGATCCATCTCAAAGCTGAACGGCACAATCTCGATATGTTCTCCACCATGCTCCTTGACCCAGGAGATAGCTTCCAGAATCGTCATTTCTCCCGCCTGAATGGCGCGCGACAAACTGTAGGAGCTTAATCCGAGTTTCATCCGAATGTCATCCTCTCCCGCTGCGCCTTGACGCTGCGTACGCTTTTTTTATTAATTAAAGTGAATTTCTGCGCCAGTAGCTGCAGACTCATAGATGCCGCGCAAAATTTTCATTATTTCTACGCCGTCTTCAACCGGGCTGATCGATTCGCTGCCTGTTTGAATGCAGTTTGCGAAATGATCAATCTCCGCCTGGAATGCGCGCGGGAAATCAAAGCTTTGAGCGTCCACTTGCGGATCAATATTCAAAATCGTATTATATTTCTCAGTCACGATGCTGACAGCCGGATCAACTTCGAGGCCGCCCTTGGTGCCGAAAAGTTTAACCATCGTTTCGTCCTTCTTCGCATGCAGCGTGAAGCTGACATCTACCATCAGCGAAGCGCCGTTTTCGAAACGGATAAGCGCATTGGTCATATCTTCAACCGTGTTGAGCTCGGCATTGTAGTCCGATGCTTTGTAGAACGACAGGTTCTCGATATTGTTGCGATTGCCAAGCTTTTTGTATGTATTGCCGCTGACCGATTTTACTTTCGGACGGCCCATCATATACCAGCAAAGGTCAATAACGTGTACGCCAATATCGATCAGCGGGCCACCGCCCGAACGCTCGAAGTCGGAGAACCATCCGCCCGGGTTGCCCAGACGACGAATCGAGGAAGCCTTTGCATAATAGATTTCGCCAACATCGCCGTTTTGAATAAACCTGTTCAGCATTTGCGCATTTGGATCATAACGGCGCACAAAACCGACTTGCAAAATCTTACCTGATGTGCGGACCGCTTCCTGCAAATCAAGAGCTTCCTCAACCGTGCGGCACAGCGGTTTCTCTACGAGTACATGCTTGCCCGCTTGTACAGCGGCTTTGCTGATTGGGGCATGCGTATTATTCCAAGTACATACGCTGACCGCTACAATCTCCGGATTAGCCAGGAGTTCATTGTAATCTGTATATACATAAGAAGCACCATATTTTTTAGCAGCAGCTTCCGCTCTTTCCTTGTTCAAGTCGCAAATTGCGAAAATTTCAACCTCTTTGTTTCCTTTATAAGCGTTAAGATGCGCTTCAGAAATGGAACCTGCGCCAATGACGCCAATTTTCAAAGTACTCATTCCATTTTTGCTCCTCTCTACTATTTATCCGGTTCAACTGCATGACAACCGTCTGCAAGTATTCGTCTGTAACTCACTTTATCACCTCTTCTCTATCAAACTGTCAATAAAAATTACGTTTCTTTCTACAATCGAAAGACATAACATTCTTTCGAAAATTATAACGAAAGTATACATTACGGATATTATCAGATAATCACAATTTAGTAAATATACTTTCAATATGCACAAAAATTTTATTATGAATTCGTTTTTTTCTTTCGTTTCGTTTGCATATCTATTTGCTTTTTCAGGCCTGTTGAATAACCAGAAATTGTAACCCGAACAACCCTAACAGGGGTATACTTTTGGATCAAGCGGTCCATTCGAACCATCCACTCGACCGGTAACACTTTCATCGGACCCGTTTGCGTTTTTCAGGGGATGGACTTTCCAGTCCCAATACAGCCCCAGCACGTCGTAAAGGTATTCGTTATTCCATCTCCGTCATCCAATACTACTTTTTCGTCTCCGATTCCTTCTGGTTAGCAATGTCCTGACTTTCATTACCGTGTAGTCGTGCACTTCGCTAAATGCGTCACTGGAATTCTCCACCCGAAAATAGTTCACCCATCCGGCCAAGAGCGCATTAATTTGCTTGACGATCTCCTTGGCTGGTTTCGCGCCTTCATTTCGTATTACTTCTCGGATTCGCGCTTTCACCCCTGTACGGGCTTTCTTTTTTCGGTAAGCGTCAAATAGCCCCCCCCTTGCCCATGTTATTTGGGTAGCAGAATTCAAAAAGACATCGGTCGCATCGAATTCGGATAAATTCCAATCCTTGCATATTTCTCATTTCTTCCGCGAGCATTGTCTGTTGTTCCCGGCCTCCCAGGTAGCGCAGCGCCTCCCGTAGTCCGCTCAGCCTGACGTTGAAACTGCTTCCATCGCCGCATAGAACCCATACTTTCGCGGCAATCCGTACACCCCTAATGCCCGATTTTTATTATTTTGCCGTGTGCTCCAGCCGGTAACTTTCCATGAATCGCATCGCAAGCCGATTATGGTAGGCGATATTCGTATGTCCCATGAACGGGTACGGATGGATTTCTTTCTTGCTATTGATCCGGTTATACGCGGCATATACGGTTTCCGGCATGCAAATCGTGTCCTTCAGCCCTACCGAAATCATGACCGGTATCTGAATTTTCTCAGCCAAATTCATGACGTCGAAGTAGCTGACCGTATCCATAATAGCTTCGAGCTTGTCTGGAAAAACGGTCGACAGGTTGGAAAGCTCCGTAAGCGAACCCGTCGAATTCAACATCCCGAAATCGATATGGCACATATTCGGAACGTTGGCCACCGCCAGCGCCGGTTTATCGCTCAAAGCGGCCGTCAATAGTACGAGACCGCCGCCCTGACTAGAGCCTTCGAGGTATATATGAGCAGGATCGATTTCATCCCGTCCGCTTACCCAGTCGACCGCCTTCAGGCAGTCGATAACCGCAGCCAAATAGTAGGAATGCCGCTTATCCAAAATCCCTTGGCTGACCCAACCGCTTACCATGCCGAATTCGCTCGGCAGCCTGTTGCCCGTTTCGCCGACTTGTCCCCTGATATCGATAGCAAATACGCCGTATCCCATTAACAGCCATTGCGAGTATTGCTCCGGATAGCCTTTGCTTCCGTGATAGCCGTGAAAAGCAATTACGCAAGGCACTCTGGCGCCGGCAATCTGTTTAGGCAGCATGTACCAGCCGTGAATCGGCGTGTCGTCAAAGCCTTCGTAAGTCACCTTATATACATCCGCAAGCGCAAGCGGCGTATCCTCGCGCGCCGTCGTCGCATTCAGCGGCTTATCGGCAAATTCGCGGAGCGTCTCCTCCCAAAAAAGCTCCAAGTCTTCTTTTGCCGTCAATGGCGGATAATAGGTTTCAAATGATGCAATTCTTTGTTTGATTGCGTCCATTCCATTCTCCTCCTGCTGGTAGTTGGCCAACACTTCTTCTACCATCCGATAATCCCCTCCCGATAGCTCCTCCAACTTCAAAAGAGCGTAGGTCCTCCTAGACCCCACCCCAGCAGTTCTCCCTCGGTCGTCTGCAGCAAACATAATGTTTTGCTGCCGCCGCTTTCGATGCTCATTATGATTCGCGACACATAGGATTCCCCCAGTTAATAACCAAGTTCTTTAAATCGCGCATCCGTAGCTTCAATTTGCTCCTTGCCGTTCGGCATGCTGACGCTCCGATAAACCGACGGCACAACGCCTCTGCGCAGCATATTTTCGATCAGTTGGGCGACAAAACACCAACCGACAACAGCCGAGGTAATGCCGGATGTCGGCAAAATTTTCTCCTCCAACCCTTCCACCCCAAGTGCCGCGTCTCCTTTTAGCGTCATGATGTCAAAAATATAGTCGCACGCTTCAAATAAACGTTTGCCGCTAGGATGCAAGGACGGCGTTTGCGATGTGTAATCCATCGCTGTCAACGCTACCGTGATAACACCTTGCTTGCGGGCTTGCATTGCCAGTTCCACGACGGATGACGCCCGACCGGATACCGATCCGAGAATCAGAACGTCTCCTTCCCGCAACGCGGACTGCGAAACCGTTTGTTCCGCCGCGTTAATTTCACCTTGTTCCCCTTCTTCGACCGCCGTCGCCATTTGCAAGCTTTTCAGCAGCGCAAGCCCTCCGGAGCGATGGAACAATTCGAAATTCAGCAAATGGCCTCTGTCGTGTATATAGAGTGATCCTCCAGCCGCGATCGATTCGGCGGCAATCGAAGCAACCTTGTCGATAACCGGCAGTTGCCTTTGCTCGATAGCGAGCATCAAGTGGCGGTATTCCGCCAATATTTCGTTGGCTAACATGTTGTTGATCACCCTTCTGTTTTAACCTGTACTAATGGACACAATTTTCTTATAAATAATGAATCTGATTCCGGTACAATTTGAGCAGGTTCTCGTTATGCGCATCGCCACGATCGACATTCGCGCCCCGCATCAGCGCCTTGCACTTGATCTGCTGCAAAGCCCCAGAGACGACGGTGCATTGGGAGGCGTACGCTCGCATGGCTTCCATTTTGGCTTCGAACGTATCCGTAATATCGACCATGTGGGAAACATGCGGCAGCAGCTTCAAAATGGCGAATGCCCAAAATTTGCTGCACCGCCTCGCGCTCCTTGCGCCTGATCTTTTTCAAGTTATCAGCATCATTTCTAGAATCCGGTAACCTTTGGCAGTCAAGCGAAACGAACCTCGAGCATAACCATCCCCCGGCCGGGTACCTTCACTGTAAAGCTCGATCCTTTATGCGGAACGGGAAGATAAGGATAACCCCCGCGGGCGCGGACAGACTCGATCGGACGGCCGACATCGATCTTCGGTCTTCTGTAAATCACGCTCGAATTGCCGATCACAAGATACCAAGTGCCTTCCGTAGTTTCCGTCGACGCCACGGTGATATATTCGGCCTCAGTCATAATTCGAGGCGAGCCCGCGCATACGGTCATTCCCGCGACGCATTCGCGCAGGAACGAGTCGGAAACCGGCTGGAACGGCAAGCTGTAAATCCATGAGATGGCATCGTCCACCGCCTTTATTTCAACCTGCTCCCGGCTCTCCGCCCTTTCGACGGACATGAGTCTGAAGCTTCCGTGATCGGGAAGATCGCGAACCGCACAAAACAAATCGTCCGTCTCCAGTTCCTTTTCACCGGTAATACGAATGCCGGAATCGCTCAACCGACCGCTCATCCTGCCGAGCACGACGACCGGCCCGTTCCGGTAGTCCAGAACTCGGCGGAGCTCCTCCTCCTGCAGTAAATGCACGTTTGCAGCCAAAATCGCTCCATTCATCCGTCCCAGATCGCCGGACCGGACGATCGAATGGAGCGGCGCTCCTTTGCCGATTAGTTCATGCGCGAATTTGTGAGAGGAAAACTCCCTGCTCTTGCTATACTCGCCGAGTTCGTCATACAGAGCATTGTCGGACCATACGAGGCTTACTCCAACCGTACTGTCCGGCTGATGAGCGAATCCGAAGTCCCACCGGTTGCGGATCCATTTCCATTCCTCCCGGCTCATGCCGTCGGCAAGGCACGCCATCAGTCCGGAGGCGCAGCGGATCACATTCCCTTCGCCGTCATGCAAGAACACGTTCGACAGCGCGTAAATATCCCGCTCCAGAAGCGTAGGCGCATGCTGAATGGCATCCCACTGCTCCGTCGTATCGTGAATCGTGTTGAGATAGATCAGCTTCATCTCCGGCACATACGCTTTGATCGCCATCAGCGTAGCCTTGAACTCATTGAGCGGCTCCATCTCGATATCAGCTCCCCCGGCCGACAGGGAAGAGGCTCCGGCCTCGACAATGAAAGCATCTACACCCGCAGCCGCAATTCGCCTGTAATCGACGCCATATCGATAGAGCGCTTCGAACGGATCCCTCGTCCAAGCCGTGTTAAACACAACCTTCTTGCCATCCTTGTGCACAGCGGCGACGACTTTTCGCCAGAACGTTTCCCAGCGGCCCGCATAAAAGCGTATCCACTCCAAGCGCTTCGTCTCCCATATATAATCCGCCCTGCGCTCCATTCGTTCTGCGTCTCCGTCACAAGCGGCAAGCCTCTCATCGTCCTGATCCGTGCCGCCGGACATGACGAACTGCTCCACCATATCGTCCGAATAGTCCGCATATGCCAGACACATCCGGGGACTCGTATACCCGTCCGCGCCATGGTAGCCGTCGAAGCCGTAGGCGTTCATCGCTTCTGCCAGACGGAGAATGAAATCGTCCTCGTAGAACGTGCCGTCCTTATACCGGCGAAGAGGGTTCAACATCGGAAACGGCTTTCCGTTTCCGCCCATTTCGTAAAGCTCGGGATGGCTGCCGCACCACTCGCCGTTGTAAATCTCTCCGTCCAGCACGTACTGGAACAAATTGAAAAAGCTGCAGTAAACGCCGACCCCATGCTTCTGGAGCTCTGCGACTAGCTGCTTTAGCTGAACATTCGTCCATACCTGCCGGTCATGTTCCTTCCCGGTCGGCCGCGCGGCATACGAGCAAATTTCGGGCGGCAGTATACGCTCCTCATCCAAGCTTCCGTAAACATGAACAAAGTCAGGCGTAAAAAAGAGCAGCGAAACGCCGACGGGCATAAACCCGATTTTGTCGAGGTAAGCCGAAACTCCGAAATCGGGAAGCTCGTTATCGAAGCCGATCAGTTCGATCCATAACCATTTTTCATATGTCGTCTCTTTCAGCATTATCGTCCCCTCCATGATTCCTCTTGCAGGATTTGTCCGGCGAGAGGGATTTTCCGAACCGTTAGCGGTCCGCGAATCTTCTGAATGCTTGCCGACCGTACGACGACGCCGACAATCCCTTAATAACCGAGTTCGTCCGCAGCCTCCTGTACCGCTCGAAGGTTAAGCCCGTAATAGTAACGCATCATCGCATGTACCTCGTCCGACAAAATAATCTCCGGCTGCTGGCCTATACGCTCGCAGTGAGCGGCCCTCTCCGGATCGTAATGAACGTCTTCCGGCTGGGGAAGTCCTTTGTCCTGCGCCCATTCCTCATAAATCGCTTGCAAAGCGGTGCTTCTCACACCTTCGAACTCCAGAAACAAATAATCGATGCCCGGAAATTGCGTCAAATGCTCCTTAACGATTTCCTTGATCCGCGTTTGAAAAAGAGGATTCGTAAAGTCGGCAATCCGGACGGGAAGATCCGTTTCGGCGAATTCCCCGACATCCCACTCGTCGATCGTCATTTCGGGCTCCCAAACCTGCCGATCGTAGGTCAGAAATTGAATCATGGCCCCGACCAAGATGTTTTTCCCGTGAAGATGGCTGACGATCTTCCTTCCCCATTCGTTATTCGTCTTCACATTGGACGCATCCGGATGATTGCTTAAATACGGGAGCTCGGAGCGGATACCGTTCGTATACCATTCGGTATAAAACGTAATCTTCACAATCAAACTGTCAATCAAAATTACGTTTCTTTCTATAATCGAAATAAAGAACATTATTTCGAAAATTATAACGAAAGATTACATTACGGATATTATCAGATAATCACAATTTAGTAAATAGAACTTTCAAAATACACAAAAATATTTTACGAATTCATTTTTTTGCTTTCGTTTTATTTGCATATGTATTTGTTTTTTTCAGGCCTGTTGAATAACCAGAAATTGTAACCCAAACAACCCTAACAGGGGTATACTTTTGGATCAAGCGGACCATTCGAACCATCCACTCGTTCGGTAACTTACAAAGAATGAAGAGGCTTGAGAATTGAACGAACGAGAGTCTGGCATGTAGCGTAGTCAGGTTCTTATGCTGCTTGATCAAGCGAAAAACGACCTCAATCTGCCAGCGAGCTTTATACATCTGTGTAATTTGCTCCGCCGTTACATGCATTACCACTCGGATTTCACGTCCTTCGAAATCTCGAAAGATCACGACTCAATGATGCTTTTCCGAACGGCATTTCGGGGTGCCGAGTTGACAGGTGATATCACGAATAACCGGCGATTCCGTTGGGCTTTGCCGAGCAGTTTGACGATTTCTCGTTAACCACGATAAGGAGCCCATCGGAAACGGGTTTTACCGACAGTCAGCGGCTCTTTTTCTACCATTTAGTGGTTATTCAACAGACTTGTTGTTTTTTAATTTACGTGTGCTATAATTATAAAAAATAAATAATCTTTTTCGATTTCCTTTCGTTTGCTAGATATAGGTTGGAGGAAAACCATGAAAACACATGAAAGACGTGAGGCTATATATTCGTATATTTCGGCCAAAAAAACTGTCAAAATAGCAGAACTCAAAGAACTCTTTCAAGTTTCTGAAGTGACGCTCCGCAGCGATCTTGAGTTTCTCGCCAAACAAGGAGGGATCGAGCGGTCGCATGGCGGTGCCGTTTTTGTCGACAACTCGTCGCCCGAGGAAGGAATTTTACCGAATACGCCTCTGCTTGACGCCAAAATTGCGATTGCCAAACGGGCAGCCGAACTAATCGTCCCGGGCGATACGTTATTTCTGGACTCTAGCGCAACCTCTGTCGTATTGGCTTCGCAGCTGAGCCCGAATGCCAACATTACGGTCATTACGAATTGCCTGCCAATTATCAATTTGCTGAAGATGGCTCCAGGCATACACCTATATGCTATCCCCGGCTCGTACAATTCGTCCACGAGCTCGTTTAACGGTCCTCTCGGAGAAACTTTCATCGGCAATTTGAAGACGTCCAAAGCATTTATTTCGCCCAAAGGGATTATTGTTGAAGGACTGCGGGATTTGACGGCAGACGAAGCGGCCATTCGCAAAGCGATGATCGAATCGACTAAAGAGGCAATTCTCCTCGCGGACCATAGCAAATTTAACAATATTAAAGTGTTGTTCCCAATTTCCGATTTCAGCCGCATTTCCATCATCGTGACCGACAAAACGCCGGATAAACAGTTTCTTGACATCTTTAACATGAAAAACATCAGCTTAATTGTGGCGGATGCCGGCCAGCTGCAAGAGGTAAATTACTAGGGAAAGGCCTCTGCCTGAAGAAGCAAAAGCATTTTTCGTACGGCATACCGGTCCCCATCAAAATAAAATATTCACCGTACAGATTACCGGACTTCTCTTTTCGAACAGCAATTTGTTGAGAAGGGAGGACCAATTTGGTATGGTCAGAAACATAGACAATTCGAAGGACGCTCATTTACATTTCGATTCACATAAATGGAGTAGCCGTTAAAAGGGACCTTCATACTGAAAAGGTGATTAGATCCTTCTAGAAAGCACGGGGTCAATGCCTCATTTTGGGCTCTCCAACATCCGGTAGCATCTACCGTTCATTTCTTATATAAGAGTATGACGCGATGGGCGATGTTCACTGGGTAGCACCTATTGGATAAAAATAAAACTTTTATAACAAAGAAACCAGTTTCGAGAGAAGAAAAGAGAGCAAGTATATGCGACTTCTTCCATCGATTTAACAGAATACTTTTATGTGTAGACGCTTAGGAGGGTTCCTTTGGCGTCTTTATTAACATCCATGCCGCCGCGCGGCATTTTCAGAGAAAAAATGCAATTAGTGCTACCCCATGCTACGACGCGGCATCATCATCGTTGACGAGTGGGGCAATGATGCCATGATAAAAATCCTTCTTACCCCCTTCGACCTTGCGGCTTTCCACTTGGAGATTAGAGCGGGAAGTTGTTTATTCTTGTGCGTAACCTTATGGTAGACCACAACTCCCTATCTGAAAAGTGTGAAGAACGTTTTTCAACCCTGTTTGCTACTTTAAATTTGGGCACTTACTCCGCTAAACGGGTATTCGAAAATCGTTTGCCCTTCCGGCTCTTGCTGTTTTCCAACTTATCTTAACGTTGGTTTTTCAACAGCGCAGTTGGTCTCGTTTGCTCGAAAGCAATCACCGTTCGTCACTACCTGGAAAAGATGTCGTTTACCGTTTCTTAAATCAACCTGGGTTTGCATGGCGTCGGTTTTTTTCAGTTGCTTAGCTTAAAGATCGTCCAGCACTTTGAGTCACTTACCTCTGCCACGCGCGTTCGTGCCTGTAAAAAAGCGGAATTATTGGCGCGCGTTCATGACCATACGACGGGAGCTCTATCTCCATAGAAAGGCTTTAGTAAATTTCCCATATATGTAGCGTTCCGGAGGAGACGTGCGGTAGTAAAGCCTACATCAGGCAAATTAAAAGCCAGACTTATGATCGTCAATCTTGTCCAGTATACGTGTTGTTCCCAAACTAAACGCATGGAACTTTTTAAACTTACTTTCTGCTTACTAATACAAGAAGATTTGAGACTTGGACTCATGGTTTCCCCCCTTATCGTCCAATTTCATCTTTATTATATTCTGATTTTAAAAAGGAGCTTGTACGTTAGCAATAAATCAAAAAAGTCAGGGTGATTTCACGATCTATATAAGTTGAACTAAAGATTAGAAAACAATGGTAAGGATTTAGCTTCTGCATGTCGAAATAATTAGGAAACCACTTAGACAGGCAGGAAATCAGAATGGAAAACACAGTTGCATTTCAAGAAA
>NZ_JBHTHC010000045.1:0-22472 GCF_042676285.1 Paenibacillus sp. GCM10027626 | reverse complement strand
GCATACGAATCATTCTAACAGGAGGCGCTATGGACTGGCTCACCTCGTCCGGAAAGGTGGCTCAAAAAAGCCGGAGACGTGGCTCTCACTCGCCGGAACGATGGCTCAATTCACTGCGGAATATTCAATCCGGGAAGCGAAGCTCCACGACTCGCGCCTGCGGATCGATTTTGTATACGCCGAGAATGTCCCGGTACAGCACGTGCACAATGTGTGAAGCAAACCCGTGATTGCAGCTTGCACCCGCGCTGTTATGTTCCCACAAGGTGCCCGTTTGCTCTGCCATGTAGAGGAAATACTGTTTCAACTCTTCAGCCAGCTGATTGATTTCACCGTACGAAGACAATAGCTCCAAGCGTACATAATTGCCGATAAAAGCATTTGCTTGATGAACATTCGGATAAACGTTTCTTTCCTTCCGCCGCGGGCCGAATATATCCAGCAGTTCTTCCCACAAACGCGGATGGGTTTGCGGCGTTGCCGTTCCGAAGTAAAAAGCAAAGTATTGGCATACCTCGGTTACATCATCTTGAACCTCCAGCCGGCCCTCTGTGCGATTGGCGTGATCGGCAAAGAACAGGCCACTGTTCGCTTGCTCCCTAATTTTTCGTTGGATGACTTCGGCTTCCTGCGTCCACTCATCAACAGCATACAGTCGGCCGGCTGCGGCCAGAGCAGCTGCGTAAAGCATATTGGTCGGATAGTTGACGTCCTGAACGAAATGGTTAGCTTCCGACCATTCCACAAACACCCAGCTATCGAGTTTCTCGAGCAATCCCTCCTCGTTCCGAAACTGCTGGAAATAAGCAAAGAGTGCGGTTACCCTTGCTCTTAGCCTTTCGATCATCTCCCTGTCATTGCTGCGCAGCAGATATTCTTCCAGCTGCAGCACGAACCATAGCGCCCAATTGGGAATAAAGACACCATCGTTATGATCAGCCGGGTAGCACATTGGCAGCATGCCTTCCGGCAAATGCTCAAAACGCTCGGGAAGTGCATAATTTTCAAAAAAATTATGTTCGATCTGCGTATTGCCAGTTAGCTGCATCGCGACCCGGGAAGTAAAGAAGCTGTCACATAACCACCCCGCCCGCTCGCGCGACGGGCAGTCCATGAAATTGTCTATGGCATTTTGACGGAATGTCTCTTTGCCTGCCTCATAGATCAAATTCAGCCCCGGATCACTGCAGCGAAAACTTGCCCGACGGGTATCCGGATTGGCATATTCACGCAATTGAAGCCTCTCGAGCACGCAATCCCCTTCCATCACCAAGAGTTTGACGTAACGGCATGTGTAGGGCTCGAACGATTCAACGGTATATTGGCCGGGCGGCATTTCGTAGCTGACGATATTGACCGCGACCAAACGAAGCGGGTCAATATCATCCGCGATCAGCACTTCATCGAACAGCACATACAATTTCGTTTTTCGCGCACAATGAACCGTCAGGCCTATAAAGCCGCTTAAATTGCTTCCAAAATCATAGATGGTGAACATCTGATCTGTTAAATGCAACCGCTGCGGTTCAGCGTAATCCTCTTCAAGCCGGTTATTTGCGATGTTGACGGTCCGCTGCACATCATAGACGGGAGCGATGTCAAGTTCATCCTCCTTAAACCCGCCCAGCTTCGGACCAATCGCCGTAAAATAGGGGAGCTTCCGGTACGAATCCATCTGTTCGTTTACTTTCACCTGTCCTTCCCGCAACCTGGCTTTCGGCTGCCGTACGGAGAATGCCGGATAAGGAACGCCCCTGCCAATCGTCCTTTTAGCGCTTGTAATGTCAAGTATGGAAGACATCGGTACAGACCTGTCAACTCTCCATAATCCGTAATCGGGCTGCAGCCTGTAAACCTCGGAAAAGGGGCGCTGCAGACTATAGCGATGGACTTTTTGCAAGCGTTCTGGAAGAATTGCGGCTTCAAAACAGCCGTTCTGCGGCGAAGTCGCTGCAATTACCTTGTCGTCCGCAATAATTTCCGCCTGCAGAAACGCCGGCTGGTTCAACAAATAATAGCTATTGACATTGTAGCCCGCCACTTCGATTGCCAATATATTGTCGCCGTCTTTCAGCATACGGTTTAGCGGCCATTCGTCAACCCGAAAATAACCGTGCGAAGCAATGGCAGGCCCGTATCCGGCGAATTCGCCATTCAAATAACACCGGTATACCGTGCTTGCCGCAATACGGAGCAAGCATGGGCCCGTCCCTGAGCAAACAAAGACCGTTCGAAAGCCAGCCATTATATTTTTTTCTGATTCCAGTCCAGCCGGCCAAACAGGTTCAGCCTCGATAAACTCAAACTTATTGCCTTCGCGGCTCTGCAAGATGTTCACCTCGTTTATTCCTCACATATTATTAAGCGCCGTTGGCCATTTCATTTTTTTGGAAACTATCGCTTCGTCACAATCAGCGGCTCGCCGATAAAGAGGGAATCATAGGCGGGCGTTGCCTCCGGGCCGAGCTGTTCTTTTCCCCATCCTACCTGGAAGCCGATCGTAACCGTTTGCCCTTTGTAGCTACTAATGTCGATCACCCGTTTGCTTTTCCAACCGGCCGCGCCCTTGATCCAATCAGCATACACCAGTGTGCCATTAATCATAATATTCAATGTAATCCCGTCACTTGCCGTATTCACTTTGCCTGGAATATAGGTCAGATACAGCTTTTTCTTATCCGGAAGGCTGACTGACACATTTCCCTCCACCCAGCCATTCTGCCCGGACCAGGCCGGATGGGTCTTAAAGCCGTCGCGGCGGAACGGTCCGTCCACAGCTGGCTCTTGGCTGTACATCTGCTGAATCTCGGTTGGCTGAATGTAGTCAAACACTGCGCCGTTCCTGATCTCATCAAAAACCTGACCATCTTCCAGGCGGGTTTTATAAGACCAGTTCGCAGTCGTTCCTTTAAAATCGGCAACCCAGGAAGCAAACAAATCTACCGCCACATGCTTATTCGATTTCTTTTCCTGACTGCAGGCACAGTCTTTCTCTCCTTGATTGCTTTTCCCTTTTAGAAAACCCTTCGGCACTGTAATGACAGGCAAACCATGCGGCAGCTCGGTCACATTCTGCAGTTGACCTGCCGTATAGCGGTAAAGCTGATCGCCCTGCTCTTCCTGATAATAGAACCCTTCGCGATAACCGTTCTTCAACCCGGCATATCCTTCGGTCAGCTTCTCATACCAGTCCGGCGCAGGATCGCCATAAGCATCCGTATAGGCCGGCGTCTCCGGGTTGCGAGGGGAAGCCGCTTCGATCGAAGTTTCTTCCGCCAAATCATTGAATGAGGCAATAACAACCGCATCGGGATTGCACTTCAACGCATCCAGCCATTGTGAAGTGTATAGCTCGCCGTCTTCGCGTGGAATCGGTGTCGTACCCCTCCCTGAATGGGCCGTATCCCAGCCGGGCATGACGCCCATCACTTCTTGCGTCGGGAACGGTTCGTCGAACACCCAGCCCCACAGTCCGGTTTCCGGTGCTACCGGCTTGCCTTCCGAAACCTTACCTGTTGCATAGCGGACTGAAAAACGGGGGTCATCCCACCGGTAAAACCAGGGACTCGTCGTGTAATCAACGAGCAGCGGCTTGCCCTTCCACTGGTAATACACGGACCGCTGCGCATAACGGGTGTAAATCAAATCTGCCTCTGCCTGATGGGCAACTGCATCATTACCCACCCATTGCCCCGCTCCAATCGCTACTGCCAGCTTCGGCGCCGATCCGGCCGGCATCGCTTCAACAACGTCGAATATCTGGTCGATATGAGCGGCTATATTGCCGTTATCGTTGCCGTGGCCGTTTGTATCGTCAATAATGACAAAGTCGATTCCCGCCTGTTTCATCCATTGCATATGCGACCGAATGGTGGCGGCATCGCCCGAGTTGTAATCGCCCCGTACCGGCCGATAACGGGTCCAGTCTGTCCAGTGGCTGTTGAATGGCGGCTCATTGTCCCACCAGACGGTATACCAGATGCCAATTTGGCTGGTAAATGCCGCCGCTGGCGGAGCCGCTTTCTTGCTGTTCCCGGAAGCGGCTTGTACCGGCAGTGTACCCAAAAGCATGATCAGGCTCAACCCGGCTGCTAATGCCGAAATTCGGCGGCGAAAAATTGTATGCGCCTTCAAATGTATCACTCCTTATGGTGAAGCGAATCTATGGGATGCATCCGCAGCTTTATTGTACGCCGGCCACAGTAAGGAGAAAATCTAAAGATCTTTACTTTTCTCTTCAAAATTTTACGAAGCTTTAGAAGGGCGACTGAGGAGATAACGGGCAGAGGAGAAGCGGAGGCTATGAACCGTGGTTCAAAAGTCAAGCCGCTGGCGGCTGTAATCAGGCTATGGCGAAAGTTTCATTTCCCAAACAGCCGCTTGCGATATTTGACCAATACTAAAATTACCAAAAGAACGATAACGCCAATGGCAATATAAAGCGCATTGTGCTCGACGTTTTTGAAGACTATATTCCATTGGGGACCGAAAAACTTGCCGAGCCAAATAAAGATTATGACCCAGAACAAGGCCCCGGAATAAGCGTAGGCCGCAAACTTGCGAAAAGGCAGCCGTATAATGCCTGAGAAGTATCCGGTAAAATGGCGGACGCCAGGGATAAAATAACCGATAAAGATAAGTCCATTACCGTATTTGCCAAACCATTTCTCCGTTTTTTCTATTTTGGCTGCGCTCAAGAAGAACCACTTGCCGTATTTGCGAATGAACGGCATCCCCGCCGCGTGCCCAACGAAGTAAGTAATCGTCATCCCGATCGTCGTGCCGAAAAAGGCGGCAATGATGAGGATAATCCAATTCAATTGGCCCATATAGGATAAATACCCGGCAAAAGCCATTGTCGTCTCCCCGGGAAATGGCAGTGCAATAAACTCAAGCAGAAGCCCGAAAAAAAGTACAAAATAGCCATAGTTATTAAACAGCTGTTCTAAATGATACATCCGGCAAATCCTCCTATACAAATCCCTTTACTAACTATACACCTTTTCCGGGGAGCTCGACCAGCAATTCTTGCAGCACGAATAACGAATACAAAAAAATGGAGCGCGCCGATCCCAGCAGGCTCGAGCGGCTCCATACTTGTGCAGGATGAAGCGGACCTACGGTCCGGCAAACTGTCCAAACCCCGAGAGAGGTTCGAACCCAGAAGGGAGCAAGCTGCAAAATGGGACGGAAGTGACAGACGTTATTTCGCCAATAATCCTCCTTTTCGAAATCTAACGGAAATGGGCGATCTTAATTCGACGTTTTCTTACGAAATCGTACTAATAATCATGAAATAGCGGCGCACAGTTCCGTTACAATTTCAGACCGGCCAAATTTCCGAAAATAGGGGCTGTGACGTCCGTTAGCGTTCGTTCATGCGCTACGCCCCAGCTCCAGGACGGTCGTTTCTTCAATAAAATTTAGAAAACCCGCCCGAACGCCAATACGTTCAGAGCGGGCTTATTCATGATCTCGCTTAAATGGTCTGCAGCACAAAATGCATAACAAACAGAAGCGATATGATATAGAAGAGCGGCTTCACCTTGCGCCATTTGCCAGCCGCAATATGAAAGAGCGCATAACTGATGAAGCCGATCGCGATACCGTCCACGATACTGTGCATGAGCGGAATGAACGCGATAATAAAGAAGGCGGGAAAGCCTTCTTCCAGCCGCTCGAAGGAAATGTTGCGAACGGCGGGCATCATCAAGCCGCCTATGAAAATGAGAATCGGCGCGACAGCCTGATCCGGAACAAGCGTGATGACCGGCATGGCAATAAGCGTAATCAAGAACAGTATTCCGGTTACTGCCGGGGTCCAGCCTGTTTTTCCTCCGGATGAAATGCCGGCAGCCGCCTCCACAGTGGAGACAGTCGGGCTTGTACCGAAGATGCCGCTTAGAAAGACGGTAAACGACGTGGCCTGCATAACGCGCTTGAAGCGCTCCGGCTTTCCGCTCATGTTCAATTGGGCGTTAATAAGCCCGACATTCTCGAACACGATGACGAGCGTGAGCGAAAAGACAGCGATAACCAGGGTCGTCACCGACATGCCTTTCACCGATAATTGGCCGAACACCTCTGCATAGGAAACCCAGGAGGAGCCTCCGGCTCCGGCTCCGGTGTCTTCCGCCGCCAACGGCGCGGCCCCCAACAAATAGGCAAGCGCCGTTCCGCCGATAATCGCCAGCAGCAAGTTGCCCGGCACCTTCCGCATATACAGAATGCATGTCAGTGCCAAAGTCGCAAGCGTAACAAGCACGCCCGGATCGGTGAGCGATTGCAGGGCGATCACCGAAGACGGGTCCGATATAATTACGCCGCCCTTATGCAAGCCGATGAGAACCAGCATGAGGCCTATACCGACCGAAATCGCTTCCTGCAGCGAGGCGGGGATGGCCATACGCAGCTTCTCGATGAGAGAGGTCATGCTGATCACACAAAAACAAATGCCGGACATCATGACGACCGCCAGCGCCTGCTGCCACGTCATGCCCATGCCCTGGACGAGCGTGTACGTAAACATGGCGTTAATCCCCATCCCGGGCGCGATAATCAAGGGCGCTTTGCCCCATAAACCCATAATAAAGCAGCCGCTCGCCGATGCCAGGATCGTTGCGATAATACCGGCTCCCTGAGGAATGCCGGCATCAACCAATATCGATGAATTGACAATAATAATATAGACAATCGCAAAAAAAGATACAGTTCCCGCTAACAGCTCCCGCCGCCAATCGCTCGGGGCGAGACGGGCAGTCGGATTAAGTGAAGCATTTTCCTCTGCATGCGATGATGGTTGTCTCTTTTGGCGGACCAATTGAATACCTGCTTTCCATTATAGCCCCTCACCCAACCCTTTTTTGTTGTGCATGAATAATAGACGGCATAAAGCCGCTACGTGCTGTATTGTACCACATTTGGAAACGAAAAATACAGTTTGCATCGGTAAAGAGGACTGAACGAGACATAGGGACTGGTTTGCACCAGTCCCGGCATCGCCCGTATTCTATTCCTCCAGCACTCGGAGCATTAAGCTGCACGCCGGCTCGGAATCGCCGCCAATCATCACCTTGACGCGCCCGGCCTCCACAACATTAGACATCTCAGCGTTCCAGACGCTAAGCTCCCTGGCCGTCAAATGAAAGGTCAGCGAACGCTTCTCTCCAGGCTCCAGCCATACTTTTTGAAAACCTTTTAACTCCTTCATGCGCCGTGTTACACTGGCTTCCATATCTTTCATGTATAGCTGCACAACTTCGGCCCCAGCCATCTTTCCGGTGTTTTCTACATCGACAGCAATTTCGAAGCTTTCTCCAGCCGCCAATTGTTGAAGTGTCCGTTCTGGCCGGGCAGATCTTATATTCGAATATGCAAATGTCGTATAACTAAGGCCGTAACCGAACGGATACAAGGCCAGCCGCGGACAATCCGCATATCTCGGCTCATACCCCTGATCCTTGCGATTGTAGTAAACCGGAAGGCTCATGGAGGAATACGGAATGGTGACGGCCAGCTTCCCGCTCGGATTGACAGCGCCGAACAAAATTTCACCAAGCGCCCTGCCGCCCTCCGGTCCCGGATACCATCCTGCCAGTATTGCCGAGCAATTCGGAGCCACATCCGCAATGGCGTGCGGCCTGCCCTGAATGAGAACGAGCACGACCGGCGTTCCCGTTGCGGCAATTTCGCGAATCAGCTCTGACTGCACGCCGCCCAGTCTCAAGTCTGCCAAATCGACGCCTTCGCCGCAGTCCATATCCGATGGCTGGCTATCCTCAACGATCGCCGCACCATTGACATCAAACTTAAGATCGAAATTGCGCGCACTGCTGCCGCCCATAACCAAGATGGCAACCTCCGACTGCCGGGCCAATTCAACCGCTTCGGCAAAGCCGGCGCGCGAATCGCCGCGAACGGAGCAGCCCTTGGCATATACCACCTTCGCCTCTCCTGCCGCACCCTGGATTCCTGCCAAAACCGTCGTGCCGGAGTCTGGACGCTGAATGGCCGTGTAATCGCCCAATTGATGATACAGCGCATCCGCATTCGGGCCGATCACCGCGATTTGCCGCAAGTCGGCGCCAAGCGGCAGCAGCCCATTTTCATTTTTCAAAAGCACTACGCTTTCCCTGGCCAGCTGCAAATTCAGCTGACGCGCTGTCTCATTGCCCACGATCTCTGCAGCTGCTTCTTCGGCCGTATACGGATTCTCAAACAGCCCCAGCCGGAATTTCAACCGTAGTACACGCCTGACGGCCCGGTCAATGAAGGAGATTTGCACTTTCCCTTGCAGCACGGCTTGCTCCAAGGTGCTGAACGCTTTATCCCACAGGCTTAAATCAACGCCGGCAGTTAACGCGAGGGAAGCCGCAGACTCATGGTCCCCCGTTAAAGCCAGCAAACGGTCGATCGCTGTGCCGTCGGCCATCACGATCCCGTCAAAGCCCCATTCATCGCGCAAAATGCCAGTAAGCAGCTTGCTGTTGGCATGGCAAGGAATACCGTCAATCTCGTTATACGCAGCCATGCAGCCCAGCGCTCCAGCTTCCACACCGGCTTCCATACCGGGCAGATGAATTTCGCGCAGCTCGCGCTCGCCGATCGATGCCGGAAAAGCGTTCAGCCCGCCTTCGCCCGCTCCCTGCCCGCAAAAATGCTTCAGCACAGCCGCCACCTTGTTCGGCGCAAGCCGTTCTTGCTCCAGCCGCTCCTGTTGCTCGTCCTGCTCGTCCTGCTCGTGCTGCTCTTGCTGCTCTTGCCCCTCTGGCTGCGCCGGAGTTTCCCCTTTGGGCCGGCTCCCCTGCAACCCTTTGACAGCGGCTGTTGTAAATTGCGCCGCCAAATAAGGGTCTTCGCTGAAACATTCCTCAGAACGTCCCCAGCGCGGATCCCGCAGCAGGTCAAGCGTTGAGACCAAGCCCAAATGGGCGCCTCTCGCCCGGATTTCGGCCGCGATCTGTCCATAGGCTTGCTCGGCCAGCTGCGGATTCCAGGTCGCACCGATGCCGATATTGGTCGGTGTCAGCGTCCCGTCCAAAGCCTGGTGCCCATGGGGGCATTCTTCCGACAGCATAACCGGAATTCCCAGTCGCGTATGTTCGATGATATAGCGCTGAATCATATTGGCAACTTTCGCGCTATTTACCGCTGTAATTCCGTTGTCATACGTCACCTTGGACCACGGGTCTGCGCGAAACAGCCCGTAGAGAGCGCCCATCCCGCCGCCTGCTGCGACTTCTTCCATGAAGGCTTCGGTCAGCTCAAAGCCGCGCTCTGTTTTACGATAGGCATGCCAGCCATACATTCGCTGATTCAGTTGGCCGACTTTCTCTTTCAGCGTCATCCTGCCAAGCAAATCTTCTACCCGCGCATCAATGGGGGCCGATTTGTCCCGATAAAGTTCCATCGCTCTACTCCTTAAGCACTTGATTTGCCGATTATTGCTTTGCTTTCAGAAATGCCTGGAATTGTTGATTATATTCTTCAACAACTTTATCCAGGCCGGCAGCCTTCATCTTCTTCAGCGCAGCGGGGAAAGCCGTCTCATAATCAAGCAGCCCCAATTTGATCGGCAAAATGCTTGTATTGAATTCCGCTAACGTATTCGTATATTCAACGCTAACTTTGGAAGCGTCGAAGTTAAAGCCAAGGGTGATGCTGTTGACGGCGTCCTTGCTTTGACTCGCCCGGTATTTCAAAATCGTCGGATGCGTATTTGCCGCCCAGCGGTTCATTTCCACATGTCCCAGCATCCAGGAGGCGACCTGATAAGCTGGAGCGCCGTTGCTGTCCAGCTTCAAATCCTCCTTCAAGCCGTCGCCGATGTTTTTCCAATACTCGCCTTCAGGCCCGTACAGGACAAGATCAAAGTTATCCTGGCTGCTGTAAACCCAGTTTAAAAATTGAATGGCTGCTTCCGGGTGCGGCGAAGTTGCGCTTACGCCATTCGAATTCCGCACGCCATATGATCTGAACTTGATTGCTTCATTCAAAAAATATCCTTCGAGCTTCGCTCCCGGCACCTTTTCGCCCACCTTGTCCGTTACGCCGTCGCCTTCGCGGAACAGAAAACGTCCCATCTGTTCTTCATTATTGACAACCTCGGTTGGCGCCGTCAATACATCCGGGTTAATCAAGCCTTTCTGGTAAGCCGCGCGGAAAAAAGCAGCGTCTTTTTTAAACTCTTCGCTCTCAATCCAGGAGGAAACCTTACCTTGCTGATCGATGCGAATCAAATTTTGAAAGACGGTAAACGGGTAAGTTTCATACGTAGGATGCAAATAATAGGCCGGCTCGGTATTGAGCGTCCGGATGAACACATTTTTATTGGCATCCGGCCAGTTACTTTTCAGCGTCTCCGCAACCTTCAATAAATCGTCGGCCGATTTCGGCGCCTGCAGCCCGTTCTTCTCCAGTAAATCCTGGCGAATCGTTACCATGCCGTCTGCATAAGCGCTGTCCAGCCAGTAGTTCGGAACCGAGTAAATTTTGCCGGAAATTTTGGCCGTATCCCATACCCATTCCGGCAAGCTCTTTTTCAATTCCAGTCCATATTCATCCAAATATTCGTCGATTGGAATGATGCCGCCATTGCTGGCAAAAACATTCGGCCCCTTGCTGTCATGCATAATATGAATAAGCTCGAACTCTTCGCCTGTCGACATCATCAAATTCGTTTTTTGATCCCACACATCCCAAGGAATATAGATCGCCTGATACTTGAGATTCAGTCCGTCCTCCTCCAGCTTCTTGTTAATGGCCGCTTCTCCGGCCGCCTGATCTTTCGGCGCCGTCCCCGGCATAACATACCTGACCAGCTTCTTGGCAGCATCCTTGTCTTCCGTATTGCCATTAGCAGCATTTCCACCCTCCGGCGTGCCGCATGCGGCAACAACAACAGATAAAGCAACTAGCAAGCCAAGCATCGATAACCAGTACTTCTTCATTCGGATACGCTCCCTTTTATGAATGATGGTAATTCCGGCGAAACCGTCCCCATCATAATCAAGACAGCAAGTGCGGGTAAACTTTAAAAATTGCAAATCTCTTTAATTTGGCTGCAACTGCCGCTAGATTTAATTCGATTTCATCCATTTTATTATAATGGCCCGCTATTTCCCTGATTTCGCTGGAGTATCGCATCATTTCGATACTGCACAGGCGACATGCCGTACTTCTTCCTGAACAACGTATAAAAATAGGTCGTATTATGAATCCCTACCTTCTCGCTGATCGCCTGAACCGGTTCCGTTGATTTCAACAGCAATTGCTTCGACAATTCCAGCCGCACATCTTTCAAGTAATCATTTACCGATTGCTGGTATTGGGCTTTGAACAGCTTGCCCAAATAACCTGGCGTCAGACCGACATAATCAGCCAAAAAATCGACAGAAATATCAGGCTTCCAATAATACTGATCAATGTATGCTTTCACCGTGCCCAGAACCTCTGCATTGCGGTTTTTTGCCTTTGCTTCGATCTGTTCGCAAATGGAACGGCATAAAGCCGCCAAATCTGCCGAAAATGCCTCCAACGTTTCATAAGAAACGGCATGAAAAGTCATACGCGCAAATAATTCACGCTGCTCGCTGGCAGCTGAGCCCATCAGATTAAACTGCTTATTTAAAGCCGTCAACAGCTGCTGCAGCATGTAGAGTACATGATGATAGCCGGCTTCATGCAAAGAGGAGGTGAACTGGTCAATCACGCGGACTGCCACTTGTGCCTGATTCATCTGAATCGCCTCGATTAATTTCCTCTCCAGGCTTTCCGGATATTCTAACTCTGCCGTATTGGAAGCGGCTGTGGCGGGCTCGTCCCTAAAAATATGCCCCGGCCCCTGAAAAAAGCGTTTATACGTCATTTCTCTCGCTTGGAGATAGGCATTTCTGATTTGCTCCGGCTCTTCATGGGTCGAACCGATCCCGACAGTCAGCGACAATTTAAAATAGCTTTGCACCGTTCGCTGAATTTCCAGCAGCCGCAGCGGCATTTCAGCCGGCTCGCCGTCATGCTTCATTTGTAACAAAATGCCAATCTCCTGCTCATTAATAATGACGATTTCACAACCGTTGCACGCCTCATCCCCGGCCATCCATTCGCCAGCGATGTTGCATATGCCAAAGCGAATAAGCGATTGCATCTGCTCGGAATGATCCTGCTTAAACTGCTGTAAACCATCGATACTTAAAACGATTACGTTGAAATACGGCCCTGTTAACGGTTCGGAAAACCGGTTTGTCAGATCGCTCTGGCCGCCGGTTAAATATTTGAACAAACTGCTTTTGCGGGCAACGGCTACAGCCGGCTCCATTTCGGCCACTTTGCGGGCGATGCTGGAGTACGTTTCGTCGATCATATAAAATTCATTGATCCGCTTGCTTGCAGCTGCTGCCGCTGACCTGCTGCCTCCGGCGGTACCCGTAATTTTTTGATACAATCGCTGGATCGGGTTATACATCTGGTTCGTAAGCCAGATCGACATAAAAATGCCGATCCCGAAAATAATAAAGGCGACCGTCAACGTAAACGTTTTAACATTGTTCAAATTGAAAAATAGATCCTTTACCGGGCTGACACTGACAAAATACCAGTGAAGCTGCTCTGATTTTACAAAACTGACCAGACTCTTTTGTCCGTCTACCGCAGCACTGAAACTCCCTGCATCCGCGTTTTCCTGTAAAATTCGTTTAATGTAATCCTCATGTCTAAAATCCTCCAAAAAATGCCCGCCCTTGGAGTGGCTGAGGACGACGCCTTCCGTATTCATCGCAATCAAATATTGGGAGCTTTTATTTTGCAGCCCGCCAATCAACTGCTTCATATAATCGGCATTGACGTTAATGACAATCGCGCCCTTTTTAGGCAAATACGAATTAAAGCCCGGCTGCAGCACAAACGTCAGCAGTCGCTTCTCGCCGCCTAGACCGGGACTGTTCAATATGCGGGGAAAGAACATGCCGTACACCTTTTTGTCAGCGCCATTCAGCTGCTGCAGCAGATCATGCTCATATTGGGCAGTAATGCCTTTCGAATTGATATAGCGCTCCGTATATCCATTGTATAGGCCGATAAATTCGATAAAAGGATAAGTTGCCTCAATCGTTTTCAGCGCGTTGACCGTATGAAATTCTTCAATATAATCGACTTTCTGCGAGTAAATAGAGGTAACCATCGTTCGATTGCTGAGCAAATGGTTGCCGATCTCGTAGACCTGTTCTTCGATAATATTGGCGGCATAGCTTGTCTGGGCCAGCATTGACTCCGAAATTTTCCCGACATCGCGCGATGAACTGTGGGCAAATAAAGTAAAAAGCGTTACACAGATCAAAGCAACTATGACAGAGGTCAGAAAAATAAAACTTAAGAGCATGCTCCGATACGCCTGATACTGAAATAGCTTTGATTTCATTTTCAACGTCATAACCACCCGCCTGCAGAATGCTTGTTCAAATCGCTCGCCTGCTGAACTCCTTCATTATATAAAAAATCTCCATTAAATCATCCTCTTTCAATAAAATTGTAGTCATTTTAGAAATTCAAAGTCCGTTTCTCCCGGAAAATAGCTGCTTTGCACATAATCAAAGTTTACATCCCTTTGCCCGCTTATTAAAGTGTTAACAAACACCATTGTAGGAGATGATACGTTTGAAAATGAAACGCAGCTTGCTTGCCGTCTTCCGGGAACTGCGCAGCAACCGTTCGGCTTACCTTCTTGCGCTGCCGGCAGCTTTGTACACCTTTATTTTCGGCTACTTGACACTTCCCTATATGCTGATTGCCTTCCAGAAGTTTAACTACAAGTTGGGCGTGTGGGGATCGCAATGGGTAGGATGGGAAAATTTCCACTTCTTTTTTGCTTCTGACCGCGCCTGGCAAGTCACCTTCAATACGGTGCGACTCAACGTCTTGTTCATTGTCTTCAGTACGTTGTGTGCGCTGGCGCTGGCGATCTTGTTTAATGAGCTGAAGAGCAAGTGGTTTTCGAAAATTACGCAATCAACGATTCTCTTTCCGAATTTTCTGTCCTGGGTCATTATCGGCTATGTCATTTACAGCTTGTTTGCAACCAACTTCGGATTAGTGAACAAATCGCTCGCCGTATTCGGCATTGAACCGATCAATTGGTATTCTTCTCCGCAATATTGGGTAGCAATTCTGGTGGGGGCGAATATTTGGAAGGATGTTGGAATCTCGCTCGTCATTTATTTGGCGGCCATAACAGGTATCGATGGAACGTTGTATGAGGCTGCGCAAATTGACGGCGCCAACCGGTGGCAGCAAATCAGGCGCATTACACTGCCTCTGCTCATGCCTACGGTATCTATTCTCTCCCTGCTGGCGCTAGGGAAAGTCATGTACGGCAGCTTTGATATGATCTATGCCATCATTAAAGATAACGGACTGCTGTATTCGACCGTCGATGTCATTGATACTTATGTGTTCAGAGCTTTGCGCACGATCGGCAATCCTTCTCAGGCGATGGCTGTGGGCGTCTATCAATCGGTAGTAGGCTTCATTCTTGTGTTTGGCGTGAACTGGATCGTCAAAAAGAAAAACCCTGACAACTCATTATTTTAAAGAGGTTGTTCAAAAAGGAGAAGCAGCTGTATGAAAAAAAGGACCTGGTTTGATTATTTCAATGTTATCGTCATCGCAAGCGTAGCCATCCTGTGCACGCTGCCGCTGCTGCTTGTGCTGATCGTCTCCTTCACCGATGAAGGAGCGATCAGCGCCAATGGCTACAGCTTCTTCCCGGATAAATTTTCGCTAGCGGCCTACAAGCTGCTCTTTTCCGGGAATTCACCGCTATTACAAAGCTACACAATCTCAATTACAGTTACAGTAATCGGTACACTGCTTGCCGTCCTGATCACTTCTATGGCAGGCTATACACTGGCCGCCAAACACGTCAAGTATCGCAATCATCTGAGCATGTTCTTCTTTATTACGATGGTGTTTAATACCGGACTTGTTCCGTGGTACATGATGAGCACAGGGCTGGGGCTGAAAAATACAATTTGGGCGCTCATTATCCCTTCGCTAATCTTTTCGCCCTTTAACCTGTTTTTGGTGCGCAACTATATGAAGCAAATTCCGGATGGCCTCATTGAAGCGGCCAAAATCGACGGAGCAGGCGACCTCTTCATCGCTTTCCGTATTTTTCTGCCACTAAGCATGCCGGTGCTGGCCACCATCACCTTATTTTACGGGATCGGATATTGGAACAACTGGTTTAATGCCATCATGCTAGTGGACAAAACGGAGCTGTACCCGCTGCAATATTTGCTCTTTAAACTGAACTCCGAAATCAGCATGATCCAGCAAATGCAGGCAACGGTTTCCGGCATGGGAGCGGCCCAGCTGCCCAGCGAATCCGTCAAGATGGCCACGGCCATTATGACCATCGGTCCAATCGTGCTCTTCTATCCTTTTTTACAGCGCTATTTCATTCGCGGGCTGCTGATCGGCTCGATCAAAGAATAGCGAGAAGAAACGGCTGACGCCGTCCTTGGCGCGAGTCAAGTTTCTTCCCCTGAAATTTTATAGAATTTATCAGGTAAAGCATATAAATTGTATAAAATTAGAAAATGCAAACAAAGCGGCGAGTAACTACCGCTTTGTTTGCATCTCTCATTATGGAAGCCGGCCTTATCCTTTTACAGCTCCGGCTGTCATTCCTTGCATAACCTTCTTGGCAAAAGCCAAGTAGACGACGATAACGGGCAAAACTACTATAACCATCGCCGCCAGCATCTGGGTATAGTTGGCCGTATATTGCCCATTGAAATTGGTTAACCCGAGCGGCAAGGTGCGCAGTTCAGCACTTTTAATAAGCACAAGCGCAAACGGGAACTCGTTCCAGGCGCCGAGGAAAAACAAAATGATTGCGGTTGAAATAACCGGCAAGCAAAGCGGCAATACGATGCGCAGCACCGTGTTTGTCGAACTGCTGCCCGGACCGCCGCCGGTCATAACGAAAATACTGTCAAATGCTTTCATATTTCCGGCAATACAGAGCATGACGGCAATTTTAATCGTCGGAGACAGGAGCGGCAGCGTAATATGACGCATTTTTTTAAACCCGGTAGCGCCATCGATCTCGGCCATTTCATAGAGCTCGCTGCTGATGCTTTGCATCGCAGCATAATTATCATGGGACTGTACTTCTTCATCAAACGTAATATCGGGATTCGCTTTTTTGAACTTCTCGATCAAATCCGCCTGATGGCTTGGTTGTGCAGAATTTTTATCAAATACAGACGAGAAGACTCCTTCCTCAAAGCGGAAGCTTAGGTAGGAGATGAATCGTCTTCGGACAAGGGTGGCAATTTTGCCATCTCAATTGTCCGACATGATTTTAAAGCAGTTTCTTTCCTATTTGAAACCGAACTGGCGTTCTGGTATAATGATAGATATGGGGGGATTGGAAATGAGTATGAATACGATCACAATCAAACTTCCTTTGTATCGGCCCACATTGGCGAAACAAGACATGTATAGAACCATGAGATCCCACTTTTCACAAGCTAGCAACCAAGCCCTTCTATCCCTACAGGAAGTCCCAGTACGTAAGGCAACAGAGCTGGATCGCCTACTTCGTTCCATACCACTACCATCAACACTGCTTCAAGAAGCAAGAAAACTGGCTGTCAGCCGGTATCAGGATTGGAGGAAGCATGCAAATAGCAAGGGTTTTCCTTCCTTTCGAGCGAATATCTCGATTCTGTTTGACAATCAGAACTGGCGGCTCCGTTTCGATCAAGGACACCTGAAAATTGGCATCCCCACCATCGAAGGCCATCTAACCATCGATAAATATGTGCCTGCCAGCGCCAACGATTATGCTTTGTTTTGGGTGAACTACCTGCTGACCGGGGAAATGGATCCAAACAGCAAACACTATAAACCTTCTTACGAAGGAATCTCGAAACCGAAAAAAGGGAATGCGCAGCTTTTTGAGCGAAAGGGAAAGTGGTATTTTGCCTTCGCCCTTTCCTTCAAACTTCGGGAAACGCGGAAAACGAACAAAGCGATTGGCGTTGATCGCGGATTACGCCTCATTGCGGTTGCCGCCGATGCCGATACAGGGAACTACCTGACCTTTAACGGCAAACGTATCGGCCATATCCGGAGGCGGTATGCCCGTTTGCGAAGGGAAATCCAGCAAGCGAAAAACATGAAAGCGCTCAAAGGACTCGCACATAAAGAACGACGCATGATGCAATATTGGAACCATGTCATGGCCAAAAATATCGTGCAATTTGCGAGTGCGAGCGGGGCGTCCATCATCAAGCTGGAAGACCTGAGCCACATTCGTTCGATGAAAAAATATTGGAAGCGTGCAGATCGCAATATTCATGCCTGGGCGTTCTATGATTTGGAACGAAAGATCACCTATAAAGCCGCGTTAGCCGAGCTAAACGTGGAAAAGGTGAATCCCTATAAAACCTCTCAGGAATGCAGTCAATGCGGAATCATTCGAAAAAACCATCGCAGGAAAGATCAATTCCAATGCTCTTGCGGCTATCACGATAACGCGGACGTCAATGCCGCCTTCGTCATATCCGGCAGACCATCACTTGTCTTGTAAGACAAAACGACGGTGTAAAAAGCCGTTGTGCAGGGCTAGATACCTTGCATAAGGCACCTGACTGTGCTGAATACCTAACCGAGAAGTTCTATCCGTCACACCAAAGACGTTCAACAGGGACGGAACTGAACCCCGGAGTTTGTTCGGATACAGATATGAGAGAGTACGAATCTCCTCTGCGATCATGGAACAAAATCCTAAGGTAAGGGTAACTGAACCTGCTTCACGCTAATGAGGAGAATAAGGGGAATCCCCCGCCTCTAAGCAAAGTGTAGGCGGGGGAGGATGTCAACGTACATATGCATGAATGAAATCTTCGGTTTTGCCTTTGACCCATCTGTTCCTTCCGTTGCGTCATCCGAGCCGTCATGAGGTCATCCGTAAAGGAAGCAATGCCTTGCGGATCGTCCGGCATCTTTCCGTATTCGAGAAGAAAACCTATCTGCACGTGCCGTCCATCCGGAAGTATTGTACACGCTACGAAGCTGGGTTTGTTTGGGCGTATGAATTCGTCGGACCCAAGCAACGCTACAGCAAGCTTTTTCGCTCCCATACCGTCGAACAAGCTCTTGGGTCCACGGCTGCGCATGGTGCTCGGATGCAGCAGGCACCGGCCAGTACCGTACAACGCATGCATAACGATGCCGTTCCAACTGAGTGCGAGCGGATCTATGAGTGAGTGTGGGAAGAAGCAAAAGAAACGGCAGATCTGGTTTTGGGTGTCGACGACTTTGCCATCAAAAAAGGGCATACGTATAACACCGGCATTCACAACCTCAAAGGTGAGACGATGCTTGACCTGCTACCGGGCCGAAAGCTGGAGGAGCTGCGGACTTATGCCCAAGAGCACCCGGGATTCCTTCTTCTTAACCCGAAGGCAGTGTCATGGACTTAGCTCAGGCGTATCACACCTGGATCAGCGAGTGTTTTCCGAAAGCGATTCGCATTGCAGATCGTTTTCATGTTCATGGTGCAAATGAATATGGATTTGGATGCTGTCAGCAAGTTGCTGGAGAGCCGTCTAAGCGGGAATATCGACGGATATTATATCGTGAATGAGGATGAGGCGATCATCGCATCGACAGCGATGAATCATGAAAATCAAGTGATGCCGGATATTGTTGGCAGTCCGCTCGCTATGGACGATCACCAAGGGTTTCTGGAGCTGACGATCGATCATACGCCCTATATGTTAACCTACGTTAAGCTTGAGCCGCTGAACTGGCATGTGCTTCATCTCGTCCCGGCGAGAGAGTTGTTGAAAGAAAACAAAGTGATTCCGCAAATCATTATGGTTACAGTCATTATTACTTTTTTCGTTTGCGCAGGAATGGCTTATTTGTTCTCCAGGCATATTATTTTGCCGATTCGCAAGCTAAGCCGGTTAAAGAGCCGCGTGGAAGCATATGACAAGCTATTTGGAATCCGGGGCTCGTCCCCTTCTCATTAAAATCAGAGACAAGCCCCCGGCGATCACAAGTATTCCCAGTACCCAATAAATTGCGCCTAAGTGAAATAAACCTTCCAGCAAAGCCTTACCAAAAGACCATACTTTGCTCCACATTTGGTTCCTCCTCCATTACTCATTGCTATGAAACTCTTCAAAATTAAGGTTGACCGGACGATCAGGCACCTCCGCTTCTTCCTCCATATTCGTTGTCGGCACGCTCTCGCTCACCGTATCGAATCGCAGACTATCCACCCAAACCCGGCCTTTGCCTATGATCAGTGCGCCAAAAGAAATCGTTTCGCTAGATTGGGGCACGTCCAATACGATATTGTACCGGTTCCACTCGGCTGTCCCAGTAACCGGACGGTTGCACATATTATCGAATTGCAAAATCTCCTGTTCTTTGCCATCGATTCTCATCCATAGTCCGCACCATTGCTCCACATTCAAGGTCTTGAGAAATCCCGATAATTGCAAGCGCCGGCCGCGATATTCATTTGCTTTAAATACCTGCATCATAGTCGCGAAGCCTCCGACGTTTTCCCCTTTTGAGTCCAAATACCCGGAAGCTTTGCCGTGATGGGTTGTTTGAAAATCTATCCCCATCTCGCAGTCGGACATATGGGTTCCATTCACATTCAACATCCATCCGGCAGGTTCTTTTTGCGCTTGGTTCATAAGATAGGTTCGCTCCTTTTTTTGAATTAATTTCGGAATAAAAACTCTGTACTGCCCTGGCGTCATATGAAACATTTTTTTAAAAGCCCGGGTAAACGCCTCCTGTGATTCAAATTGATAATCCAAAGCAATGTCCAGAATGCGCTTTTCTGCGGATATGAGTTCACTGGCCGCATTCGATAACCTCCTCTTGCGGATATAGCTTGCCAGTGTCATGCCTACATGAGCATGAAATAACCGATGAAAATGGTATTTGGAGATTGCCGTATAGGAAGCGATCGTCTCCAAGCACAGTTCATTTTTCAAATTTTTCTCGATAAATTCCAAGACATGATTAAATTCTGCCCCTCGCCCATTCGACATCACCCTGTCCATCACCACTCTTTCTGCCTCTATTATATAATGTCATGAGTCGCTGAATTTGATATTTCTTGCTATGTTCAACCGACAAAAATTCGACACTATTTTTAGCAGGTTGCCTGGTGAGAAGCAAAGGTTTTATAGGTCGTTTGTCGATAAATAACTTGTATGCCTACTACCATTAGGGGGAACCAATACGATGAAGATTTCCAGCTGGCTAAAAATCATGGGCTGTCTACTGCTGATTCTGTCGGTGTTAAACATCTTTAGCATTATTCGTCTGGAGCACAGCCTTGAACAAGAACGAACCGCCGTTCAACGACAAGCTGAATTTAAGCAGCTTGGGATTGATCTGATTCGCGCATCCGATTATCTATCAGGAGAAATACAGTACTATGTACAGTTTGGGGAAAAGGCTCATTATGATAATTATTGGAATGAAGTAAATAAAACGAAAACGCGCGACCATATCATCGAGCAGTTAATTGCCCTAGGCGCTCCCAAAAATGAACTGGATCTAATCGAGGCAGCCAAAAGCAAGTCCGATGCGCTCGTTACTATAGAAGAAGCAGCCATGAAAGCGGTGGAGGCAAAAAATTTCGATGAAGCGCGAAAGCTGATTTTTGGCGAGGATTACAAGGAGAGCAAAAATACGATTAACGGCTATACGGATCAATTTGTAGAAACGATGAACAAAAGAGTAGAGCAGGAAACAGCGGCCGCCCAAAAAGCAGTCAAAACCATGATGAACACAACCGTTATTTTGCTGATTATCACTTTCGTTGCTTTGTTCGGGCTATTCATTCTTATTTCTTTCAAAATGCGCCCGCTCAGCGTCGTAAACGCCAAAATCGCCGAGCTGGCCAGTAATGGCGGCGATTTGACCGCCCGTTTGCCCGAGGGAGCAAACGATGAAGTCGGTGAAATTTCCAGGTCGCTTAATCACATGCTGAACAGCTTGCATTTGATGATTAAAGATATCACCAGCGTTTCTCACAGCATGCTTGAAGCTTCAGGCAAGCTAAGCGTCAATACCAATTTGAGCGCGGGAGCTACGGATGAAATCAGCCGCAGCGTTAATGAAATCCGGCAGGGGGCAACCGCCTCCGTACAAAATACAGTTGACAGCTCACGGGCGATCGAAGAAATGGCGACAGGCGTACAGCGCGTTGCCGGCTCTGCCAGCGAGCTTTCCGCGTCAGCGATGGAGACGGAACGGGAAGCTGAGGAAGGATTCGGCCATATGGAGCAGGCTAAACAGCAAATGCTGCAAATCGACAAAACCGTTCATCAATCTACTGTTATCGTCTCCAAAATGAATGAGCGGTCTTCGCATATTCAAGAAATGGCCGATACCATTGCCCAAATAGCCAAGCAGACCAACCTGCTTTCCTTGAACGCTTCTATTGAAGCTGCCCGGGCCGGCGAGCATGGACGCGGCTTTGTCGTCGTCGCCGGTGAAATCCGCAAGCTCGCAGAAGGCTCTGCCACCTCCGCCGCCCATATAGCCGAATTGCTGAAAGAAATCCGCGAGGATTCCACAGCAACGGTGCAGGTGATGAACCAAATTGTCGAAGAGGTCGGACTTGGCAGCATTAAAGTTACCCATGCCAGCGGCTCTTTTCAAAAGATATTGAATGCCACCAGGGAAGTTTCCAGCCAAATTCAAGAGGTTTCTGCCATTACGCAAGAAATGGCCGCCGGATCCGAGGAAATCGCCGCTTCCGTGGCTGACATGGCCAGCGTCGCCCAGCAGTCGCTTGAAAACGTCAATACTGTGAACGAGAAAACCGGCGCTCAGACGTTACTGGTACAGGAAGTAGCGGATCTGTCGCACGGATTGCGCAATGAAGCGGAGCAACTGGAACAGTTGGTAGGCAAATTTAAAATATAATAACACAACTTTCGCAGAACAGAACAGACAAGTAGCCCCTTCGTGTAACCGGGTAACCGGCAAACCATTGTTGGACTGCCGCTAACGAACCTGACAACCCTTATTCGGCGCAAAATGAGGACGTATGAGCTGTAACGAATCTACCGATCGTTATTCACCGAAAATCGGCCGCTTTCCCGCCAGTTTTCCTTCCATAACGTTTCCCAGGTTCGTTACACGCTAAGCTAGCCGATTTTTTGGCCAATAGCGTGTCTCAGGAGAGCGTCGATTAATTCTTCACAACTTGCCCTGTGCGATGAATCTCATGATTCGGATCCCTTCATTTTCTCCATGAAATGAAGGGTTTTCTTTCATTTCCTCACAAATTCTCTCGTTTTCGTGGTATAATCATATTAACATGATCTGAGCCGGGGGGAGTTCCAATGTCAAACACAAACATGTCCAATGAGAATACCAACCAACTGTCCATTTCGGATTACGGGATCGCCGTGCCT
>NZ_JBHTHC010000044.1:0-25664 GCF_042676285.1 Paenibacillus sp. GCM10027626 | reverse complement strand
GATCTGAGCGATCTTAATTGGACGTTTTCTGACGAAATCGTGCTCCTGATCATCAAATAACGGCGCACAGATCCGTTACAATTTCAGATCGGTCAAAATTTCGAAAATAGCGGCCGTGACATCCGTCCGCTCATGCGCCGGGAGGCTATCACAAACCCCCGGGTGGTCACGAACGAATCTGCAAAAAAAACACCTCAGATTCGCCGCGGCGAATCTGAGGTGCTGTGCTTTAGCTAAGGCTAAGGGTTTACTACCCCCGATCCCCCTGCTACCCCTGCTTCCTTCTTCTCTTTCGGCTTCGGCGCCTGTTCCATCGCTTGCTGCCCTCTAGTTTGCAGTGAAGCCAGCGCCTCATCAAGCGATTTTTTATCATCGTATACGCTCTTGAGTTCCTCCTGGGCGATCGTCATGAAGTTCATGTAGAAATCCTGCGGCAGCTTGTCGTAATCCTTATACATGTTGGATTGCGCCGGCTTCAGGCTGTAGAAGGCTTTCATATTACGCTCGCTGTCATCCTTCAAGTAATTTGTGCGAATCGGGAAGCCGCCATTTTGAATCTTTGACACAACCCTGGCATAATCCTCTCCTGTAATATAGCTAATAAATTCTTTAGCCGCCTCGATGTTAACAGACTTGGAATTGATTGCGAAAATTTGGTTAAACGATATATTATTGCTTTCATCCGGACTTTCCGGATTGACGGGCACGGTGACCATATCCCAGTTTTGAATGGCCCTGTCCGGCACCATCTTCTGCGCTTCCTTGATTTGTTCCATCAGAAATGAGCCCTCAAGCTTCATTCCTATTTTTCCGGCAACGAACGGATCCCGCAGCAGGTGATCCTCGTAAGTCTGACCGCCTGAACTGGAGGCAAACGGATCATCCGTATAGAGCGCTCCGGATTTCAATCCCGACAAAGCGGTCTGAAAAACTTTTTTCCATGCGGCCGTATCGATTGTAACCTGCTTGCTCGTAGGGTTGAACATATTCAGATTCTGTGACGATCCAAGCATCATTCCCAATTGGAAAAACTCGCTGTTGTAGCCGAGACTCAAGCCATACACCCGTTTATCCTTCGCCCCGTCTGTCGGAAAGCGCTGTGCGAGTTCAAACACCTTTTCCCAGCTCATCCGATCTTCGGGCAGCGGTATGCCATGTTGATTGAATAAGTCCTTGTTGTAGTAAATAACCTGACTGTAGAAATTGGTGGGAAGTCCATACACCTTTCCGCCCCCCAGCTCTCTGGCATAATCGAGCAGACCTGGAATAAGCGTTTCTTTTTTGTAAGCTTTATCTTCCGTCAACGCATCCAATTCTAGCAGCTTGCCGTCCTCGGCATATTGGGTCACCTGGTCCGGGGAGAGCATCAAAATATCCGGCTGCTCCTCCGCAACAAATTTATCGAACTCCGCTTTCCAATCGATCTCTTCATCAGAAGGCCCCATTTGACGCTGCTGGGTCACGACGGTAATGTCCACTTCTGGATGAACCGCTGAATAGACCATCCCTAACTGGCTGAAAAAAGATCTTTCATCGTAATACATCACCTTTAGCGACGTGCTTTCCGCCTCTTTCGGTGAACCGGCTCCCCCCAGGCTGCAGCCCGACAATACAACTGACATCGTTAAAGCACCAATCAAGCCAATACGCCCAAAACCTTTCAACTCATCCTCTTCCTTTCCAGTAAGAAGTAATTTTTTCCATAGTTATTATTGTACCATATGGAATCTATTATTTCCTACTATTTGGAAGATTGTTATGTTCCTGAATCCGTGACGAAAAACCCTACTCAATGTCTCTTTTAATTCTCCCTTGAACAAAAAACATACTTGACAGCGATAAAAGTTAACATTAATATATTAAGTATACTTATTAGGTTGTTTTTTTGGATTTTTTATATTTAAATACATTGAGTATAAAGAGAGGTGATGCAAATAACCTGAACCTGAACCCGCTGTTTAGATACGCATACAGCAGAAGTATTCGGTGCGCAAGGCGCGCGGGAGTCTATTCGTACGTTTCACTACATAAGGGGTAATGAGTATGGAAATCAAATCATTGGCAGTGGCGGAAAGCCAATTTGCCAAAGCGACAAAATGGAAGCGCTTTTTTCGGAGACATTCGGATGCCGTCAAGGCCGCCATTATACTGGGTCCCATTTTTATATGGTGGTTGGTCGTATCAGGCTTCCCGACGTTATTCGGATTTTTTCTGGGTTTTTTCGAGTGGATCGGGTTGAATTCATCACCAAGGTTTATATGGTTTGACAACTATATTCGTTTCTTTCACGATCCCTTGTATTACTTGGCGTTGTGGAGAGCGATCTGGATCGGCTTGCTCGTTACTAGTTTGACCATTATCGGCGGTTTCGGCGCGGCCTTGCTCATGAACATGCCTATATTCGGCAAAGGGATCTACCGCACGATCTGGTACGTGCCCGCCGTAACTTCGGTTGTCGCGACAACGCAAATTTTCAACATTTTCCTGGATCCGAACAATGGCGTCATCAACAACCTTCTTAAGAAGTTCGGGATGCAGCCGATATTTTGGCAATATTCGGTTTTCTGGGGCGTGTTTTGGATCGTCATCTACTCCATCTGGAAAGGGATCGGGGGATCTGCGCTGATTTGGCTTGCGGGGCTGCAATCGATTGATCCCCTGCTCTATGAGGCGGCCGAGATAGACGGGGCCAACCGCTGGAATAAATTTTGGAACATTACGTTGCCTAGCGTGAAGCCGATTGCCACCTACATCGTCATTACCGGGGTTATTGGAGCGCTGCAAATCTACGAGCAGGTTGCGTTCATTACGGGCGGGGGCCCATACGGACAAACGGAAGTGCTTGTCTTCCGGATTTTGCGGGATGCGTTTTATGATTTCAACCTGGGGATGGCTGGGACTTCATCTGTCGTGCTTGCGCTGTTCGTCATAGTATTCTCGATCATGTATTTTAATATGGCTACGGAATCCGAGAGGAAAGACCGCAAGAGGAGGAAGATTGCGTGAATACATCAGTGGCTGCCAAGAAATCATTGAAGCCGGTAAATTTATTGGCCCACGTTGTCTTGCTGGTTGGCGGATTAATCCTGCTGTATCCGATTATTTTCATGATTCTGGCGGGGTTGATGACCAAAGAAGAGTATGCCAGGACGGTATTGGGGCTGCTTCCGATTGCCGAAGCGCCTACGCTGAAAAATTTTGCCGCTCTTGTTCTGGGATCTTCCGACAGCAAGGTACAGTTGTACTTTTTTAACTCGTTCCTACGAACGGTTTATAGCGTATTCTGGGCTGTACTTACGGCGCTGTTGGGCGGTTATGTGTTCGGCAGGCTGAGATTCAGAGGTAGAGAAAAGCTATTCTTGCTCTTGCTCGCTACACAGATGATTCCCGCGGTAGTAGCCCTAATTCCGACTTATATCCAGTTAGCAAGATGGCCTTTCGCAGGCGGGAACCATATTTTTTATGGCGGCAGCGGGATACTTGATTCCTGGTGGGTATATTTGATCGGAGGCCCGGCGATTAACATCATGGGCAGTTTCCTGGTCAAGCAGTCGCTGGATTCGCTTCCGTATGAATTGGATGAAGCGGCGAAGGTTGACGGAGCAAGCACGTTTCGTCTCATCTTCCAGATCATTATGCCCTTGCAGAAGCCGATCCTGGCCTTCATCGCGATCTCGACCGCAATGGGAATATGGAATGACTGGACGACGCCGTTCTTCTATACGAGCAGCGATCGGCTGCAGACATTGCCCGCAGCTATCGCCCGTATGTCGGCTCTTGCGCAAAATCCGGTAGGGATTCCTGATTATCCGTTCATGATTACACTTGGGTTAGGCGTTACGATTCCGCTCCTGATCATCTTCTTTATTTTTCAACGCTATATCGTTCAAGGCCTGGCAAATACCGGGATTAAGGGATGATTCCTGCATCGGCGATTTCTGATCGCCATATGGGGTGTCATACATACATTCATTACATTCTTGAAAGGGGATTTCAGCATGAAAAAACAGGTGCCATTCGTCTCTCTTTCGTCCATTGTCGCACTAAGCTTAATTGTCTCAGCTTGCAGCGGCACTGGCGGCACCACACAGCCTGACCAAACGTCAAGCGGCAAAGCTTCGACTTCGACAAGTGACAGCAAAAAGGATAGTCCTTCGGGTCCAAGAGATCTTGTCGTGCTCGTGGACGGTGGAAACGGCATCGGAGCCGGAAACGCCGACGATGTCATCAAGGCAAGGGAAGAAACCATGAATAAAGAAAAAATTACTGGAGCCGACCAATTGCTGAACTTGAATTATGTGAAAGTGATGAACGACGAGTTGAAGAAACAGAATGTGAATCTGAAATATGAAGACTGGGGCTGGTCCGAGCCGCTGGTTCAGAAACAGACAGCCGCTTTCCTGGCCCAACAGGGTCCGGATGTTATCGTAGGAGAGACGCAATCGCCTGGATTTGCCGCTCAGGGCCTCCTCGAGCCGTTCCCGGATTGGCTGGAAAAGGAAGTCAGAGAGAATGTTGTTGAGGGCGCCTGGAAGCCGATGGAGTACAAAGGGAAAATTTATGGTGTCGCGCCCCAACCGGGCGTAAACAATCTGTACTGGAATAAGAAGCTGCTTAAAGAGGCGGGATTAGATCCGGAGAAAGGGCCGGCTACCTGGGATGAATGGGTGGACATGTCGAAGAAGATTGTCGAAGCGGGCCAGGGTAAATTTTATGCCGGCGGCATTTATGCGGGGCCGAACAACGGCGGTTATCTGCGGTTTGGCGCCCTGCCCCTGATCAATGGCGGCGGCTTTGTAGACGCTGACAATAACCCGATCTTCAATTCCGACAAAAATATTGCCGCCTTTGAATTGATTCGCGAACTGAATAAATACAACCCGATGGGCTTGATGCCGAACAACGGGGAAGGGCCGTTCTGGGAGGCGTTTCAGAAAGACCAGATCGCCTTCGCCGTAGACGGACCTTGGCGTGCCCAAGTGTGCGAAAATTTGAAGATGGAATGCGGTATGGGGCCGATTCCACTATCGAAGGAAGGCAGTTCCAGCAATATCACGATCGGCGCCTCTTTCTTTTCCGTGCCGATCTATGCCAAGAACAAAGAGGATGCCTGGAAATATATCGAAATCATGATTGGCACTGAGGAACAGCAATTAATAGCGGATGCAGGCATTCGTCCTCCTGTAAACAGAAAGATTGCGGAGTCGGATGACTATAAAAAGAATCATCCGAAGGCTTACACTGTCTACCAGGCGCTCGAAGGGAATGTGCAAGGGCTGCCGACCTTCAATAAAGACAACAGCAAGGCATGGCAAATTTACGGCGAGGCCATGGTGAAAAGCATGATGACCGATACGCCGATCAAGGATATTTTGGACGATGCCCAGAAGAGAGTGCTGCAGGTAACGAAATAAAGCGGTTATCAAGCCGGTAGGGGGAGCTTCAATGTTGTCAGTTTTGCAACGGGCCCCCTCTTTAATCAGACGAGAGGAGGAAGTAACAATGGAACAAAACACGAATCCAAAGACGGAAGTTGAGCAATCCCGACCAACCATCACTCGCAGAAAATTACTAGGTGCTCTAGGCGTAGCAGGGGCAGCTATGGCAACTGGGGGATTATTATCTTTCCCCAAAATAGCCAGTGCAGGAACAGTCGATTTCTTTAATGTGAAAGATTATGGTGCCAAAGGGGATGGTGTTGCCAACGATACGGCAGCGATTCGGGCAGCAATAAACGCAGCAGGGGTAAACGGTGGTGTCGTTTTCTTTCCAGTTGGTAAATTCCTCATTTCCTCGACGCTTGTAATCAATAAGCCCGGCGTCTCTCTTCGAGGATCAAGTCCAGGGGCCTCTGTTATTCAAACCAATGCGGCGTCAGGGGACATCATCACCATTGGCGCTTCTCCTGCATTTGTCTACGCGGAAGTGAGGGACCTGCAGATTACGGCCGTGGTTGCTAGGACTTCGGGTTATGCTATTGCCGTCAATGGATGCGAGGATTACAATCTTGAAAATTTAATTTTGTTTAGAAGCTCGTCTTTGGCAACGGGTCACGGACTCCATTTTTCAGAGATGTCCGGTCTGGGATATATTAGGGCTATTGATATCGAGATTGTAGGGGCGTTTAGGGGTATTGTGATTGACGGTGGAAATGATCGGTATTTCAATCAGCTATGGTTGCGCGGAAACTTAACAGCCGGAAGCACTGGAATTTTGCTCTCCAATACAGGCGGTGATTGGTTTACGGATGTTGAAGTCGTCCAATTCGAGTGTGGTGTAAATCTTTCTCCTGCAACTGGAAGTGCTGTAGGATGGGTGAAATTTCATAATGTTTTAGCTGATACGAATACACTTCACGGATGGTTATTCGATGGTGCAGGTTCAACGTGGGGAATAGCCATGGATTCTTGTTGGGCTGGAACGACAGGAGTCGCGAATATTAATGCTCGCGGCATGTTGATTACTAATGTGGATGGATTAATGGCTGCTGGAATGAGGATCGTCAACAGCGGAGGTCACGGAATTGAAATAGGAACAAATCCGAAAAGCTTGAATTTTAAAGGCGGATTTATTGCAGGTTCCTCCTATGCGGCGGCGGGGAATGCTCATGGTATTGCCACGGCTCTAAACTATACGGGCGGCTTACTTGTTGATGGAATGAAAATCGGACAAACCGCTGGGGAAATGAATACGCAAGGATACGGTGTTTTCATTAACGGAGGCAATGATAACTACACCTTGATCGGCAATGATGTGACCGGGAATGTAACTGGCGGTATCAATGACAGGGCGAATGGAGTTAACAAAATTATACGTGCAAACCGGGGATATAAGACCGAGAACGGCGGACAGTTTTCCTTCAATGGAACAGGCAGCCAAAAGGTGTTCACGATTGCTCATGGGCTTGCCCATGTCCCGGATTACTACCATGTAACGGCGGCATCGGCAGGGGCTGCAACGGCTTTTTATGTTTCTGCCGACGCGACGAACATCACCGTTACTTATACAACTGCTCCAGCAGCAGGTGAAAATAACGTCGTACTGGAATGGTCGGCTCATATCAAATAATAAGATAAATCAATATTCAGTTTTACGATACGATTGAGCTGGATCCTTGGTTGCGCCCGGGCGACAATCTCATTTCTGCCATTGTGATATGCTTTGCCACTGCCCATCCTAATTATAGCGAATTTGGCGTTCCGTTAAGCATCATGACGGCGACGCCGGCGTTTATCAGTCCGGCCCTCTAGATAAGGGTGAAGTGGAGCAATGGATACGGGGCGGCAAAGCCATAACGATTTCTCCCGGGCAGCAAATTTCACTGATCCTGGATGCCGGCCTGTTCTGGCAGGCTGTGCCTCAGGGGAGCGGGCCGCGGCGATTTGCGCGCAGTTCAACCGGAACGACGCCATCGCCAAAGCGACGCTATATGGCAGATACTACGTATTCCGCGCCCTGGAAACGGGAGGGGACTACGGAAAATTTGCCGAGTTGCTGGATTGGTGGTACCTCATGATGGATTCCGACTTAACGACTTGGCCGGAAGAGCCATGGTTGGCGAGAAGTTACTGTCACGCCTGGTCATGAAGTCCCGGTTATGAATTTTTGTCCGGCATATTGGGCGTAAAGCCCATAGCGGCAGGTTTTGAAAAGATACGGATTGCGCCGCAGCCCTGCGGGCTAACATGGGCCAAAGGCTCCGTGCCTACCCCACTTGGTATGGTTGAGATCGCCTGGGAGATCGTTCAGGACATCATGCATGTTGACGTACAGGCGCCCGACGGGATGAAATATACGGTCGAGCTGCCGGAGGAGTACCGCAAGTGAACGGAGGAATTTACGTTGAAAAAAAGACTACATTTACTAAGCAATGCACATTTGGATCCGGTATGGCAGTGGGAATGGGAGGAAGGAGCTGCTGCAGCGGTGTCGACGTTTCGAGCTGCGGCTGAATTTTGCGAGGAATATGACCATTATGTGTTTAACCATAACGAAGTAATTTTGTACAAATGGGTGGAAGAATACGAGCCTGCCTTATTCGAGCGAATCCGGCAGCTGGTTATAAAAGGAAAGTGGCATATCATGGGGGGCTGGTACCTGCAACCGGATTGTAATATGCTGTCAGGTGAATCATTCGTCAGACAAATTTTGCTGGGGAAAGCATATTTCCGGGAAAAATTCGGCGTTGAACCTACGACCGCGGTCAACTTTGATTCGTTCGGCCACACAAGGGGGCTGGTGCAAATTTTGCAGCAGGCGGGCTACGATTCCTACATGTTCATGCGCCCTGAACAGCTCGAAGCGTTACCTGCCGACAATTTCATATGGAGCGGTTTCAACGGAAGCGAAGTGATGGTTCACAAAATCCAGTACGGCTATAATACATTGCTAGGCAAAGCGCATAAAAAAATTGCGCAGTGGCTGGAGATGAACGCAAATGAACCGACAGGGGTTGTTCTCTGGGGAGTGGGCAATCACGGTGGCGGTCCATCCCGCCGGGACCTAACGAAAATCGGAGAGCTGATTCAGCTCACCGATTCATTTGAAATCATCCATTCCACGCCGGAACAATATTTCCAGGATTTGAAGCAAGCACAGCCACTCCCTCGCTATGAGGGCGATCTAAACCCGCGCTTTGTAGGCTGCTATACTTCTATGATCCGCATCAAGCAAAAGCACCGCCATTTGGAGAATGAGCTCTACATGACGGAGAAAATGTTGTCTGCCGCTGCGCTGCAAGGGTTGCTCACCTACCCCTCGGCTGAACTGCATGAAGCGCTGTGCGATCTGGCAACGGCACAGTTCCACGACATTTTGCCCGGAACTTCTGTACAGCCGGCTGAGGAGGCGTCCCTTCGCCTGATCCAGCACGGTCTTGAAATTGTTACGAGATTGAAAGCGCGTGCCTTTTTTGCTCTTGCGGCCGGGCAACCGAAAGCTGCGCTTAAGGAGTATCCTATCCTGATTTATAATCCGCACCCTTTTCCGGTCAAGGGGGTATTTGAATGCGAGTTTATGTTGGAGGATCAGAACTGGGAGGAGCAGTTCTCACTGCCAGTCGTGTTCCAGGACGGATACCGGCTTCCGTCTCAGCCGGAGAAGGAATCGAGCAACATTAATCTTGATTGGCGGAAAAAAGTCGTTTTCGAGGCGGAACTGGCCCCCTCCTCCATGAACCGCTTTGATTGCCGGATTGAGATGCTGGCTTGCAAGCCTGTTGCCGAGCTCAAAGAGCAAGACGGGCGGTACACGTTCCGAACTGAGGAGTTGACTGTTGCGATCAATACGCACACGGGGTTGATGGACGAATACACAGCACGAGATATCTCTTACTTGAAGCCGGATGCTTTCGCTCCTCTGGTCATCCAGGATAACGAAGATCCGTGGCGAATGGACACGAATGCTTTTGCTCCAGTCATCGGCCGCTTTGCTTTAATGGAAGCTGGGGCTGGAACCGACTTTTCCGGCGTCAGGCAAGCGCTGTTGCCTTCGGTTCGCGTCATTGAGGATGGTGAGGTTCGGACGGTAATTGAATCGATGCTGCAATACCGCTATTCCTTCATTTGCATCACATATAAGCTGCCGAAGAAAGGGACGGAAATCGAGGTGCAGCTGCGGGTTTACTGGAATGAGAAAAACAAGATGCTTAAGCTGTCCATTCCGACTCTATTGACGGACGGGCGGTATCGGGGACAATCGGCCTTCAGCATTAGTGAGCTCGCCGATAACGGAGACGAAGCGATGGCGCATCGTTGGGTTGCCGTTGAATCTGCCGACAGGGGTCAGGCTGTGACCTGCATCAATGACGGCATCTATGGATCCGATTATCGGGATGGGGAGATACGCCTCTCCTTGCTACGAGGGACGGGGTACTGCACGCATCCGATCAATGACAGGCCCCTTCTGGTCCAGGATCGTTTCCTGCCGAGAATGGATCAAGGGGAACATAGCTATACGTTCTGGTTGAATGCCGGTGCTCTTGCAGACCGGCAACAGAAAGTGGATCGCGAGGCTGTCGTCCATAATGAAAAACCATACTCGCTTTCGTTTTTTCCTTCAGGCGAGGGGTTGGGGAGGAAACCACTTTTGGTGTTTGAAGACGGCATAGTTCAATTGAGCGCCTTCAAGAAGGAAGAACGGGGAGAGGGGTACATCTTGCGGCTGTTCGAACCGACAGGAAATGCGACCACAACAATCGTTTCCATCCCTTCATTTGGGATTCGCGAGCGGGTCAAATTGAACGGATTTGAAATCAAGACGATGCGTCTCGACCCCTCGACAAGAACCATCACAGAAATCGGTTTGTGCGAGGTTTGATGAAATTATTTGCATTAGTGAGGGAATATGACATACCTTAGCTCTGTACTCACTAGTAAACGGCTAGTGCAATAAAAGGTAGCGCGGCAGTCTAGGACGACGTTATTTAGGTCCTAGCTGCTGCTGTGTCTCTTCTCTGATTAGCATTGGGCAGGATAATATAACACATTAACAATGCTCCTTGAAAGTCACGGCATCGATTCTGTCTGTGGAAAAGGAACTGTTTTCATGTCATACTACATGGTACAATAGTTAAGAATCCATATCATCCCTTTTGTTATGGGGTTATGTGGTAACTTAACCTATACTAATATTGGGTTTGGAGATATTGTAAGGGAAGGTTGTCAGTTATGAAAGGTAAAAAGATCGGGCATATGCCGCTTTATGTGAAAATCGCTAACACTGTAACCGAAAAAATTCGCACCGGCCAGTTGAAATCCGGCGAAAAAATCGTGGAGGAGGAATTGCAGCAACAATTTGAAGTGAGTCCAATCACGACCAAAAAAGCACTCACTTTGTTGGCGGAGCAACAATTAATTTCACGTGTTCCGGGCAAAGGCACGTTTGTGTCCGATACGGCGGATTTGTCAAAGCAAGTAAATGTTGATGCAGATAAAACGGTTGTCTTTTTATTTCCCATGACCGATGGCGGTGATAACGCACTATGCAGAAGCTATCATTTGACAGAAATTTTAGCGGGAGTCGCTCACGAATGCAGGCGTCACGGTTACAAGCTTGCGGTGCAAGACACTGAGAATGAACAGGCCAAAGAAAACATTCTGCTCTATGCACACAAAAAGTCGAACGTGGAAGGCATCATCATTTACCCTAGCAACCATGAGTTTTTCAGTGAAGAATTGATGAGGAGCAAGCTTGAAAATTTCCCTTTCGTCATCGTCGATCAATACTATCCTCAAATTGATACGTATTGCGTGATGTCCGATCATAAACTTGTCACCTATGAGGCTACCCGCCACCTGATCGAGCAAGGCCACCAACATATTGGCTTAATTATGGATATCGAGATGAATTCGCTCAACATCAGAGCCAGGATTGACGGCTACAAGGAATGTCTTACCGACCATGGCTTCCCTATTAGTAAAGAATATATTTTTGATTCAACAGACAAAACCGGGCATATTCCGAAAGACAAGGAAGACATCATTTTGCAGGAAATGACTGCTTTTATGAGGAACTACCCGGAAATAACAGCGTATCTGTCCAGCAGCTCGTTATTTATCCAGGCGGCTCATCGGCTCAATAGGACCATTGGAGAAGATATTTCAGTTGTTTTTATTGATGATTCCCACCAAGCGGAATATCATTCGGTGTCGGTCACTGCGATTCGTCAGCAAAACCGCCGGATCGGCGAAATTGCCGTTCAAATGCTCGCCAACCCAAATTCGTTTGAAGACAAACAAGTGGTGTTAAAACCGGATTTAATCATAAGGAATTCGGTGGCGAAACTCTCGTAGCAAGGCCAGTTCAATAGTTCATCAAACGATCATGTCGATGACTCCTGGCAACCCCTACCCGTTCGGCACGTCGGCCATCCAGCTTCGGTACTCGGGAGGATCGGGTAATCCTGCGAGCCGCCCCTGCTCCCGCTGGACCTCAGCCTCTTGCCGATTCTCTGCAGGTGATTGGCGGCCAACTGGACGACAAGTATCGCCTCCGCAATCGCCCCGGCTTCCATCCCACTGTGTCGGGTGAGGAATCCAGATGCCCCATACACTCATCGTACCTCTATACGTCATCTGACTATTCCCGGCCGCGCCTGCTGGGTTCCTTCTTGCCATACACGGGACTCTCTCCACCATGCTCCTGTTCGTGTCCTCCGCACTCTGGAGTGTGTCCTCCGTTCTCCTGTAATGCAGAGCGGCTGCGATGAGGAGGGGGAGACTGTCCATGTTCTCGCCTGCCTCCTCTATCATGCGGATCGCAGCAATCAAGCGTTCTTGCGGATCGAGCTTGCGCGCATCGTCACAGACGTTGCGGGTGATGCCCTCCCTGCAATTAAAAAGTAAGTCGAATAGTCGTGATGCTGTACGGTTGCATGTCGAATGACACGATCCTGTCAGCTACGCTGATGACGCAGCCCCCGGTTGCTTCCCGCTCAAGTGCGTCCACGAAGCAGGCATTCCGAACTGGAAGCGCAACTCTGATCCGGACCTTCGAGTCTTGTCCTTCCGTTTCGTACAACCGCAAAATCCAACCGTTGGCTCCTTCTTCCGGCGCTTTCAGCGCTGAAAACGAAACGGTTCCTTCCAATAACTCCGCGAACGAATCTCGGAGCGGTCTGGAGCCCTTTCGAACAGCTCCCGGCAACACAGAAAAAGGATAATGAAACCGGTGCGCCAACGCAATCGCATCTCCGGCCACGTCACGCCCGACGACAGCGACTCCGATACGAAATTTGTGATGGTCTCCGATTTCCGGGTATCGATCGGGATCGATCGAACTCCGTATAAGCGTTAATGCAAGCGCGTCGTCTGCACCTCGAAATCCGTGTTTACCTTGTGCGATAATCTGGATCATGGGGCCGCTGTCCCTTCGTTGTGCGAGTGCCCAACTATTCGCCGGCACGTCGTGTCCGAGCGATCCGCGGACAACAGTGCCGAATGGCACGTCGTACCGGTATTGCAAGCACGTGTAGGCGAGAGGCCATTCAAAGTTAAGCTGTGGTACGTGATCGCCCTTTTTCCCAGCTTCCTGCCAGTCGCAGGCTACATCATATATGAGCATAGAACTGTTTTGGTCCAGCGAAACGGTGACTTTCATCACCGACCGGCCGAATGGAATCATATAGGAGAGCGATTGTCTCACGTCACCCTTCTCGGCCGTCGTCCACTTCACACCCTTGCCCAAACTTTCGATATGGATGTACGCGCCTACGTACCAGGCAGTCATGTCACCGTCGGCATTCTCATGGATAAGACGAAACACGCCGGCCGGTCTGGTCCTATCGACCAGCTCTTCTCCGGTCGCCTTGTCGTACAATGATATGATTGCTGCCGTCAACGGATCGAATTCAGCCAGAAGGCGGTCGTTTTCCAGCACATAAGAGGGGGCGCGCTCTATGCGCGGATCGGATGGATACACTACTGGATCGAAGGGCTCCTCGGTTTCGTTCAGTGTGAACGTACTGTACCCGAGCGCAGGCACGCGAGCACGAAAGAGCACACGCATATAATCATGACCCCAGTAATGATGAAAGCCCGAGTCGAGTACCTGCACAGGTACTTGGTTTTGTTCCGCATCGCGGATGATGAAGGAACGAGTCGGACTTTTCCAATCCCAGATCACCCATTCGACTGTTTCTTCCCTTTCCGTCAGGGAAGGATTGAAGACATGTGCGATTCGGACGCAGCCTCCACTTCGCTCGACTTGGGTGACGCCGAAATGAGCAGCACCAAATCCGACACCGGCACCTTCTGCGATGCCGCATTCTCCGTTTGGATCCTCATGAACGGCGATGGCAGACGTATCAATTGACCATGCAAGCCGCTCAAGCGCTTGTTTACGAAAGGTGCCTGCCAAAGCCATCGTTTCCTGAAATAATCCCAGCGCATGTTCACGAGTGTCGATAACGCCAGATCCGGGAAGGATATCATGAAACTGGTTGAACAACACGTGTCGCCATGCCTCTTCTAACTGTTCCGCAGGGTATGGAAGACGTTCGGCGGCCGACGCGACTGCACGAAACGTCTCCGCTTCAGTGAGTATTGTTTCCCCGACCCGGTTAGCTAATTTTATCCGAGTTTGACTTGAGTAACAGCCGGTAAATACGAAGTTCATTTCGCCGCGCACAACGGGGAGACGATCCGCTTTCGACTCCGCAAGTTTGAAAAACTGTTCGAAAGTGCCGAATATGATTTCCGGATAAACGGGCCAATTCCGCATGTCAAGCAACCGTTCCAAGTCGCGCCGCGTTGGACCTCCGCCGTGGTCGCCGACACCGTAGACGTATAGATGTGTTGTAAGCCCCGTCTTGCTGCAAATGCCAGGAACGTACGATCCAAGAACAGGCTGCACGTAATCGTTGTACCAGGTTGGCTCCCGATATGCGATGACGGACTTACCTGAAGGAGCTTCCCACCGGTACAAGATAGGGCCTTCGCTGCCACGGCAATGGTAGTAGTGTTTGATCCCGCCCGCGGCAAGAATTTCTGGCACGTGTTCGCTGTGGCCAAACGTGTCCGGCTCGAAATCTAGCGGCAGTCGTCCAGGTGTAAGACCGAACAGTTTCGCCATATACCGTTTCGTATACAGCAGTTGCCGGATAAGGCTTTCTCCGCTCGGCATGTTTTTATCTGCCTCGACCCAGTGCGATGCGGTCACTTCCCACCGCCCTTCTTGGACGCGCGCACGGATCCGTTCGAGCATGTCAGGAGCATACCGTTCGACGATACGGTAAATGGCCCCTTGCGATTGCGAAAAATGGAATTCTGGATATTCCTCTATTAGTTTCAACATCGTCTCGAAGGTGTCGAGTGTTACCGCGACTGTTTCGTGCCACGGCCACATCCAGTTCATATCAATATGGGCGTGGGCAACGCACAACACCCGGTAACGCCGTGCTTCTTCCGACATTGAGGACAATATCGCTTCCGCTTCCAGCGCACTTTGTTTGGTTATCGCGCCTTCGCTTGAAAGTCCATACTCGATCCGTCCAAGAACCTGGTCAATCAACTGATCGTGCCGACCGCCTTCTATCTTGGACAATTCTCTCGCATACATCAGTTGTGACAGAATGCGTTCACCCCAGTAACCAGGTTTACTTGGGATTTTTTCCGCCCAATAACTTTGCGGAATCGTCCCAACCAGGGTGCGCAGTCTCTTGTCAAGCCCGTTCATGGCCGACCCTCCTCCATTTTGTTGAAATCGTTCTAGGGGGCATGTACCATTCTCGGTCCCAATGGGAATGCGTGATCACATGTATAGTTTTCTCTGTTGCCGTCTCTTTGTCCATAAGTTCTCCTCTCAAACGCGGACGGCTCCGGCTCCGGATTTAGCCGGACCCGGCGCCTCTTTTTCTAGCGACTTACATTACCAGCTGTTGTCGTGTTCAATCCGGCTTGATTGTCGATGTTGAATCCGCCCTTATAGACGCCGCCTACGAACCTAGCGGATGTGGTACCTGGTCCAACAAATGCATTCTTCGATGCCGTCGTTACTACTGCCGTGTCTATTTGGGATGTGCCTCCGTATACCTTAAAATTAGTATCCGATCCTGGTCCCGGCAAATGGAATTCCTGTACAACATTCGTGCCGCCCCGAAATTCGAACGGGGTGACTGGCTGGCTGTTCGGATCGCCACCGAGCGAGTTGAATAGCCGGAATCGACCTGAATGGCTGGCACCGGTATACACATATCCTCTCGCGGGATCCGTTCCGCCTGTGTAGAAAATTGCGCCGATCATGTCGACGCCGTTCGTTCCCGATTCATCGATCTGTACGCCTCTCCGCGCTGAGTCCCATCCCGGAATGTAGAAAATCGCGTTGGATTTCCCTGTTCCCTGTGCTTCTGTCCGCAAGCCTGTGTAGCTAGCAAATGTAAAGAGCGATAACGCGTTTTCCTTTCCTGTGTGACCGAGCGTGAATGCTTCTAGATTTGTAACCATGTACTGATATATGGTCGAGAACCAGTCGTCTCGCGGACTGCCCTTAAACGGCGAGCGAAACCAGTAGTGCGGGTTCATATGAATATTTTCGAGCCAGCCCTCGGTAGGACTTTTGCCAGCGTAAATCCCATGTTTAAGAAATGTGCCGTGGACACCGCGAATGTAGTGATTGTCCGATGCGTTTGTCAACCCGAAATCTAGCCCTTGGAAAGCGTTCGAGAAAGTGACATCGATTGCGTACACACTCGAACCGTTGCTGCGAATTGCCCAAGGATAAGCGTTGATGTTCGCATAATCCTGCTCGGGATAATGGATCGTCAACCCGCGGACGCCGCTATTCGATGCGAGTGTGATGAACGGGGTACCCGATGCATTCCCTTTGCCTGACGTAGTGAGCAGGACAGAACCGCCGGCTGACGTATGATGGGCCGTATCAAAAATACCGCGCAGTTCCACGTTCGAGGGAACGTTCAGCGTACCCGAGACGAGATACATGCCGGGCGGTACATATACAGTACCTCCGCCGGCTAACGCTGCCGCATTGAGCGCATTTTGAATCGCAGCAGTATCGTTCGTCGTGCCATTGCCTGCCGCGTTGTACGGCGACTCTTTGATGTTAAACAGATTGTTCGTCGGAGGCTTCGGTTTTGCCGCCCGGTATGCATGCCCAGAATAAGTTCTCGAGGCATAATTAAAAGAAGTATGGTTGATTTGCACATGGGTAGCTCCTAGTCCGCTCAAATTATCGATTTGCGGCGACCCGTTAAACTCGTTACCCATAATCGTGGCGGACGTAATGCCGCTGGCGAGCAATACCGCCTTCGCGCTTTTCGCGAACATGCTTCCGGCGACAGCCATGCTTCCACTTCGCGCTTCCACGGCATACGTACCGCCCGCGTATCCCCAATCGTCGAACGTAACATTCTGCAGCGATACCGTTCCTGATCCCTCATGCAACACGGCGGTCCTAGGCGACCCGCCCACAATCGATCCGAGAATGCCAAGATAGTTCGAGTAATTCGTTGTCACCTTGACCGCCACCGGATTTGTTCCAGCGGAAGCTTTCAGAATCGAATCGCTGATTGTGTACCCGGAGGCATTGGCATAGTCAGCCAACACGGCAACGTTACCTTCTGCGATATCAAGTTTCGCGATGTTGACAGTTCCTCCTCCCTGACCTCCATACGGGGTAAACTCGTACGCTAGATTCACGCCGATTTTGAACGAACGGAGCGTGACGCCGTACACGTTTCCGAAATCAACCCGGCCAAGAAGCAACCCTTCTGCATTAGCGAGCATGTAATTTTTCACAGCTGTCAGTCCCGCGGAGCCGGAAGGTGCACCGGCAAGTCCCGAGATGTTCCAGTAATCCGGTTTGAAGACAACGTTTTCGATGCGGACGACGTCCGTATTGAAACCAACTTCGATGCCTTTGCGAAGCACCGTTCCGTACACATTGTGAATATGCTCCAGTTCGTTCCAATTCGGACCGAGTTTGATTCCCTTATATGAATTGACAAGTGTTATGTTTTGCACGGCGGCATTGTCGTGGAACAACACCTGGATCGTCCACGGAAATGGCACGACATTGCCGATGGACTGCTCCGGGTACCAGATCGATAGATTAGTGAGTGCGGAGCTGCCGTACATTGAAATAAATGAAACACCATTTTCGTTTCCTTTGTTCTCGTACGCTTTCAGTATAGTGCCCTGGCCGATACCACCGCTGTCCGGGCTTTTCCAGTCGCCGCGCAAGGTAACGCCTTCGGGAATGAACAGATGACCCTTTATGGCATACTGGCCCGCTGGTGCGAACACGACGCCGCCACCTCCAGCTTCTGCGGCGAATAAAGCTTGCTGGAACGCGTTCGTGTCATCGGTAGTTCCGTCGCGAAGCGCACCGAAATTCATAACATTATACGATGCAATTGGCACGTCTTCTGTCGGAAATACAGTTGAAACAACGACAGGTGAACCGGCAGTGTAGCCAGACAACGCCTCTTTCGTTAGCAGCCCGAACGTGACACCGCTTCGGTACATCTCATTGTTTCGGGCCGGATAGCCGTCCGCATATCCTGTCATCGGGACAGAACCAGCGCTGTTTGTAATTCGAACGTTGTCCAGATAACCGGTCGTGAAATCGTTGCCGGCATCCGTTTCGTAGGCGATGATCCACTTCGCTATTGTCTTGCCGATAAGCGAATCGGGAATACGAATTTTTCGATGATACCACATATTTGCCGTATACCGTTGTATGTTGGTCGATGGATGAGCCGAGTACCCGTTCTGGTCGAATGCATTCGAGTCGCGCAATGTTGAGCCGTCCGTAAATTGCAGGTCAGCGGCGAAACCCGGGCGGTACGTAAAGTTCGTATACTTGACGTCGTACTCGAAATAGTCACCGTTTTGGATGGTATAGGCTTGGTCGTTGAACTCCCAGTAAGCGTATTTGTTCGTATAAGACCCATAAGGAGTATAATCAATCTCCGCAGCGGTTTGGGCTGTAAAGCGAAGTACATCGCCAGACGGGCTGCCCGTAGTGTCTGCATACGAAACGACGGATAATGTCGCTGTTGCCTTGTCCGAAATTGCCGTTGCATTTTGGGAAGGCACCCCGTTTGAGTAAACGGTCAGCCGGGTCGTACCCGCCCCATCCGTCACAAGGATGTTGTCGTACATGGCCATATACGAATTGCCCGCCTCGCTGTTTTCGCCCCCAAGGCTCCAATAGCTGACCGTTTTGCCGACCATCGACGCAGGCACCTTCATTTTGCGGTGCATCCACGTGCCAGTTGCATATCTGGTAATGTCGGTTACCGGATGTCCTCCGTTGCCGTATTGGTCAAGCCAACCATTTGCGTCGCGAAACGCAGTGCCGTCCGTATTGACAATGTCGAGACCTCCGGCCCCATAAGCGAGTGTGTCGTTGAGGAGGACGTCGTACTCGATATAGTCAGTCGCGGAGAATGTAAATGTATTCCCCCCGGCGTCGGAGAATTTTTGATACACATATTTGTGCGTTCCAACTTCGTTATTGTTCGTCACCCGCAAATTCAGAATGTCGCCAGACGGGGCCGCGGCTTCAACCACAACTTTTAGGGCTTCCAATTTTGTTGCTGCGATGCCGTTTGACTCCATGACGTCCTGGAAAGGCGTCGCTCCGTCGGCATATGCATTCACTCGGATAGTGCCGCCTCCATTTGTTAGCTGAACGTTGTCTACGAAGAAGGAATAAACATCGTTGGGGATGCTGTTATGAGCGTACAGGGCCCAACTATGAATTGCCTTTCCGGCTACGGCTGCCGGAAGCTTCAATTTCCGATGAAGCCACTGGTTGGCCGCTTCCACAAGCGAGTTCGTCGCGCTGCCGCCAACGCCGTTCTGATCGTAGAAACCGGGGTAGGAACTAAGCCATGTGCCGTCGGTAAACCGAATGTCGATCGCACCGGCCGAGTTGGGCGTGCCGTCCAGTTTGACGTCATATTCGAGGTAATCGGTCGCGAGAATCGTACCGTTTGCGCCAGCTTCCGACAGCTTGACGCGCACGAATTTTTCGTAGTTGCCGGTATCGGTCGCGTTGTTGACGACTGTCAGCTTCAAAATGTCGCCGGACGGCGCGGCTGCTGCCGTTTTTAAGCCGAGACGCCAATCAGCAATAGAAAGTCCGGCCATCAATTCCATACCCATCACCACCGCTAGAATTATTGCAAACCTTTTCAAAACGGGCTTTTTTAACAATCGCATTCACTCCCCCTTGCAAATTTTACAGGTTCGTCCTCAAATCAGGATTTAATCGCCCCCGAGGACAATCCTTGTATATAGTATTTTTGCATGAAGAAAAACACAATTACGACCGGTGCGATGGAAAATAGCGATCCGGCCATTAGAACGTTCCATTGCCGGAAGACACCGGTGTCGAGCAAGGTGACCGCAAGCGGCAAAGTGAACAAGTCCTGGTTAGTCAGCATGACCATCGGCAGTACGAGTGAGTTCCAGGAACCAAGAAAGTTCATGATTGTTATAGTGGCTATCGCCGGCATTGCCAGCGGAAAGTAAATACGTGCCCATATTCCGATTGGGCTTGCGCCTTCCAGCAATGCCGATTCGTACACTTCATGTGGAATGGAATGAAAATAATTGCGAAATAAAAACACGGCGAATGCGCCGGCCCCGTTCACCATTGGCAGAATGAGCCCGATATGCGTGTTAAGAATACCAAGATAATGCTCGATCAAGTAAAGCGGAATCATAATTGTAATACCCGGAACGAACATCATGGCGATGAATCCGTAGAAGAGGACCGATTTTCCGGGAAACCGCAGCTTTGCGAATGCAAATGCCGCAAACGTGTAAATCAGATTGACACCCAGAATTGTAAAAATCGTCACGTTAACGCTGTTTAAAAAGTATTTAAAAAACTTCAGCCGTTTCCATACATCCATGTATGTTTCCCAATGCCATTTTCCTGACGGAAAAATCGAGTAAGTCATCAAGACTTCCTGACTGGTTTTAAAAGACGCACCGATCATCCATAGCAACGGATAAAGACAAATAATTGCCCACAAGATAAGAACGGCCGATAATGCCATCTGACGGATTCCTCTGTTGGTCATGAACCGTTCACTCCTTACGTTTTGGTGCGCAATAAACGCAGGCTAATAAGTGACAGGACAAACGTGATCAAAAAAATAGTCCAGCCCATCGCATTTGCTCGGCTCAGTTGCCCTGTCACGAACGCGTCCTGGTACACGAGGACATTGACGACCTGGGTCGAACCGGCTGGTCCGCCCTTTGTCATGATCCAGATGTTGTCGAACAGCTGCATCGCACCGTTGATGGTTGTGATCACGGCAATGGCCGTAATTGGACGAAGCACTGGCCATGTAATGTGAATGAGTTTGCTGAATGCCGAAGCGCCGTCGATTTCGGCAGATTCGTATAAATGGGGATCGATCGTCTGCAAGCCTGCGACATACAGAATGAGTGTGGCTGGGATGGAACCCCAGCACGTCTGCACGATAATGGCAGGCAGCGCCGTATGAAGTTCGCCGAGCCAGCCGTTTGACATGACGAACGATTCAAGTCCAATAGCTGACAGAACCATATTCAGCGATCCTTTTGGGTCATAAATGCCCTGCCAGACGTAAAAAATCGCCACAGAAGAGGTCACCATCGGGATCAAGAAGATCGTACGGAAACCTTTGACGAACCTTTTTGCATTTTGGAGCAGCACGGACAACACAAGCGACATCGGAATCACAATAAGAACAAGGGAAACTCCCAAAATGAGATTGTTTTTGACGGCATTAAAGAACATTTGGGTCATGACCGTATTTCCGCCTGTTAGAAATTCACGGAAGTTGTCAAGCCCTGCATAACGGGCCGACGCGATGAGCGAGCCCGCCTGTACGTGATGGAACGCCATCCATAAAGAAAAAACAAGTGTGAAAAGTCCAATGACTAGAAACAAGAGGATCGCAGGGGCTACCATCGCGTATCCGTAAAGCCATTCCCTTCTCCTGTACATTTCACCAGCACCTACTCTTTGAATTAATCGGGGGAGGATGTCCTCGACCCGCAAATCTTATTACTTCTCTTTCGCTTTTTCCTTCGCGACAGTTTCATCGAACTGCTTCGCCGCTTCTTCCGAAGTGATAGCGCCGAGAATCAATTTTTGCTTCAGCTCGTGGAAGAGTCTCCACTCAGGATTCGTAAAAACCTTATCGCGAATGGAGCCATTTTGGGACCACCAGTTTTCCTCTGAAGAAAGCGAAGATAACATTGCATCGATTGCTGGATGCAGCTTAGATTTGTCCTTCACGTTTACAGATGGGATATCAAAGGCAGCGTTCGAATACAGGATCATGCCTTCTTCGGACGTCAGGAACTTCACGAACTCAACCGCTTCTTTGAGGTGTTTGCCCTTGCTATTGGCGATGATCTGTACAAGGCCGAATGGTACGGTCGTTGCATCGGGTTGAACCGATCCTTCGAAAGCCGGCACGCGGAAGCTGACAATATCGTCTGCGGTCAGGCCCAACGCGGACAAATTTGCGAAGGTAAATGTGCCGCCAAGCAGATAGGCAGCTTCACCACGTGAGAACAACTGGTCAGCCTGATCAACGTCAAGGTTGACCATACCGTCTGGGAATAGCTTATCCTTTCCCAGTTGCTCGACAAACGTTAACATCTGGATATGCGCGGGATCGGATAGTTTGGCATCACGGTTCATCAGGTCCGTAAAACTCTTTTCGCCGTTTTTCATATATGTCTGAAATGTCGCCATCCAGTTTTCGTATACGCTATCGGTTTTACCGGAGAATACAAAGCCCGCCTTACCTGTCTTTTCCTTGACGGTCTTCATTCGGCTTACCCACTCTTCTACTGTTGCCGGCGCGTCGGTCGAGACACCCGCTTCCTTAAGCAGCTTCGCGTTGCCGTAAATGGTGTAAAACGTGCCGACGTCGATCGGCAAGCCGAAAATTTCGCCGACCTTGCGATCTTTCAGCCATTGGCTGACCTTCTCGTCCTTCTTCCAGGCATCAATGTGGCCCTGAGTTACCTTTTGGCCGTTGAGCGCTGCCGGAAAAAAGCTGTTACTCCATTCAGTTTCTGCTTCGAGATCCTTGCTCCATTCGTACGCCGTACCGTCGAAAGACCCCGCGGCAGGTCCATTCCAATATAGGTAAAGATCCGGTAAATCGCTTACAATAGATGCGGCTTGCACTTTTTGATTGTAAGAATCGTCCGGCGTTGTTATCTGAGTTTCGACGGTCACGCCTGTTCTTTGCTTGAATGCTTCTGCAACTGCCTTAAAACCGGGATCGAAAGATACCTTGAATCCCCACAGCGTTAGTTTAACATCACTTTTCGGAGTTTCCGAAGGTTGCGAACTGTTTTTACCGTTCTCCCCGCACGCGACTAGAGCCAAGATCAGAATTAAGCTCAGGATTAGGACGAACGCACGTGAGATCACTTTTCTTTTCAATTGCATCGACTCTCCTTGAAAAAGTTTTATTTACCAGGCAAGCAATTGCTTTCGAAGACCCTCCCCCTAATTCGAATAAAGTAACATGTTCTAATGGTATATTGACTATATACCTTTATACATGTTACATGACTATTATAATCACTAATTCATATTTTGTAAACGCTCTATTTCTGAGCGGAAAATATGGTATGGTCACTCTCGCGATGTCAATGTGTTTCTGTATAAGTTTTCCGCTTTTCAGCGTTAGACAGCGGTGCGGTCGAATCACCGATTGTCAGTGAGGAAGGAATAAGAATGCGCTCTCTTTTACGCTGTGGTTCCCTTACAACGGCAAATAGCAGCTCAACTGCTTGTTTGACGAGGCTCTCTTCATCTTGGATAACGCAAGTTGGGCGCATGAATAAAAGCGGCAACGGTTCAAAATCGTAATACACGACCGACAGATCATCCGGCACGTTTCGGCCGATTTCTCGCGCTGCTGCTATAACAGTCAGCCCGACTGCAATATTGGTCGCAAAGATCGCCGTCATTTCCTGATTACTCTTCAGAAATTGTTGAATATCCCGTTTAGCATCCAGATTTGCTTCGCCGGTCCGCAGAACGAGGTTCATTTGCTCAGGATTAAAATGGTCGCAACGGTATAGCCGGTTGATCGGTATCTTTGCTTCGGCTAGCGCTTTTTCGTAGCCTTCTATCCTATCTTCGATGCTCGTCGTCCAGGATGAAAACGTGCTGACGACGCCAATTTTCCTATGGCCAAGCGACAGTAAGTGATTAACGGCATTATATGCCCCCGCTGAATTATCCGAGCAGACACTGTTCGTTTCGATACCGCGGAAGTACCGATCGATCAGTACAAGCGGATAATTGTTCATCGAAAGCTTAACTATTTCTTCGTTGTACCCTTCTCCGTCCACAGGGAATATAATGATCCCGCTTACACCGAGCTGGATCATTTCGCGGATTAGCTTTTTTTCCGTCTCCTGAGAATCGTGCGTCAAAGCCAGAATCATTTTCATGCCGGCGGCTGCGCATTCCTGTTCGACATTTCGAACGAGTTTGGCGGTGAATGTATTCTCAAGCCTCGGAATAAGAAATGCGATGCAGTTGTTCGACTGCAATGAAACCTGCGATTTGTACAGGCTTGGCTCTCCCTTGCTTCCGTCTGCAACGAATGATCCCTTGCCTTGAATACGGTAAATGAGACCTTGCTTGGTCAGTTCAGCGAGTGCATTTTTGACAGTGATACGACTTACGTTAAATTGTTCTGACAACTCTTTTTCCGACGGAAGCCTATCGCTTGCCTGCCAGTTTCCCCGGCTGATCTGATCGTAAATGTACTCGCGGATTTGTGTGTAAAGGGGCACACGTTGTGTTTCTTTCATCTTCCTTCAACTCCACATCAAATTGATTTAGCCTAACACCACTATGTTGATATATTTATTATAAACAAATAAACATGTTTGTAAATTCATATTTTCAGTTGTCGTCATTTAATAGTTTGTTACCAAATTGACCAGAATAGCGCGCTGCCTACTTGTTCCAGTAATTATTAGCGGTCATACTATGCTTGTCTTGAATGAATAGTATAAGCCCCTTTCCGCCTAACGCAATGGCTTGGTGTAACAATAATGGATTCCCAATGGGTACCCAACGAAGCGAATGTATACATAATTTGAAAGCCTTGGCATTAATGGCTTTTTTGTACCTCAAAAGGGTGAAACCTCCCCAAATCTCGAAGGTTTACAGACGGAACGAGGCTCCCATTCAAGCTGCCCGTTCACCGAAAATCGGCAGCATTCTCTCCAGTTTCCCCGGAATAACGTGTCTCAGGAGGCTGTCGATTAATTGTGGACATCTATAAGCGTGGGCGAAGCGGGCATGAGCGGACCGTAGATCCGTTATCTGTGAACAAATGTGCCCAAACGACTGGTCCGCGGAACGTGATTCCGTTATTGGCCTCAAATCGCCCCAAAAACCCGGTAAAATCCACGAATAACGGATCGTCTGTCCGCGTGACTCAAAGTTGGCCGCTCCCACGGCAAAAAATCGTTGTCCACAGAAAATCGACAGCCTCCTCAGTTTCGTTACACGCTGAGCAAGCCGATTTTTTGCCAATAGCGTCTCTGAGTTTCGTTAGCCCCCACTCGTCTGCGTAGTTATCATGAAATTGACTCCAATCTGCAACATTTGAGCGCATTTTCCAGTTCGTCGGACCTTGGCAGGGGCGCTGAGGTGGGCATGTTGTCCGCATACCTGAAGCTAACCGCTCACAAGTATCTCCTATCAATAATAACCGGTTAAATCAACCTTGCGGCCAGCCCTCGCACTATCGATTGCCCCGAGCACCATCGCCATACTTTTAATGTTGTCGCGGCAATCCGTTTCTGCCGGTCGCCCTTCCTCCAGTGCGGCGAACATCTCGTCAAAGCAGCCTTCATGGCCGGAGCGCCCTTGCCATTTAAAATCAGCCTCTGCCCGTTCATGGTCACGTATAAATTTCCCTTCCTGTTCTCCCGAAGCGGCTCTCTCGGCATACGGCGCATCTTCCCCATTCCAAATAGCGGTCCCTCTCTCGCCGTTAATGCGCCATTCGGCCTCCCATGAGGTTGGCGCGCCTTCAGCGCACCACGAGCCGCGGTACGAGAATACCGAGCCGTCCGACATCTCGAATATACATAGCGCCGAGGCGTTGCCTGCATACCACGACCCTGGCGGATTGAATTCGTGAC
>NZ_JBHTHC010000043.1:0-25678 GCF_042676285.1 Paenibacillus sp. GCM10027626 | reverse complement strand
ACGATGTGAAATGTATCGTTCGAGTCTACTCGAAGGCCACGTTTAGATGGAAATCTTCCTGAAATTTCAAAAAATCTTCAAAACAGATACGGGGAGCCTTAACATTTGAAATTAATCGACGCTCTCCTCAGGTTCGTTAGCCCCACTCGTTACAATTTCAAGTCGGTCGAATTTGCGAAAAGATGCCAATGCAGCATTATTCCACCGACTTTTTAATGCTTTTCAGCCGTTTCATCACATCGTTGGCGCCGCGTCCAAAGTAGTCATGAAGAAGATTGTATTCCTGATAAAGACGTTCATAAATTTCAACATGCTCCGGAATCGGCTTGAAAGTTTCTTCCTTTACCTTGGCCATTTTCTCTGCTGCAGCGATGACCGTGTCATAACCTCCGGCTTCTTTGCCGGCCGCTACCGCCGCGAAGATCGCCGCCCCGAGCGCAGGCGTCTGTTTGGAATCGGCAATCATAATTTCGCGATTCGTCACATCCGCATAAATTTGCATCAGCAGCCTGTTCTTCTGCGGCAGCCCGCCGCAAGCGTACAAGACATCGACGCTGACACCGCTCGAATGGAATGCATCGACGATTTTGCGCGTGCCAAAAGCCGTCGCCTCAAGCAATGTCCGGTATATTTCCTGCGGCTTGGTGAGCAATGTCATCCCGACAATCATGCCCGTCAAGTCCGTATCGACGAGCACCGACCGGTTGCCGTTCCACCAATCAAGTGCAAGCAATCCGGTCTGTCCCGGCTTATACTGCGCGGCTTCCCTTTCCAGCCATGCATGAACGCCTAGTCCCGCTTTGTCGGCAGCCTCTTTAACGTAAGCCGGCAGAGCTTCCTCCACATACCATTCAAATATGTCGCCGACAGCCGACTGTCCGGCCTCATATCCGAATAAGCCTGGGATGATGCCGTCTTCCACGACGCCGCACATGCCTTCGACCTGTTTCTCTTCCGTGCCAAGCAGCATATGGCAGATGGAGGTTCCTATCGCCATCACCAGCTTCCCTGGCGTGACAACGCCAACGGCAGGCACGGCCGCATGGGCGTCGACGTTTCCGGCCGCGACAGCGATCCCCGGGTTCAGCCCCATCATCGCCGCCATTTCCGCTGTCAGACCGCCAACGTTCGTTCCAAGCGGGATGACCTCGCCGCGCAGTCTGGTTTCGGTCAAATCCTCCAGCCGCGGATCGAGCGCTTTGAAAAATTCCTTGCTCGGATACCCTTCCTGCTTATGCCATATCGCTTTGTAACCCACGGTGCAGCTGTTGCGGACAATTCTGCCGGTCAATTTTGAAACAACCCAATCCGTCGCCTCCAGGAACTGGTCCGTCTGATTATAAATCTCCGGCGCTTCGTCCAAAATCTGCCACACTTTAGCGATCATCCATTCCGACGAAATCTTGCCCCCGTAACGCGGGAGGAAGGCTTCGCCGCGTTCCGCGGCAATCCGGTTAATCTGATCCGCTTCCGGCTGAGCGGCATGATGTTTCCACAGCTTCACCCAGCTGTGAGGTTGATCCTGGAGCTCCGGCTTCAGGCACAGCGGCTCCCCTGTATTGTCTACCGGCAGCATCGTGCAGGCCGTAAAATCAATGCCGATGCCGATAATATCCGCCGGATCGATGCCGGAATCGCTGACGACGGCAGGCACTGAACGACGCAGCACTTCGATGTAATCCGCCGGGTGCTGCAGCGCCCAGTCATGCTCCAGCTTTTGGCCCGAACCCGGCAGGCGCTCGTCAATGACGTGATGGGGGTAAGGCGTGACGTGATCCGCCACTTCGCGTCCGTTTGACAGGTCTACCAGTACGGCGCGCCCGGACTGTGTTCCGTAATCCAATCCGATCGTATACTTTTTGCTCATTTGAGTCCCTCCAGCTCGCAAACTTTTATCCTTTTTGACCGTAATAAGCACCTGCTCCGTGCTTGCGCAGAAAATGCCGATCAAGCAGCGTCTGGTCCATCGGCTGGCTGTCCGGGTTCAACTGCAGCATCCGCGCGGTAATTTTCGCCACTTCCTCAAGCACCACAGCATTATGCACCGCGTTCAGGGCGTCGCTTCCCCAAGCAAAAGGAGCATGCATATGCACCAGCACACCAGGAACCTGCATCGGATCGAGTCCCAGCTCTTGGAACCGTTCTACGATCACGTTCCCGGTCTCCAGCTCATAAGCGCCTTCAATCTCCACCTTTGTCATCGGACGTGTCACAGGGATTTCACCGTAGAAGTAATCGGCATGGGTCGTACCCGATGCCGGCAAAGGCCGTCCTGCCTGCGCCCAGCTGGTTCCCCACGGCGAATGGGTATGTACAACCCCGCCGATATCAGGGAATGACCGATACAGCACCAAATGCGTAGGGGTATCGGAAGATGGACGCAAGCTGCCTTCGACGACCCGGCCTTCCAGATCGACAACCACCAGGTCGGCGGCTTTCAAATCCTCGTAAGAAACACCGCTCGGCTTAATGACGAACAGCTCTTTTTCCCTGTCGATCCCGCTTACATTGCCCCATGTAAAAGTAACAAGCCCATGTTTTGGCAGAGCCAGATTCGCTTCCAGCACTTGTTGCTTTAACTCTTCCAACACGTCGGACACATCCTTTCTCTCGTTGGTTGTACGTACAAGTTGTGGCAGGAGAGTCTGCAGTGGGGCAGACCCGTCCTTATTGATCTCAGTTTCTTTTAGCTACGGAATCCCGTACGACCAGCTCAGGTTCGTATATCGTCTCCTGCGCCATCCTTCCCTGCTCAATCATCGCAATCAACTGGCTTGCTGCAGCCTGCCCCATCACCGTCTTCGGATGCGTCAGCGTCGTCAGCTTCGTCCCCGAAGCGATTGCCAGGCTGGAATCATCAAATCCGATCACGGACACATCTTCCGGAACCTGCAGTCCGGTGGCGGCTACTGCCTCCATTAGCTGAACGGCAAGCTCATCGTTGTAACACACAAATGCCGTAGGACGCTTTTCTCCTTCTTCGAGCAGCTGTAATGCCTTCCGGTATGGCAGATCGTTTTTTTCCTCCGTCGTGTAAGTAACGACTTGTTTCGGAGAAACATTGATTCCTGCCGCTTTATGCGCAGCCAAAAAGCCTTTCAGACGGTTAACGCCCTGCAGATCGTCGCGTTTGAAGAAGCCTGCAATCCGGGTGTGCCCCTGCTCCAGCAAATACTGCACTGCCTTATACCCCCCGGCTTCGTCGTCCACCTTCAGACAGGCGCATTCCAGTTCCCGATACTTTTCATTGATCATCAGAAAAGGAATCCCCTTCTCCTGAAGCTCCAGAAAGTAAGCAAGGTTCGGATTGCCCTCGGCGCTTTTTGTCGGCTCGATGATGAGTCCGCTGAGCGGCTCGCTTGTCATCAACTGCAGGCTCTCCATCTCCTTATCCTTGTTGTTGTCCGTACTCGACAACAGGAGCCTGTATCCTTTGCTTCGGAGCTCCGCTTCCGCCCCCCGGACGATATGCGGAAAGATATAGTCAGAAATGTACGTCGTAATTATGCCGATCGTTTTCGCCTGTTCGCCTTCCCGGCGTTCAGGATTGCGGGCAAAGGTCCCCTTGCCTTGAATCCTCTCCAGCCAGCCCTCTTTCTCCAGTTCCCCGAAGGTTTGACGGACCGTTTGGCGGCTCACGCCGAACTGCTCGGCGATCTCGTTTTCCGACGGGACTTGTTCGCCGTACTGCAGCTTGCCCGCTTCAAACCAGGACAGCAGCTCTTTTTTCAATTTCATGTACTTGGGAATTTGTCTATTAGTCATTACTCACCTCAGCGAAACAATACGAGTCTAGAGCCCGCCATGCCCTTCCGATGCTGCCGGACAGGCTCCACTATTAATAGTCATTGTATCATAGGATGGGCGAGTAAAGACATGCTGTCGCTTATCTTAAGCGGTATGCCGCGTCGCTCCACATAAGCTCATTCTTGAAGCGTTGAACTGACGTATTTTTATCAATGATGACGGCTTCAATTCCGGCCATTTCGGCAAAATCGAGGAGATTCTCCGCCGTAATCGCATAGGAGAGAACGGTATGATGCGCGCCCCCGGCCAAAATCCATGCTTCAGCCGATTCGCGCAAGGAAGGCTGCGGTTTCCAAAGTACACGAGCAACCGGCAGTTTTGGCATCGGCCGCTCGACTTTCACCCCGTCCACGACATTGACCAGCAGGCGGAATCGGTGACCCAGGTCCACCAGAGAAGCATTGACCGCTTGACCGTCGCGGCCGTCAAATACGAGACGGGCCGGATCCTCCTTGCCCCCGATACCGAGCGGATGCACTTCAAGCGTTGGACGCGCGGCCGCGATGGTTGGGCATACCTCCAGCATATGGGCGCCAAGAATCATGTTATTGCCCGGCTCAAAGTGGTAGGTGTAATCCTCCATAAACGACGTGCTTTTATTGTCCGCCAGCACTTTCATGACACGCGTCAGCGCCGCTGTCTTCCAGTCGCCTTCACCGCCGAAGCCGTAGCCCGCTGCCATCAGACGCTGGACCGCAAGCCCCGGAAGCTGCTTCAAGCCGTGAAGATCTTCGAACGTTGTCGTAAATGCGCCGAATCCGCCTTCCTCAAGGAAACGTTTCATCGCAATTTCAACGCGTGCCTGATAGGCGATCGCATCCCGCACCGGTCCGCCGCTAAGTCCGGCCTGGGTAATCGTATACTGCTCCGCATATTCATTAAGGAGCGCATCCACTTCGCTGTCGCTGACTTCATTTAACACCTGCACAAGATCGCCAATGCCGTAGCCGTTTACCGACCAGCCAAATTTGATCTGCGCCTCAACCTTATCGCCATCCGTTACAGCAACCTCGCGCATATTGTCGCCGAAACGGGCGACTTTCAAACAACGGCTTGCAGCAAACGCGGCTGCTGTGCGCATCCAGCTGGCAATCGATCCCCGCACCTCCCGGTCCTCCCAATGTCCGACAACGATTTTGCGGGCAATCCCGAGACGGGCTCCGATATGGCCGTATTCCCTGTCCCCGTGCGCGGACTGGTTCAGGTTCATAAAGTCCATATCCATCGTATCCCACGGAATATCGCGGTTAAACTGCGTATGCAGATGGAGTAAAGGCTTCTGCAGCTGTGTCAAGCCAGAAATCCACATTTTGGCCGGAGAAAAGGTGTGCATCCAGGTGATAATTCCCACACAGGTTTCATCACTGTTTGCCTGAACGATCAGGCTGCGGATTTCATCCGGCGTCGTCACAATCGGCTTGAATACGACGGGATACGTAAACGACGCGTCCTGCTCCAACTGTTGCGCAATAATTTGCGAATGCGACGCGACCTGTTCCAGCGTTTCGGGCCCATATAAATGCTGACTGCCTGTTACAAACCAAAAAGAGTATGGTTTCAAATTCACGTGTTAACCCTCCTTAGATGATGCCTAATGCTGCCATTCTTGTACGAACCTTTGATGATAAAATGAATATATTCTTAACTTGTACGTACAACTCGTTATGCCTTTATCTTATTCCTCCTTCTCCAAAAAAGCAAGCAAAACATTTAATCATCAAATAGCGGCACACAGGCGGCTGTCGATTAGGTATCGACACCTGTAAGCGCAGGTGAAGCGGACCTGAGCGGACCGTGGATCCGTTATCTGTGAACAAACGTGTCAGATTGATGAGATGCGGACCGTGGTTCCGTTATTTGACTCGAATCGCCGCGAAATCCCGGCAAAATCAGCATTTAACGGATCGTATGTCCGCTAACCCTCTGAATGAGCCGGGTTTTGGCAAAATAACGGATCGTATGTCCGCATGACTCACAGCTGCCCGTTTCGGCGGAAAAAATCGTTGTCCACATTAAATCGACAGCTTCCGTAGATCCGTTATACGCCTCAAATCACCGCTAAACACCAGCAAAAATCGGCAAATAACGGATCCTGTGTCCGCATCGCTCACATCACAGTTCCCCCCTGCTCACAGATAATCGACAGCCTTCACCGTTCCGTTAGCGTTCGTTCATGCGTCATCAGGTCACTGTGCTCGACAATATGCGGATGAATGCCTGGCTGCGAATTGTTCTTCCAGAAACGGCTATTCCTCATATTCCAGATCGACATCCCGGCACCATTCGATCGCTTTCTGTTTATAACATTCGTTCTGAAATTGATACCACTGGTTCACCACATCAAAATCGTGAATTTTGTTCTTGAATCTTCTGAACGCTCCCTTGCCGTCGATGGCATCCAACAAAGCATCCCGCGTCCGCCCTTCCGGCAGGGAATAGCAAAAGTCTTCCATCATTCCATACTCATTAACGTCATACGACGACGGCAGTTTTTCATAATGCTCAAAATTGAACACGAGATCATACGCGAGCTCCATCTCTTCCCGCCTATCCTCCGGCAGAGCGGCGATCTCCTCCTCCTCCATCTCTTCCGCATCTCGCAAATTCCGGGACGACGTCACAACAAGTTGCCCTGTTCTTCGGCAAATATAAGGCATGTATTCCTCAAACTCCACTCCCATATGGTCAATTACATCTTTCAGTTTTACTTTCATAATCTCTCACCCGGTTTCTATGGAATGTGATGCTGTATCCGCTTTCTATATCATGCCCCATAACGTCCTTTCCTACGAGTTTCTACATTCAGCGCTCATTTCCTTCCAAGTTGGACATTTGAATTATAGACAGCCTCAATAGACAAATGCAGATAAACCGCAAGCAGGCCGCTTATGAGCAGCGTACCTCCCTGCGGTTTAAAATGTTTGATGCAGTATCGCATAAAGCTTCTTGGTTCCTATCACAGTTTAGATCGAATTCGGAACCTTCACATCAGGATTAACGTCAGCTTCATAATCTACACCTTCAGTTTCAAAGCCGAACAGCTGGAAAAATTCACGTCTGAAGCCTTCAAGATCTGTCAGCTCGTGAATATTTTCAGTCGTCACGTTCTCCCATGCCTTCACGATTTCCGCCTGTACATCCTCACGAAGCTCCCAATCGTCGATGCGGATTCGTCCCGCTTCGTCCACTGGCGTCTCTCCTCCAGTGTACAAACGCTCCGTGAATAAGCGATAGATCTGTTCAATACACCCCTCATGGAGGCCCTTTTCCTTCATTGTTTTGTACAATGCCGAAATATATAGCGGAACCACTGGAATCGCAGAGCTGGACTGCGTCACAAGCCCCTTGCTTACGACGACATATGCCCGTCCGCCGCTAGCTTGCAGCTTATCGTTCAATTGCAATGCAGTCGCTTCCAGATGATCCTTGGCTCGGCCGATCGAGCCATCACGGTAGATCGCCCGCGTAATTTCGGAGCCGATATAAGAGAAGGCGATTGTCGTAACATCCTCTGTCAATACTTCTGCAGCCTGAAGACTTTGCATCCAAGCATCCCAGTCATCGCCGCCCATTGTCGCAACAGTATCGTGAATTTCTTTATCTGTAGCTGGCTCAATCGTAATTTCCGTCACTTCGCCGGTATGGAAATTGACCGTTTTATTCGTGAATGTCTTGCCAATGGGCTTCAGAACAGAGTTATATACTTCCCCGGTTTGCGGGTCTGTCTTGCGTGCGGAAGCCACGCTGTAGACAACCAGGTCAATCTTGCCAATCTCGTTGCGAATCAGTTCAATCGTTTTTTCCTTCGTTTCATTGGAGAATGCATCACCAGTTACGCTAAACGATTTGAGTCCGGCCTCCTGTGCAGCCTGCTCGAATGCAGCTGAATTGTACCAGCCGGCTGATGCCGTCCGTTTCTCAGAACCGCTGCTTGGGCGATATACCCCCACCGTATTGGCACGAGCACCAAAAGCCGCAGTAATTCTGGCAGCCAATCCATAACCGGTTGATGCCCCGATCACGAGTACGTTTTTCGGCCCTTCAATCGCCGCCTTGGATTCTACATAATCAATTTGCTCCTTCACCTGCTGTGCACAGCCAACTGGATGTGAAGTCGTGCAGATAAATCCGCGTGTACGTGGTTTAATAATCATAGGATTCATTCTCTCTCTTCCTTTAAAAATACATTCAACTACATGATCTCCTAAATACTTAAATAGACTGAACAAAATCAGCTTATTTACTTATTATTGTACCAGTTTTTGAGGAAACGACAAAGCAAGATTGGAAAGATAGAGACCGGAACAGGTAAATGCTATCCAGACTCGCTCAGATTATTTTTTTATTTCACAAACTCCTCTATATTAACAACACGATCTGCCCATTCCTGATAAAAGGAAGGTTCATGCGAGACGAGAATTACACTTCCTGCAAATTTCACTAACGCTTGCTGTAAAGCCGATTTCGTTTCCGCATCAAAATGATTGGTTGGTTCGTCCATAATAAGCATATTGCACTTCGTAAGCAGCAAACGACATAATTTTACCTTTGATTGCTCCCCGCCACTTAGAGTGTGAATGCTTCTTGATACATGATCCTCTTTCACCCCACACTGGGCCAAATGACGCCGAATTTCCTTTGTACTCAAGCTAGGATAACGATCGGCAATGATTTGAATGGGCGTCTTGGACTCATCCTCCCATTTTAGATCCTGCTCATAGTATCCCAGCTGAACCTGATCAGCGAAGTGATAACTGCCTGCAAGGCATGGGATTTGCCCAACTAAGGTTTTAAGCAGTGTGGATTTGCCGATGCCGTTAAATCCGGTAATGACCAGCTTTTGACCGGACTTCACTTCGAACTTCATGCTTGGGAGCAAAGGCTTCTCATAGCCAACCTTCAGTTGTTGAATCTCAAGAGCTACATGGGCCGTTAACGGAAGTTCCCCAAATCGAATCGTTGGCTTTGATACAAAGGCAGGCGGAGCAACTCGTTCCATGCGCTCAAGCTGCTTTCTGCGGCCGCGAGCGTTTTTGGAATTGACCCCGGCGATATTTTTTCGAATAAAGGCTTCAGTTTGTTCAATCTTTTTTACTTGTGCCTGGTATTTGCGGATGTGCTCCTCTCGCAGATGAGCTTTCTGTTTCAAGAACTCTGAGTACTTGCCGTAATATTTCTTAATGGTCTCCCCTTCAATGTCCGCAATGCACGTTGTTATCTTTTCAAGAAACTCAACATTGTGCGAAACGACGACAAAGGCTTGATCGATTGCAGTTAAATATTGAGCTAACCATTCTACATGACCTACATCAAGATAGTTAGTCGGCTCATCTAGAAGAAGGACATCTGGCTTTTCCAACAACAGTTTGGCCAGGATGACTTTGGTCCGCTGACCTCCGCTCAACATTTGTATGGGACGATCAGTACCTATTGAGTCAATCCCTAAGCCATATACGACTTTGCTAATATTGCTCTCCATCGCATAGAAGTCCTGTGCTTCAAGCATTTCTTGAATCTCGGCAGCCTTTATCAGATATTCATTGTAGCCCGCAACACTCTGTGTATATAGCTCGTTCATTTCTGCCTCAAGCGACAAGAGATCAGAGAAAGCGGACTGCAAATAATCGTTTATGGTGTGGCTACCATTGATTTCAGCATATTGATCAAGATGGCCGATCTTAATATTTGATTGCCATCTCACGGTTCCACTATCGGGAATAATTTCGCCCATCAAGATGCGGATAAAGGTGCTTTTTCCTGTACCATTCTGTCCAACCACCCCTAAGTGCTCCCCTTTGTAAAGTTCGAACTCTACATTTTTGTATAACACTTTATCGCCATAGGAATGTGACATATCACTAACTATAAGTAAACTCATTTCAAATCCCTCACTTTTTGTTTTATAGACAAGAAGAAACGGCTGACGCCATCCCGGCGCGAAGCAAGTTTCTTCCCTAGAAATATAAGCTGTGTATAAGGTGAAACTTATACTTTCTTATATTTTAATAAAAAAAGCAGAAGGCCATCAGCACCTCTTGGTGCAAGCCTTCTGCTTCTTTGTACGCGTCTGGACGGTACAACACACCCCAATTCAGCATAAGCATAGAAAAGGGGTACGATATCACAAAAGGCTGCAGACAAAACCTTGTCTACAGCCTCTTAATCCTTGAACACCGGTAAAAAGCATAGTTAAATAAGCGTGAACATACACACTAAATTTTACCTGCTATTCTACCGATGAAAAAAAGCGGTACGCTTTTTGATTAAGCTCCGGACAACGTTTCATCGTTGTTTATCCATTTGTACGGAGCAGCTTCTGGTATATCGTATAACCGTATTTAAGCCTTTCATAGAAAACCATCCTTTCAATGAACATATTCTATAATGGATGCTCATGCCTTGTCAATGAAAGCAAGTGTTTCCTTTCTTTTAATAGCGGAATGAGCTTCATTCCTCGAACCACCGTCTGCCGCGGCGCTTAATCATCTACTCCAGCTATCTAAGTTTGTAATCGCTAGGCACTTCCATAGAAACTGTAATACATGACTTCAAGAAATTTGCATTTTGTTCTTTGAGTTGTTCAACAGATTCACTAATTGGACTTATTTCAACAAGCTTGTCATAAGAATCTTCTGAAAATTTGCCTGTCTTAAATCCATTTAGTAAAAACTCTCGAATCCAGTTATAGGACGCAAATTGTGATTTATAAACCATAATATTTTGTCCTTCTTGAATTAGGTTTATCGCATCATTGTGCCAAGCATAATCATATCGGTCTACACTGCAAATAAACGGAAGGAAATAATAAAACTCAATAGCCAAGCTAAGATCATTCAATACTTCTGCAAGGCAATCTATCCGTCCATCAAAATATTCTTCTTCGTAGGTTTGAAATTGTTGGATAGCTTTTTCGGTAAATACGCCTATCTGCTCTTTCGTATATGGATAGGGAGTAAAAGTTTCATCCGACTGTTTAATAAAAAAGAATTGCTTATATGAAAAGAGCTCATCCGAATTCCTTTCATTTATGTAATTCAAAACATCATTAAAGAGTTCAAAGTCAGGTAAATCATTTATAGTAAAATCACAATCAAACTGGCCCGAACTTTTCCAACAGTCTATTTTGACCCAATATCCTTTTTTGTTTCCTAAGCGAAGAGCTATTTTTTCCTTAATAACTTCCCAAATATCAAAATTATTGTTGTAAAATCCTTCTGTTGATTCTTTTGATTTTGTGACTTGCCATAATCTCTTTTGTCCGGCAAAACAAGTTGGAAAGCTGGTAAAGCTTATCCCGTTTGCCATGTTTACTAATCCGGAAAAGCTGCCTGCAACAAACCGCTGATTTGCCTTCAGGATTGCTGCTTCAACCGTTGTCCCGAGCCCAGTTAAATTATCTTGAAGTACATTATCCAATTGTGGAGAATCAATAGAATAATAAACTGTAGCAGAAAAATTCTCACCAGCTTGAATCATTCGAATGTGGTGAATTCCTATACTGATTTCTAAAGATGGTAAAATAACCTTCTCCTTATCTACATCTATTTGTCCTGTTTCAGAGAGTATATTGCCAAAAGATTCAAGTGCAAATTGCAGTTCTTGTTTCATCTTTTCCTCCAAAAATTCAAAGTACGGTAATATGATCCAACTTATACAAAAATGCAAAGACCATGTGACTTTTAGGCCTAATTTACTGTATGATCACGAACGGATTCAGGTTAATATATTTTGATATACAATTGAATGAACCCTTTCTTACTGTGATATCAATAAAAAGCAGCAGCTCTGTGTTGTTTATGCCGGCAGTCGAGTAGGAAACTCATTCAATTCATATAAGCAACATGAAAAATATTTTTATGGAGGTATAGTGTATGAAGAGTATGTTTGCAAGAAGAATGGGAACGGTGAAACGTTTTACCTTATTTGTAGTCTTTCTCCTCTGTACTGCGATGCTGATACCCATCACAGCCAATGCAGCATATTACAACACCTATAGCACCGTCGCAACGCTCAAAAATGCAAATAATGCTTACGCCGCACAGGGATTCGCAGTGGGATCTACCTACGTCTATTCCGCAAAAGTCAACAGTAACAATACTAAGGCAGTCATTTACCGTACCAAAATGAGCGACGGAACCACTACGCTCATGACAAACGGTGATAATGGGACAACTTATGCTACCTACCTCGGCCATGCCAACGATTTGGTACTTAGCACAATCGACGGAAAGTATTATATGTTCGTCGTTACCATGAACTCCGGCAGTATGAGTCTCGTGAAACTGAAGTATGTAGGAACGAAATATTACAAAGTTGGTAAGTACACAATCAAATACAAAGGTTTAAACAAATCAATGTCGGGTGTGAAAATTACCAGCAAAGACGCTAAAAACATACACTTTCTCTTCAAATCCGGACGAACCTTATACAGAGGTTCACTCCCACTGACCGCAAACAGCGGTACTATTAATGTAACCGATGGCTTTAACCTAAATATTAAAGATGCTCGGGTCAACGGCAGTACCGTATCTAACATCACCTCGTATGCATTCCAGGGTTTCGGTTATTATAACGATACAATATATGTTCCGCTGACATATAAAAACGTCAGCATTGTACTTGTTTATCATAATATATCTACTGCCTCAGGTACAATAAAAGCAGATAATAATCTGTCATTCCGCGTTACGTCCGCTGCATTTCCTGACCTTTTTGAGATAGAGGGCGTCGGAATCGCCAAAGGGGGTAAACTCTGGTTCAACACCAATCGAAGAACAAAACCGGGTGATACCGCTCACGACGGAGTGCACTATTTCAAAGATTACAGCGCTCCTAAATAATAAATAGCCTCTCAGCATTCGCTGAGCAGATGGGACATCAATGAAAAGGAAACTAGGACTAATTGACTAACGTGAGTGATGAATTTGGCTTGGACAATATTTGTGGGTATTAATCGGATGAACCCCGTTAAAATTTTATAGGCGAAAAGAATCGTTTTTCCGGGAAATGCTTGTACGCCGAGTGTTGTTATAATACGATCAGACCAAGTCAGTAGTTCATTAAAACGAAAAGATCGAAAAAAACAACAAGATCAATCACAATGAATAACGGAGGAAAGTGCAATGAAATTATCGAAGGCGATGATGGTATCGGTTATGTTGGGGAGCGTCTGCCTGCTGGGCATCGGCTGTACGGATCAGGAACAGGGCACGGCGGGAACGTTGGGACAAGCCAAGAAGACTGGTAGCGAAATCCGCATTCCACACAATGAACATTTGCATCTGTCCACCGACAAAAAGTGGATCAACCAAGAGGGACATCAATCCGACCTGATCAGGTTGCAATGGACAGCGGATCGAGCCAAGCCGGCGATCGTCTGGGCTGACGAGAACGACCATGACAAAACGGCGATCATTTCCCACGACAAGGCCAATAATCCGGAGCAGCATGATCATAAACATCTCTCGTTCGAGACGACAATGTCGCCAAACGGACAATATGCGAACCAGCTCTTCACCCGGTTTGAAATTCCCTATGACACCGACGTGAGCGAGATCCGCACCCATTCGTCCAACTTCAATGTGATGAACGGCATTTTGCGGGTAGCGGGGGAAACTGGGACGAACCGTGACCTTCAGTTCAGCGTAGCTGGCAAGGATAATGAGACGACGCCGAGATGGGCCGTCCGGGCGAACAGCTCGAAGGAAGCGGGGAGCAATACGGGGGCCGACCTGCAGTTCGTCCGTTACGACGATGACGGCAACCCGGTCGATTCCGCGATCACCCTGCAGCGTGGCGAGGGCAATGTCGGGATAGGTGTGAATGACCCTGACACCAAGCTTGACGTAAACGGAGACAAGCTGCGCATCCGCGACAAGCATACGCCCGCTTCGTCGAGTGAGCCCTGCAGTCAAGGGCAGATGGCTTGGGACGACCAATATGTATATGTTTGCGTTGCGCAAAACAGCTGGAAAAGGACTGCTTTATCGACCTGGTAACTCGGAAGTTGGACAAGGAGGGGGCAGAATTCTCCTGCCGGTTCATATAGACGCTGCTCAACTGATACAGCCATTTTCTATTCTTCTTTCATCTCTTATTTGTACAATATGAACGCAGGTCCGTTACTCTTTAAAAACGCCAAATAATCAGATTTAGCGCCCCCCTGTCTTCCCCTTTCTTTTTCCCGAAAATTGAAACTTTGTCTCGCCTCGGAACGTATACCCATTATCTTCTATTTTTTACTCTAAACGAGGTGAAAACATGACGCTGATAGATATTGTACCTTATCATCCCGATTATGCGGAAAAGGTAGCTGAAATGTGGAACCGGAGCAACGACGAATGGGGCGGGGGAACTTCCGTCAGATCGGCCGAACAAGTACGGCAAAGCGAGGAAAACTCGGATGCCATCTCGGTGTTTCTTGCCATTTGCAATCAAGAAGTCGTCGGATACTGCAGCTTGGGCGAATATCGCCAGGACACTGGTGCGTTATATATTCAACTGCTGAACGTTCGGCCGGATTTTCACGGCCATAAGATTGGCAAACGGCTCGTGCTGCAGGCGATCGAAGAAACGATCCGCCTGGGGTGGCCGCGCGTCGACCTGTATACCTGGGAAGCAAACATGAAGGCCGTTCCCTTGTACAAGAGATGCGGTTTCTTCTGGGAAGACCGCGAAGATGCGGTGCATTTTATGAATTTTATTCCGCAGGTTGCCGCCTGTGAAGCGCTCGCCCCCTATTTTCGCGAATTTGACTGGTATGCCGACCTGAAACGGACGATTGAAATCAAACCGGACGGGCAGAAGGTGAACGGATTCGAGACGTACACTTACGCCTGGGAGGGTGACAACGGCCAATCGCTACGCGTCGACATTGAACGCAGAAGCCGCGGTATCTGCCTCATCGAGACGGAAGATTTTTTGCTGTCCGCCACAGCTGAGCAAGCCGAACCAGTATTTGGCAACGATTATAAAGTCAAATACCGCATTGTCAACAAATCGGGCGCGCCGCTCAAGCTTGAGTTCCAGGGTGAATCGGACCGCAACATCACGTTTGATTGGCAGGACGAACTGCAGGTGGAAGGCGAACGGCAGATCTCGGCAAGTTTTTTCGTCGGCGCAATAGAGGAGCCGCAGAGCGAATGGCGCACTTGCCCGGCTGTACAGACCCGGGTTCGTATTAACGGATCTGAAGCGCTGCTGAAGGTCGGCATCGTACCGAAGTTTCCGGCCAGCGTCAAAATGAGCGTTCCAGCAGTCAGACATGCGATAGGCGGCAATTATATGTTGTATCTGGATATGCAAAATCATTTTGCGCAGCCGGCCGCGTTTTCCTTCACCCTGCCTGGTACCGCCTGGCTTGCGCTCGAACAGCAAACCTTCGAAACGAGGCTGCAAGCGAAAGAGCGAGTCTCGCTGGCCGTTCCTTATCGCTTGCTGGATTATGGCTTCTACCAGGCCCGGCCGCAAATTCGGGCCGTTCCGGACAACGGGCCTGAGGTGCTGTTTACCTCTACCGTCGGGGGCGCTTTCGGCGGGCCCGGCGCGATGGCTGCGGGAGAAACAGATAGCGGCTGGATGGCCTGGAACGGAGGGCGCAGTCTCCATTACGACAAGGATCATAACGAGATGTCGTTTCGGACTGTGAGCCGGAAAGACGAAGAAATTATGCTGTTGCCGCCCTCCATCGGCAAACCGTATTCGAGTGAATTTACACGCAAGAAACCGTTGCGAGTCGAAATCTGCGAAGAGCGCGGCGCGATCGGATTCCGCCATACGTACCGGTCGGACGCTTTTCCCCAACTTCTGCTGCATCTTTGCACCCTGCTCTACGCCGACGGAACGGTAAAGCTGTGGCATGAGTTGGAAAACGACTCCGGGGCGCCAGTCTCCCACGAGGTCTGGATCTCCCAGCGTATCCGCTCGGACTTGTACCGGCTGGTGCTGCCTTACGGCGGCCGTATCCTCGAATTGACCGATTCTCACGGGAACGATCACGAATATTGGGACAGCGCCAAGGTCAGCGAACCGTGGCTCTTTGCCCGCAGCGGCCAAACCCCGTTCGGCATCTGTTGGTCCGGCAGCCACCGAATGCGTTTCGGAGAGTGGTATTTGGAGCTGGAAAGTGTCGTCGAATCGTTGGAACCCGGAGAAACGAAAGCTGCGGAAACGATTTTCATGTCGATAGGCGGCTTTGACGATTGGAACGAATTCCGAGCGTTTGCCTTGAAACTGGCCGAGCCGGAAACGCCCCCGCTGCCGAGCCGCCATATAGAGTTGACGGCCAATGAAGGAAACCCGTTCGTGCCGTCGGATGTGCACGAAGTGACAGTTGCGCTGCATGATGTCAAACAGAACGTATGGGAAGGCGAGTTGTCCGTCTCTTACGCAGGCGAAACCCGTCCGGCAGCCCAAAAGGTGTTGTCTGCGGATGAAGAAGCCGCGGAAGCCTCTTTTGCTTTGCCGTCCCCGTCGTCCCTTTGCAGCGTCATTCAGCTGGATGCTCGGCTTGGCCCGCAGCAAGAGACGTACTATAGCGCATTGTTCCCGGTGTCGTCGGCTCCCGTCCGCCGTTCCACGTTCACGGAAGCAGAATACACGGTATATGAAGCCGACAACGGGATGATTCGGATTTCCGCCGCGCCGGACTATTATCCCGCTCTCCGGTCGCTTGCTGTGCAAGGTCAGGAATGGCTCGCCTCCGGATTTCCGGAATATGGGATCAGGTCCTGGTGGAATCCATGGATCGGCGGTTTAACCGATCAGTTTGACGGTATGAGCGCGGCGTCGGTTCGCAAGGAAGAACATTCCGCCAGCTTCGTCCACATTGCCGACGACAAAGGCAACGTCTGGTCCGGCATCCGAATTCGCCAGTCCATTCAGCAGCACGAAACCTACAAAGGAACGATCGTGGACAGTTACTACCTGCTGCTCCCTGGAGCGCCGGTACTCGCCTATATGACCGATATCCGTCAAAACACAGGCACTTATTTGGAAAAATCGGCACTTAGCGAGTTGTTCCTTCGCTATGACGAATCAGGATCTTTCACTGAGAATGGCGAATCTGCAGCACCTGGCAAGTCCGGCGATTCTGGATCGTTCGGCGAGTCTAGCGAGGCGGGCGGCGGCTGGCTGCGAACCTTTGCACCTGACGGCAAAATGCTGCGTTACGCCATCGGCAAAGACGAACTCAACGTGCGCGAAACGAAAAACTACGCTTTCGGCTTCGAGGGCCGAGCCGGAGTGATGCAAATTGTGACCGATGAAACGGTCAACCGCCCTTCACTCTATACGAACAAGGACATCTGCTGCCTGTCGTTCTCGCGGAATGTTCGCTTGCCGCACGGAAACGCATTCCGCTCGGCCCCGGTTTTTTTCGTCTTTTCAGATGCGCTGCTTCCCGCCGAGGGGCTGGATGCTTTACGCCGGGTATCCTTTCCTCTTATACTTGAATCTAACTACATGGAAGGAGCGCAGACCGAATGAAAGTGATCGATGCACATATGCATTTATCCCATATTGCTTCATTTAAAGAAACGGCGGCAACCCGTTCATTCGTCGATTATTCCGTTGAAGGCCTGCTCCGCGAATACGCCGCGCAAGGCGTCGTACTGGGCATCGGAATGGGATTGACGGAATCCGCCCCTGGAGGCTTCCCGGATCGGGAAGCCTTGACCCCGATGGGGCTCGATATGATAGCGGCAGCTTTTCCGAAGCAAATCGTCTACTGTCCAGGGGTTAATCCTTTCAAACTGGACAATGCCGGACTGGACGAGCTGGAACGGTCTTTGCAGCAGCCGGAGGCGGTCGGGATCAAAATTTACCTCGGCTATTATCCGTTCTACGCCTATGACAGCGTCTATCAGCCGGTATATGAGTTGGCGAAACAATATCAAGTACCGGTCGTATTCCATACCGGCGATACGTACTCAGAACGCGGCTTGTTGAAATATGCACACCCGCTGACGGTAGACGAAGTGGCCGTCGAGCACCGCGAAGTCAATTTCATGATGGCCCATTTGGGCGACCCCTGGGTGCTCGACGGAGCGGAAGTCGTGTATAAAAACCGCAACGTATTCGCCGATCTGTCCGGTCTGATCGTCGGCAATGCCGCCGAATGCGCGCGGCTGAAAGATGCTCCGCTCGTATTCGCCCATCTGCGCCAAGCGCTGGCTTACAGCGGTCAATACGAAAAAATGCTGTTCGGCACCGACTGGCCGCTTGCCCCGGTAGAACCTTATTTGCAATTCGTCCAGGAATTGATTCCCGAATCCTGTCACGAGCATGTCTTTTATCGTACTGCCTTGCGGGTGTTTCCCAAAATCGCCCCGTTGGTCGGATAGCGGTCGTCCCGGCTGATCAACTGATCGAACAGTCCTTTCGGGATCCTGGACAAAGCAATAATTGCACATTAAGCCCACCCTTGATAAGGGTGGGCTTTTGACAATCAGCGTAGTTATGTGTTAACATCTACCTAACGATAGGTAGAAAAGGTGAGATAATGAGTAAAAGCGAAACAACAAGACAAAAAATACTTGAAACGACCACCTGGTTAATCGGACAATATGGAATTGAAAAATCTTCACTTTCCATGATCGCTAATTCTGTAGGCATACAGAAACCATCCATATATTATTATTACTCGTCAAAAGAAGAACTAGTAGACGCTGTATTCGCTTGGATGTTAGAGGGATATAGTTTTGAAAAATACTTTCCTATTAATGAGTATACGAAAGAGAATTTTGTAGAGAAGATTGTTAGTGACGGCTTGCAATTGTTGGGTGAAGAATCTGCAGATACACAAATGCTTGTTGTCCAGGTATTAAATGAGTTTCTTTTATATGGAAACCGGGAATCTTCACATAATAAAGAGTATCGTATAAAAATTAAAGCCGTACAGGAAGGGTTTATTGACGGTTTTATAAGATTACTACAAAAAGGGGTAGAATTTGGTCTTACTGATTCAAAAGGATTACGTGAAAAAGCATGTGTATTAGCATTAACACTTGATAACTTACCAAACTATCCGATGATAGGAATTCAATTAGATGTTGCAGCTGTATGGAGACAAACCATTACAAGTGTATTATCTAAAAAAGGGTGAATTTAAATGAGTGATAATCATACATTATTAAATTTTTCAAAAATGGATAAGGTTATCTTGTGGCTTGGTTTCCCGCTTATCGGTTTAGTGTTCGGCTGGTTTTTTCCGAGTATTGCGCAATGGGGCAGTTCCTTGCCTTGGGTACCTTTCCAGGGACCTTTAAAACTAATTGCATCCTATAATGGAGCCTGGGTAGGCATTGTTACAATGATCCTAGGTTTGATTGCGGGAATTGCATTGACTCTTTTCTCTTTTCATGAAAGCTTAGAAACGTCTGTATACGATGATAAAGTTATATTTAAACTTAGAGATGATGAAATTGTTTTCAAAAAGAAAAATATCTCCCTTGTATTTATGGATAAAAAGCAATTGGTATTATTAGGTGATGATGAGAAAGAACTTTTTCGTTGTAAACAGGAGGTTAATAAACGCACAGTAGGTGCTGCCTTTATAAAACATAATTATTTTTGGAGCGAGACGGACCCCTTTAAAAAGGATTTTACAACATGGGTTGTGGATTCTCCTGACCTGTCACCTGCTGCAAATGCTCTATTAAAAGCAAGGAAAATAGCAATTGAAAAAGGAGATGATGAGGAAGCTTTTCAGTTGGCTAAAGAGCTTTGGAAACTAAGAGTATCCGTAAAGGAAAAGGATAAAAGGCAATTTTACCGATAAAAATCAGCAGGCTCTTGCATCGTAATATTCAGGAACCGCTGCTTGATGCCCCGGAGAATGAAGTCTAGCCTATAAGGAAGTGAACATAATGACAAATCAACCAAGTCAAGTAAGTAGTATGCCTTTATTTTCACAAACGATAACGGACTTTTGGCGGGCCCAATTTTTAAACGGAGACGTCCTCTATAGCGATGAAGTCTTTACTGTCGCCATCACCCCGGAGCTGGACAGAGACAGCCGGGTCATGGTGCTGGAAACCACCGACGGCCGGGTTATGGCGGTCCTGACGCCTGCGCTGGCCGATAAGGCAGGCCTTTATCAAGAGCAAGACCTGTCTGAGGAGATCTTTCGCCGGAAATTGAATGAAGCAGGAATCACTCTGCATGGCGCAGATTATCTTTTTTATTTTTTAGAAGCCGATAAGAACGCATTACTGCAAGAAACCCCGGAAGGCGGCTTGCGCCGGTTAACAGAGCAAGATGATGTGGTTTTCTCCGAGTTGGAGTCCTCTGCCTCAGAACAAGACTTGGATGACGCTTATGTGGAATTAGATCACTGGGCGGTCTTCGGCTCTTTTGAGCAAAACCGCCTGGTCAGCGCCGCCAGCATGTATCCCTGGGAGGACAATGCGCAAATTGCGGATCTCGGCGTACTGACGCTGACGCCCTTTAGAGGAAAAGGTCACGCCCGCAAAGCGGTACGTTCTATCTGCAAGTACGCCTATGAGCAGGGATACGAACCCCAGTACCGGCTGCCAGCTCGATAACCAGGCGTCGGTGTTGCTGGCTAAAGCGGCGGGTTTGACGCTGTTTGGAAAGTGGGACGTGATTTCTCCCGACTCCACTGACTAAGAGTCCGGCTCAAATGAATGAGCAGCCAGGCTTCAGCCGAAGCCCTGTTCTTACAAAGACCAGGGCGATTTGCTGTTCCTCTCCATACTCCCGTTTTTTCGAATGCGCGCAACCTTCGTCTACGCCTATGTTCTCATGAGACGCCCCTTCTGTAGAACGAACCGAAGACCGCAAAAAAAATCAAAAAAAGCCTATTCATTTTCGATATGCTTGAAATGGAAGGAGGAGGTGAGCAGATGATGCAATACGAATCAACAATTCAAAAAACAATCGATTGGATCGAAGCCCATTTACACGAAGAAATTTCGGATAGTGACATTGTTGAACGTTCAAACTTCTCCAAGTATCACTTTCACAGGATATTTCATTCATCTGTTGGATTGTCCGTTGCAGCCTATATTCGTATGAGACGGCTTGCAGCAGCAGCGGTTACTCTTCTTCTTACAGAGGAACGGATCATTGACATTGCTTTGTATTTTCAGTTTGAATCACAAGAAGCATTTACGCGCGCATTTAAAAAAGTGTATTATTTACCGCCAGGCCAATACAGAAAGCTAATGTCTACTATCGTAACCAAAAAGGAGGAAACGTGGATGGAAAGAGACATAGAAGGTTGGTTTTTAAGTGGAAGTCATCCGTTTAACTATGAAATGGGGATAGACCGGGAGGTTGTGCACCAAGGAAGTGCATCCGGATATTTAAAATCTAAAACGGTGCAGGACGCTTCGGAATTTGCGACCATGATGCAGCAATTCAAGGCAGGTAAATATAAAGGACAGAGAATTAAACTTTCCTGTTTTATTAAAACAAACGATGTCCAGCATTTTTCGGGGTTATGGATGAGGGTTGATAATGCTGCAGGAGATACTCTTCAATTCGATAACATGAGTAATCGGCCGATTGTGGGAACAAATACATGGAATCATTACGCAGTTGTTCTGGATATACCAGAAGATAGTGCTACGATTTCATTCGGAGTTCTATTATCAGGTTTGGGTCATGTTTGGATCGACCAATTTTCTTTTGAAAAAGTGAACGAAAGCGTGGAAACAACAAACTTGGAATCCCGTCCAGTCCTTTTGGACGAGCCAACTAATTTATCATTTGAAGAAAACATATAGGGACGGGTTTACTTCTTAATTATACATCCTATTAGTTTAATAAAATGAGCAGGCTGCCGCGGCGCCTGCTCATTTTTTAATCATTAATTCATTCATTGCCTCAAAACCTTTTCCAGCTGCATTATTGAGCCTGCTATCACCAAATTGTGTAAGGCAAATGTCATCGGATAAATCTCGTGATGGAATTTTTTCTCCACAAATGAATAAATTATTCTTTAATTCCTTGGAGACATACTCCCACTCAAAGTCCCATGGCATTCTATACCCAGTTAAATACTGGGTAATGGGGTATTGTATGTCGCCAGCATGAGGGCACGTTGCTTTTTGGATAGTCCAAATCCTTGGCTCTCAAGACTGATAAGTTTTAGTTTCCTTCCGATGATTGGTGCTTAATGACAGCTTCTTTTGCTATAAGGACAATATCATCCACATCGGAAAACTGACGCTCAATAGATGCTAGCGCCTTCAGTAAAAAAAGGCCAAGATTTTTATCTCCTAGGTATAATTCCGTTTCGGCGAAAAATTCCATGTCTTTGAGTTTTTCTATATTCTTTTTACTATTGATGTTTTTAGGGAATTCGATGTATTTATGGAGGGATAAGACTGAATCTTCGCCCTTGGATTTAAAATCGTGAACAATTCCATTGAATATGGTGTCTTTGAATCCTTCCTTGAGCCTGCCTTTTTCATTCAATGCATCCGGATGAAATGTCGCCAAATATTTTTCGTTTCTTATGGCCTGCTCATTAATGATGTAGGTAATTTTTTCTTCGTCAAGAATCTTTATTATTTCATCAATTGACTTGAATCTTAGTCTTGCAAATCTTGCCGGAGAAAATTGCTTGCGCAAAGAATCTTCATTGTTTGAAAGATATGCCCTAAAAGAAATTTCAGAATTTCCTTCCAAGAGTTCTTTGAAATAAACAAGATGCTTTTCATCTACCATATCTGCCTCCTGCACTTCTTGAGCTTTTGGGTATATTATGGTCATGCATCATTTTGCCTTTTTTCCGGAAACACGCACATCGGTTTTCATGATCTTCGCCATAGGTGCGCCACTTTGCTTTTGAGCAATGGCGTCAGCATGAAAAAGGTTCAAGAATGGTTAGCTCAAAGTGATTATTCCACCACAGCAAATATTTATTCTCACTTGGAGAACAGCTCCAAAGTATCTTCAGCAAATACAATGCATGAAGTAATAAAAGAAATAAAAAAGCTCATTAGAAATAATTTCTAATGAACCATTTGTTAATTAAGTTGGTACCGGTGAGAGGACTCGAACCTCCACCCTTTCGGTCTCGATTTTGAGTCGAACGCGTCTGCCATTCCGCCACACCGGCAACTATAGTAGAGTACACATCATCCACGCTGGTAATCGTATTACTAAAGGGCTATCGTGCCAGTTTTCCGCACCGAATTTACGGAAGTTGACGAGTTGGTCGCGACGGAATGGGACGCGTGCGGTTTCGGGTCAAATGGCATAATCTAGATTGATCACCTTCTCTTCTTTTTCTTTTATTTTTAATTCAATTAGTTTCTGATACAGGAGGTTTTTGTGATATAACCTCGCATAAGTACCTGCTATAAACATTAAGCCTATTATTACAACTAGAAAAATAAGAATAGAGATTCCATCATCAATTGTTAATGTCTTTTTAATTAACTCTGTATAAAACGTGATCATGAAACCAACGACAATCGCAATAAAACCAATTTGTTTCATGTTTTCAATTGTCGCATCAATATCCGCTTTTAGTAAAATGAGTTCATTTAATTTGAATTTTTCCAGAATAACAACTGCCTCTCCCAATGAAATAACTTTTGCTTGGAGATCTCCCTTCAAACGGCGAATTTTTCTTTTCTTTTGCCGATCCTTTATAAACTTCATGCAGGACTCCCCCTATTCTATTAACTATATCGGAAGAGAATGGTGATTATATGAGTGTTTTTACATTAGAATGTCTGGTACACGTAGTCTCAGCATTATACATAAGACACGCGCGAAGGTTGGCGGATTGACGATGAGATACGATTCTCGATGGTCATGACGTCGACGACCAGCGCTTCTGGGGTTGGACACTACACGGCTTGCTTGACTTGTGGAGCCTGACATCACAGTTACGACTTCGTGACGACCGTCCTTATTCGTTCGGTTATAGCCCCTATCAGCGGAATTGAATATATGGCGCATGGTGCTTCCGCATAACTGTTTGAACGGGACGAGTCGCTGTTTCGCTCCTCTCCCAACGATATTTTTATACCGTAGAAGATCGCGTAATAATCGATCGTAATCGACCAAAGTCGAGCGCGGAGTACCGAGAACACCGCGTAAAACTGTCGCGTATTCCTAAAACGCAAAAAGCCGACTGCCCAAATCGGGCAATCAGCGTATAAATCATCGTAATCTTAAGAGTTTTTGGTACCGGTGAGAGGACTCGAACCTCCACCCTTTCGGACTCGATTTTGAGTCGAGCGCGTCTGCCATTCCGCCACACCGGCACATTATTAAGTTACTATGGCGTGCTCTAAGAGATTCGAACTCCTGACCTTTTGATTCGTAGTCAAACGCTCTATCCAGCTGAGCTAAGGGCACAAAATATTTTGTGGAGGCGCCACCCAGACTCGAACTGGGGGTAAAGCTTTTGCAGAGCTCTGCCTTACCACTTGGCTATGGCGCCATATTAATTTGGAGCGGAAGACGGGAATCGAACCCGCGACCCTCGCCTTGGCAAGGCGATGCTCTACCGCTGAGCCACTTCCGCAAAATGGCTGGGGATCAAGGATTCGAACCTTGGCATGACGGAGTCAAAGTCCGTTGCCTTACCGCTTGGCTAATCCCCAGCATTGAAGATGAATGGGGCGATCGAGGGGAATTGAACCCCCGAATGTCGGAATCACAATCCGATGCGTTAACCACTTCGCCACGACCGCCACAATAGTTCTACTGGCAGGGGCAGCAGGAATTGAACCCACACTAACGGTTTTGGAGACCGCTGTTCTACCTTTAAACTATGCCCCTAAAAACTGGTGGAGGATGATGGATTCGAACCACCGAACTCGGACGAGAACAGATTTACAGTCTGCTGCGTTTGGCCACTTCGCTAATCCTCCATGGATGGTGCCGCCGAGAGGACTTGAACCCCCAACCTACTGATTACAAGTCAGTTGCTCTACCAATTGAGCTACAGCGGCATATTAAACTTTCAATGGTGGCTCGGGACGGAATCGAACCGCCGACACGAGGATTTTCAGTCCTCTGCTCTACCGACTGAGCTACCGAGCCGAACCAGGTAAACTGGCGGAGCCGACGGGATTCGAACCCGCGGTCTCCTGCGTGACAGGCAGGCATGTTAGGCCTCTACACCACGGCTCCACACTAAATAATTTGGTTGCGGGGGCAGGATTTGAACCTGCGGCCTTCGGGTTATGAGCCCGACGAGCTACCGGGCTGCTCCACCCCGCGTCATCTATTGCTTAAATGGTGGAGGCTGACGGGATCGAACCGCCGACCCTCTGCTTGTAAGGCAGATGCTCTCCCAGCTGAGCTAAGCCTCCATATTAATTGCGAACAAGTTATATTGTATCATGTTTCTCACTAGAAATGCAAGCATTTTTTTTGGTGACCCGTAGGGGATTCGAACCCCTGTTACCTCCGTGAAAGGGAGGTGTCTTAACCCCTTGACCAACGGGCCATACGCTTTCATTTCGCTTGCTTCATGTTAAGTATACTGGCGGAGAGCGAGGGATTCGAACCCTCGATACGCGGTTAACGTATACACGATTTCCAATCGTGCTCCTTCGACCACTCGGACAGCTCTCCATAAATGGCTCCCCGAACAGGACTCGAACCTGTGACAACTCGATTAACAGTCGAGTGCTCTACCAACTGAGCTATCAGGGAACATTATACAGTAGTGTTATTACACCCTGAAAACTGGATACGAACTGGAATGAAAATCTTTAGCTGTGTTTATGCTTCCGAAGCAAGTGTTCACTTCGTGAAACTTTTTAGGATAAGCCCTCGACCGATTAGTATTCGTCAGCTCCACACATTGCTGCGCTTCCACCTCGAACCTATCAACCTGGTCGTCTTCCAGGGGTCTTACTAATTGGGAAATCTC
>NZ_JBHTHC010000042.1:0-29771 GCF_042676285.1 Paenibacillus sp. GCM10027626 | reverse complement strand
TGCGAAGTTAACTTTTGCCGAATTTGATCGGTTATTTGAGCTGGACAAATTACCATCGGAATGGCTAGTTTTGCTTACCAGTTTCTTGAAAATGCGACCCTAAATATTGGATAATCAACAGGCCTGCGTTTTGTGCAACAATTCCAGTTCACAGCCCTGACAGCTTTCTGAAAATCTACGAAACAATCGGCGGCGGCAGCTTCGGATTGCCGCGCAGCGCCCGCGTCAGCTGCAAAGTTGCCGCATACGCCGCCAGCGACACCAGCAGCGTAACGAACAGCTCCGCAATAGTCCCGAGCTGCATACGCTCCATAAAATGATGCGCCGCCAGTCCGCATACGATCATAATGACGGCGCCCACACCAGTTTTGAATACAATCCGAAAATCGAAGTAAAAGCCGATCGTACCGGCAACAGACAGAAAATTTAATAGCGTTAACAACACGATGCCAAGTCCGAAACCCCAGGCAACACCTTCAATGCCGAACGTCGAGCCTAATACAAAAATCCCGATCACTTCAAAAATATTAGTTAGCACATGATTCCACATGACGGTCGAGGCTTTGCCCAAACCGAGCAAAATCGCTTGCAGCGGTGCTTCAAAATAATAGAGAAAAAATAACGGGGCGATCAGCTTCAACAGAACACCCGCTTCCGGCGCATGATAAATCACGGTCATCAGCGGCTCTGCCCACATAAACAACATGATCGTACAGGGCAGTCCCGCAATCAGCGCAGTCCGCATCGCCAAATCCATGCGCGTATGCATAAGACGGGTGTCATTATCGACGCTTGCTTCACTAATGGCCGGTATGAGCGCAGTCGATAGCGAATGGGTAAAAAAGCTGGGCAAAAACAGCAGCGGAATGGCATATCCCATGAGCAGGCCAAACTGTTTGGTCGCCAGCTCCGTCCCTACGCCATACATGACCAGGCTCTTAGTAATTAACAGCGGTAAAAAAGCCCGGTATATGGAATGAATAAAGCCGCTGCCCGTCATCGGCAGGCCAATGCGCAGCAACTCGAACAGGGTACGGTCGCCTTTAATAGAAAATTGCCCATTCATGGAAGGCGCCGCCGCTTTTGGCTTGCCGCGATTGGACCATTTGAACATCGAAAATAAATAGAGCAGCCCGAACGCTTCACCGATAACAGCGGCTGCCATGGCGCCTGCCGCGGCATAGGCAATCCCGTACGGGAGCAGCAAATTGACGACCCCAAGAATAACAATAATTTGCGCGACATTTTCTACAATGTCCGAGATGGCGAGCGGGTTCATATTTTGCTTGCCGCGAAAATAGCCCTTTAGTACAGCAGACATCGCAATAATCGGAATAATCGGCGTCAGCGCCACCATCGCATAGTACGCCCGCTGATCGGCGAGGAAGACCGAGGCGATCCACTTCGAGCCAAACAGCGCCACTAATGTCAGCACAACGCTAAGCGTCCCGGTCACACTTAACGAAACGGCAAGAATCCGTTTGATCCGCGCTTCATCTTTGCGTACCTCCGCTTCCGAGACGAGCTTGGAGATCGCTACAGGCAATCCCAGCTCAGTCATCGTAATAAACAGCGGCAGCAGCGGATGAGCAATCATTAACAGACCTACACCTTCAGCTCCCAAAAAACGGGCCAGCAAAATACCATTGACGAAACCAAGCATCCGCGTAATAAAGGAAGATACTGTAAGCACAAAGGTTCCGCGAATAAAAGACTGCTTATTCATCCCCATCTTGCATCTCCACCCAACTGTCCTGTCTTCTCTCTATGAAGCATATTCGGACAACCCGGTTTCCATGCAGACAAGTCGTACAAAAAAAGATGACCCCCCGCAAACCATGCGAAGATCATCTCTTAAAATGCATTATGATGGCAGCTTTACAGCCTTCACTTCGTACATATCGACAACCGTGCTAATTAAATATTCCGGTTTTTCCTGGTTGCGCTGATTGCGGTGTCCTTCAATATGCGCCGGGCTCTTCTCCCACCGCTTCCATGCTTCTTCAGATTCCCAGCGCACCATGACGACAACCTGCTCCTCCTCGTCATTGCGGCGGCCCTTCTTCACCATGACTGTCAAATCGATGAAGCCTTCGATTTCTGTCATCGGACCGCCCGGCTTGCCGAAACGTTCCACAACTTGATCCGAAAAACCGGCCTTTACTGTGATCGTTCTTTTTTGAATAAGCATATTCATGCACCCTCCGCTCGCATTCTATTGCCCTATTTTTTCCTGTGAAACCCTCTCCCAATCAGTATATTTGATAACGATTATCATTGTCAAACATTTACCATTGTTCGTCTACTCGACAATCTTTGTTTCGCCGCTGGCTTCAATTTCATATTTTGTTACGCGAGACCAGCCTGAAAAGTTGAGTTCCTTGTCCGGTACCGCTATAAACTCCTTATTAATTGTGACCCGGCTGTGCGGAGAAACAAAGAAAGTCTCCGGCTGAAACACAATTTCCGGATGATTATCCGTGACCGGTCTTAATGTAATCGTCGGCTGATTGCCATAATTGTAAAGCGTTAAGCTGCAGTTGGCATGTACGCGATTATTTTCGTACGTCTGGAAGCTGCATTGACTATCCTTGAGTGAGTAAGCCACTGACCGGATACCCGTCGAATTGTATTTCAAAATAAACATCGCATATTCAGAAACGATTGGTGACAGCCATACGAATGCGATGCAGCCGATAATGATACGGCTTCTAATTTTGCGGTACCGCGGCAAATAATATATTGTGGCTCCCAGATATCCGGCAATAAGCAGAAAAATGCCCGTTATCGCGGAAATATGCAGTCCGTGGTTTCCCTGCTCGCTCCATGGCGGCAGGCCAAGCGCCCGAAAGATCGAATCGCCAAAAGAGTAGCCCAGATGATGGTTGGACACCAGAACCAATCCCAACACAACTAAGCTCAGAAACACAATCCCTCTGTTCAAACTGAACGATTGCCATTTCATACCTTTCTCCCCCTCTCTTTGTCTAGTGTACATATTATTTCTCAGGCTGTGCAACCTTTTTCGTTGTCAGTCGTTATAACAGTATGGAGGTGTTCAACATGAAGAAGAAAACATACGGATTAACGGGAATGATTATGCTGCTCGTGCTGGCCGCAGCCCTTACAGCCTGTACGAAGGCTCCGGCGCCAAGCAACACTGACAATAAACCGGCAAACAGCGAAACCAAGGGCAATGAGAACAAGGGCAACGAAAACAACAGCCCACAAAAGGAGATCAAGCAAGGAAAAGGTACTTACAATGGTCAACAGGATTCCCACTCGATTGAAATCCAGACCGCCGATGGCCCGACGCCATTCCAGATCGAGGCGGATTTGGCGGACGTACTGGACGATCTCCAGTTGGATGAGCCTGTCACCTTCGAATATTACGAAAAAGCAATTGAAGGCGACGATACGGTCAAGCAGCTTATTTTGACCAAGCTGGAAAAAGTGAACAAAAACGAAGACGATGCCGGCGGCAATGCCACGAATAAAAATTGAGAATTGAAAAAAACTCCCTGACCGGCAGCAGCCGTCAGGGAGTTTTTTTGCAGTTTACTTGAACAAATACATTTTGCGAAATTCCTGAGGGGTCATCTGATTATGCTTTTTGAAAAAACGGATAAACGCCAAACTGGAATTATAGCCGGTTTCCTCGGCGATCTCCCAAATTTTCAAATGCTTTTGCCGCAGCAATTGCTTCGCCCGCGCATTGCGGATTTCCGTAATATAGTCCGACAGCCCGATTCCAGTCATTTGTTTATAAAACCGTGAAAAATACGACGGGTTCAAGTTCACATGCGCGGCCAACGTCGGCAGTGTCAAATTATCGGCCAGGTGGGTTTCGATATATTCATGAATTTTGTTTATCAATTCGTATTTGTTATGGCTGGATACATTGATTTTATACTCAAAAATCGCGGCCGCGATTTGTTCAAAGCCGCTGATCACTTTCCGCCAGACAATTCTCTCCCCGAACTGAATCTGCTGGTCCATTTGCTGCAGCTTCGCCCATTCATCGGTTAGTTGACAGGCGGCGACGCTTGATTCGAACACGGAATAAAGCGCATGAAAGTATTCAAGCTTGTGCAGATGAACGATCGACTGATCTTGAATCACTTCCTCCAGTTCGGCAAACAATTTGTAAAATTCCGCTTTGTCCCCGTTCTCCAAATACATCTCCAAGCTTTGGATCTTGTGCAATTGAAAATGCGATGCGCCGCCCTCTTTCACCGGTTCGCGCCGCTCCTCCCGGCTATCCTGCGCAGCGGCTGGCGGTTCGGACGGTAGATTCGCCTCCCGTTCAAGCTCCGCTTGCAGCTCGCCAAAAGACGCTGGCAGTTCAGGCCAATCGGCGGGCACAGCGTGTACGGCGAAGGAAACCTGCAGATCCAGCAGCTTGCGGCAAGTGTGGCGCATCGAAGCCAATTTTCCGTGAATGAAGGCGATATGTTCATTCCAGCGGGCAGCGAGCTCCCGCTCATCCCCCTCTTCCCGTTTCTCCGGCTGAAACAGCATTAGCAGCTGCGACTGACTATACCCTAAAGCAATCCGCTTGACGCAATCGGCCAAGTATTGTTCGGCAATCTGTGCGATCGCGTGGAACAAAGCGTGCCGGTCCGGGTCTCCGTCCGGATTTGCACTTGGTTTCAGCCCCGGATCTGAAGTTGTGCCCGCGCGGCTCTGCGAATCGATGCGGCCCATCACCAGCAAAAATGGCAGTTCGGGGCGAAAAGGTACCCGCAGCAGCTCAAACTGCGTTTTGATGCTGTCCTGTGCTCCTGTTTGCCCGCTAAGCAAATCCCATATATGCTCATGTCGTGACGACAGGACGTTATCATTCATTTGCCTGACCGTCTGATGAATCAAATTTTTAGTAGCGGCTTCCTCGTTCAGGCTGTGGATTGCTTTTTCGACCGTCCGAATAATTTTATCGTCGCCCTCGGTTTTCAAGATGAATTCAAACCCGCCGAAGGAAATGGCGTCCCGCACATTATTAAAATCGTTGTACGCCGTCAAAAAAATCACTTTGCAATTCAGTTCCTCGGCACGAATATGTTTCAGCAGCTCGATTCCTTCCATCCCGGGCATTTTCATATCGGACAATACAATATCAATTTTGTTGCTCTTTAACATTTCCAGCGCTTTTAAGCCGGAATAGGTTTTATACAATTTCAGGTTCAGATGGGAAGCGCCCCGCAGCAGTTCAGTCAATCCGTCCGCAACAATAGGCATATCGTCGACAACGAGCAAACTATACATCGATTTTCTCCCCGCTCTCCGGCCTTATTTTGATGCTGACATGCAAGCCTCCCAGTATCGATCTTGAAACAGAGATGCCGCAATCTTCGCCATACCGCAATTGAATCCGGCGATGCACATTAATGATTCCCGTTGTATTTTCAATTTCGCCCGAGGCGCCCTTCAATTTATAATTTAACAGTTCGATCGCTCTATCGTCCAACAGATCGCCGTCATCTTCAACATGAATATATAAATCGTTTTCATTTCTCTCCATATGAATCCACAAATAGCCATAGCCTTCTGTTTTCTCAAAAACATGCTTGTAGGCATTTTCGATAATTGGCTGCAATATGAGCCTGATTACCGTCCCCTCTTGGGCCAGCTTGCCCGGCTGCTCAAAATCGACTTCAATCCGGTCGCCAAAACAAACGGTCTGAATGTGGACATAAGTCAAGGCATGCTTAATTTCCAGCTCAAGCGGTATTTCGTCCGCCTCATCGCGGGTGACGTACTGAAAATAATTTCCCATATAAAGACAAAACTGATAGGCGCGCTCCGTGTCGACCGTTTTGATCAGACGGCAAAGCACAAAAAAGCAATTGTATAAAAAATGAGGGTTAATTTGCGATTGCAGCCTTTTTAACTCCGAACGCTGGCTTCTAATTTTTTGCTCGTATACTTCCAGAATCAAGCTTTTCAAACGTTCCACCATCTCATTAAACCCGCGGTACAAGTAGCCGAATTCATCATTTCGGTTCGCGGGCAGCGTCGGAAACGTATGGATGTCCCACATTTTGTTGAAAATACGGACAAGCTTACTCATCGGACGATGAATCACATTATGGATGGAATAGGAAAACAATGCAATGATCAGGACAGATACGATCGATATCACCCAGAACCAGATTTTAAACGTTGTAATCGGACCAAGAATATACGTTTTCGGCAAACACGTAACGAGGTAAGCGTTGAGCGCCGGCGAATATTTGTAGGAGATCATCCAGCTTTCTCCTCCCAGCGATGCCGTTTGCAAACCGGACCTTTGCCCGGCTGTCTCCCGATCTTGTAAAAATTCCCGGATTGCAGCTACCATAGAGGCGTCTGCGCGGCCCGATACAGACCAGTTTTGCTCGAGATTAATAATGACCGCATTGCCCTCGTCGGCTTTAATGACCGTTGACAGCATATCGTTCATCTTCGGTATGGAAAGCTCAATGCCCAGTACGAATGACGGCTTGCGCTTCATACTGTACGGGTACTCCAAACTTATAAATAATCGGTTGTTCCAATAAATGAGCGGACTGCCGCCGGAATTTTTTCTTTGCATCGCTTCGAATTCCGGCATATCGATGCCCTGGCTGTAATCGGTCGTCGAGATCGTGCGATTGATTCGCGGAACATAAGCCTTGGCCCCGGCAATGTAGATGCTGGAATATTTCATCAGATAGAGCCGCCTTTGCAGCGCATTTACAAGCTCCACCCGCTCATACTCGCTAATGCTGTCGCCGATCGCGCTCAGCTTCTTCAAATCCTGGTCCATGACATATTCGGGGAGGGAGTCGGAAATACGCGCCACCTCCGACTCCAGCATATTCGTAAAATAATCGGTTCTTGCCATAATCGATTCCGCCATCTCCCCCAGCACGCCGTCGGACCCTTTCTGGTTAACGATAAGCGTAATCACGTAAAGCGGGGCAATGACAAGAAAAAAGGTAAGAAACAATTTCATGAAGATTGTGGAGTTTTTAAACGGATTAAACATTGCTGCGGTCACACCACCTTTTAATCGTGGCGTTTTATTCCTTCACACTGCCAAGCACGATCCCTTTAATGAAAAACCTTTGCAAAAAGGGATATACGATCAGTATCGGAAACGCGGCAACGAAAATTTGCGCAGCCGTGCTGGTCCGGTCGGATAATTGCCTTAAAATATCCAATTCCTGCGAAGAAATAAAACGGAAGTCTTTCTTTATAATAATCGTTTGCAGGAAGGTTTGCAGCGGATAATTTTCCGGACGGTTCATCAGCACGAGTCCGTCGAACCAGCTGTTCCAATGTCCTACCATCGTAAACAAGATGATGGTCGCCAAAGCCGGCAAAGACAAAGGCAAATAAATTTTGAACAAAGTGACAAAATGGTTCGCTCCATCGATTTTGGCCGATTCCTCAAGCTCCTTCGGAAGCCCGCGATAAAAGTTAAGCAGCAGAATAACGTTAAAAACCGGCACGGCTCCTGGCAGCACCAAGGCCCAGACCGAATCCATCAGCCCCGTTTCCTTAATCGTCATATACCAGGGAATCAAGCCGCCGCTAAACAGAATCGTCAAGACGAAATACCAGGCGTATCCGGTGCGAAAGCGGAATTGATTCGCCTCCTTGGATAGCGGATATGCCGCGAGGATCGTAAGCAGCGTACTGATCGTAGTGCCGAGCAGCACCCGCTTGACCGAAACGCCAAACGCCATGAAATACTCCGGTTTCCCGAAAATATTGTTATAGGCCGCCGTTGTAAAATCTACAGGCCAGATCGATACCTTGCCTGCAGCGGCAGCCGAGCCCGAGCTGAATGACAACGCTAGAATATGGATCATGGGCAAAATGCACATCAAGGAGAGCACGCCTAAAAATATATAGTTGCAAGCGATGAAAATCATTCGGCTGCGGGTCATTTTATATGCCACTATGCAACCCCTCTTTCCTTATTCGTTCAAATGTAAAGCACATGCTCCAACGTCTAAAATATTCTGTAATTCGCCAGCCGGTAAGCAAGAAAATAGGAGAGCGAAATGAAAATTAAAGAAACGACCGATTTGAAAAGCCCGACAGCGGTTGCAACGCCGTACTGGAACTGCTCCATCCCCAGTCTGTACACCAGCGTGTCTATAATGTCCCCGCTTTCATACACTTGCGGACTGTATAAATTGAAAATTTGGTCGAAACCGGCGTTCAGGACATTGCCTAAACTTAAAGTCGTGAGCAGTATAATAACTGGCAGCATGCCCGGTAACGTGATGTGCCATGTTTGCTTCCATCGGTTGGCTCCATCCATTTCGGCCGCTTCATACAAGGATGGATTAATGGTCGTTAATGCGGCTAAATAAACGATCGTATTAAATCCGAACTCCTTCCACACATCCGAAAACACAATGACAAAAGGAAACCAGCGATTGTTGCCCAGAAAGTAAATCGGATCGATGCCGATAAAGCTTAAAAACTGATTGACAATTCCCGTCGAAGGCGACAAAATATCGATCAAAATGCCGCCAAGCAGCACCCACGACAAAAAATGGGGCAAATAAACCAGCGTTTGAAAAAAACGCTTGAACATTTCTTTGCGAACTTCGTTCAGCAGCACAGAAACGATAATCGGCACAATCAGGCCGACGACCATTTTCATCAGCGCGATATAGATCGTATTGAACATGATGCGCTGAATATCCGGCAATTCGAAAAAGAATTGAAAGTTTTTCCACCCGATATTCGGGGAGTGGAAAATCCCTTTAGACGGGATAAATTTCTCGAATGCGATGCCGATCCCGAACATCGGAATATAGCTGTAAATAAATAGGACAATGACGCTCGGTAAAATCATGACATGCAGAGGCCAATCTCTAATCTTTTTGCTCCTGAACAATCGTCACACCTCCACATAAATAAAAAAATCGGAACGGAATGCAGGCAGGAAGGGATGCCCCCTCCTGCCAAGACATCTATGGAATATCCGTTTACTTCTGCGAGCTTACTTCTGGGAAGCGTACCACTCGTTAACCTCTTGCGTAATTTTCTCCCCGCCGAGGCTTTTCCACTCTTCAACAAACTTGTCGAACTCGTCGATTGAAACCTGGTTCATAATAATTTTCGTGAAAACTTCTTTCTCTTTGGCATCAAGTACCGACTTCTTCTCCTGCATTGTGATCGTCGGTGCTCCATAGAACTCATCCATCTGATAGCGGTCTTCCTGCAAATATTGGTTCATAATCGCCATCGAGCCGCCCGGTTTGGCAATCATCCAGTTCAGCCAGCCGGTCATATCCCCTTGCAAATATCGTTGTACAGCATCATAGCGGTTTGTCATATCCGGATTTTCGTTCAGCAGGCTTGGGTCCTTCGCCTCGATCGCTTTCGGGAGAATTGCTCCGGCCTGAACGTTGCCGTCCTGCGAGAAGAGGCGGATCGGATTGATCTTGAAGTACAATTTACCCTTATCCACCAGCTCTTTGCCGTGCATGTAGACTTTCTCTTCTTTTGAAATATTTTGCGACAGTTTTACCCATTGATTCAAAATTTGAATGACCGCTTCCGGATTTTTGCAATCTTTGGAGATGACCACATATCCGTTCACCCCAAGGCCGACTTGCGTTTTGGCCGGCGTGGCATCAATCGAAGGCAGCGGATACACTTCCCAATCCTGAACAAGCTTGCCTTCCTTAATGGCAGCGCTTTCCAACGGCCAAGCACTTAGCCAGAAGGCGCCGTAGGCCATTCCGATTTTGTCGCCGGCTACAAGTTCATTTTCCTTATCGGGATCTTTCGTTCCAAATTCCGGATCGATTTGTCCCGATTTGTACATATCCTGCAGCTGTTTCAGAGCTACCTTCACTTCAGGCTGAATACTGCCGTATGCCAGCTTTCCGTCGGCGTCCTTCTTCCATGATTGCGGATAAGCATGGTATCCATTAAAAAATCCGGTCAGCCCGTATTCATTCAACAAGTCTTTGTGCAGGGTCATGCCGTACGATTTTCCGGTTCCTCCAGGATCCTGTTTCGTAAACTCTTCGGAAATTTTCAGTACGTCCTGCATCGTTTTAGGCTCGGGAAGGTTGAGCTTTTGGAGCCAATCCTTGCGCACCCACAGATAGCTGGACGAATTGTAAGGGCTATCAGACAATGGAATAGCCATTAAGCGCCCGTCCGCCTTGGCGGATTTGAGCTGGCGCCCGCCGTCTTTTGTGTACCAGGCTTTTGTCTCTTCGGTCGCGTATTGCTCGAATACATCCGTAATGTCCATGATCATATCGGCTTCGATCAATTGCTGCAATTGCATCTGATCAACGCTGAAGAAATCCGGAATATCGTTCGATGCAATCATCATGTTGAGCTTTTGCTGCAGCTGCTTGGAATCGGCCACCCATACGTTTTTGATGCGGATGCCCAGATCTTTTTCATACGCATCGTACACGGCGTTTTTGTCCATATTTTCGCCCGGGTCCCATTTGATGTCCGAAGGATTTCCGCGAACCGTCGTCAGCTCAACCACTTGTTTATTTGTATCGGCCGGATCTGTTGACGGCGCCTCATTTTGCCCTTTGTTTGCGCTTTCCGGATTGCCCGCTTTGTCAGAGCTGCCGGAATCGCCTGAATTGCCGGAACTGCAAGCACTTACAAAAGCAAGCATTGCAGTCATTGCGCCAAAGGCCAGCACTCTTCTCCATTTTTCCATTGTGTGTACCCTCCTCATAATGATGTATATATATTTCATTAATAATTATAAAGCTCGAAAATAACAGCGCACCATATACTAGTTTTTACGTTGTATACGTTCGTTTACTTCTTTTTGCCTTCCGTCATGTCCCGTTCCTATGAAAAAGAAACTCCCCGGCTGCAGCAGCCAGGGAGCTTTCGCGTTATTTATAGTAGGAGGTTGTCAGCGGGACAAACATTTTGCCGCCGTTGTCAAGATCAGCGTAAATATAAAGTTCTTGAACGCCGGAGATGTCGACAACGATCGTTTTCAGTCCGTCATCTATGGCAACCGATTCTTTTGCCAATACCGTATTCGTGCCGGAATCTTCGACTTTAATTTCTTCAATATCCTTACCTACAGCCGCTACTTGCAAATAAAGCTTCTGGTATTTGCCTTTTGGATACAGCATAAAGGAGCTGTTGCGTCCGCCTGTAGCATCGTCAAAGTACACATCTTTGTAGTCTTTGCCGTTATACATCGTCACTTTTGGATCTTTTGAATGATACATGCTGTCAAAGCCGGCGGCAATCGGTGTTCCTTTCGCCTGCTCGCCAAGGGCTACTGTCTTCGTCTTGCCGTCATACTTGACAGTAACACCCAAAGCGTTGGAAATCGCGCGTACCGGCAAGTAAGTCGTGCCATTATGTACGATCGGCAATGTCGGAACCCCTTTATCATTTACTGGCTGATAGGATTTTCCATCAACGGTAAACTTGATGCTGCTGTCAAAAAAAGCTTTAATCTCTTGAAGATTGGAGCCCGCATATACCCCCGCGGTTGTACTCAGCAGCAATCCTGCCGCAGCAATCGTTGCCATCCATTTTTTCTTCATCACTGTCACTCCTCATAAAAACAATAAGTGAGGCTATTATATAAAATTTACATGATGACTACAAGGAGCTAAGGATAGCTTTACATATTAAATTGCGATAAAGGAGCAGTTCTTTGGACCTACTAAATCCGTGATTGACCTGAATATCAGCCCAACTGCCGCTTACTCCCGTTTAGCTCGGCGGCCCGACGGCAGGCATTGCTCCGCAAGGAGCTCCCTAACCTTTTACCGCACCAATCATGACGCCTTTAACAAAGTATTTTTGCAAAAACGGATACAAAATCAGGATTGGGATAGTGGATACTGCAATCATGGCATATTTAATCGTTTCTCCAATCGGCATCTTGTCGCCCGAGCCGACTCCCGTCATCATGGAATCGGTATTATTTTGAATAAGAACCTCGCGAAGCAATAGCTGCAGCGGCTGCAAACCGCGGTCCCGCAAATAAATGAACGCGTTAAACCATGCATTCCAATGCGTCACCCCATAGAATAAAATCATGACGGCAACTACAGGCATGGACAGCGGCAGGATGATCCGGAACAAAATTGTAAAATCGCTCGCCCCATCTATACGGGCGGATTCTTCAAGGCTAACGGGTATCCCTTGGAATGACGTGCGCATAATAATCAAATTATACGTGGAAATCAGACCCGGGAATAATATGGCCCAACGTGTATTCAATAGCCCTAATTCGCCCATCAGCAAATAATTGGGGATTAAGCCGCCAGAAAAGAACATCGTAAACACAATAAGCATCATTGCCGGATTGCTCCACATCACATTTTGTCTGGACAAAGCGTATGCGGCAAGCGAAGTGAAAAATACGTTTAAAAGCGTGCCTGCTACAACATAAAATAGCGTATTGAAATAGGCTTGACCCAGGTTAGGATTCTGAAAGACAACTTTGTAAGCATCCAATTGAAATCCTTGCGGAAAAAATAAAAAACCGCGCGATTGCAGCAATAAATCCGGACTGCTGACAGATGAAATCAGAACATAAATGACCGGGTATACCGATGCAAAGCTTAATACTGCAAGAAACAGGAGATTTGCGGCCTCAAAGAGCCGTTCGGCCAGCGTCATTTTTCCACTCATGCCATCGCCTCCTTCTACCATAAACTATTGCCGTTGAGCTTGCGGCTAAATGAATTGGCAAAAACCAGCAACACAAAGTTGATTACAGAATTGAACAGCCCTACAGCCGCGCTGTAACTGTAATCCGCTGATAGAATGCCCTTCCGATACACATAAGTGCCGATGACATCCGCTGTTTCATAGATCGAACTGTTATACATCAAAAGGATTTTTTCGTCGCCAACAACCATCAGCGAACCTATTCGCAAAATAAACAAGATTGTGATGATTGGAATCAAGCCTGGAAGCGTAATATGCAGCAATTGTTTGAATCGTGAAGCGCCATCCACCTTCGCGGCCTCATATAAGGATGGATCCAAGTTCGAGATGGCTGCAAGATATATGATAGAACCCCAGCCAACCTGCTGCCAGATTCCCGAACCGATATAGATCGTACGAAAGAATTCCGAGCGCTGCATGAACAAGATAGAATCCTTTCCGCTGAGAGCGGTATAAATATTATTGATCAGACCATCGCTTGAAAGGAAATCAAGAATGATTCCTACCACAACCACTAACGAAATAAAATGAGGCATATACGTTAACGATTGCACGGTTCGCTTATACCATGATTGTCGAATTTCATTCATTAACAATGCAAGCACGATTGATGCAGGGAACGCAAAAATCAAATCGTATAAGCTAATCAGCAATGTATTGGTCAGAATACGATAGAAATAAAAACTGTTAAATAAAGATTGGAAATGATCGAATCCTGCCCAGGGACTGCTCCATATTCCTTGTGAAGCGCTAAAATTTTTAAAAGCAATCTGCACACCATACATCGGCAAATAATGAAAGATTACGTAATATGCCATTATGGGCAAGAGCATAAAATAAATCCACTTATTCTTTTTAAAGTCCTTGGCCACGCGTTTTGCAAATCCTGGCTGCGACGCAAGCGGCCTGGGCAGTGCTGCTCTTTGAACTTGCTCCTTAAGCATGATGAATTCACTCCTTCACTCTGTACGTACAAGACTTTTGTCCGAAGCCGAGTTTCCAAGGCTTCGGATAAAGAAGCTTCAACAATATTGATCATTGGCGCGCGTGATAACGGTCAAGCGCCGCTTGTTGAATAGCGATCGCCTCATCAAGTCCCATATTTTTGATCGTACTGACAAAGTTATCGAAGGTATCCAGTGAAACGGTCCCCATAATAAATTTCGAAAGCATTTCATCCTTATAAGTGTTAATGTCAGTCATAATGGAGGAAAACTTGGAGCTTTCCTCCGAGGTAAGCGACAAGAGCGGCAGATGAATTTGATTGACGGGCTTCATCCAAATCTCAATCGATTCCCGTTGCTCCGGCCGTTCCGCATATTGTTCCATATAACGGCGATCCTGGACAAAAGGCCCGGCATAGCTGGCTCTGGCATACAGGCTCATCGCTTGGTTGACCGGCAGCCCGTCCGGATTTTTCATCACAGTATCCGAATATTTCGGATAACCGTCAACCCAATTGTAGCTTTCTCCTTCAATACCGAAATTGAATAGATAGCTCCCCTCCTCGCTATAAGCATAGTCAAGCCATTTCACAGTCGCTTCCGGATTTTTGTTGTCTACTGTAATCGCTGCTCCGAGACCGTTAAATACGGCATCCTTCTGTCCCACAATCGGACGCTCCCCTTTAACCCGTGTAGGATACGGAAGAGCAGCCAATTGAAAAGATGGATCGTCCTTCATCAAAGTCAAATATTTGCCGATCCCACCGCCTGTCGAGCCAATAAAAATACCAACCTGATTGTTCGTCACCTTTGCATCCTTCAGCTTATCGTCAGTGGCTGCGTAATCGCGGTCAATCAGCCCTTCATCATACCAGCGGTGCATCGTTTCCAGATATTCTTTATATTCCGGTTGAATGACGCCAAACTTGACTTTTCCATCCACTTGATAGAAATTGGTGCCAATTCCCCAAGCTCCTGTCAGCAAAAAATTCCGATTTACATCCGTCTGGCTGTGCAGATACGGAATTTCATCGGGTTTCCCATTGCCGTTAGGATCCTGCTCCTTGAAAGCCCGGAGCACGGTTTCCCACTCTTCAATCGTTTCCGGAGCTTCAAGTCCCACCTTATCCAGCCAGTCTTTCCGTATTACCGCTCCCTGGAATGTCTGCAGATATTCATCGCCGCGTAAAAACGGAAACGCGTAGATGTTGCCCTCATCCGTTGTGATAGCGCGTCTAACTTCGGATTGTCCGCCAAATATTTCGACAGGTTCGGCGCATATTTTTCAATTAATTCATTTAAGCGGATAATTCGTTTTTCCTTAATATAGCTGTCTGGTCCCCGTGACAGGCCGTCCCAGCGCCATTCGATGACATCCGGCAGCTTGCCTGATGTCAGCATCAAATTCAAGGGCTCGTGACCGCCAACAGAAGGATGTTCAAAGGTTACCTTTGTACCTGTAATTTCTTCAAGCTTTTTGTATACCTTCATTTCGGAATAATTTTTGATCACTGCGGCAGCGTTTGCATCGAGAATGGTGTAGTACGTTAAAGTTTCCGGATAACCGATATCTGCTTTCCCCGTTCCGGGCGTACTTGTTTGCGAATTCGATTCCGGTTTAGCGGAAGAATCCGGCTCTGCTGAATTTCCTGCGGTTTGTCCGCCCGAACACCCTGTCATAAGCGCAAGAAATAAAAGAACTGCCATTGAACTTGCAAACCAGTTTCGTTTCTTGTTTAATTGTTGCACAAAGACTGCCTCCCTTTATTCGGATTATGCTTGCCCGTTATTACGGGACTGATCTGAGTATAAGAGAGCGCTGAACGATAGAGATATAGCCAACCTTTCAAATCGATAATCCGCTATTCACAATATCGCGCTATCATCTCTCCATGCCATTATCCAGCGCCCATAATCTCGGTTATCCGGTATTCAAGCAGCTATCCGGCGTTCATTTCCGAGCAAATGAGAGCTAATCTCCGTTTTCATACAACAAATTCTCCCGATATTTCCCGGGCGTAATCCCTTCCATCTTTTTGAACACCCGGATCAATCCAATATCATTGGCATAACCTACCTGGGTCGCGATCTGCGTCAGCGTCAAATCCGGTTTGCGCATCAATTGCTTGGCATATTCAATACGGCGAACCGTAATGTATTCGGATAAATTAATGCCCGCATTTTTTTTGAAAAACATGGACAAGTACTGCGGCGTAATGCCGAATTCCTCAGCAACATGCCCGTGAGCCAGATTACTGTCACAGAAGCGGCTGTCTATATACGCCAGCAGTTCCTGATACATGCGCTCATTATGCCCGCCGCGGCTTTTCTTCACATAGAGGCATACCTTTACAAAAAACTGCTTCGTGACTGCATGTATCTGTTCGATCGTTTCGCTCTCAAGCAGCTGGTCGATCGGGTACTCCTCAGATTCAAAAACTTCCGTATAGGAAACATCCAAAACATTGATCGTCTTTAGCAGGGTTGCATTAATATCGAAATACAGACAGCGCGCCAGCTCTGGTGTTATGCGGTTGCGTTTCACATTGCTGTCATACAATTGGTCCAATATGCCCGCGGCCTGCGTCTCTTCACCGCTTTTAACATAATTAATCAGTTGTGCCTCAAGCTCCATTGGATAAAAATAATGCAAGGATTGATTAAAATGAAGCTGATCATAATACAGAACATTTCCGGCGCCATGCACAATTTTGTAATCCAAAGCTTTGAGCGCTTCCTGGTACGCATATGAAGGCGTTTCATGCACGGTACTGACAGTGATCGTCAAGGTGGTGCCGAAGCGCTCAGAAACGACCGTTTGCAGCCCTTCGACAAACGGCTTGATGCCATCCTCTTTAGGGCTCGTTTCGCTTGAAACCGCAGACGTAAGAATAGCGATCCGCTGCCGGTCAAGTTCTAACGCATAGCCGGGCGAAGGCAGCTGTTCCAATGCAATATTTGTAACCATAAACCGTACAAGCGCCCATTCTTGTTCGTGATCAGTAACGGTAAACTTGCCGCCGCTCTCAATCTGGATCAGAATGACCCGGAAATATTCATGCGGAAATTCAATATTCATAAACTGCCGCGAATGCTCATCCAATTGCTTCATATCAACAAATCCGTGCAGTAATCGCGTCAAGAAATTCGCTCTCAACAACGGTCCTTGCTTGTGCAATTGTTCCTGCAGATGCTGCTCGCTGTTGAAAGAATGGAGCATGGCTTGCTTGATCAGATCGTATTCGTCTATGTATGTATGCCGATTGGCAGACTTGCTGCGCGCAATCATTGCAACCAGCTCCCGAACAGGAGAATAATTGCGATAAGCCATAACATAACAGATCAGTACCCCGCACATTATCAATAAGGCCAATACTGTCCAGGCAACTTGTTTGATCTTGTTCACAGACTCCATAATGACGCTCGTTGGCGCAATCGATATATATTTCCAACCGTTCATATTCGAGGTAACAAAGGTAACAAGCTGATCTCCATCGCCCATCCTCGCCTCAATCTGGCCGCTTGATGCCCCTAGCTGATTACGAAGCGAAAGCAGTGCCCCACCCATACTGTCCTTTGTACCGATAATCACATCAAGATTTTCATCTAATATGTATACTTCCTGCTGATGCAAGGTTTCAAATTGATCAAACATCGTACGGAAATTTTGCTCATTAATATGAATCACAATTGCGCCTTTATGGTCATATAAGCTGTCCATTGGCAATGTCTGCACATACACGACATCCCGTTTCGGTCCATCTGAACTGTCTGCATACAAATTAACATCCTGAAGGGGAAAATACGTTTTAAAATGATGCTGATCAAAAAAGCTATTTTGCCATTGCTGCTGAGTCATACCTGGGTAATATGCGATATTTTCGTAAAATGTTGTCGGGTTGGTTTTAAATGAGGGGCCAATAATATGATTCCCCGACCTGATATACACATAGCTATCCGAAATAAAACTATTTCTTGAAATCGTCTGGGACAAATCTTTGATAAAGTCGACAAATCGGTATTGATCGCTTGAAAGCGTGGAAGCACCCGAGCCAAGCAAGGCCATTAATCGGGGATTATAAGCAATTTTTTCTGAGATCATTTCTATCTCCTGCAGTCTCGAATCACTCACTTGCTGCAACTGCTGCATCATTACCAAATTCGTTTCATGAGCATGGTTTATCAAGATAGATTCAAATTTACCGTACATCACGATCCAGACAGATACCGGAATCACCAGTACTATGAGATAGGATGTCAATAATGTCCAGAAGGATCTTCTTTTCTTCCATGTCAGTGTTTTTGCCATCGGGTCACTCCCCCTATATGAAAACGCTATCTCGATTATAACGAAGCGTGTTTTCATGGACAACTTTTAATGATTGATGAGAAGAAACGGCTGACGCCGTCCTTGGTGCGAAAAATCAAGATGAAGAAAGCTCTGCATCATCGAAGCAGAGCTTTCTTCCACCAGCATTATTTTGTTGCTGCAATCGTATAAAACAGTGATGGCCGGTTCACGACAGACTCGTTACTGTTCAACTTGACTAGCAACCCATTTGGTATATTTTGCTGCAAGGCAATGGTTGCAATACCGTCGCCGGCGGCCTCCTGCAAAACAAAATCGGTCACATCAAATGTACGCCACCCATATGACTCATCAAAATGAACCCTATCCAGTTCCTCGCCAACTGCAGGACGGTTGCTGTAGGTAATCGTCAGTTCATCCCAACCGTCATCCGCTACTGCATGTGCGGAAACATCGACATCGGTGCCATTATTGTCCTGCGTATTGCCGTATACGTATAACAGGACTTGCTCGGCTTCCTGCGGGATTGAGCTGACATCAAATGACAAGTACCCGATCCTTGCAAAGTCTTCATTTGTTGCCGCTTTGACTATAATCAATTCCTTGCCATAATTGCGGTTACTGGTCGTCCCCCCTTTCACATAGGCATCATTCGTTGGAAAACGGCGCTTTGCATCTGCAACAGTCAGTTCGATATAGCCGGTCTTTAAAAAACGGTTTTGCTGAAAAAACACTGTAATCTTAACGGCCCCCTCTTCATGCGCTGTAACGACGCCATTGGCATCTACACTCGCGATTGCCGGGTCGGAAGATTCATAGGCTATTGCGGCCGAGCTGAGATCGGCAGGAGTATCGTCAGTGTTATACCCGTATACCGCTAACGTGACGCTTTGCTCCAAATGCAGGATTCCGTCAGCAGTCAGGCCATTTGCCTGCAGCTCAATCCGATCAAGCGTTATCGGCGGAAGGTCAGGCTCAACCAAAGTGCTGTAAATGCCAACCTCCGTAATGCTGTTAAATGTATTGGCACTATTGCCGTACCCTGTAATACGCACATACCGCGCTTGTTGCGCGCCGATGTCATAATGCTCCAACAAAGTAGTGCGTCCTGAGCTTTGTCCGCTATAGACCTCTTCCCATGCAATGCCGTCCTTTGAAACCGTGATTGTAAAATTAGCTTTACGGGCATTGCCATTGTACCAGGCAGCAGATACTGTGCGTACATCTTTTATAGAACCAAGATCATACTGGATCCACTCACCATTACCATCCGAGGACCAGCGTGTATTGTAGTCGCCATCCAATGTATTTTCCGCTACGTTCCCATCGTCTCCACTGCTCGTGACGGCAATGACAGGCAAGCTTTCCGCCACATGGGCTTTATTTCGGAAGTGCAACACGTATTTTGTCACAACATTCCGCGTTTCGTCTGTTACCGTAATCCAGACAGAACCGGGTCCTTCCTGCACTTGGTCAATATGGACAACGGCGCCATTAACAGCCGTAGCCGCCACGACTGGAAGCTGGCCGTCCTCGGGACTATCGATATTATACGTGAACGTTCCAGCATCAAAGTTTGAAAGCGGTTGACCGTTCAAAGTAATTCCGCTTAAGTATGCCGGCTCCTCCATCGGAGCTTTCCAGTCAGCAAGATTCTCTACATCCGGCAACACGGTCGGCTCCTGTTCCCAGGCACGCAGCGGCACCATAAGTACAGACCATTGCAGGCTGGTCGCTCCCTGTTCATGAATCGCCAACTTCTTAATGCCTTGATTCGCGTTTTGGCCTGCCGGGTCGGGCGATGTTGGAAGCGGCTTGGCATCCATAGCAATGAATTCGCCCTGAGGCGATAAAATTTTAGCCCATAATCGCTGGCCATTATGCTGCAGCACAGCCGTCTTTCCATCCGGACTAATTGAATCGATCTCAGTTTGCGTATGCATAAACCACCAGATATCGCTTTGCTTTGCCGTTTCAACCTCATCCTGCAAAATTACAGCGCGGCGATCCTGCAGCAGCTTCAATCCGCGTTCCGCGCGCGTCACTTCACCGCCCATAACATCTGTCAAATCCACAATGGCAAACACTTCGCTCGGAGATGTTTCGAAACGCTTTATATCGGCCGCGGCATGAATATCCTGCTCGCCTGCAGATGACGGATTGATTACAATCGTATTGCTTCCTTCAGAGCGATTCCGGTAATAAGTCCATCTCGGCCCCTTGTCATCAAAGTATCCGGGAATATTATAATCATCATGACCCAGCAGCATAGCCCAGCGTACGCCAAGCGCGTCAAGCACAAACTCGCCGGCATCCAGCTGCTTGTGAGAAATATCCTCTACCGCTCCTTTAATTCCAAGAAAAATCGCATCGCGGTCTTCCCAGGCACTGCGCATGGAAACCGTCTCGACATATTCAAAATATCGATCGAGCGGCAATCCGTCCGCCCTTGGCCCCGCGTATTGATTCGATTCGTCGTACCATAACAAGCTTTGCGGCGAAGCGGCAATCGCCTTTCGGAACCATTGGTACGCCGGGCGATCGAACATCCGGCTCATCCAGAGCAGCTGAGGCGAAACCGGAGCCGTCGAACCTGCATCCGAGAAATTAAAGGTTTGTCCAATAGGACTCTCAAAATATATCGGGAAATATCCGGTGTCCTTGACACCCGGCTTATCCGAATACCCAAAATCCGTACCGATGGCAGATTGCAGGCTGCCCAAAAATACAGTCAAATATTGTGTGGCATAGTCCCAGTACCCCGGCCCTTCATACCAGCCGCCATTGGGATTAAATTGTTCAAATGCTTTTTCTATTGTAACAAGCGCATTGCGAATCACGGCATCGGCGATTTCGCGGTACTCCGGATCATCACCTATGGCCAGCGCTCCGCTCAGCAAGCCGGCGTTGCATACAAAATTCCAGTTGCTTACTGCGTTATGCCACCAGCCATTTTGATACTGCTGCAAGCCTTCATTCAAGCCATGGTTGACGATAGCTTCACGGATGGTTTCCCGCTGTGCCTCCGACCAGTAGTCATAAAACCAATCGTATCCGATAGCAAATGCATGTGTCATCTCCGCGGTATCGAGGAAGTGATTTGGATTCCAATCCGGGAAAGCCGCCACCGCCTCTATCTCATCCCAAGCTCGTTCCGCATAAACGGCCGCTGCTGCAGGGTCAGACTGTTTCTCCATTTGATATACCATGCCAAGCGTGTACAAGCGGCTCAGCACTTTCCTGCTGGTCGCAAGCAGCCTTGTGCCATCCGGGAGAACATGTTCAGAAAGCGGTTCCGTCAAAATATTATCCGCTTGCACTTTCACCTCTTCATAGAGCCGCGCTTTGGTGGTGCCTGGCAGCAAGCTCGTATATAATGCTGCAAAATCTGCGTTGCCGGCCCATAATCTTGGATGCTGATTATCCAATAAGTTTACCATCGCACCGGCTTTTTCTAAACGAAGATCATCATACCAGACCGTACCTGTCCCCTCCCACAAAAACGGTTCAATCAATATGCTCCTTGCATTTTCCGGTGCATAAAACGCATACGTATATTGTGTCCACCCGGTTGTGCCCTTGATAAAATTCACATGATAATTATTTCCGATTTTCGCATTGCCGGCATCCCTGATCTGAAAGCGCATAGTGGCGCCGCCCTTGGATTCTGAAGATGCCACATCCTCCGTCTTCATCCAGTAGGTTAAATAGTACATCGTATCAGGGCCAATACTGATCATGCGATTCACATTCGCCCGGGCAGGCTGATCGGCCTGGAGCTTGATTGAAGCAGTACCATGCTTCTTTACGGCTTCATCCGCTTCAATCAGCGGCGTTCCGGATGCAACGGCCTTCGACCATCCTTTGGGCATTTGATTCGCATCATTGATCATATCAAAGCTCGCATTATACGTTTCAAATACACTAGGATTGACCCAGGGCTTCTCCTGCACCAGCTCGGCATGATCAAACCAAACCGTGCCGGTAGCCTCCCATAAAAAGAAGTCTATCAACACATTTTCCGTGCCTGCCGGCGTCCGGAACGAATAGGTTATCTTCGTCCAATCATTTGTCCCCTTAAGGGTTCGGTCCGGCATATCATTGCCGCCAATCTTGCTGCCTTGTTCCGTAAAATACTGCAATCGAAGCGCAGTCCCCTGCCCGGCGGATTGCACATTGTCTGTCTTGACCCAATAAGATAGAGTATATGTGCTGCTCGGCTTGATATTATTGATCCTCTGATTGACAGAAGCCCGGGCTATACCATCCAGCGCTTCTATGCGGGCCGAGCTCCCCCCTTCCTTGGAAACTGCGGGGTCTTGCGACAACACCGGATTACCTTGAGCCTTGAACATCAGCCAGCCATTCGGCGGAGCATTAAGATTGCTCCAAACTTCAAAGCTCCCGTTTACAAACAAATTTTCTTGCATGTCCTCCCCCTCCGGTTCTAAAGCGAATGCTTGTGAAGACAATGCCGAGACTTGAAATATGGAAGCAATCAAAGCAGCGATTGTACTTATGACTAGCATTCTGTTCCATCGTTGGCCCGAACCTATCTTCAAATTTTATTCACTCCATTTCCTGTTTAGTTCGAAGTCCTATGAATATGGACGCTTCATTCATAAGACTTCATGTAAAGAACAGGCCAAGTATAACAAGTAAGCGCTTACCAGACAATTTTAATATTTTCAAATCAGCTTCCCATTTTACATATTAGTGGCTATCCATTTTTAAAATGGATAATCCGCTGTTCTACTAAAGGAACTATTTCAGCTGGATTTCGCGATTTTGCTGCAAACTAAAGGGAGAAAATGCATGTAATTCCTCGGGACTCCTGATACAGGGAAACTAAATGCAAAAAATCCCTTTAGTAGTCCTTCAAGAGGCTATAAATCTGTTTATCCTTAACATTCTCTGGGCTGAACGAGTCTATTGAAGTGCGAAAGTTGATGTAGTTTAAGAAAACGCCTGACGGCGTCCTTCGTTCTATCGCCAAGTTTTTTCTTCTAAATCACCGGAGCTCAGGGGGCTAAACTCTGAAGGAGGGTAACCTGCAAAGCGGTTTCATCTAAACGGAAGCTACAGACCTTATTTCGCCAATTCCCTTCCTTTTTGAAATCTAAACGGAAGTGAGCGACCTTAATTGGACGTTTTTGGGCGAAATCGTGCTCCTGATCAGCAAATAGCGGCACACAGTTCCGTTACAATTTCAAATCGGTCGAATTTTCGAAAATAGCGGCCGTGACTTCCGTTAGATTAGGCCACACCAATCGAAATTATATAAATTCTATATTATTAAAAAAAGAGAGGCCGCAGCCTCTCCTATTTCAAATTAAAGCCAAAATAACGGTTCGCATTCTGATACGAAATGTTTTCCACCATCGTACCGAGCAGTTCCATATCATGCGGCGCTTCGCCGCGAACGACCCACTCGCCGAGCATGTTGCACAAGATGCGCCGGAAGTATTCATGGCGCGTGAAGGACAGGAAGCTGCGCGAATCGGTAAGCATGCCGACAAAGCGGCTGAGCAAGCCCAGATTCGCCAGTGCGTTCATTTGCTCCAGCATGCCGTCCTTCGTATCATTGAACCACCATGCCGAGCCCAGCTGGATTTTCCCCGGTACCGAGCCGTCCTGGAAGCAGCCCATCATCGCCCCAAGCACATAGTAATCCTTCGGGTTCAATGAATAAAGAATCGTTTGCGGCAGCGCGTTTTGCGCTTCCATCCCATCCAGCAGCTTAGCCAGCGGGTAAGCGAGCTGACCGTCATGGATCGCATCATAGCCCGTATCCGGGCCTAGTGTGCTGAACATCCGGCTGTTGTTGTTGCGGGCTGCATGAATATGCAGTTGCATCGTCCATCCGAGTTTGCTGTACAACTGGCCGAGGAACAACAACGTATGCGTCTTGTACTTGCGCTCCTCTTCTTCGGTAACAGTCTCGCCGGCGATTACTTTGGCGAAAATTGCCGAAGCCTCCTGCAGCGTCGTCTCCGCATACGGCACTGTATCCAGCGCATGGTCAGATACGCAGCAGCCGACCTCATTGAAGTAGTTGGCGCGCTCTTCAAGTACAGTCAGCAAGCGGCTATAGTCGGAAATCGCGCCGCCGGACACTTGACCGAGCTTCTCCAGCCACGGCAAAAAGGTTGCGCGGCGAATTTCCAGCGCTTTGTCCGGGCGGAAGGAAGGCAGCACGCAGCAATTGAAGTTTTCCAATGTCTTAATGCCGACATGGTGCTCCAGCGTGTCTGCCGGATCATCCGTCGTACAGATGACGCCCACATTGTTGCTTGCAATCATGCCGCGCACCGACAATTCGTCGGTCTGCAGCTTGGCATTCGCCTGCTCCCAGATCGCTGCCGCATTTTTCTCATTGATTTGCTCCTTAATGCCAAAGTAGCGCTTCAGCTCCAGATGCGACCAATGATAGAGCGGGTTGCCGAGCGTATTGGGAACAGTGCGCGCCCAAGCAAGAAAGCGGTCATGATCCGTGACGCCCTCGCCTCCGGTTACGAGCGGCTCGGCAATGCCGTTGGCGCGCAATGCCCGCCATTTATAGTGATCCCCGTATAGCCATACCTCCGTCAAATTGGCAAAACGTTTGTTTTCATAAATTTCCTGCGGATTTAAATGACAGTGATAATCGATAATCGGCTGCTTGGCTGCGTAATCGTGATACAGCCGTTCAGCTACCTCATTCGTTAGCAAAAAATTGTCATCCAGAAAAGGCTTCATCATGGACTCCCTTCTATTCTCGCCCAAAGTTTGGAGCATGACCCCGCTGACGCCCAAGGCTCGCATTAATAGAATTTGACCAGCTCATCTATTTTCACAGGCTGACCGGTACGAATCGACCGATTGGCGGCAATTCCCGTCAGGATCGACCGTGCTCCATCAATATGATTCGCCGCGCGTTTATAACGATCCTGCAAAGGCACGCCGAAAATGTCATTTAACAGCACCGGGTCACCGCCGCCGTGCCCGCCTACGCCTTCCTCCACCTCGACCTCATAAGGCGCGGCGAACATCGGGAACACCGTAATCGTCTTGTTTTTCAGCGCGCCTTCCAGCGCCTTGTCACCGCCGGAATTGACATAGGATTGCTCGACGATCGCCATTTCCAGCCGGCCCTTCGTGCCATTGAAAGCGATGCGGTAGCCTTCCCAAGGCAAGTAAGCGTTAAGCGAGTAGGTCAAAATCGCATTGTTTTTGTAGCGGACCATGACCCCCATCGTGTCCTCAATATTGATGCCGTCGCCAAACACGCTTTGATCCCGGCGATAGCCGTCCTCCTGCTCCGCATCCAGATACATCGCCTTCAAATGCTCATTCTTATCCAAATGCAGCGCAAACGGATCATCCTTTGCATTCGGGTTGCCTGTAGCGCGGTCATAAAATTTGGTCACGCCGCGCTGCTCGGCATTCTCCTTTCCGTAAAAGAGCAAATCGCCCATAGCAAACACCGTATCCGGCTCGGAGCCGATCCAGAAATTCACGAGATCGAAATGATGCGTCGACTTGTGCACGAGCAAGCCGCCGCTATTGCGTTTATCGCGATGCCAGCGGCGGAAATAATCCGCGCCATGCTGTGTATTCAGCAGCCACTCAAAATGAACGCTCGTCACTTGGCCGATCACGCCGTCTTCAATCAGCTCGCGCGCTTTCGTATGATGCGGCGCATAGCGATAATTGAACGTCACCCGTACATTGCGGCCCGTGCGCTCGACGGTATCGAGAATTTCCTGGCATTTGCGCTCATCCACCGTCATCGGCTTCTCAGTTACGACATCGCAGCCCAGCTCCATCGCCCGGATAATGTACGTATGGTGCGTCCGGTCAACACTCGTGACGATTACGGCATCCGGCTTCTCCGCCGCAATCATCTCATCAAATTGCTCCGCTTTGTACGTACGCACAGCGTGATAATTATAACGCTCAACCAATAGCTTATTGGCATAGTTCATCCGCGTCTGATTCGTATCGCAAAAGGCCAGCAGCTCCGACGTTTCTTTGTAATCCGTAGCAATAGCCGAATAAAAAAACTCAGCCCGGCCGCCTGAACCGACCAGCACATATTTTTTCTTTTCGCTCATTAGAACTCATCCTTTTCTCATTGATGATTCGTTGCATTATGCTTTAAGGATAAGCTTAATTTGCATAGTTTTCTCATCTTTTCTTGCCTTTTTCGCTCATAAGTACGCATATCTTGCTATAATAACGGTATTACTCCCTTTCTGGAGCGTGACTTTCGGATGACGTTTCCCGCTATGATGCATCATGGGGCGCTGAGCGACCCGTTTTATGTGGAATATGCCAGGCAAACCGAGCCATACAGCATGGTTTACAATCATTTTCATCCCTATTATGAGCTTTACTATTTGCTCTCGGGCGCCCGGGTCTATTTTATCAAGGATACGACTTACCCCGTGCAAGTCGGCGATCTGGTCTTCATTCGCAAAAACGAAGTCCACAAAACGATCCAAGCCGGTCCGCCTGCCCATGAGCGCATCCTGTTCTATATCGATGACCGCTATATTCGCGATTGGCCGGAGCCGCTGGCCAAGCTGCTGCTCAGCCCCTTCCGCGAAGGGCAGCCGGTCGTCCGTCTGCCGGAAGAAGCGCGGGCCCAGGTAGCCGCCCATATGAGCCGTCTATTATCCGAGCTTCACAATCAACCAGCCGGCTGCGAGCTTTTTTTCCGCCAAGCTTTTAACGATATTTTGCTGCAGTGCGCCCGTTTTCTTCAGACCAATCAGCCGGAGGAAACCGTCCACCAGCATGTATCGCCTGTCTACAAAAAGGTGACCGAAGTTGCCCGCTACTTGAACAGTCACTATAATGAGCAGATTCAATTGCAGGACTTGTCCAAGCAGTTTTATGTCAGCCCCTACTATTTGAGCCGCCTCTTCAAAGAAGTGACCGGGTTCACAGTCATCGATTATTTGAATTTGGCGCGTGTGAAGGAAGCGCAGCGGCTGCTGCGGGAAACCTCGCTAAAAATTACCGATATCGCGGCCATGACCGGCTTCGGGAACTTCTCCCACTTCGGCAAAACGTTCAAAAAAATCTCGCGCGTCTCAGCCCGGGAATACCGGCAGGGAAAATTGGGGTAGGTGGTTGGAAGTGTGATGGCGGGGTAAAAAAATCTGCATGCACATGCAGAGGTCTGTTTTTTGTTAAGTACGGAAAAAAGATAAGGAAATTGGTTAGAGCTGTGGCTAAGTTTGCAAAAGAGAGGCCTGGCGCCGCACAGTGAGAGTGCGTGTGCCCGTTGGGCGTCTAACTGGATTTTATGTAGTTAAAATAAGCTAAATCGAGCGTTTTTAGCAATCTAAATGGAAATCATGCAGCTAGTTTGGGCCAAATCGAGCTCATCCCACTCTATCCCCATTTCTAACTGCAGTTTTTCCATTTAGTCTGGCTATTTGCGAAAAAAAGCAAGAACGAACTGTAGAAAATCCATTTAGTCGGCTAGTCAGCGTAAATGCCTTGCTAGCGGCTGATAGCGGAGGCCGCACTTCGGCGAACCAGCAATAGATAGCATAACACAGCGCATACCTCGGCTGAAGCGATCACGATACCAAGCGGCAACGCCGTACCGCTGCCCGCCAGACCAACCAGCGGCATGACGATGCCGCCAATAATGTAGGACATCAGGCCAAGCAAAGCCGATGCGCTTCCTGCAGACTGCCCATGATTTTGCAAAGCTAGTGAAAAGCCCGCCGTCGTCACCACGCCAACACTGGCCACGATCAGAAACAAGGAAACGATGACCCCATAGACTCCAGCATTCGCCAAAATCATAATCAACAGCAGCAAACCGCCAAATGACGCTATAGAAAGGCCGCTGACGAGCAGCTTCGTCTCGCCAACCCGCCCTGCCAGCCGCCCGGCAATTTGTGTCGCTGCAATAATGCCAATACCGTTAGTCGCAAATATAAAACTAAAGGTTTGTGGCGATACGCCGAAAAATTGCTGCAGTACAAATGGCGAACCGGAGATGTAGGCAAACATCGCTCCTAACACAAAACCTTGCGTCAAGGCATATCCCATAAACATCCGGTCACTAAACAAGCCGCGGAACGTCTTGAGCATTGGGCCAATGCCGGCCTTACTCCGCCGCTCTGCAGGCAGCGATTCCTTCAAGCCAAAAAAACAAGCTGACAAAATCGCGACTCCAAATACGGCCAAAATAATAAACACGACACGCCAGGAGGCAGATTTCAAAATTTGTGCCCCAATTATTGGCGCGAGTATCGGAGCCGCACCGTTCACAAGCATTAGCATCGAATAAAACTTGGTCATTTCCGATCCGGAATACAAATCCCGCACAATGGCTCGTGAAATGACGATACCCGCCGCCCCTGCCAACCCCTGAATAAACCGAAGCGCCAGGAATACCCAAATCGATGTCGCAAATACGCATAGCAGAGAAGTAACAGCAAATACTATAAGGCCAATCAGCAGCGGGTATCTTCGTCCCCTGACATCGCTTATCGGCCCTGCCAGCAGCTGACCGAGCGATAGTCCCAGCATGCAGGCCGTCAAGCTTAGCTGAACCATTGATACACTAGTTCCCAAATCGACTTCCAACACTGGCAGGGCAGGTAGATACATATCTAAACACAGTGGCCCAAAAGCAGATAGCCCACCCAAAATAAAAGCCATCCACAGACGCCTGCCAGCCGTCAATGTCATTCCTTGTGCAGCATTAGCATTCATTGTATTAAATAATCGTCTCCTCAACTATTTACTTCATTAATGACTTCCAACATTCAGGCATAGTATCATGGGTGCATGGCACTGTCAATGGACATTCCTGCAGCTTAATTGCGAATCCGCTATTTTGTCCAGCCCGCAAAACGACTATACTGGAAATAACATATTTTAGGAGCTGATTGCATGTTTGATTCCATCCGCAACATTTATTGTGTTGGCCGCAATTACGCGCAGCACGCCAAAGAGCTAGGCAATGCCGTTCCGGATAAGCCGATGATATTTTCCAAGCCTACTCATGCCCTCTCACCTATCTCAGGTACACTTGAGCTGCCTGGCGGTATCGGGGAAATTCATCATGAACTGGAGCTTGTTGTGCGAATTGCCGCCGCTTATGAGCGAGGCATGCCGCTAACGCAGCTGATCGATGGCGTTGCCGTCGGCATCGACTGGACAGCAAGAGATGTACAAAGCATTTTGAAGGAAAAGCAGCATCCTTGGCTGCTCGCCAAAGGGTTTAAGCATTCGGCAACATTAGGCGTTTTTATCCCGTTCGAGAATGCTGCCAGCTTCGAAAAGCTGCAGTTCAGCCTGCGCAAAAATGGCCAAACCGTTCAGGAAGGCTGTCCGTCGAGTATGATTTTTCCATTGGAAAAGTTGATTGCTTATATCGGAGAAACATTTGGCCTTGGCAAAGGCGATATTATTTATACCGGTACGCCGGCAGGCGTCGGGGCTGTCGAGGCTGGCGATCAGCTGGAGATGATGCTAACTGATGAAGCTGGGCACACAGCAAGCTTTGGCCCGTTGCGCATTGTTTTGGTCTAGTGATGGATAATCAAACCTTACCTATAAAGAGACGCTCAGCATTACCGATGATCATAATTCTACTTTTACCTTTTTGCGTTCTTATCTACAGCTTATGCAGAAATCATTGGGATTATATTAATTTGTTTACCTTGATAATACTCTGTATACTCATTTTTGCTAGTCTATATAAGTTGAACTAAAGATTAGAAAACAATGGTAAGGATTTAGCTTCTGCATGTCGAAATAATTAGGAAACCACTTAGACAGGCAGGAAATCAGAATGGAAAACACAGTTGCATTTCAAGAAA
>NZ_JBHTHC010000041.1:0-32143 GCF_042676285.1 Paenibacillus sp. GCM10027626 | reverse complement strand
GAAGTTAACTTTTGCCGAATTTGATCGGTTATTTGAGCTGGACAAATTACCATCGGAATGGCTAGTTTTGCTTACCAGTTTCTTGAAAATGCGACCCTAAATATTGGATAATCAACAGGCCTGTATTTAATGCAACATTCCGAGGGCAGGAAGCTAGCAGGGCTGCAAATTGTTGTACGAAATGCAACAATGAGCTCTCCCTAAGCGGCGAATGGGCGATGATTGTTGCAGAACGTACAACATTTCCCAAAAAACGGCACTATTCTAATTCAAATATTGCATTCTGTGCAACAATGAGCCCCGCCCCATCGCCCTATCACCACATCGCGGCAGCGCCGCATCGCGCCCCATCCATAATCTGGACACCGCCCGTTTAAGCAAGGCGGCTCTCGAACGGACCGGCTGCCAGCACCGTTTTATTTTTCCCGCTGTTCTTCGCTTTATATAGCGCTTCGTCAACCCGATTGAAGAAGATTTCCTTGCCTTCCCCGCTATTGTATGGAGCAATGCCGATACTGACAGTGACCGGTTTGCCGCCAAGAACCTCATGATGTTGACCGGAAATCGTTTTGCGCATGCGCTCCACGATCTCATATGCGTCTTCCAGCGATTTGTCTGTGAACAGCACGGCAAATTCTTCTCCGCCGTATCTTGCAGAAAAATCATTAGGCGATGCCAGTGATTGGATCGTCTTTGATACCCACTGAAGGACCGCGTCGCCGGCACGGTGACCGTAAGCGTCGTTAATATGCTTGAAATTATCGATATCTATAAGGGCCAGCTGCAGCGCAAGACGGTTCCGTTCATGCTGCTCGATAGATTTTTCAAAAAATTCATGAAAGGACATATGATTGTACAGCTCGGTAAGGGAATCGGTCTTGGACAACTTATCCATAACGACCGTTTGCACGAGTAATTGCTGATTCGACTCAACCGATGTGCGCAGATGAGCCATCATTTCTTTGCCGCGCATGATGATTCCCCATGCAATCAGGGAAAAGGACAAAAACATAATGGTAATGGTTATTAAGCTGACATAGGAAAATGCTGTGCGCATAGAAGGGCTGATAGCGTAAAGGATATAAATAGATGAAATTGCATTGACCAGCGCAAATAGCAGCTTTTTGCCTTGGAAATAAAAAATGGATACCATAACAGGCAAAAATGGCGCAAACAAGAGATAAGTGAGCGAATGATACGTATAAACGATTGTTGCCGCAATGATGACCGAGATAAAAATGAGTATGTAGTCTTGATACTTACCCTGGATCACCTTAAAGCAACATTCCGCCAAAAGCAGGATCAACAGCTGAATGAGTATCGGTTGTGTATAATCAGCGAAAGCGAATGATTGGTTAGCGGTATTCTCGAAAGCTAGATGGGCGCACTCCAGGATGATTGTGAGAAAAATAATGAGCCAAAATCCGTTAAGCAAATATCGATTCCAGCGTTTGCGATTACAATCCAATGTTTCATAATCCATAAGACTCACTCCAAAGGACCAGCTTCTTAATCAAGCTTCAATATACCATGAATGCATTTTCATTCCAATCCCCCAACTATTGGCTCGCTCCTCCTGTCGTATATATGCATTTGTTGCGCCATATACTGTTATAGAAATTATATTATCGGCACAACATAAATGATGCCCTTCAAATTGCACATTACGATTTATCGGGCTGGGCAATCCCGAAACAGGAATAGGAGTGAGCACATGGAACTATTTACCGTCTCAATGATGACTGCTTCCGAAGAAACGCTCAAGCAGCTGCTGCATTGTATAGAAAAACAATTCACTGACTTACATAGTGATCACACAGTGATGGGACGCTTCCGCTTTGAGACTAATGCAGAGACAAGAGAAATACGCTGCTTTGCCGATTTAAACTACTTCCGCCTGGCAGAGCATGGCGAGATCGTGTATCACAGAGCGGCCAACGCCTTTGCGGACTATATTGTGTCCGAAATGGAGCCGCTGCTGCTGAGAGCGATCATCCGTAAGCAGTTCAACTATGAAGAGCAGCAAGAAGCGGAAGAGATTGAGCGATATTGTCATACATTGCTTCATGACCCGGCTGCTACTCCGGAGGATAAGTTAGCTGAAGATACGCTTGCGCTTGATACCGAGCGCCGCAAAATGAAAGTTGCCAATGAATTGGAAGTATTCTTACATCAATATACGCGAATTCATCTCGATGGTTTCGCAACTTTTCGATTAACTTCCTATTGGGAGGAGCTGAGGGAGGTTGTTGCTTATGCGGTCGATGAATATGTTATGGATAAGCAGTATCAGGAATTTATAACATTGTTAAAATATTTTGTGAAAATGCAGGAAGTAAAGGTGCCGATCGTCAATGTGCTGCATAAGCAAAATAATGAATTTGAGCTCTATGACGAGCACTTTCAAATGCTGAAGACTGAGCCGGCCGATCGCATAGTTGTCGACATGCTGGAATCGGAAATGAATATGGAGGATATGATCGTAAGCACGCTTATTACAGTTTCGCCGAGCCGTATTGTCATTCACACTCAGCAGCCGGAGCTTACTGTTATTCGCACCTTGGAGACGATTTTTGAGCAGCGGGTGCAGCTTTGCGCCGCTTGCAGCCAGAGCAAGCCCTGCTTTGAGGAGGCGGCACAAGCAGTTTCGCTGCCGGGGCATTCAGCAAAATCGGTAACGATGCGGCAAATTCAAACTTGACCCGCAGCGCCTACTTTCTTATAATATGGGGAGGAAAAGCGTTGACAAAGACATGTATTTGCTAATGATGGCTTGTGACAGAGAGAGGAAACATGGCTGGAAGTTCCTTACAAGCACTGGTGGATATACCCCTTTGTAGCTGTCAGGTTGAACAAGGTTCGAACAATCGTTGGATCTTCAGTAAGCCGGACCGGGAATTCCCGTTATCGAATGCCAGAGGATCTCTATGCCAATTGAGATTGAATCTAGGGTGGAACCACGAGCAATCAGCACTCGTCCCTTTTTGGGACTGGGTGCTTTTTTGATTTTATAGAATTTATAAATTTTACTCGATAAATTCTATAAAATTTCAGGGGAAGAAACTTGCCTCGCGCCAAGGAAAGCGTCAGCCGTTTCTTCTCAATTTTATCCATCCAAAAGAAAAAAATTAGGAGCGATCGAGATGTCAATTCAAGTAAAGCTGCCTGACGGTGCAGTGCGTGAATATGAAGCAGGCGCAACGATCGAGGATGTAGCAGCCTCAATCAGCCCAGGACTGAAAAAGAAAGCAATTGCCGGCAAGGTAGACGGCAAGGTCGTCGATTTGTATACCCCGCTGGAGAAGGATGCGGCCGTGGAGATTGTCACGCTCGATACGGCTGACGGACTGGAGGTATACCGGCACAGTACAGCGCATTTGATGGCTCAGGCGATCAAGCGCATCTATGGCGATGATCATGTCAAGCTCGGCATCGGGCCTGTCATTGAAGACGGCTTTTATTATGATATTGATATGGAGCAGTCGATTACGCCGGATGATCTGGAAAAGATTGAAAAGGAAATGAACCGCATCGTCAAAGAGGATTTGCAAATTCGCCGCCGCGTCGTTAGCCGCGAGGAAGCGATTGCGATTTTCACGGAAATCAACGATCCGCTCAAACTAGAGCTTATTCGCGACTTGCCGGCTGAAGCGCAAATTACGATCTACGATCAGGGCGAATTTTTTGATCTTTGCCGCGGCCCTCATTTGCCGTCCACAGGGCGAATTAAAGCCTTCAAGCTGCTGAGCGTTGCCGGAGCTTACTGGCGCGGAGATTCGAAAAATAAAATGCTGCAGCGCATTTACGGTACCGCGTTCCAGAAGCAATCCGAGCTTGAGGAGCATCTGCATTTTCTGGAGGAAGCGAAAAAGCGCGATCACCGCAAGCTGGGACGCGAATTGAAAATGTTCACCTTCTCCCGCGAGGTCGGACAAGGACTGCCGATCTGGCTGCCAAACGGCGCCCGCGTACGGCGCACGCTGGAGCGCTACATTGTCGATCTGGAAGAGAAGTTAGGCTATGAACATGTTTACACTCCCGTACTGGCCAATGTTGAGCTGTATAAAATAAGCGGCCACTGGGAGCATTACAGCGAAGATATGTTTCCGAAAATGGAGCTGGACAACGAGGAGCTTGTCTTGCGTCCGATGAACTGTCCGCACCATATGATGGTGTTCAAAAGCGAGATGCGCTCTTACCGCGACCTGCCGGTCCGCGTCGCCGAGCTCGGCACCATGCACCGCTATGAAATGTCCGGAGCGCTGACAGGACTGCACCGCGTAAGGGCGATGACCTTGAACGATGCGCATATCTTCTGCCGTCCGGACCAAATTAAAGAGGAGTTCGCGCGGGTTGTGCAGCTCATTCAGCAAGTCTATGAGGACTTTGGCATCAAGGAATATCGTTTCCGCCTTTCCTACCGCGATCCGCAGGATACGGAGAAATATTTCCCGAATGATGAAATGTGGGAAGTATCGCAGCGCATGCTGCGCGAGGTTGCCGAGGAGCTGGAACTGCCATTCTTCGAAGCGGAAGGCGAAGCTGCGTTCTATGGACCTAAGCTGGATGTGCAAATAAAAACTGCGCTTGGCAAGGAAGAAACTTTGTCGACAGCGCAGCTGGATTTCTTGCTGCCGGAGCGTTTTGAGCTGGAGTATGTCGGCGATGACGGCAAAAAGCATCGTCCTGTCGTTATCCACCGCGGCATTATTAGCACCATGGAAAGAATGACCGCCTTCCTGCTGGAAAACTTTGCCGGCGCTTTGCCGCTGTGGCTCGCTCCGGTGCAAGCCAAGGTGATTCCAGTATCGACAGCCTATGAGGCATATGCGCGGGAAGTGCAGGAGCAGCTGCAAGCGGCGGGTATCCGCGTTGAGGCGGATCTGCGCAATGAGAAGCTCGGCTATAAGATTCGGGAAGCACAGCTGGAAAAAGTGCCGTATATGCTCGTCGTCGGCGAGAATGAAGCGAGCTCCGGTGCGGCCTCGGTGCGCAAGCGCGGCGAAGGTGATCTGGGCGCTCAGCCGATTGCCGGCATCATAGCGATGCTGTCCGAGCAGATTGCGACGAAGCAGCTGTAGACAGGCCATGCATAAAGCTTGAAGCAGTGGGGGAACCTTCCTAATAAGGAGGAGTTCAACCAAAATGCTTACAAGCTTTTTTGCTTATAAGAGGCGAATACTCATCATCTCTGCGGCGGCGATATGCGCTGCTGTATCAAGTATGGTCTGGGTCAATCATGATGCGGGCGCTGCTGCAGTGAACACCGATACACGCGGCGTGCAGGAGACTGCGGATATTCCGGCATTCGCTCCCGCTGCGCCGTTCGCTACCGTCGAGGTGATGGCAACCGGCTATACAGCCGGCATTGAATCGACAGGCAAGCGGCCGGGACATCCGGATTACGGTATCACCTATTCAGGCGTAAAGGTGCGCCGCGATTACGTTTCGACAATCGCTGCCGATCCGGCTATATTTCCAATCGGCACTCTGCTCTACGTTCCTGATTACGGCTACGCAGTTGTCGCAGACACCGGTTCAAAAATAAAAGGGAAAAAGATCGATCTTTATTTCGAAACGACGAAGCAAGTCTATGCGCAATGGGGCAAAAAAAGCGTTAAAGTGCATGTGCTGCGCAAAGGCGAAGGCAAGCTGACCGAAGCATGGCTGGAGCAATTGAATAATGCTGTGTTTGCTGAACGAAAAATTCCGGAAAAATGGCTGCGATCCTGATCGCGGCATTGCCGCCAAGCTGTTCTGAAATGCTGTCTTGCAGATCGCGGGGCAGCTTTTTTTGTTTTATCGTTAATCTGTTAACTCTACTTTTATTTTGCTGTCAAGTATGGTAGAATAATGCAAACGCTGTCAGAATGTAATTTGGAGCGGATGATGACAATGAATAGAGATGATATGCAGCGGGATACGATTCCTGAGCTTGCTTATGAACAGCATGAAGCGCGGCTCAGGGATCTCTACAATCAGATGATTCGTGTAGCCTATGCGAGGGTTAACAATAAGTCTGACGTCCATGATGCGGTACAGGAGGCATGGGTGCGCATTCTTACAAAGCAGGATACTTTGCGCGAGCAGAGCAAGCTGTATGCCTGGGCCAAGACAATAACGGCCAATGTCGCGCACAATATCAATCGTCAGATGCGGCGTGCGCAGCCATCGGATTGGATCGATGAAGAGAACGGCTATGCGGAGGTCGCGGCAAGCAATGAAGCCGAGCTTATGGTCGAATTATCTGAGCTGCTCGGTATGCTGGAGCCGAAAGCCCGAACATTGCTATTATATAAGTTCTATTATGGGTTCAAGGATCAGGAGATTGCCGATGCGATGAATGTACCGGTCGGTACAGTGAAGGCGCGCATACATCGGACGAAGCTGCTGCTGCGCCGATTGATGCAGGAACAGATGCAATTCTAACTCATACATAAAGCGCAAGGACTCACGGTTTCATGTATCGCGTGAGTCCTTTGTTATTGCTGCTATTTGCCGGCATCGGCCGCAAGCCGGAAGCCGATATTGCCTGAGGAGCTGTCGGGTGTATTTTTGCTGCGGGCCGCAACCCGATAGCGATTGCAGTAGGAGCGGTGACACAGGTAAGAGCCGCCGCGCATGGAACGGTTGCCGCTCGCGTCAGCCGTTTGCAGCGGGTTAATGCTATTCGTCTTGCGGTGATAATCGGCGGAAAACCAGTCCTTGCACCATTCCCATACATTGCCGGACATATTGTAAAGGCCGTAGCCGTTCGGCTCATAGTGATCGACCGGAGCTGTTCCGATAAAGCCGTCGCTAGCATTGTTTTTAATCGGAAATTTTCCTTGCCAAATGTTGCAGCGGTGTTGGCCGTCCGGCTTGAGCAAATCGCCCCAAGGGTATGTTTTTCCGTTCAGGCCGCCGCGGGCAGCGAATTCCCATTCCGCCTCAGTGGGTAGACGGCCGCCCGCCCACTTGCAATATTGGTAAGCATCGTTCCAGGAAATATGAACGACCGGATGATTCCAGCGTTCCCCGATATCGCTGCCCGGGCCTTCAGGATCGCGCCACCAGGCGCCGGGGACAGCCAGCCACCACGGCGTCCCGGGCGGACTTTGCACTCCGCTTGCTTTCAGCTCATCGGAAACGAACAGATGAAACACAAAGGACCAACCGAACTGCTCAGCTTCGGTTTTGTAGCCGGTTTGTTCAACAAAGCCGGCAAATTCCCGATTTGTAACGGCATATGGCGAAATATAGAAAGGAGATACCGTCACCTCGCGCGCCGGGCCTTCGCCGTCGGCCGGAAAGCCTTCGGCAGAGTCGGTGCCCATGCGGAAGGTGCCGCCCTGTAAAAGCACCATAGGTTGTGAAACGGCATGAGCGCCAGAATGGGGGATGGCTAAATCCGGCGCAGCAATTTCCGCTTGCGGATCGCCGGCCGCTTGGATATGAGACCGGGATGCGGAGCAGCATGAAGCTTTAGCTTTTGGCTCGGACATTATACGTGCATTTCCTCCTTATTGTTGAAAAGTTCAATATGGTTGTATTTTAACAGATTCATATGTGATCAACCAACTCCTTTTATTCAAAATGAAATAAAGATATGGCTTGCAGGAGCATATATATGACATTCAATCGCTTTGGATAGGGATGAATTGTTCATATTGGATGAAAGAGGGTGGGGATTGCCATTTGCCTCCGTCTCAAGACTGAGGAAAGTTCAATCGGCAGACTCTTATAACGATAACGCCAATTCGCTATACTAGCTATATAAAGAGAGCAACTGTAGGAGTTGATAAAAAATGAAGAGCCATTTTATAAGCCGTTTAATGTGGGGATTGTTTATTATCCTGTTCGGCATGGGTTTATTGCTGCGGCAAGCCGGCTGGATTGATTTCAGCATGGGACATTTGGTTTCTATATTCTGGCCGGTATTGCTTATTTTTCTCGGATTCACTGAGCTGTTGAAGCGAATGGTCAGCAGGCAAGGCTCCTTCTGGGGAGGAGCTGTGCTGCTAGGGGTCGGCCTCGTATTTTTAGGGCGGAATACCGGGCTCATGGCGTTGTCGTTCGGCGGTCTTTTCCGCTTTATCGTTCCGGCAGTGATCATTATCTACGGCTTGCGAATGGTGTTCAAGCCTAAAGATTGCGAGAACCGTTCCACTACAGACGACGATGGGTGGCAAGCTTACACTTCGGACCGCGAACGGCCAATCCCGCCGGCGCCGCCGCTTCATCCCGATCCGACAAAGCCGGAATCGGCACAGTGGGAGAAATTTGAAGAGCAGCAGCCTCGCATGCAGCAGGATCCGGTGAAGGACGAGTTTGAACGGAACCACGGCGACCGTTTCAGCAGCAAGCAAGAAAGAATGCGCCAGCGCGCAGAGCGAATCCGCGACCGTATGGAGCGTCATGCGGATAAGTGGAGCAGCCGGACAAACTGGTGGGACTATAACTCAAAAACACAGCAACGCTCCAGCTTTATCGGCGACGTCCATGTCGGTCAGGATTATTTTGAACTGCAGCCGATGAATATATCCCATTTTATTGGCGATACGGTGCTTGATTTGACGAAAGCGCAAATTCAGCCGGGCGAGACGAAAATTACGATTTCCAGCTTTATCGGTGATGTGAAAGTGTTTGTGCCTAACGATTATGAAATTGGCATACAAGTCGTAACCAGCGCATTTATCGGCGATGTGCAGACGCTCGACCGCAAGGAAGGCGGCATGTTCAAACATATGAATATCGAAACGCCTTATTACCACGAGACGGATAAAAAAGTGAAGCTTGTCGTTAGTACTTTTATTGGCGATGTGCGAGTGACGAAGGTAGGGTGACAAAAAGCGGATGATCAGTAAACTGCTGCGCAGCAATAAATGGGAGATGATTCTGTTTTTTGTTGCCTCTTCGGTCATATCGGTTTTGGTTTGGATTATAGGAGGCTATTACGTCGACTCACGGTTCGGTCAAAAAGATCTGTGGTTCGGCGTATCTGCCGTTTTTATACTTGTCAGCAGCATTTTCGGCTATTTTGCCGCGCAGCGCATTCAGCGGCGCATCGATATGCTGTATCTGGCCATTAAGCAGGCCGCGCATGGCAATTACGATGTGCGGCTCCCCGAAAATAGCGCCCGGTCGTTTGCTCCCGCCTTCCGGGAATTCAATCAAATGGCGGCCGCATTAGAGGAACGGATGCAACTGCTCCAACGCTCTGGCGAAGAGCAGGTGATGCGGGAGGCGGCTTCGAACGAGGCTGCCGTGTTGGAGGAGCGCAAACGATTGGCGCGCGACCTGCACGATACCGTCAGCCAGCAATTGTTTGCCATACATATGTCAGCCTCCTCGCTGCCTAAACTGCTGGAAATGAATAGCGAGCGGGCGGCATCTGTCATGGAACAGCTGATTACGATCTCATCGACGGCGCAGAAGCAAATGCGCGGCTTTATCGCCCAGCTGCGGCCGCTTGAGCTGGAGGGGCGCTCTTTGCAGGAGGCGCTCGATAAATGGTTTCCCGATTATTGCCGGCAAAACGGGCTGCAGGGCGTATTGGAGTGGCGCATCAGAGAAAAGCTGTCTGAGGCTAAGGAGCATCAGCTGTTTCTGATTATTCAAGAGGCGATGGCCAATGTCGTCAAGCATGCCAAAGCGGAGACAGTATCATTGACGCTGTCCGAGACTGAACGCCAAATTGTGCTTACCCTTCAGGACGACGGCACAGGCTTCCGGCCTGATCAGGTGAAGCGCGGCTCTTACGGCTTATCGACGATGCGGGAGCGGGCGAGCAAGCTTGGCGGCGACGCCTCGATTATAAGCAAGCCGGGTAGCGGAACAAGAATCCGGGTAACGCTGCCGAACTATATTCATAAAGGGGAAGAGCGGGACGATGAGCATCAATGAGCTATGGAAAATAATGATTGTAGACGACCATGATATGGTTCGGGCAGGATTGAGAACCTATTTGATGCTGGAGCCGAAATTTGACGTTGTCGCCGAAGCGGGGAACGGCCTGCAAGCGCTGCAGATGCTTCGGACCGGGATCGAAGGCGGCCAGCCGCATCTCGTGCTGATGGATTTGATGATGCCGGAGATGGATGGCGTTGCGGCGACCAAAGCGATTATGCAGGAATTTCCGGAGCTGAAGATCGTCATGCTGACCAGCTTTCTCGAGGATGAAAAGGTTGTTGCGGCAGTAGAGGCCGGTGCGGTAAGCTATGTGCTCAAGACCGTATCGGCAGAGGAGCTTATATATGCACTTAATGGGGCAGTCAAAGGCATGCCGGTGATGACGGCTGATGTGTCGCAGGCGCTCACCAGAGGTTTGCGCCACCGTACTGCGCAGGAGGCGGACGAGGGATTGACAGAGCGCGAGCGCGAGGTGCTCCTGCTGATCGCAGAAGGGCGAACGAACAAAGAAATCGCCGATGAATTGCATATCAGCATTAAAACGGTGAAAACGCATGTCAGCAATTTGCTGATGAAGTGTGAGCTTGACGATCGCACGCAGCTGGCGGTGCTCGCTCATCGCAAGGGCTGGGCAAAGCCGGAATAGAAACATAATTTGAGGAGCGGCCGAATCGTACGGGCCGTTTCTCTGTTTTTATTTTGGTTTAAATTGTTTTTAAGTTTGATTTAAGGTAGATTGTGCATGATAGAACTACAAACAATAACAAGTAAGCCTTGCAAGCTGAAAATAGATTGTCAGGAGGAGATAGCAATGGAAGACAACAAAAAAAATCCATACGATGATTTTTTTCACAGGGACAATGATGGAGAAAGTAAAAATGAGCACAACGATGAAAGCAAGCAAGAGCAGAAGCCATCGTATTATTATTCTTACGGGCCGTTCAAGCCAGGCGGTTCTGATGCGGAACAGGTGGGGCGTGTAGAGAAGGCTGAAATGACGCCGCCGCGTCAACTGCGGCCGTTTGCTCCTACCCAATCGTCGTCCGGCGGCTGGCAGAGCAAGGAGCCGCGGAGAACATCTTTCAGATCAGTGTTCCTTTCCTTTATGGCCGGCGTTCTCGTAGTCGGCGGGCTGATGGTAGCATCCGACCGGTTGAACTGGTTCAGCGGCGGACAGCAGCTGGGCAGCGTGCCTGCCAACACGCAGCCGGAAGGCAGCAGGGCGATCGACAAAGGCGAGGGATCGACAGTTTCGAACGTTGCGGATGTAGTCAGACCGAACAATATTGCCAAAATTTTTGAGCAGTCAAGCCCGGCTGTCGTGAAAATTTCCAACTATGTTTCGCAATCGAGAAGCAGAAGCAGCTATAACGACGATCCATTCTGGCGCTTCTTTGGCAACGATGATCAGCAAGATTCGGGACAAGATAGCGGCAAAATGATTCTGAACGGGACAGGAAGCGGGTTTTTCTTCGAGTCCGATGGCTATATATTGACCAATCAGCACGTCATTGAAGGCGCGGAAGAGATTGAAGTATCCGTCGAAGGCCACGACAAGCCGCTTAAGGCGAAGAAGCTGGGAGAAAGCTTCGATCTGGATCTGGCCGTGCTGAAGGTGGAAGGCTCCGGTTTCCCGACCTTGAAAATTGGCAGCTCAGACAAAATCAGTATCGGTGATTGGGTAGTCGCGATCGGCAATCCGGTCGGATTTGACCATTCGATTACAGTCGGTGTCCTGAGTGCAAAAGAGCGTCCAATCAGTATCCCGGATCAGCAAGGCACGCGCAACTACCAGCATTTGCTGCAAACCGACGCATCGATTAATCCCGGCAACTCCGGCGGTCCGCTGCTCAACCTGAATGGCGAGGTAGTAGGCATCAATACAGCTGTCAGCTCGCAGGCGCAAGGCATCGGCTTTGCGATACCGGCAAGCACGATTCTGGAAAATCTGGAGTCGCTGAAGGCAAACAAGGAAATTCCCAAGCCGTTCATTGGCGCTACATTGGGCGATATAACGCCGCAAGTTCAAAAAGGCCTTGGCCTGAGCAGCGATGAAGGGGCTTATGTCGACAGAGTTATATACAAATCACCTGCATATATGGCTGACTTGCGCCAATATGATGTCATTACTGGGATGGACGGTACCAAATATAAAACAAAAGAAGAAATCATTAGTGCCGTGAAGTCCAAAGCGATCGGCGACAAAGCGACGCTCAATATTATTCGCAACGGCAAGGAAATGAACCTGGAAGTCGTTATCGGCAATGAGAAAGAATTCGAGGAGCAAATAAAATCGCAATCCCAGCAGCAGCAGCAACAACAGCAGCTTCAACGCTAGGCAGTGTCTTCAGCGCAGGCATGAAATGGCCTGCGCTGTTTTTGTGCAAGGGGGATATGCGCTATAATGGAAATAATTCGATATCTATTAAAGCGATCATAGATGGGGGGAAACAGGCGATGAGGCCGCAAATACTAGTCGTGGATGATGACGAAAAAATTATTTCCTTGCTGCGCCGCAGTCTGGCCTTTGAAGGATATGAAGTGATGACCGCCAACAACGGTTTGGAAGGGCTTAAGCAAATGATGGTAAGTGACCCCGATTTATTGGTGCTAGATGTGATGATGCCGCAGGTAGACGGCTGGGAAGTGTGTCATCGGGTGCGCGAGGGCGGCAGCGAAGTGCCGATTCTGATGCTGACGGCCAAGGACGATATTCAGGACCGGGTCAAGGGGCTGGATGCCGGCGCGGACGATTATTTGGTAAAGCCGTTTGCGCTGGAGGAGCTGCTGGCCCGGGTGCGGGCGCTGCTGCGCCGCAAGGCGGCCAAGCTGGACAAGCAGTCGAATTTGCTTGTCTTCGAGGATTTGAGCCTGGATCTTGACTCCCGGGAAGCGATGCGAAAGGACCGCAGAATTGATTTGACGGCCAAGGAATTCGATTTGCTCCATTTATTTATGCAAAACCCGCGGCGGGTGCTGACCCGCGATTCGATTATGGATAAAATTTGGGGATTCGATTATAGCGGAGAATCGAATGTGCTAGAGGTTTATATTGCCATGCTCCGGCAAAAGACAGAGGTCTGCAATGAGAAAAGGCTGATCCAGACGGTGCGCGGCACCGGCTATGTCTTGAGGGGAGAGAATTAACAGCATGTCGATTCGGCTCAAGCTAACGCTGTGGTATTCTTCTTTGCTGGCGATGACATTGCTTATACTCGGGGTATCGATCTATTTTTATGTAGATTACAATACGTATCGCGATGTAAGGCTGCAAATCGAGAGGCAGAGCAAAAATCTTAATCTTATTACATCTGTTGATTTTTTTAACCAGCTTGATTTGAATTTTACAAATCGGGTTGAAAATAATGTGTATGTCCAATTGTATAACTATACGAACGGAAAATTGCGCCAATCGGATATTTTAAGGCTCAATGATATTGTATTGCCGGTTCCGGAAGCAAGCAGCGATCTTAAAACGGAATTTGTGAACCTTAAAGTTGGAAATTTGAATTTTTATACTTTTCAAAAACCGCTCCCGCTGGCCAACGGCCAGCTGGTAGGAATGCTGCAAATTGCTGTATTTACAGGACCAATCGATAATTATTTATCAAACTTGCGCACGATCCTCATCTTTGCTTCATTAGGGGTACTCGTCGTCGCCTTTACGATCGGGTACTTCATCGCCCAGCAGGCGCTGCGGCCGGTCCAGAATGTCATTCAGGCCGCCAACCAGATTAAAAACGGCTCTAATCTCAGTGTGCGCATCGAGCGGGCGGGGCCAAACGATGAGATGGGCAAGCTGACCGATACGCTCAATGGCATGCTGGAGCGGCTGGAGACAACCTACAACGAGCTGGATGAGGCATATAAGGCGCAGCGCCGCTTCGTCTCTGACGCCTCCCATGAGCTGCGGACGCCGCTCACGACGATCCGCGGCAATATTGAGCTGCTGGAGCGGATGTGGCTGCCGGAGCTGGAGACAGCGGGGCAAGAAGGGGAGAAGCATGGAGGCGGCTGGCATGATGTATCGCAAGCTGGTGACAACAGCAGCACCAAATTTACCCGTGAGGCGATGACCGATATTGCCGACGAAGCAAAGCGGATGACCAGACTCGTCAACGATTTGCTGGCGCTGGCCAGAGCGGATGCCGGCTATGTGATGGAAAAGAACGTTCAGCCGCTGCTGCCGCTGGTGGAGGATGTGGCGCGCAGAGCGGCGCTGCTGCCGCGGACGGTCGACTGGCGGGTTGGCGATTTGACGCCGCTGACGGATGTTTGCATCGAGGCGCATGCCGACTTTATTCGCCAGCTGTTTTTTATTTTTGTGGAAAATGCGTTTAAATATACGGCAGAAGGCTATGTTGAGCTGCGGGCGGTGCTCTCCCGCGATCAGGCCGGTATTGTCATTGCGGATACAGGGATTGGAATGAATAGTGACGAAATCCCCCATATCTTTGAGCGTTTTTATCGGGCGGACGTCTCGCGCGGCAAGACGAGCGGCACCGGGCTGGGGTTATCGATCGCCAAGTGGATAATCGACGAGCATGGTGGCTCGGTAGAGGTGTCGACGCGTGAAAGCGAGGGAACGACATTTACAATCTGGCTGCCCATTGCTATGCTAGATGAGCCGGATCAGGTATAATAGAGCGAGAGTGGCTTTAAAGAAGGCAGGTGCTGGAGATGGAAATTGTAAAGATTTCGCCAAGAGGCTATTGTTACGGTGTTGTTGATGCGATGGTGCTCGCTTTGCAGACAGTAAAAAATTCCGACTTGCCGCGTCCGATCTATATTTTGGGCATGATCGTTCATAATAGTCATGTAACGGAAGCGTTCAAGGAGGAAGGCGTCATTACGCTGGAAGGCGAGAATCGTCTGGAAATATTGGAAAAGGTTGACCGTGGAACGGTTATTTTTACAGCGCACGGCGTATCGCCGGAGGTAAGGCGCCGCGCTAAAGAGAAGGGCTTGACCGTGATCGACGCCACTTGTCCCGATGTTACCCGGACGCATGATTTGATTCGGGAAAAAGCGGCAGAAGGTTATGAAATTATTTATATCGGCAAAAACGGCCATCCGGAACCGGAAGGGGCAATCGGCATTGCCCCCGAGCATGTTCATCTGATTGAGCGTGAAGAGGAGATTGATCGTCTCCATATTGCCGGCGATAAAATTATTATTACGAACCAGACGACGATGTCGCAATGGGATATCCGTCATTTGATCAACCGGATTAGCGAGAAATTTCCGCAGGCGGAAATTCATAATGAAATTTGCATGGCTACGCAAGTAAGGCAGGAAGCGGTCGCGAGTCAAGCCGGCGAGGCTGAGCTTTGCATCGTCGTCGGCGATCCGCGCAGCAATAATTCCAATCGTCTGGCGCAGGTGTCCGAGGAGATCGCCGGAGTCAAGGCATACCGCGTAGGCGATGTGACTGAAATCGATATCGAATGGCTCAAGGGGAAAACGCGCGTCGCGGTGACATCCGGCGCTTCGACGCCGACGCCGATTACGAAGGAAGTTATTGCGTATCTGGAGCAGTTTGATTCGGCGGACCCGAGCACTTGGGAAAAGCGGCGAACGATTAATATGAAAAAGCTGCTGCCGACCATCCGAACGAAGACAGCGGAATGAGCCCAAAAATTAAAACCGATCTCTTGACGGGATCGGTTTTATCATGTATATTTACTTTAACAAATAAAAGCATAAAAGCACAAAAGCTAAAAAGCATAAAAGCGAACACGCGTTGAAGCGAGAGAGGGAGTTGTCTGCATGATCGTCATTACAAATAACAACATCACGGAAGAGCGTATCGGGGAAATTGTCAGCCAGATTGAAAAATCGGGGGTACAGGCTCATGTGTCGCGCGGCACCGACCGTACTGTAATCGGCATAATTGGCAAGGCTGAGCCGACACTGGCAGAGCATTTGCGTCAAATGAAGGGCGTAGAGAATGTCATCAAAATATCAAAATCCTACAAGTTGGCCAGCCGGGACTTCCATCCGGACGATACGGTCATTGAAATTAAAGGCGTCAAAATCGGCGGCGGCAACCTGGTTGTCATGGGCGGGCCGTGCGCGGTGGAATCGCCGGAGCAGATCGATGAAATTGCCCGTCTCGTGAAGGCGGCAGGCGGCCAGGTGCTCCGCGGCGGCGCATTCAAGCCCCGTACAGGGCCTTACAGCTTCCAGGGCGTCGGGGTAGAAGGGCTGAAAATGATGGCTGAGGCCGGACAAAAGCACGGCCTGCTGACGATTACTGAAGTGATGACACCGGAATATGTTGATGTATGCGCGGAATATGCCGATATTTTGCAAGTCGGTACCCGCAATATGCAGAACTTTGATTTGCTGCGCAAGCTGGGCACCATTCAGACGCCTGTGCTGCTGAAGCGCGGCTTCAGTGCAACGTATGATGAGTTTTTGAATGCGGCGGAATATATTCTGGCGGGCGGCAATCCGAATGTTATGCTCTGTGAGCGCGGAATCCGAACATTCGAAACCTATACCCGAAATACACTCGATCTGTCGGCGATCCCGGTACTGCAGCAATTAAGCCATCTGCCGGTCATTTCTGATCCTAGCCATGGCACAGGGCGCCGCGAACTGGTAGAGCCGATGGCCAAAGCATCGGTAGCGGCAGGAGCCAATGGCCTAATTATCGAGATGCATACCGACCCGGACAATTCAATGACAGGAGACGGCGTGCAGTCGCTGTTCCCGGATCAATTCGCCAAATTGCTTAAGGAGCTGGAGCAGCTTGGCGCCTTGGTCGGCAAGCAGTTCGATACAGAGAAACAGCCCGCAGAAGCTTTTGTTGAATGGAAGAAGCTCTAAAAAGCGCACCGGACAATAACAAAGGACTGTTCGAAAGTTTCTGCTTGCATAAGCAGGCTTTCTGAACAGTCCTTTCTTTTTTAGGAACGGGGTCTATGGAGATTATGTGAAGATAGCTGACATGGAATAAAAAATACCTGACATAGATATTGACGACCATTGGAACGAAAATTTATAATAGCCTCATATGTCCGGTGATAAATTGAACATTATCAGTTTATTGCTCATTGAATGTTCGGAAATGGAGGAAACATCGTGTCAGTTCAGCAAGTTTTAAGTGTAATTGAGGAAAATAACATCCAGTTTGTCGATTTCCGCTTCGTCGATATTGCAGGCCGCGCGCATCATATTACGCTCCCTGCCTCTGAGGTGGATGCCGATACATTCGTCAATGGCGTTGCTTTTGACGGATCGTCGATTTCGGGATTCCGCGGCATAGAAGAATCCGATATGGTGATGATTCCCGATACTGCGTCAGTCTACATCGACCCGTTCACCATGCACCCGACGCTTAATATTATGTGTGATATTCAAACCCCGGATGGGCAGGTCTATGATCGCGATCCTCGCGGCATCGCTAAAAGAGCGGAGAAATATTTGCAGCAAACCGGAGTAGGCTCAACTGTATTTTTTGCGCCGGAGTCCGAGTTTTTTATTTTTGACGATGTTCGTTATGAGAGCAGCATGCAAAATTCCTTCTTCTCCATCGATTCCGAGGAAGCGGCTTGGAACACTGGACGCAAGGAAGAGGGCGGAAATCTTGGCTTCAAAATTGGCGTAAAGCGCGGCTACGTGCCTGTCGCCCCGACGGACACCCAGCAGGATATCCGCAGCGAGATGGTGCAGGTAATGCAGGCAAGCGGGCTGCGTGTCGAGCGTCATCATCATGAAGGCGGCACGGCCGGATCGGCAGAAATCAATTTCCGCTTTGACACTTTAACAACTACTGCTGACAATTTGATGAAATATAAATATATTGTGCACAATGTTGCGCGCCAATACGGGAAGACGGCTACTTTTATGCCGAAGCCGCTTTTTGGCGACAACGGCAGCGGCATGCATGTTCACCAATCGATTTTTGATGGCGATGTGCCGCTGTTCTACGAAAAAGGCGCCTATGCGAACATGAGCGAGCTGGCCTTGCAGTATATAGGCGGCCTGCTGTATCATGCGCCTGCCCTGATCGCGTTGACGAACCCGTCGACCAACTCGTTCAAGCGCCTGGTGCCTGGCTACGAAGCGCCGATTAACCTTGTTTTCTCCAAAGGCAACCGTTCGGCAGCGATCCGCATTCCAATTGCTTCGGTAACACCTAAAGGCTGCCGCGTAGAGTTCCGCACGCCGGACTCGACGGCGAACCCTTATTTGGCGTTTGCGGCGATGCTGCTTGCCGGGCTGGACGGCATTAAGCGCAAGCTTGATCCGACTGCGATGGGCTTTGGACCGTTCGATAAAAATATTTATGATCTGACCGATGCGGAAAAGCGTGAGATCCGCTCCGTACCGACGACGCTGGAGGACGCACTGGACGCGCTTGAGGCGGATTCCGGTTTCTTGACGGAAAACGGCGTCTTCTCTGAGGAATTTATTCGTAATTATGTTGCTGTAAAACGGAAAGAGGCTAAAGAAGTGTCGATGCGCGTTCATCCGCATGAATTTAGTCTTTACTATGACTGCTAAGCTGTTGATTCATATTAATACAAATAAAGATCGGGAGTGGGTAACAGTGGCGAATCGCGCATATAATTTCAATGCCGGACCAGCTGCACTGCCATTGGAAGTGCTGCAGCAGGCGCAGGAGCAGTTTATCGATTATGCCGGGTCGGGTATGTCCATTATGGAGATGTCGCACCGCGGTGCGATCTATGAAGGCGTGCATAACGAAGCGCAGCAGCTGCTGCGCGAATTGTTCGGCATTCCGGACAATTATAAGGTGCTCTTTCTGCAAGGCGGGGCAAGCACGCAATTTTCTATGATCCCTATGAACTTGCTTGCGGAAGGCAAGAGCGCGGCTTATGTGATGACAGGCAGCTGGGCTTCCAAAGCGTTCAAGGAAGCGAAGCTGATCGGCAATGCGGTCGAGGCTGCTTCCTCGAAGGCGGATCAGTACAAGCGGATTCCGGCGCTCAGCGATATTCAAATCCCCGAGAATGCGGCTTATTTGCACATTACTTCGAATGAAACAATTGAAGGCACCCAATTTACCGACTTCCCGGATACAGGTGATGTTCCGCTGATCGGCGATATGTCCAGCGATATTTTGAGCCGTCCGGTTGATATAAGCAAATTTGGCATGATCTATGCCGGCGCGCAAAAAAATCTGGGACCTTCGGGCGTAACGCTCGTTATCGCACGCGAGGATCTCGTATCGGACAGCCCAAAAACGATTCCGACGATGCTGCGGTATGATACGCATGCGAGCAACAATTCGCTTTATAATACGCCGCCATCCTTTTCGGTTTATTTGGTCAATTTGATGCTGAAATGGGTAAAAGCAAACGGCGGCGTTGCTGCTATTGCGGCCGCCAATGCGGAAAAAACAAAGCTCATTTATGATGCGATCGACGGCAGCGGCGGTTTCTACCGCGGGTTTGCCGATGCAGCAAGCCGCTCGCAGATGAATATTACTTTCCGGATGCCTACGGAAGAACTGGAAAAGCAATTCATTAAAGAATCAGAGCAGCACGGCTTTGTCGGTCTGAAAGGGCATCGCAGCGTTGGCGGGCTTCGCGCCTCGACTTATAATGCGGTACCTTTTGCAAGCTGCAAAGCGCTGGCCGAGTTTATGGCGGATTTTCAGCGCCGCAATGGGTAAGTAATAAGGACCGTCCTTTTCTCGCTATTGAGAACGGGACGGTCCTATGTTATGCTACCGGATGAATTAAGCAAGCGAGGAATCGGCCATGCTTGGCCCTGTCAGCTTATAGCCGACATTGCGGACGGTCATAATGTATTCAGGCGTGCGCGTGTTTTTTTCGATTTTATCGCGCAAATGGCTAATATGAACATCGACAATCCGGGTATCGCCCAGAAAGTGATAGTCCCATACGCCGTGCAGCAGCTGCTGGCGGCTTAATACTTTGCCGCGATGCTGGCAGAGGAACAGAAGCAGCTCGAATTCCTTGGGCGTTAATTCAATCGGCTTCCCGGCGATATGCACCTCGCGCTGCTCGCTGTAAACGGTGAGATGGCCGATATCGTACACAGTATCCTCCGCGGCGCCTGGCAGCGCTTGCGTGCGCCGCAGCACAGCCTGGATGCGCGACAGCAGCTCTTGGGGAGAAAAAGGTTTCACCATATAATCATCAGCGCCGTTATCCAAGCCTGCAATACGGTCAGTTACATCTTGAAGCGCGGTAAGCATTACGATAGGCACTGCATTGTTTTGCTTGCGGAGCTCGCGGCAAACCTGAATGCCATCCATTTTGGGCAGCATGAGGTCCAGCACGATCAGGTCGGGACGGAACGGCTTAAGCATATCAAATACTGCTTCCCCGTCGTGGACACAGCGCACTTCGAAGCCTGCAAGCTTCAAATTAAATTCGATCAGCATGGAGATGGACGGCTCGTCATCAACGACCAGTATTTTTTTCTTCATCGCTCCTGCTCTCCTTTATGTTCATTATGCCTTCATTATGAACGCCGACCTTATTCCGTAGATTAAGCTAACGTTAACGCGATGTTAAATTTTTTATTTTCAGGAGGTGTAAGCCGCTATGGCTTTTCATATTGTATTAGTCGAACCGGAGATTCCGGCGAATACAGGCAATATCGCCCGCACTTGCGCAGCAACAGGCACACATCTTCACTTGGTGCGTCCTTTAGGATTCAATACTGATGATAAAACATTGAAGCGGGCCGGCCTGGATTACTGGCATGCTGTAAAGATTCTATACTACGATTCCTTCTCCGAGGTGAAGGCAGCCAATTCGAATGGGCGTTTTTTTTGCGCCAGCACCCGTTCTTCGCGCGTATACACGGAGTTTACATTCCAGGATGGCGACTTTTTTGTGTTTGGCAAAGAAACGAAGGGCTTGCCGCAATCGATACTGGACGAGCATCCGGACACGTGCCTGCGGCTGCCGATGACAGATCAGGTTCGTTCCCTGAATTTGTCCAATTCGGCGGCGATTATTGTGTATGAAGCGTTAAGACAAATAAATTTTCCTGGTTTGAATTGAAGAAAGCAGTTGCAGGATATTAAGAAAATCTGAACAACGGAAGGAATACGCAAGGCGTTATCGAAATTTATAGAGTACATTGGTTTCTGATACTTACTTACAAATCTAGACTGCAGGAGAGGTGAATTCGTTGAAACCGGCTGGCGTCGTACGTAAAGTCGATCAACTGGGCCGCATTGTGCTGCCCAAATCGCTGCGAAAAAGATATCAGATGAATGAAGGAGACCCTGTGGAGATTCTTGTTCAGGGTGACCATATCATTTTGGAGCGTTACCGCCCGAGATGCGTGTTTTGCGGATCGATGGAGGAAGTTCGTGAATTTAAAGAGCGCTATTTGTGCTCTGTGTGTGTAAGTGAAATGACCGCACTCCGTCGGGGCTAACAACTGTACACGATGTTTGCTGTCAATAGACAGCATAATAAAGAAGCTTCCCCCGTATGTACCATATGCATACGGGGGAAGCTTCTTCTCATTTCAAAATATAAGAAAGTATAGTTTCTAGCATATACTTAGCTTATATTTCCTGTCGCAAGCATTACAAGCCTTTCGTCTTGTCATCGTTGTAAGACGAAGTTATGATCGCAAGCAGGAACAGTGCCGAGACTACTAGTACAATTAAAAAGTTAAGCGTCATCTTACGCACCTCCAATGAACTCATCTTATTATACCCAATGCTGTGTCAAAAGAAAATGCATGTTGTGAACAAGTTGTTACAGCTGGGGCGGAATCGCATGAAATCGCTGCAGTATGCAGCAGGAAACGGCAAGCTGTTATCGATACGCACTTTTGAGCGTAATATGGGATAAGGATGATGACGAGGGGGAGTTTAAAGTGGAGTATCTTTTTTCAGGTAAGATGCAGCGGCTGCAATCACCAGCTGTTGGCGGAGTATGGCAGCCGAAGCAAGCGGCTGCAATGATTTCATTTGCGAGTGATGGTCCGGCTGAGGAGCTGTATCCGGCTGAGGCCGTTGCCGACGCGGCAGAGCGGGTTTTCGCCGCAGGCAAAGATGCTTTGCGGTATGGTCCCGATGAAGGATATACACCGCTGCGAGAGCAGCTGTGCGAGCGTCTGGCAGCCCAAGGAATGAAGGTTCAGCCTGCTGAAATGCTATTGACGGCCGGTTTGCAGCAGACGATTGACTTGCTTGTACGGGTGCTGACCGATCCGGGGGCGGTCATCCTGGTTGAAAATCCAACTTGTCTGGCCAGCCTGCAGGTCTTTCATCTCAATCAGCTGCAAGTCATTCCGGTCGAGAGCGACCACGAGGGCATGATCATCGAGGATGCGGAGCGATTAATGCGGCAGCATCGTCCGCGTCTCGTCTATGCCGCTCCGACATTCGGCAGCCCGACCGGGCGCGTGTGGAGTGTTGAGCGCCGCCGTGCGCTGGTGGAGATGTGCAGCCGCCATCGTGTCCCGATACTGGAGGATGACCGTTACGGCGAGCTCACTTTCGACGCGCGCTATCCGACCTTACTCTCACTGGCTGGGGAAGCGGACAACAGCTGTGTCATTTATGTCGGGACATTTGCCGATACGGTCGCGCCGGCGCTGCGTACATCCTGGGCAGTTGGCGATAAGCGCGTCATGCAGATGATGCTGAAAGCAAAACAAGCGGCCGAGCGGTATTCTGGCCTGGTTGATCAGCTGCTGCTGGATCAGCTGCTGCGACATTTTTCGCTTGACCGCCATATCCGTACCGTTGCTGAAACATACGGAAGGCGGATGCGCGAGATGGTAACGCTGCTGCAAGCCGAGCAGATGGAGGGGGTTGCATGGCTGGAGCCGAGGGGAGGCATGTTTCTGTGGGTCGAGCTGCCTGAAGCGCTCGACGCGGCTGCCCTGCTGCGTTGTGCAGCTGGCAAGGGGGTATCATTCGTACCGGGAGAGGCCTTTTATGCTGCCGGAGCGCAGCGAAATACCGCCCGCCTGAATTTCGCCTGTACATCCGGTGAGCGGACGGCGCTTGGCGTCTCGCGGCTTGCAGAAGCAATCGGCGAATTTACGGCAAGGGGCTAGAGCAAAGAAGAGCTGTTCGCTGCAGCGAACAGCATTGTATGTAATCAGGCTAATTTATTCATAAACAATTCGCCGTCGACCACCTCAAGCGGCTGACACTCGAGCGCTTCGCCAGGCATATTGGTCGATTCCCCGGTCACCGCATCGAAAGACCAAAAATGCAGCGGGCAGATCAGCTCGCCATTGTACGGCCTGACATAGCCTCCGGCATGCGGACAAATAGCCGATACTAGCCGGTAGACAGCCTCGCCCGCTTCACCGCCTTCTTCGCGCAAAATAAAGTAAGAATCATGATCAATCGTGACTTCAGCCGGAAATTCGGGGAAATCCGCTATTTTGCCGAGACCTTGTCTTGTTTGAGATTGTTCAGTCATCACTATTCATCTCCTTAGTATGCGGCTCTCGTGAATGCAGCCAATGGTTGATGATGTCGGTATATGCCGCTACCGCTTCATATCCTTTCCTGCGCAGACGGTATTGTCCGCGGGCCACTCGCTCAAACCAGCCATAATAATCTTTTTGCAGCATATAGGCCGCTTTCGCTACGTCAGTCAATTCGGCCGCCTGCCTGGGGGCAAGCACTTCATGCTGGGCAAGCGCCCAAGCAAGCCGGAGAGATTTTTCCCGGTAGGCGGTTACAATTTTGTGCTTTGTGCTGCCTCCCGTATTATAATCGCCGCTGCGCTCGCGAAACTCATTCATCAGTCTTGACTCCCGCAGCCGCCGCCTTCCGCGTACCGGCATTTCACCGGGCTCGCAAAGCATCTCTACTTGAGGCGCTTTTGTTTTAAAAAAAGTAATCGTCATCAAACCGAGCCCCAGCATACGGCATAATTCTGTCAAGTCGCCGAAGCGTTGATTGTGGGCGCCGCTCTTTTTGCGATTCCGTTCTACAGCGAGCACGACATTTGTGGTCAGCCTGAGACGTTCGATTCCTTGCAGCAGCAGCGCGAGATTAAACGTTTTTTTCATTTCTACGATGACGGTTTCTCCCCCATCCGGATGAACAGCGACCAAATCGCAGTGCATGACTTCGCTTTTGACTTCATAGCCTCGCGCTTCATAGTATAACTTAACCGGGGGATAGAGCTCCGTTTCATGCTTGACGGCCATGCCTCGCGCTCCTTTCTTCGAGCATTATACCACATCTTATTTTTATGTGAAGACAGAGGATTAGCGGCTCCTCGGCAACCGGGAATAAAATTTCGGTCAATTTCCATAGGGCAAGCGCATAGGATTGTATTATCTTCAGGAATCAGCGGAAGGGATGAGAGGAGGTACGGCATGGACATTTTAAAACGAATTTCAGCGTATAAGGCGGAAAGTGAGAAACTGGCATGGACTGGAACGTTTGCCGAATATATCGAACGATTGCGGAAAGATTCAACACCAGCTATGACAGCGCATGCTCGTGTCTACGAAATGATCGAGTCGTATGGGGTGACGGAAGAGGGCGGACAGAAGAGATACAAGTTTTTTGAACAGGAAATATACGGTTTGGACCGCGCTATTGAGCGGCTCGTTGAAGAATATTTTCATTCTGCGGCGCGGCGTCTTGATGTCCGCAAACGTATTTTACTGCTGATGGGGCCGGTAAGCGGCGGTAAATCGACAATTGTGACCATGCTGAAACGGGGCCTGGAGCAGTTTTCAAGAACGGAGCGAGGTGCTGTATTTGCCATCAAGGGCTGCCCGATGCATGAGGAGCCGCTTCACCTTATCCCTAATGAGCTGCGTGCTGAAGCCGAGAAGGAGCTGGGTGTGCGCATTGAGGGCAACCTTTGTCCGTCCTGCCAGATGCGCCTTCGTACAGAGTACAATGGCGATATTGAAGGAGTGCTTGTGGAGAGGGTGCTTATTTCAGAAGATGAGCGGGTTGGCATCGGAACCTTTAGCCCTTCCGACCCTAAATCACAGGATATTGCCGATTTGACAGGCAGTATCGACTTTTCCACGATTACTGAGTATGGATCGGAATCCGATCCGCGCGCATACCGCTTCGACGGGGAGCTGAACAAGGCGAATCGGGGCTTGATGGAGTTTCAGGAAATGCTGAAATGCGATGAGAAGTTTTTGTGGAACCTGCTGTCTCTCACCCAGGAGGGGAACTTCAAGGCAGGCCGCTTCGCCTTAATATCGGCCGATGAGCTGATCGTCGCCCATACGAACGAAACGGAGTATAAGGCCTTTATCGCCAACAAAAAGAACGAAGCTTTGCAATCGCGGATGATTGTCATGCCGATCCCTTACAATTTGAAAGTGTCGGATGAGGAGAAAATATATAAGAAGCTCGTCAACCAAAGCGATATGAAGCATATTCATATTGCCCCTCATGCTTTGCGCGCGGCGGCGATTTTCTCGATTTTGACTCGTCTCAAGGAGACGAAGAAGCAGGGAATGGATTTGCTGAAGAAGATGCGAATGTATGACGGCGAGGAGGTTGAAGGATACAAGGAAGCCGATTTAAAGGAAATGCAAAGCGAGTATAGCGAGGAAGGCATGTCGGGCATCGACCCGCGCTATGTCATCAACCGCATATCGAGTGCCTTGATCAAGCAGGATCTGCAGTGCATCAATGCGTTGGATGTGCTGCGGGCGCTCAAGGAGGGGCTCGATCAGCATCCGTCGATTACGAAAGAGGAACGCGAAAAATATTTGAATTTTATTTCCTATGCCCGCAAAGAGTACGACAATCTGGCCAAAAAGGAAGTGCAGAAGGCTTTCGTTTATTCGTTCGAGGAGTCGGCGCGAACCTTATTCGAGAATTATCTCGATAATATCGAAGCTTACTGCAATTGGACGAAAATTAAAGACCCGCTTACCGGAGAGGAGCTCGATCCTGATGAGCGGCTGATGCGCTCGATTGAAGAGCAGATTGGTGTTTCCGAAAATGCGAAAAAAGCATTTCGCGAAGAAATATTGATTCGCATTTCCTCGTATGCGCGAAAAAATAAAAAATTTGATTACGCCAGTCATGACCGCTTGCGCGAAGCGATTGAAAGAAAGTTGTTTACCGACCTGAAGGATATCGTGAAAATTACTACTTCGACAAAGACGCCGGATGAAAAGCAGCTGAAGCGGATAAATGAAGTGACGAGCCGGTTAATCGACGATCATGGCTATTGCCCGGTATGCGCCAATGAGCTGCTGCGCTACGTAGGCAGCCTGCTCAATCGTTAATTTTTCTGGCGAACAGATGGCGAGGTCTCCAGCATTGTTTTTTCAGTTTCATGGAGACCTCGTTTTCTTGTATTCTGACCTTGAAATCAGGTATAATAAACAGAACAAGTGTTCTGTTTATTTGCGGTTGAGGGGGAGATTATTTGCTGTTATATTTATTGAATGAACAAGGGGAACCGGCGCAGGTGCCGCTGCAAGAGATTTTATACATAACCGCATCCAAGAGCGGGCCGCTCTTTGTTGCTGCCAGTGGAACTTACCGTCAGCCGCATACCGTCAAGCAGCTCTGCGATATGTTCCAGGCCTATGGATATGAACAGGTGGATCGGCACTTAATCGCAAATCTGCAGCAGGCCGCTTATTTTGAGCCAACGGAACGAAAGTTATTTTTTGAGCGGCAGGAGCAGGGGGATATGTCTTTGTATGCCACAGTGTCTTCGTCTAATAGCTGGAAATTGCAGCATTTAATTCGTGAAGATTATTCGTCATATTTCTGGCATTCGCCGCGAGAAATGTGGGAGATATCGCCAATTTTCCTTGAATTTTGCTGAATTTGTATAGAATCTTTTTTTGTGCAGTGCGTTCCATGTAAAATTTCCTCTTTATTCAGTCGATGAATATAGAAAAGATCATGCAAGCTTAATGGTTTTAGAACATCTTAGGAGGAATACATCATGATCCAGGTTTCACCAGAACGCATGAGACAGATTAACTTTGTTGGGCTGACAGATGAGGATTTGGCTGTACTGCACAATTGCCAGGAAGCTTTTGCGCAAGTGGCGGGCGAGGTAGTCGACCGCTTCTACGATCGGATAGGTGTAGAACCCGAGCTGAATGCCATTATTACGAAGTTCAGCTCGATCGATCGTTTGAAGCAGACGATGCGCGTATACTGGATGTCGCTAACAGCCGGGAAGATCGATGAGCAATTTATCGAGAACCGTCTCAAGGTTGGGGTCGTGCATTCAAGGATCGGCTTGAACACCGATTGGTACTTGGGGGCATATACGATTTATCTCGACCTGGCGACACAAGTATTCAAGCGTATTTTGCCTGAGCAATGGACACGCCTTATTTTTTCCTTGACGAAAATGTTCAATTTTGATTCTCAGCTCGTTTTGGAGGCTTATTTGAAGGTTGAGCATGATCAAATCAAAAAGCTGGCCGACGAGCGGCAGGCCGTGCTTGGCTCGATTACGCAAGTCGTGCAAGAGCTGGCGGGTATGATGGTTGAGCTTGACAACGGAGCGCGCTCGATTGCCAGCTCGGCCGTGAAGACTGCGGAATCGCAGGACAGCGCCAATCGCATACTTGGAGAACTGATGGCTCATGTTGATAATATTGGCGAAGTGGGCTCCATCATTCGCAATGTCGCGGATCAGACGCATTTGCTTGGTCTGAATGCGGCAATTGAGGCAGCCCGCGCCGGCGAGCATGGCCGCGGATTTGAAGTAGTCGCGAATGAGGTGCGCAAGCTCGCTGCATCCTCGCGGGAAGCAATGGGCTCGATTGAGGAGCGGCTGGAGCAGATTGAAGAGAAGGTAGCGCATGTACGGAAAGTAGCCGAGCAATCGTCGGCACAGGCCCGCGACCAAGCGGCGCGTTCCCAAGAATTGGCGGCATTTGTCGAAACCATCGAAAGGGTGATGAAGGATTTGCGAGAATTGCATGATTAGGAGGTCAATCATATAACTAGTAACAGGGCAATCTCCTGCTGAATGGGAGATTGCCCTGTTTTTCTCATAGAAATTTGCGGCTCGTTTTTTTGCCGTCGCAGCTGAATACGATCTTTTTATCCTCTACAACGGTCTCCAGATGGACGGATTTTCCCCACAGCTGCACTACATAGGGGAGGGTGCGCTCGACATATTTCAGGTCCAGCTCCACGCCCTCATAACGATGAAGCAAATACAACTCGCCAATATTGTTATGATCGCCATCGGTGACAACGATAGTGGGTATGCCGCCGTTCACGCGAGAGTAGACGAGCTGATCTCGAATATTTTCCCAACCCTTATCTGTAATTTTCCACTCGGCTCCCTTTTTCTCGAAAATATAGAGATCGAGCTCGCTTACAAGCTCTTTCGTCAAATAATTCCGCAAAAAGGAAATGTCTGAATCGTATTCCCGCACCTCGAATATTTTCTCTCTTCCGCTGCCGGGGCGCCGTCCCAAACGCTCCTGTTCCTCTTTACTCGGATTGTCGTACCGTTTCTCAATATCTTCAAAAATTTTCAAGCCCAAATAATATGGGTTCAAGCTATGCTGCGACGGCTGTACAACCGAGGAATTCAACTTGGCGAATTCGATGGTCTCATCGCTTGTCAGATCAAGCTCGCGTATGATGCGCTGATGCCAATAAGAGGCCCAGCCTTCGTTCATAATTTTCGTTTCAATTTGCGGCCAAAAGTACAGCATTTCGTCGCGCAGCATGGACATGATATCCCGCTGCCAATCTTTCAAATTGGGCGAATATTCTTCAATGAACCAGACAAGATCTTTTTCCGGCTCTGGCGGGAAGTGATGCTTGTCGCTTGACTTCTCTTTATCATCCTTCTTCCGGGCTTTCTCCAGATCCCATAAATCATCATAGGGGGATTGCGGCGACTGTTTGGCGGAGCTCTTCTGCTCCTTCGTCAGCAGCTCGATATAGCGGGTTTTGTCAAGCTGGTAAGGCTTAATAATGGTCGGATCGACATGCTCCTGGATCGCCAGCACAGCGTCAATAAAGCGTTCGACCTCCTCGGTGCCGTAATTCATTTCATATTGGCTGATCCGCTCCGCGGTGGCCGACATGCTTTCCACCATATTGCGATTAGAGCCGCTGAAACGGAAGTTGTTTTTGAAAAAGTCACAGTGGGCGAGCACATGGGCGACGATAAGTTTGTTTTGGATAAGCGAGTTGCCGTCCAGCAGGAAGGCGTAGCAAGGGTTGGAATTGATGACAAGCTCGTAAATTTTGCTCAAGCCGAAGTCGTATTGCATTTTCATTTTATTGAAGGTTTTGCCGAAGCTCCAATGACTGAATCGCGTAGGCATGCCATAGGCGCCGAATGTGTAAATAATGTCGGCCGGACAAATCTCGTACCGCATCGGGTAAAAGTCAAGACCGAAGCCTTTGGCAACCTCAGTTATTTCATCAATGGCTCTCTCCAGCGCCTTGATTTCATCTTGGCGCACGCCGCGTACCCCCTTTAGCAGGCAAAATTCATCGTTCATATCTATAGGTATGGGGATGGGACGGACGATATACGTAAATTTGGGGGAGAGGGGGAATTTCCCAAATTAACCAAATATATTTGTGCGTTTGAAGTAGAACAATTCGCTTATTTAACTCTTGCCAATATGAATCTTAACTTAATGTCGGATTCTATTTTATCAAAGGCATTTAGAGGAGAGCTAAATTACTACTTTCCACATTACTTGCTAACGCGCTGGAAGTCCTCATCCCATTTGTACTTTTCGTTATAAATGTTCATAACCTCTTCATATAATGGGCCGGCATTTGCGGTCGGGCTGCTCTGAATGATCCGATAAAGCCGCAGGAAACGGTCTTTAGGGAGCTTGCATGCATAACGCAGCATCAAATGCGGATAAAGCGTAATATATCGCTTCATTCTGACTGCGGCACCGGCAACGCCGGTGAGAATGCTCTCGCCATGCTCCATTTTCAGAATCTGGGCCTCATGCAGCAGTATATACCTGAACGCATTTTCTTTCAACAGGTCCCGCCTGATTTTCGCGAGCTCGCCAATATATTCGACAAGGTCGGGATTAAAATGGTCCATCAGCAGCGGGTCCAGCATGAGATCCATATCCTTGCGCAGCACGAACGATTGCAGCAGCAGGATTTGCTCGATCCGAAGCTGGTCGGTATGGACGAGCGCTCCGATTTCACGCAGCATTTCATAGGCGAGCGGTTTATCGCCGGTTTCAAACACCTTAATGGCCTCTTCCCGGTCATGAACAAGTCCTGCACAGAGGGTAGAAGCCTCTTTTTTAAATAATTGTTCCAGCTGCACGTGCAATAATGCAAACTTCGACCGTCGCTGAATCGTCCATAATAGTGCAAGCAGCAGCAAGCCTCCTGCGGCGCACAGGACGCTATGCATCGTCGACTCGCTCATTGCTACGCCGGCGAGCATGATCAACAACACAATGAGCCAATCTTTCCACATCGATCGCAGCAGCATGGAGGCAGCCCTTTTCTCCACGCTTTGCAGGGCAGAATGGCTGCATGCCGGGCATTTCGCATCTCCCAGTACAGTGAAATGATTGCAGCGGCGGCAAATTTTAAGCTTCCTATAAGGATAGCGTGTTTTAATATAAGGAGTTAGCAGTACCGGCAGCTTCTTCATCATTCGCGATCACGCTGCCCGCTGCTTCTCAGAATGGATATGACAAGCTTGTTTAGCTGCTCGGGAGAAGGGGCTTTTCTCTGGCGTGAACGGTAGACGATGGCTTTGATTACGACATAAAGAAACAAAATTCCAAGACAGACGTATGTAACCATGTGCTGTTCCTCTCATACAGTAAAAGTGATTTCCTGGAATCTATCAGGTATACTTACTTTTATAGTATATCATTATTCGGGGAGCAGTGACTAACTGTGACTATTGGACTAGCATGACAGATCTGCTTGTCCTATTGCGAAGGAGTACAAACATGAATCGACTTAAACGTTTTTCACGTCAAATTATTGCGCTCTCCGCCGCTGTTCTGCTGCTGCCGTTCAGCAGCTTATCAACGGCCCACGCGGCACAGGAAACCTCTCAAATCGATGCGGTGCTGGTGCTCGATGTGAGCAAATCGATGAGCACAAGCGATCCGGAGAAAATCGGTAACGAAGCGATGAAGATGTTCATCGACATGCTGTCGGCGCAGGGCGATCAGGTTGGAATCGTGGCCTATACCGATCAGATCGAGCGTGAGAAGGCTCTGCTTAATATCAATTCGGCAGCCGATAAAGAGAACCTGAAGGGCTTTATCGACCAATTGAACCGCGGCGCCTACACTGACATATCCGTCGGAGTCAAGGAAGCGATGCAAATTCTGGATGACGGAGCCGATCCCAAACACGATCCGATGATAATTTTGCTTGCGGACGGCAATAACGATTTCAATCGTAATTCCGGCAGAACACAAGCCCAGTCCGATGCGGATATGGAGAAGGCCATTAAAGAAGCGAATGACAGCGGGGTACCTATTTATACGATTGGGCTTAACGCCAATGGGAAATTAAATGAGGCGGCACTGGCCAAGATTTCGGATTCGACCGGAGGGAAGTCGTTTTCCACCGCTTCGGCCGATGATCTGCCGAAAATATTGAGTGAAATTTTCGCCAGCCATCTTGAGTTGAATGTTGTGCCGGTCGATTCGTTTACGGCGGATGGAAGCTATCAGAACGTGAAAATTTCCGTTCCCAATGCGAATGTACTTGAAGCGAACATTTCCATTATGTCATCCAAGCCGGTTGAGGCGAAGCTGGTTGATCCGTCCGGCCGCGCTATTGCGATTCCTTCGGATAACGTTCTGCTGTCGAGGTCGAAAAGCTATACCCTGCTCAAGCTGCTTAAGCCGTCCGAAGGCGATTGGACGCTGCAGGTTAAGGGCGTGAAGCGCGACAATATCGACATTAATCTCGTCTTTAACTATGATTTGAGCCTGGCGATGGACCCTCTTGCATCGACAACCTATTCGCAGGGCGATAAGGTGCCGTTCAGCTCTTACCTGATTAGCGGCGGAAAAAAACTGGTGGACAAGACGCAATACAGCAACATGAACGCGGTTTTACTCGTTAAAGATTTGGATACCGGTGCAACCAAGGAATTTCCGATGGAAAATGCGGGCGATCATTTCGAAGGAACGTACAAGGTTGCCGAAAAGCATGACTATGAGATCAGAGTAAAATAGCCTCTCGGAATTAAAGGGTAGCTGAAGGGGTGAAAACCGAGAGCAAAGACAGTTGTAGCTGGAAAACGTGGAAAATGAAAACCAGTTTCAAAAAAGGGCAGACTGCACCAATTTTTAAATG
>NZ_JBHTHC010000040.1:0-34461 GCF_042676285.1 Paenibacillus sp. GCM10027626 | reverse complement strand
CCCCTCAAGATGAGATTTCCCAATTAGTAAGACCCCTGGAAGACGACCAGGTTGATAGGTTCGAGGTGGAAGCGCAGCAATGTGTGGAGCTGACGAATACTAATCGGTCGAGGGCTTATCCTAAAAGTTTCACGAAGCTTGCTTCGGAACCATAAACACAGCTAAAGATTTTCATTCAGTTCATATCCAGTTTTCAGGGTTGCAAGCTCTGATTAGGTACATAGAGTACCATGTTCATTTGGCCCGTTGGTCAAGGGGTTAAGACACCTCCCTTTCACGGAGGTAACAGGGGTTCGAATCCCCTACGGGTCACCATTTATATTAACGACGCGGGGTGGAGCAGCCCGGTAGCTCGTCGGGCTCATAACCCGAAGGCCGCAGGTTCAAATCCTGCCCCCGCAACCAAATTATTTACTGTGGAGCCGTGGTGTAGAGGCCTAACATGCCTGCCTGTCACGCAGGAGACCGCGGGTTCGAATCCCGTCGGCTCCGCCAGTTTTTAAAAAATTGTTTTAACTGTGCCGCTGTAGCTCAATTGGTAGAGCAACTGACTTGTAATCAGTAGGTTGGGGGTTCAAGTCCTCTCGGCGGCACCACATATTTATGCGGTCGTGGCGGAATTGGCAGACGCGCTGGCTTCAGGTGCCAGTGGTAGCAATACCGTGGAGGTTCGAGTCCTCTCGACCGCACCAAATGCGGAAGTGGCTCAGCGGTAGAGCATCGCCTTGCCAAGGCGAGGGTCGCGGGTTCGATTCCCGTCTTCCGCTCCATTAGTGCCCTTAGCTCAGCCGGATAGAGCGTTTGACTACGAATCAAAAGGTCGGGAGTTCGAATCTCTCAGGGCACGCCATTAACTGTTAATATCGGGATGTAGCTCAGCTTGGTAGAGCACCTGGTTTGGGACCAGGGGGTCGCATGTTCAAATCGTGTCATCCCGACCATATATTTTACTTAAACGACGAATCATTTGATCGTCTTTTTTTTGTTTTGTACATAAAAAGGAGCTCCCACCTCAAACCCCGATTCAAACTTAGCCGCTCAGAAGTGATCTAAAGGCGGTTTAACTAGAAAGAAGAGGATTCTGTGAAAAATTTGTTAGTGACTGGCTATAGAGCCCATGAACTGAATATATTTGACCAAAAGCATAAAGGTATTGCCTATATTCAGCAAGCAATCACGAATCGTTTGCTGCCTTTACTGGATGAAGGGCTTGAATGGGTCATTACGCCAGGCCAATATGGTGTTGATCTGTGGGCATGCGAAGCAGTGATTGCCTTAAAAGCTCAGTATCCGCAATTAAAATTATCGATTGTTACAGCATATATGAATCAGGAAGCAAAATGGAGTGAGAATAAGAAAATATATTATGAAGAGATACTAAAGGGCGTTGATTATTACGCGGCGGTGAGCAAGCAGCCTTATGAAGGAGCTTGGCAATTTAAAGCAAGAGATGAATTGCTTTTTCGAAAGACTGATGGAATATTGCTTTTTTACGATGATGATGCAGGTGAAGGCAGTCCGAAGTTCGTGAAAGAACGAGCGCTGCGAAAACAAGAAGAAGAAGGCTATCGCTACATAGGACTGACATCAGAGGATATTCAAAGTGTAGTCGAAGAAGAAGCTTTAAGTAGCTGGAATGATGATTCTACTGAGCATGGGGATACTGTGGAGGAATACGATCATTGAGAGGCTCGATGTTATTGCTAATTGATAACACCGCAGCCTCTTGTTGTTTATAGGATTTATTTCTCAGCTCGTACATATACTCTTTCCTGATGCCGTTCAACGATAACGGGGGCTTCAAAAAAATGACTGAGCGTTTCAGTTTGTAAAATATCTTCTGTTCGGCCTGACTGAATCACCTCTCCGCGTCGCAGAAGCAAAGTGTGACTGAATAAAGGTATAATTTCCTCTGTATGATGGGTAACATAAATCAAGGTTGGGGTTTGTTCGCTGGCAGCAAGCTGTTCAATGCTTTCCAGCAGACGCTCGCGTGAAAATAAATCCAAACCGTTGCAAGGCTCGTCCAAAATTAACATTTTCGGATTGGCCATTAGAGCGCGTGCTATAAGAATTTTTTGTTTTTCCCCTTGAGAGCAGGTTCGAAATTCACGATCCCACAGATGGCTGCAGCCAAGTGTTTGCATAAATGCTTGCGCTTGCTGCAATTCTTCCTCGCTAACCCGCTCATAAAGCCCAATTGTGGCGTATTTCCCGCTAATGATAACGTGCTGCGCCTTGTCGCCGGCATACAGCTTTTCCTGCAAGGAGGAGCTAACCCAGCCGATCGATTTACGCAGATCACGCAGATCTACCTCACCGAATGGATGCCCCAGTACCGATACTTTTCCTTCTGTTGGCCAAATATAGCCATTGATCATATTTAGTAATGTTGTTTTGCCGGAGCCGTTTAAACCAAGAAGAGCCCAATGCTCGTTGGGTCGAATCGTCCAATTTATTTTTTTGAGCAGCCAGTTGTCTCCATTTCTCCAGGACATGTCTTGAATGTTAACCATTAAGTTTGATCTCATCGCAGTACAGCCTCATTTCTGTATTTTCAATTTGAGCAAATAGCAGCAGGTTGATGTAACTATTTTAATCACGTTGGAGCGGACTGTCGATGTGAAAAGTGCGCTTTATACAGAATTCGGCTATATACAATTTTGTCTTTACCGCGCCAGAACTGGATTATCGTATATGGAACTGAAACTTGTGTATAGTTTTTTCTCCGAAATTCCGTTTGAATTAGAGCTAGCAAAGCAAGCTTGCGTATTCTGGCGGATAAGGAGCATAGCAGATGAAATCTCATTTTGAATTAAAGGAAGAGCTGTCCCAACAGGCTGCCGTGGTGCCAATAGCGGAAGAACAATTACGCCGAAGGCGGCGTTTCAACATGAATCTTCCCCTGATGATTATGTTTTTACCTATTCTGGTTTACTTTATTATGTTCAAATATATCCCGATGGGAGGTTTGGTCATTGCTTTTAAAGATTACAATTTGGCAGATGGCATCCTTCACAGTCCATGGGTAGGCTTCGACAATTTTCGGCAGTTATTCAGTAGTCCTTTGATGGTGCAGATTATCAGAAACACATTTTTTATTAGCCTTTTGACCATAGTCGTCTCCTTTCCTTTCCCAATTCTACTGGCGATTTTGCTGAATGAAGTGAGACGAATGGTATATAAAAGAGTGATTCAAACCCTGGTTTATTTACCGCATTTTTTGAACTGGGTTATTGTCGGCTCGTTCGTCGTACTGATTTTCGCTCAGGAGCATGGAATTATTAACAACATCATTAGCTACTTCGGCGGGGAGAAAATTCAATTTCTGTATGATAAGTCATCATGGCTTGCAATATTTCTTGGTTCGGGCATTTGGCGGGGCGCTGGATTTGGAGCCATTATTTATTTGGCAGCGCTTTCTACCATTGATCCGAGTTTGTATGAGTCGGCAAGCCTGGACGGTGCGAATAAGCTGCGGCAAATTTGGCATATTACGCTTCCTGGCATTACGCCGGTCATTATTTTGATGCTGATTCTCTCGATGGAACATGTGATGGATGTCGGGTTCGATCAAGTGTTTGTACTCCAAAATCCGATGGTCAGCGATATTTCCAGCGTCATTAGTGTCTGGAGCTATCAGGTCGGTCTAGGGCGCGGCCAGTTCAGTCTGACGACTGCGTTGGGATTTTTCACCTCAATCGTCGGGCTGGTATTGGTGCTGATTACGAATAAAATTGCCCGCAAATTTGATCAAGGTCTGTGGTAAGGGGGATTGCTATGAAGATATCGTTAGGTGAAAAAATATTCTATGTCATTAATTATGTACTGCTCGGGTTATTCGCAATTAGCTGTATTTTGCCGATTATCCATATCGTCTCCCTTTCTTTAAGCTCAGAGTATGCGGTTATTTCCGGTCAAGTCGGGCTGTGGCCGGTGGAGCTCACTTTGGACTCCTACAGGCTCCTGATTGAGGGAACGCGGATTGTAGATGCATTTCGCAATAGTGTGGTGATCACTGTTATTGGTACGGTGCTGAATTTGCTCTTTACGATTCTGGCGGCTTATCCGCTGTCACGCTCCTATTTCTATTTTCGAAAACCGCTGACGCTGTTTATTCTGTTCACGATGCTGTTTTCTGCCGGGCTAATTCCAAGCTATTTGCTTGTAAAAAGCTTGGGACTCGTAGATACGTATGGGGCGTTATGGCTGCCGGGGCTTGTGGGTGTATACAACTTGCTCGTGCTCAAAACATTTTTTGAAAATATCCCGGGCGAGCTGGAGGATGCGGCGCGTATCGATGGCTGCGGGGAAACCCGTTTAATTATGCAAATTATGCTGCCGCTGTCGATGCCAGTGATCGCGACCCTCATATTATTTTACGCAGTAGGACACTGGAATTCCTTCTTTAGCGTCATGATCTACATTAATTCAACTGAGAAGCATAATTTGACCGTGCTGGTACAGCAAATGATTATGAACAATCAATTGGCACAGCAGGTCACGGAAGGACGCTTGGCTGAAGACATGATGGAGTCTGTAACGCCGCAGTCGATCCAGTCGGCTGGTGTCATCGCCATGATCATTCCGATGTTGATTGTCTACCCATTTTTACAAAAATATTTTGTGAAAGGCGTTATGATTGGGTCAATCAAAGGGTAGATTGGCTTGCCCGCAGAAGTTGAGTTACCTATTCATGAAGGAGGAGATGAAATGCCGAAAGAAGAATTCGAACAATTACAAAAGCTTGATGTCAAGGTGAGCCGAAGAAAGCTATTGGCCGCAATAGGCATGGCCGGAGTGGCGGCAGCTGCAGGCAAGGTGCTTCCTGGGCTCGCATCGGCTCATGGTGTCGAGGATGTAACGGTTGCCGGTTCTGTCTATGAAGGAGCAGCAGGTAAAGGGAAAATTCCCCAAATTAAAGCTGCTAATCTAGTCGTTTCAACGATGATCCACGAACTCAGAAACAGTACGGACATTGAACAGGACTATTTATATTTTGTACAGGATCAAGGACAAGAAGGGCCTTTTATGGTCGATCCAGCCGATACTGTATCAGCTGACAATACGGGAACGATTATCGTTGCGGCATCCGGAGCACGATTGAAGCGAATGGTAGCCGATGACATGATTGATGTCTGCTGGTTCGGCGCTAAAGGGGATGGAACGACTGATGATACGGAGGCAATTCGCAGGGCGATTGACTTTGCTTCTACAGCGCATCAGGATGGGAGCATCCTGTATTTTTCAAGCGGGAAATACCGGATCACGGATGGCTTTTTACTAACCGGACAAAAAGTAAGCTTTCTTGGAGCGAAGGCCGAGCTCTTCTTGGATAGTGACTCGGATTCAATTACAGTGCTGACTTTTCATCATTGCTCCGATTTTTTTGTAGATAGTCTCAAAATATCGAGTTCGAAAACAACGAAATTATTTTCAAAGCAGGCGCATGGCGTGCATGTTCAAGATTCGAGCAAATTTAAAATTGTAAATTTGGATATTTCTTATCGTACGGACGCTATTCATGTTAATTTCTCAGACAATTTTACGATTGAGGGCAATGATGTTTATTATTTGGGCGAAGAAGGGGTGAGGATTGGAGGCAGCCAAAATTGGCGCGTTTCCAACAATCGCATTCATCACCATAATGGCGACGGTATTTTGCTCAAGCATGCAGGCAGTGGCGAAGGCATGTACAATGGTGAAGTAATTGGGAATTTTTTGTATGATGGTGTGAGTACGTTTGGCCTGGCGGGTTCGATCGGCGGGGGAGTTACTTGTAATGAAGAGGTGATTGGAACAGCGGGCTGGAATATTCACAATCTTGTCATTAGCGGCAATACCTTCAAAAATCTGCGCTATGGCATTGCGCTTGCCAGCATTACGGCTTTTACGGTATCCGGAAATACGATACAGAATGTCAAAACCGCGGGCATCCGGATGGATAATTCGCTCGCCAACAATCCATCGCGTAATCCGGGGGGAGAATGTGCCATTGCGGGCAATACGGTGGAAAATGTGACGGATGGGGAAGGGATTCAGTTTCTAACCAATCAAGCTGTGGTGGATAAAGTGTCGATTACAGGCAATCAGGTAAGCCGGGTTCAACATCCCGTCTCGCACTATCCCGGCATAGCGGCTTCAAATGCCGCCATATCCGGTAACATGATAAGCGACTGCAAGGTGCTTCTGCAAGCTGTTAATTGCACAGTATCCGGCAATCGGTTTATACAAGGCGGGTTTACAAGCTCAGATGATGCTTCAAATGCGGTTAAATTAATTGATTCGTTCGTTTTCACCGGCAATACCTTTGAGGATACGAATGGCCAAATTGGCATTAGCAATGGAGCGGGGATCATTAGCGGCAATGTGATCAAAACAAGCTCTAGCTTGTGTGCGATCCGGTTTAGAAGCAATCCGGCGGACAAGGTATACATTGTGAATAATAGCTTTGATTGCCCAAATGCAGAAGCAAAAATTACTTACGACGCCACAGTAACTGCAAGCGGGATGGGGAAAGTAAGCAGTGATTATACGCTCGCTGGTGCCATACAACGCCACGGCTTAACAGCTCCCTTGGATGGAACGTATTCGCCGATGTCTGTTGTCTGGAGTGAGGATATTGGAAAAGGGAAGCCGATCGGTTATGTATGCATCTCAGGCGGCACTCCCGGCACATGGTCGCCATTCGGCTATATTGGGCAAATCAAGCATGGGACTGCGACAATGAAGCATTTGACGAGGTCGGTCGTCGTTGAGCACGGGCTTGGCGAGCGGCCGGCATATGTTTCACCGATGGCTATGGGGAACCTGGGCACGGTTTGGATTTCAGATATGACAGCGACGCATTTTACTATACGCTGTTCTATGATGGCAACAGCGGCTACTCCGATTATGTGGGAAGCAAAAGCCTAAAGAGGAGGATTACGATGATAAAGAGAAATCAGAAAATGATGGTGTTGACATTGACTTCGGTTTTTGCAGCAGGAGTTGTGCTCGCTGGCTGCAGCGGTCAACAGGAAAAGAAGGAAACGGGCAATAACCCGCCAACTGCAGATCGTGGACATATTTCCGTCATGGTCTATGATCGAGGACGCGTACCGGCGGATGAAGGCACCTACGAGAAAAATCGCTGGACGGAATGGATTAACAACAATGGACCGGTGGACGCAACCTTTGTGCCAATCCCGCGCAATAATCCGGGGGAAAAATTGAATGTCCTGCTCGCTTCGGGCTCGGCGCCGGACTTTATTCAAGATTACGATGCGATCAATAGGAATGCCTGGTACAACGCCAAGCAGCTTATGCCGCTGGACGATCTTATCGAGCAGCATAGTGTGGAATATAAAGCGATGCTGGAAAAATATCCGATTCTGCGCAAGCTTGGCACTCATGATGATGGCAAGCTGTATGAAGTGGGGGCATACGTGCCGGCGGATATAAATTGGGTATTCCTGGTGCGGATGGATTGGCTGAAGAAGCTTAATTTGGAAGTGCCGAAGACGACTGAAGAGCTATATGCGGTGGCTAAAGCCTTTACAGAGGATGATCCGGATGGCAACGGCCAAAAGGATACATTCGGCATGTCGCTCGGCGGCGGCTTTAATGGCAACATTTTCAACTGGATTTTCGGCATTCCCGGTGCGGGCCATTCGCTGGAGGATGGAAAGATGGTCTACCCCTGGAAGCAGAAGACAGCCATTGCCGAGTTCAAGCGTCGCTTGTATCAAGAGGGGATCATCGATAAAGATTTTGCAGCTGACGGGAACGGCGAGAAAGCGAAGCGCGATTTCGTAAATGGCAAGATCGGCTTCTATACGATGCAATGGGCAGATGTGAAATCGACATTTGAAGCGTTCAAGAAAAATGTGCCGGATGGAGAGCTTGTCCCTATTATGCTGCCAAGAAGCGAATTTGGACAATTCTCGCCAGCCTTGTCCGGCCCTGGAGCAACACCTGGCGTCATTAACGCCAATGCGAAAGACCCGGTATCCGTTATTAAATATATCGATTTTCTAAATCAGGAGAATACAATTAAGACTTTAAAATGGGGGATAGAGGGCGAACATTACAAATTGGATGCCAGCAGTTGCCCGGCTCCTGTCGATCTGGAGAAAAATAGTAAGGAAAAAGGGTGGAATGGCGATTATTCGCTGGTGAGCAATCCGATCGAGGCTACGCTTAATTGTGATCCACGGGTGATGGAAATTGATAAAACGACTACGCTTGGTCAGGAATTTACCAAGATCCTGGAGACAGCGCGCGAGCTATATTTGAATCCGGAAGTTCCGATGCCTGGTTATTTTTTGAATGCACCTGCTATGCCGAATGATCTGAACATGATCGTGCAAAGTGTGTCCAAATTGGATGATGAGTATGCCAAAGCTGTTGTTCTCAAGGACTATAGTGTAGAGAAAGCGGCGGAAGCCGCTCAAGATATGTGGAATAAAGCTGGCGGCGGTAAAGTTGATGAGTGGTACAACGATTATTATAATGCCAATAAAGATAAAATTGTGACGGTTATGGATCTATACGAGAAAAAATAAAGAGGATGATGGCGCCTTCGATGGAGGGCGCCTTTTTGCAGGAAAATAGCGGAAGTCCGCTTAGCAATGCTACAATATGGTATATTGACGGAAAGATGTATATTGTATTGGAAGCGCTTATCGTTGAAGCTGAGGATGCGGCTATTCAATTTTATTGGAGGACACTGCATGCGGAGAAAATGGTTTATCAGGCTGTTGTTTTCATATCTGCCGATCTTTATTCTCGTTATTTTCAGTTTATCGATTATTTTCTTCGTCATCGTGAATAATGTATCGCGCGAGCAAGCTAAGCGTTCAAATGAAGTCTTCATGGAACAAATACTGGTTCAGCTGGATCGCACACTGGAGCTGATCAATCAGCAGATTATGAAAGAGACGAATTATAATGAAGAACTAAAAGGGTATTACTTCAAGTCCTTGCAGAATTCATTCGACACCCTCGTTGTGCCCTCCAAGAAGCTGCGCGAAACTATTACAGCATTGCCGCTCGTTGAATCGATTTATATGTATAGGGCAGAGGATGGGAGAATTCTCAGCAGGAATGCGATCATGCCGCTGGAAGAATTCGGGGATCAGCAGTTTGCCGCGCAAATATTGCAGAACGGGGCGCCGCTGAAATGGCTTCCGGTGCGAGCTTACAAGGAGTTTACTGAAGATGCGCCGACCGATGTCGTTACCTTAGTGCGTAATGTGCCGCTGCTAGGAGGGGAAAGAGGTTTTATTGTCGTCAATGTAGGGGTTCAGCGGATTGCTGAGTACATTATGGAAATGTCGAGCTCCAAATTCAGCTATATTCATCTTGAGGATCAGAATGGCACTCCTATCATTAATACGAATGAATCGCAAGTTGGATCGGAAATCAGTTCCGCTATCTCGGCTTATACGGGCTGGATCATTCATAGCGGAATGCGGGACGGGGGATTGTTCTATGTCTTCTCTCGTATTCATTGGATTTGGTTAGGGATTATTGGAGGAACCTTGCTGATCTGTCTTATATGGCTTATAGCGGCTACAAGAAGGAATTATCGGCCGGTAGAAATGATTGTAGAGCAGATCCGCCAATTCGCCAAGCAAAAAAGCCAGCTATTAACCGTATCCGGGGGACAAGATGAATTTCGCTTCATTGAAACAGCCTTGAACCGGCTAATTGAGCAAACGAATCTGTATGATCGGAAGCGTCAAGAGGATTTGCATTATCGGCGCCAATATTTCTTTCAGAAAACATTAACGGGGAGCAAAGCGATCTCGCCGGAGGATTGGGCAGGGGAGCTTAATGGCCTGGATGTGGATAAGCTTCACGATCTGGAGGGGCTGGTCGTCGCTGTCATTGAAATCGATAAGTACCAGACGTTTACTAATGTCTATCATCAGCAGGATCAGGGTCTGCTCAAATTTGTTGTCAAAAGTGTCGTGAATGAAATTGCAGATAAATATGATGTTCCGGTATGGTCAGAGTGGATTTCCAATGAACGGCTCGGTGTTTTGTACGGGACGGCAAGCGATGGGGCAGACAGTCTGCTAACCTTTAAAAGTATGGGTGAAGAGCTGCGGGAGTGGGTAGAATCCCATCTTCATTTTTCGGTTACAACAGGCATTGGCTCCAGTGTGGAGGAGGTTAGTGAAATATCACTTTCCTATGAGGATGCAATAAATGCCTTGAAATATAAAACGGTGCTTGGCTGCGCGGGAACATTTCTATATTCAGAAATGAACGCCAAATCTCCGGATATCATCTATAGTAATCTTGATATTGTTCGCAAGCTGACTTCCTGTTTTAAGCAAAATAATGAGGAATGGGAATTGATCTTTGAGGATATATTCGCGAATTTGCGGGATAATCTGAGTTCAAAAGAGGAAATCGCCATCGCGATCAACTATTTGAACTATCATCTGAATCAATCGTTGAAGGAAATGGCGTATGATTACCGCGGGCGCTGGGATTTGGAAATCTATCCGAAGCTGTCGGAGGCAGTAAAGACATTCGAGACGTTGGATGAAATTAAAGAGCAGGTCCGTGAGCTTCTAATGGAAGCATTCGGACATATCCAGAAAATGCGCGAAAAGCGGAGCGGGCATTCACTCATACAGGACATTAAACTGTACATTGAGGGGAGCTATGCGGATCCGAATTTATCGCTGCAATTGATCAGCGATCATTTTCAGCTGAATACGAAATATGTCAGTCAACTTTTCAAAGAAGAGATGGGAGAAAAGTTTGTTGATTATTTGGCGCTGCTGCGTATTCGCCATGCCAGACAACTGCTGGAGCAGACTCAAGCCTCCATTCAAGATATCGCTACGCAGGTCGGCTATACGCATTCTCTTTCATTCATTCGTATGTTCAAGAAGGTGATGACTGTCACGCCTGGAGACTATCGCAAGCAGCATGTATACGCTAGAGTGCTTAAGCAATAGGAGGTTGGGGGACGCGCTGAAGTCGTAATCAGGCGGACCTACGATCCTTGCGGCAGAAGCGGGCGACTGTGAGTCATGCGGACAGACACAGGCGCCCAAAAAAAGCAAAAGCGCCGGGAATCGCACCGGCGATTTTGCTTCTCATTCTAACGGATGTCTTATATATAAATGTCGATCCGGTTCGAGTCGTCCGCAAGCAGCTGCCCCATCTCTCCGGCACCGATATGCAGCCCGCCCTGGCGATAACGGTTCGGCGCAGGCTCGGCTGCTGCCTCCCGGCCGTTGATGACGACCCGCTGTTGTCCTTGGCCGAAATGGTAGGTGAATGTGACTGGCTTTGCTCCAAGTTTGAATTCAAAAGAAAGTCCGTCCAGCTCGGCAGGCAGCACCGGGTCGATGACAAGTCCGCCGGCCTCCGGACGTATGCCGAGACAATTCGAGATCAGCTGATTCATGTAGATTCCGGGGCCGCTTGAATAGATGCGCCAGCCTCCCTTGACCGGCACTGCTCCAGATCGAAGCCGCTCGAATTGCTCCTGGGCTTCGTAACGGGTATTGAACTTGCCGTCCGAGCTGCTGAAATAGGCGTTGCTTTGCCTTCTCTCCGCATTGGGGACGACATCATGCAGGCCGACCGGGTTAATGGCGGCCAGACCGTTCCAGGCTTCATCGGCTTTGCCGAGCTTGGCCATCGCTTCAACGAAGCGGATATGCGCATGGACGTATTGCAGCCCGACTTCGCGCCCGAAGTTCGCCGCCTGCTCAGCCCGCTTGAAATGCGTGCTCGTGCCGCCGGTGTAGTTAGCTGGCCTGTCCATCAAGCGGACGCCGTCGGGGCAGAACAGCTTCTCTTTAATGATGCGGTAGTGGCGCTCGGCCTGCTCGGGTGTAAGCAACTCACCAATCATGCTCCGGGTCATCGGCAGCAGCCGATAACAGATGCCGGTTTTGTCATCTTCTGGATGAAGCATCCATTCGGGCTGTTCCGGATTTTCCAGGTAAACGAAGCCCGGAATGACGTCTGTACGCAACATATAGCGGTTAAAATCGGCTTCGATCCCGTCCGCCAATGCTTGCAGCTCGGCGGCTTCGGCGGCGTCCGCATCGGCGAGCGCCTTCGCCAGCCGGTTCAGCGTTTGATAGGTCAGCGCCACCGTCCAACTGCTGACCATAAATTGCTTGAGCTGCGCGTTCGCCGGCTGGAGCGTGTCGTCCCAGTCGCCGTCGCCGTAGGCGGACAAATGGGTATCATGCAGGAAGTGCCGTTTGATGTAGCCGATTTCTTTGCGGATGTGATCGCGGATCGAATACGCGTCTTCTGTAAATTCGAAGCTGCCGCGCAGCATATACGGCACTTTTTCATCCAAGAGACCGAAATCCTTTGTTGCCGCCAAATAATCGCCCAGCGCCTTGAGCGGCCAGACGATAATGTCGCCGTGGCTTTCTTCGGCCTGAATCGCGTAATACCGGTCGAACATGAACCACTGCGGCCAATTGCCGTCCTCGGCAAACTGATGGGCGTATACGGTCTTCACTATTTCTTTCACACTTTCATAGTTTTGGGTCGCCATAAAGTACTCGACCGGCCCTTGGCAGACGTCGCGGGTTCCCCAAGCAGCGCCGCCATATTGTTCGAGGCCATGCGGAGAAGAATAATGAACGAGCATATTATGGGTGTACCACCAGGCCAGCGCGTTTACCTTCTCCAGCTTGGCGCCGCGGTGCGTCAGCCGGAAGCCGTTCATTATCCGCCGCATAAACCTGCGGTAGCTTTCGATTTCGGCCGCCATCTCTCGCTCGGCAAGCGGCAATTCTCCACCTTGAATCAGCCCCTGCAGCGTCAATGTCCATTCGCATGCTTCGCCGAGCTTAAGGACGACGAGCGCTGCGGAATGCGGCGCGGCTTGGTTAGTGAAGATCCGCTCATCGGCGGCAGCGGCTTCGCAGCCGGCGACATGCAGCCGATAGACGAGATCGGGATAAGCCTGTGCGCTCAAAGCGTCCGAATCTGCATAGAACGAGAACGTTTGCCCGTGCTGTTCCATACGGAACGGCAATTCGTGCTCGGTAGCGTTCATCGCAATCTGATTGGTTACAAGATAGCGGTACGCTTTGCCGCTTGCCGAACGCAGATGGAGCACGGCCTCAGGCGTATCAACGGTCGTATAATTCGTAATGATCAGCATATCGTCCGCCGTTTTGTAATACCAGCGCGCATAATTGAAGCCAAGCTCGTACATGGACGGCATCGCCAGCAGGCGGTACACGCCGCCGGTCTCGACGTAGATGCGCTGTCCGGACGTTTTTATGACGTTCAGGGCGTTGCGGGCATTGGTCATCATTTTATTGAACGATGTATTGCCGACAACGACATGAGAATTAAAGATGCCGTACATAAAGGACGTGGAAGCGAGCACCGGTCTCTCCATGCGGTCGTTATTGCCGGTCATGATGATGTGGCCGTGCGGCCGTTCGACGAGCAGTTCCTTTTGCTTTAGCACGACATGCTCGTAACCGGGAGTGAAAAAAGACAGCAGCGTCTCGCCGTCCGTTTCCTCCTCGAGACGGTTCGGGAAGAACCTGTGGATCTCCTCTTGTGTCATCGCCTCGGTTTGCAGCGGCGCACCGAAAGCGCCGGAGAGGCTCACCTTATCGAGCTGCTTGGCTGAAGCGGGATTCGTATTCGCATTAAGCCGCTCAACCTCCTCCCAGGCGCCGGCAACTTCTTCTCCAAACGCCAGAGAGGAGACGGCTTCCGCGTGGTTCGCCTTGAACAGGCCATAAAAAACAAAGCGGGCGGAGCCTGACAATCGGGCGCGTTCCGACTGCAACGAGCTGTAAGCAAATTCATATTGGTACACTTCGCTGGCCAGTTTCTCCTGCATCAAGGCTTCCGGCTGATTCGTCTCCTTATAGGATAAACCGAAAAACTGAAATCCGTCCGTCGCATATCCTACCGTTCTGCGCAGCAGGCTCCCTTGCTGCAAATAAGGGAAGACGTTTTGTTGCGGCTGATTTTGCCGGGAACAGACGACATAGCCCTTCTCGTCGTCGTTGAATACTTTATGGTCGATGTATTGGGATAAATAAGCTTCATTGCTTTGTACGGCGCCTTTGCCTGCAAGCCCTAAGTCCTGGCCGTAAATGACATCTGCATCCACGCCGCTGCCTTGAACCGTCACATCCCAGAACCAGATATCGCGGTCCGTTAACGTAAGCCGAACCTGGTAACGAAGGTTTTCCTTGACACTGCCTTCCCAAATCACTTGCGAATCCGTATATGTAACCGTGCTGTCCGACTTCACGCCAAGCAGCGGCACAATATGCAGACCCTCCGGATAAAAGAGGCGCAAATAAAGGTTGTTCAAGGCGCCATCGATCGGATTGGCAACCCACTGGTTGATCATGACATTATCGTGCGCAGCCTCCAGCAGATCGCCGCTGTTCAGAAAGGTAAAGCGCAACTTCCCGGCCGTCAATTGAAAAGTATAGTCGGTTTTCGTTGTCATTGTCGTTCTCCTTTATCGCTTGAGCTTATTATTTAAAAAACTGATGTGGCGCCATTCCTCGCGCTGCAGTGCGGAAAGAAAGCAGCAGCGGAGAGAGAGTATGTAGCAATCTTTTTCGAAACGTTTCTAATCCTGTTCAGCACTTAATGCGTATCTTCAGTAATTATATTAGGGAGCCGCTGTTAGACGTCCTTTTTTCGAAACGTTTCGATTATCATTATACGTTAAAGCGCTGATAGTTACAATTTGTTTCTTCAACTTCCAGGGAGTTCATGAGACAACATAAATTTTAGCGATTTTTAAGGAAAAATTAGGGTTGATTTCATTTATTGCCTATGGTAAATTTTAAATACAACAAAGAGAAACGTTTCGATACCGTCAGAACTTGAAAAGGGTTCCAAAAAATCTACATTGCTATACTAGCTTTGGAGATTACAGAAAAATGAATATACCGATCATTAATTTCGAAACGTTTCGAATCATCTGTTTTCCGCTTTTGAAAGGGGGATGCTGAGGCGGATTTTATTAGAAAATGTAAGGGTTTTCATGGGGTTGAACCGATTTTGCGGTTGTACAGCAGAAACGAAAGTGAAATTCACGGAACAAAAGGAGAGCGATGCAAGATGAAAAAAACATTTGCCTTAATGTTCGTCATCATACTTAGTTTTACGCTCACGCTTGCCGGATGCGGCGGAAACAATGCGCCTGAAAAAAGCCCCGAGCCTGCCAAGACACCGGAATCGAATGCGAACGCCGGCAAGCAAACGGAAGGAAACGGGGGAGCCGTGAAAGAAGGCGATCAGGGCGAGAAAGAGACCGTTACGCTCAAATGGGGCACCTGGATGGGCGATGAAGAAGCGGCACGCATTATTGAGGCGTTCACAGCTACACATCCGCATATCAAAATCGAGAAGGATCCGGCCGTTACCTGGCCATGGAACGAAAAGCTGGCTGCCGTCGCGGCGGCAGGCGAATTGCCGGACGTGATGTGGACGTTTGGCGTGCCGGTAGCGGCTGCCAATGGCTGGCTTGAGGACTTGACGCCGTATTTGGCTGCCGACGAGGAATATAAGGCGGGCAAGACATTTAAAAACCTGGATGATACGGCCAATTATAGTGGCAAGCAATACGCTCTTCCGCATACGCTGCTCATGTTTGCCGTCTTCTTGAACCTGGATTTGTTCGAGAAGGAAAATATTCCGGTGCCGTCTGCGAACTGGACGATTGACGAAATGCGCGATGCCGCGAACGCCTTGACTAAATTCAATGATCATCAGTTTGGTTTCGGCAATCTGAAAGCGATGCGCGAGACGCTCGCCGCTTCTTTTGATCCTGCGCTAGGCTGGAATACGTGGGACGGCAAGCAATACAATTTTACGAATCCGGCATTCAAGCAATCCGTTACCTATCTGGACGACTTGCTCTATTCCGACAAGGTCGCTTTGGACATCTACAAAGGGGAAGAGAAGGATCAGTGGTACGGCAAGGGCAAAAGCCCGTGGATGCTCGGCAAGGTCGGCATGCAATATGACGGGACGTGGATGATTGCGGGAAGCATCAAAGAGGCGAAATTCAAATGGGATGTCCGACCGCTGCCCAGCTCCAAGGGCTCGCGCATCCCGCTCATTACCGACTATGTAGGCATTGCCAAGAGCTCCAAGCATAAAGAGGCGGCGTTCGAGTTTGTTAAATGGCTGACCTTCTCCAAGGAAGGCTGGATGGAGCGGATGAAGCCGGAATGGCCGCTCGGCACGACTCCGCTCATTAATGACGAAGACGTGTGGAACGCTTATCTTGGCAGAGAGGATATGCCGGCAGGCATGAAAGATTTGGTCGGCATGATTCCGGAAGGGTTCGCCGATCCGCTCAAATGGCTGCCCGGTTATGATGACGCTCTGAAAATCTATCATGAAACCTTCAAAAAGATCGATGAACGCGAAGTGAAGCTTGAGGACGTTTCAGCAGATATGGAAAAGCGGATGAACGATACGTACAAGGCTGCGGCCGAGCAAATTGGCAAAGCCGAGTAAGAAACGGCAAGCAGCGTGAGAACATGGTTCTCTTCTCTGGAGGGAGGAAGAACCATATTCTCGCTATGAGTTCACCTCGAAGAGGAGCAAAGAGCGATGAAGCGAAAAGTGCCGGTATTATTGCTTATCATATGCATGTTGACGGCCTGCCTGGCGGCCCTGCGGCCGCCGGCGGCTGTAGCCGATCCTGGAACGGATACGAAAAGTATGCTGGACAGGTTATTCGGCAAAGAAGAGAGCGGCGATGCCGCCCAGCCAGCCGAACGGGGCGGACAGAACGGCGGAGCGGCAGCCAAAGACAGGCAAGCTTCGTTTAAACAGCGCGTGACGGAAGAGAATTATATGCAAACGGCTGGGAAATGGCAGGCGGATGGGGTGGCCGATGCTCCTCCATTCCGTGCAGTCATCCACCCGCGCGAGCTGTCTGCAGGCAGTGGCAAGGCGCCGCTTGTTCCTGTTTCGCAATCGTACGGTTATGGTGAAAAGGCAGCAGAGTGGAAGGGGAAGACGCCGGAAATCCGTTTCACGGTCGACGTACCGGCCGACGGATTGTACTGCATAGAGGTTGATTATTTGGCCCTGCCGGGTAAAATTGCCCCGGTAGAGAGGGGCATTAAGATTAATGGAAAATACCCTTATTTCGAGGCGAGGAGGCTCGTATTTCCGCGACAGTGGAAGGACGAGTCGGAGACGTTTCAGCAGGACCAGCTCGGCAATGAAGTATTCTCCAAGCAGATTGAAGTGATTAATTGGCAGACTTCGCGTTTGATGGACGCAAGCTATATGTTTGACGAGCCGCTGAAGTTTTATTTGAAAAAAGGGAGCAACAGCATTGCGCTGACGTATATACGGGAGCCGATGCTCGTCGGGCGAATCGGCGTATATTCGCCGGAAACGATTCCGGATTATCGGGAATATGCGCGCATTAGCGGGGAATCGCCGGCGGATATACGCGCCCTGGCAGCTTATGAGGCTGAAAAGCCTTATGTCAAGTCGGATTCCTATATTCAGGCGACAGCAAGCGCCGACATTAGCGTTGTACCGAACCGCGGCTCCTCCATCTCGCTTAATACATTGGGCGGTGACAGCTGGAAACACGGCGGTCAAAGCGTTACATGGAAAATTGATGTCGAGCAGAGCGGTTATTATGAGCTGGCATTTAAATATACGCAATCCTTTAAAGTGAACATGCCTGTATTTCGCAAGCTGCTGATCGACGGCAAGGTGCCGTTTCGCGAAGTGGCCGCATATGCGTTTCCTTACGCTGCCGATTGGGAGAACGAGGTGCTCACGGATGCGGAAGGGACGCCGTTCAAGTTCTATCTCGCCAAGGGCGAGCACGAACTGACGCTGGCGGCCAATCCGTCGCCTTATCAGCGGGTGAATCAGACGGTACGGGATGCGATGAAGGAACTGAATGATCTCAATCTGGAAATCAAGATGGCGACCGGCAATACGCAGGATGTATACCGGGACTGGGATATTACCGAACAGATGCCGGACATCGCCGATACGTTGAACAGCATCGCCGGCAGATTGCGGGCGGAACATGATTATTTGCGCCGACTGAGCGGAACGAATCCCGACGATGCGCGGCAATTAATCATCAGCGCCGAGCAACTGGAGAAGCTGGCGCAGGATCCAGCGTCGCTCCCGGTCCGGTTCGGGCAGCTTTCCGAAGGCTCGGGCTCGGTAACGCAGAAGCTCGGCGACTTGCTGCTGACGCTGCCGAAGCAGCCGCTCCAGCTCGACCGCTTCTATGTGTATGCGAACGAGAAATTGCCGCAGGCGAGAGCTGGCTGGTGGCAAAAGGCCACTTCCATCGCCAACAACTTTTTTACTTCGTTTACGAAAGATTATACGCAAGTCAGTCCGGCCGACGATGACACGTTGCGCATATGGGTCAATCGCCCGCGGCAGTACGTGATGCTTATGCAGCAGCTGGCCAACCAGACTTTCACGGAGCAAACCGGCATTAAAGTGTCGTTGTCCCTTATGCCGAACGAGCAGAAGCTGATCCTGGCCAACGCTTCCGGCGCGTCTCCCGATGTGGCGCTCGGCGTCAGTGAGAAGTTTCCGTATGAATTTGCTTTAAGGGGCGCCCTGTCCGATCTTAGCCGGCATGAAGATTACGCTGAAGTCGTGCAAAGGTTCGCGCCGGGAGCGATGCTGCCGTTTATGTTTGACGGAGGCGTCTATGCATTGCCGGAGACGCAAAATTTCTGGGTGCTTTACTATCGCAAGGACATTTTGGACGCCTTGAACCTGAAAGCGCCCGAGACGTGGACGGATGTGCTGCAGACGCTTCCGGATTTGCAAAGGTACGGGATGAACTTTTATGTGCCGCTGGCCGATGCGGGCGCGATGAAATCGTTCGCTCTCACCTCGCCGTTCATCTATCAACAGGGCGGAGAGCTGTTCGCGCCGGATGGTACGAAGACGGTCATCGACAGCGAGCGGGCGCTGGACGGGTTCAAAATGATGACCAGCCTGTTTACGATTTACAACATGCCGTTGCAAGTTCCGAATTTCTATAACCATTTCCGCAGCGGCAAGCTGCCGATCGGCATCTCTAACTACAACACGTATGTGGAGCTGTCGACTGCAGCACCTGAACTGAACGGTTCGTGGAAGATCGCTCCGTATCCAGGCATAGCCGGCCCGGACGGCGAAGTCGTCCGTTGGGCGCCGGGCACGGGCCAGGGCGCGATCGTGTTCAAGGATAGCGACAAGCAGCAGCAGGCTTGGCAATTCGTCAAATGGTGGACTTCGGCGGAAACCCAGACCGAATTCGGCAACCTGATCGAGACGATCTACGGACCGGCGTACCGCTGGAACAGCGCTAATCTGGAAGCGTTCAGCCAGTTGCCGTGGCCTGAGGAAGATTTGCAGGTCATTTTGGAGCAATGGAAATGGCTGAAAGATATTCCGCATATTCCGGGCGACTACATGCTGGACCGGGAGTTGAGCAACGCCTGGAACAAAGTCGTCTTCGACGGCAAAAACCCGCGGAAAACGATCGAAGACGCCGTCGTACTGGCGAACCGGGAAATTATGAAGAAGCTGGAGGAGTTCGGTTATGTCCGGAACGGACAGGCGATCCGCAAATTGAAAGTGCCTACGATTGAAGAGGTTACCGCTGCGAGGGGGGATGCGAAATGAAGCCGGCCATAAGCAAAGGCGTGCGAAGAGAGCTGGAAGCGATGTTTTTTCTGTGGCCGTTTATCCTCACCTTTACACTGTTTATCGTCATTCCGGTTGCGGTGGCCATTTATTTATCGTTTACCTATTTTAATACGATTCAGCCGCCAACGTTCATCGGGCTGAAAAACTATGTCAATCTGCTTACGCAGGACAATGTCTTTATGATGCATGTGCTGCCCAACACGCTCAAGTTTTCGCTGATCGTCGGACCGGGCGGGTATATTTTATCGTTCTGGCTGGCGTGGCTGCTGGCGCAAATACCGAAGCGGTCGCGGGCCGTGCTGACGATGATCATCTATTCCCCGTCCATGACCGCTGCCGTAGCGATGGCCGTCGTCTGGCTCGTCGTCTTCAGCGGGGATGCTGCCGGTTATTTGAACAGCTTGCTGCTCGGGCTCGGCATCATTCATGAGCCGATTCAATGGACACAATCGCCGCATTATCTGATGTATATTATGATCGCCGTTACGCTCTGGAACAGTATGGGCGTCGGTTTTCTGGCGATGCTGGCCGGCATGCTTAACGTTAATCAGGAGCAGTACGAAGCCGGTTATATCGACGGCATTAAAAATCGGCTGCAGGAAGTATGGTACATTACGATTCCGTCCATGAAGCCGCAAATGCTATTCGGCGCAGTCATGGCCGTCGTCGGCACTTTTCAGGCGGGCGATATCGGGGTCACGCTCTCGGGCGCCAACCCGACGCCGCAATATGCCGGGCAAGTGATCGTCAACCATATCCAGGATTACGGCTTCATTCGCTACGACATGGGGTATGCTTCGGCCGTATCGGTAGTGCTGCTGATCATTGTATACGCGCTGTCCAAAATATGCTGGCGGTTGTTTGACGAAAAAGACTAGTTGAACAGACTTCTCATAAAGGAGGGAGCAGGCGATGGGATCTTTTCAGGGCAACAAAATAAACCCTTCCAGACTGCACCGCAGCCAATTGAAATATTACGCGGTTCTGGTTCCGTTAGCTGCGTTCATGATATTACCGATCGTCTTCATGTTCTCGCAATCGCTGAAACCGATCGGCGAACTTTTTCTATATCCGCCGCGTTTCTTTGTGGAAAACCCGACATTTAAAAATTTCTACGATCTGTTTAATGTGACGAGCGCCACTGTCATCCCGATGACCCGGTTTCTGTTCAACAGTCTGGTCGTCACCGGCCTCGTCGTCGTACTGAGCGTCGCGATTAGCGCCATGGCTGGCTTTGCGCTGTCAAAGCTTGAATTCAAGAGCAAAAAAATTGTGTTTGAGGCGAATGTCATCGCGCTGATGTTCGTATCGGCCGCAGTCGCCATTCCACGCTATTTTGTCGTGGAGACGCTGGGGCTGACCGATCATTTGCTTGGCCATATTGTTCCGCTGCTGGCGATGCCGGTCGGGTTGTTTTTGATCAAGCAGTTTGTCGATCAGGTTCCGAACGAGATCATTCAGTCAGCCTCAATCGACGGGGCAAGCAACTTTACGATTTTTCGCAAAATTATTGTGCCGGTCATTATGCCGGCGCTAGCGACAGTAGCGATTCTTTCCTTCCAAATGGCCTGGAACAACACGGAAACGTCTGAAATTTATATGAACAAGGAGACGATTCGCACATTTGCGTTCTATATGACGACGCTAACGGGCAATCTGGATAACCGGGTAGCCGGTCAAGGCATAGCAGCGGCGGCCGCTCTACTGATGTTCATCCCTAACCTGATCATTTTTATATTTATGCAGAGCAGAGTGATGGATACGATGGCGCATTCGGGGCTCAAGTAGCGCGCCCTCGCGATCTGTCCGCTGTGCCACAAATTTTTGGGAGGACAAGTATGGCCAAAATAAAATCCGTTCTGTTAGCCGCGACCGTAATCGTCATGCTCCTGCTGCAGCCGGGTGAGGCATCCGCGGACGCCCCATATGTGACGTTTACGATCAACCATAGCGGGGAACCGATCATGACGCAGAGCGCCTATTTGCCGACGGGAGTCGTCGACGGCTTCGACATTGTCGAGCAGGATGCGAAAAGCGGGGGGACGAAGAGCGTTCCCTTATCGCGCCCGGAAGATTTGTTCATCGACAGCCGGGACCGCGTCTATGTAGCCGATACCGGCAATGCAAGAATTGTCGTATTTGACGCCTGGGGCAATTATTTGCACTCCGTCGGGCGCGGCGTTCTGAATAAGCCGACGGGCGTGTTCGTCGACGAGCAGGGTTTAATCTACGTCGCCGATTACGGTCATGAAAAGGTGTTTATTTTCGGTGCGGACGGCGCTGAAATCCAATCGTTCGGCAAGCCGGACTCACATCTGTTCGGCAAGAACAACCCGTTCAAGCCGACAAAAATTATCGCCGACAAGCGCAAAAATTTGTTCGTCGTCGGTGAAGGGACGATTCACGGTCTGATTCAAATTAGTCCGGAGGGCGAATTTCTCGGCTACTTCGGCGGCAACAAGACCGGCTTTAGCCTGAAGAAGCTGCTGGAGCGCACCTTCTATACGAAGGAACAGCGCGAGCAAGTCATGAAGCAGCTGCCGCCGTCGGCGACGAATGTCGCGGTCGACAGCGAGGGACTTATTTATACAAGCACGGTCGGCACGCGGACCAACAGCATTAAAAAGCTGAACGTCGCCGGCAAAAACTTGCTGATGGACGTCTGGTCCTATCCGGATATTGCCGACATTACGGTCGATTCGCTCGGCAATGTCTATGCCGTCGACAGCTTCCGCGGCCGCATTATTGAATACGACCGGGACGGGAACATTTTATTCGTATTCGGCGGCACGGATACGGGCAGCCAGCGGCTCGGGCTGTTCAAGGCGCCGAGCGGCATCGGTGCCGCTTCGGACGGTCGGTTGTTCGTTCTGGACAAACAGCGCAACAATATTCAAATTTTGAAGCCGACGGAATTTACGAACACGGTGCATGAATCGCTGTTCTATTATATGGACGGCAAATATACGCAAAGCGAGCGGCCATGGCTCGATGTGCTGCGGCTGAACAGCATGTTCGATTTGGCCCATACCGGGCTGGGCATGGCGGCGATGAAGCAGGGGCAGTTCGAAACGTCGCTGGAGGAGTTTCGCGTTGCGGGCAACAAGGAGGAATATTCGAACGCCTTCTGGGAAATCCGCCGGGCATGGCTGATGGAGCATTCCTCAGGCTTTATGATCGGCGCGGCGCTGCTGATCGCCGCAATCGCCCTGATGAGGAGGCTGCACCGGAAAAACGGTTTCGCACGGCCGCTAGTCGGCGGCTGGCAATGGTTCAAGCGGCGCAAGCTCGTGATGCAGTTGCTGCATACGTTCCGGCTAATGCGGCATCCGGTCGATGGCTACTACGAGCTGGAGGCGGAAGGGAAATCGTCCGTCCTGTCGGCGACGCTGCTTTTACTGCTGCTGTTTGCCGTCCGGATGTTCGAGCTGTACCAGACCAGTTTTCTGTTTGCCGACTGGGATGTTAGAAAAATAAATATTTTGACCGAATTTTTGAAGGTGTATGTACCGTTTTTCGCCTGGGTCGTGTCGAACTATCTGGTCAGTACAATCAACGACGGCGAAGGCAAGTTCAAAGATATTTACAAAGGATCGGTTTATGCGTTCAGCCCGTACATCGTGTTCGCCGCGCCAGCGGCCGTCATGTCGCAGGGCTTGACGAAGCTGGAGGCCGTACTCTATGACTTCGCCTCCGCCGGCATTGTGCTGTATTCCGTCTTTTTAATGTTCATGATGGTGAAAGAAATTCATGGCTACGAGATCGGCCAGACGATTAAAAATATTTTTCTGACGTTGATCGGGATGATCATCATGGCTTTGCTCGCCTTTATTCTGTTCGGTCTTTCCAATCAGGTGACAGACTTCGTCGAATCGATCTTCCAGGAGGTGATGTATCGTGTCGAACGTTAAGAAGGCGGCAGGCATTGCCGTAATAGCGGCATTGCTGTTTGCCGGCCTCTCGTCCTGGGTCGTCGGGGAAGAGTGGCAGCCGGACAGGTCGGAACGGCTGAAGGCAGGCGCGGAAGACCGGGAAATCGAGTACAAAATAAACCGTTTCACGGCGCCGGAACCCGAGCAAACTGCGAAAATCGCTTCCCGGGCGATTCCGGCGGACTACAAGCTGGTCGCCCGCAGCGACAATCTGGAGTTGTATGCCGACAGGCAATTGCAAGGGCTGATGATCAAAAACCGGCAAAGCGGCTACGTCTGGAGCTCCGTCCCCGAAGAGGCTGTCCTGCAAAGCGAGAAGCTGAACGAGGAGTGGGGCTCAGCACTTCGTTCCCCGTTTCTGATCGATTATTTCGACGCCAGCGCCATAAAAAAACGGGGAAATTACCGCGGGCTGGATGGCTCCACCGTGCGGGTCGAACAGCTCCCGGAAGGGATCAGGGCGGTATATGAGCTCAAGCGGCTCGATATTACATTCGCGATCGAAGTGAAGCTGGAGCGGGATGAGCTCGTCATCCGGATTCCCGATGCGGATATTGCGGAGAATGGCGGCTTCAAGCTGGCCGCGATCCAGCCGTTTCCGTTTTTCGGCGCGGTCCGAAGCGGCGATATACCAGGCTATATGCTGATTCCGGACGGCAGCGGCGCACTCGTCCGTTTTCAGGCGAAACATCCCCGTTACGATCAGGGATATACCGCCAAAATATACGGCATGGACTACGCGGCCGAGTATTCGGAGCTGTGGACCGTCAATGAACAGCCGGTCATGATGCCGGTATTCGGCATGGTGCATGGAGCGAGGCAAAATAGCTTTATCGGCATCGTCGAGGACGGCAAATATTCGGCTGCGATTACCGCTTCCCCGGGCGGCGTCAACACGAATTTCTATTGGACATCGCCGCAATTTGTGCTGCGGCACGCCTACTTCCAAGCGACAAGCAAAAATATGGGCGGCTTCAATAGCTTCCAGGCGGAACGGATTCGCGGTGATCTTCAGGTGCGGTATTTGTTCCAGCAAGATGAGGCTGCCGATTATGTCGGCATGGCGAAAGCGTACCGCTCCTACTTGCTGGAGCGGGAGATGTTAACGCCAAAAGCGGCGGCTTCCGGCGATATGCCGCTGCAGCTGCAAGTGCTGGGATTGGAGAAAGAGCCGGGCCAGCTTGGCAGCAAAATGATCAAGATGACCAGCTTCGAGGAAGCGGAAGAGATCGTCCGCGATTTGCGGCAGAAGGGCGTCCGAAACCTCGCCGTCATCTACAGCGGCTGGGGAACCGGGGGAATGAGCGGCAGCAGCCCAGACGTCTTTCCGGCGGCGGCCGAGCTGGGCGGCAGCAAGGGGCTCAAGCGGCTGCAGGAAAAATTGAAGGTTGACGGCATTCCGCTTTATTTGTACGCCGACTATACGAATGCTTATGGCAGCAACGGAAATTTCCGGCCAAAAGCGGACGGCATTCGCACGATCGACAATAAAGTGATGAGCGACAAACGTTATTTATGGCTTGATGAGGAAAGCAGCGGCGATCTGGACATTTATTTCATGAATCCGTCCGTTGCGGCGAAGATTGCGGCTAAAGACGCCAAACGGTTCAAGGACCTGGGCGCCGAGGCGCTGGCGATCGGCACGAGCGGCTGGATGCTGCTGTCCGATTACCATCCGGACCATCCACTCACGCGCGCGCAGGCGGCCGGCGAATATGCCAAGCTGGCCGACGGGTTGCTCGGGACAGTCGGCAAGCTGGCGTTTTACAGACCGAACGATTACTTGTGGAAGTATTCGCCGCAAATGTTCGATACGCCGCTCTATTCGTCGCAATATATGTTTGCGACCGATACGGTGCCTTTTTTGCAAATCGCTTTGCACGGCTATATCGATTACTTCGCCCCGGCAGCCAATTACAATGCGAACCCGCAGGAGTATTTGTTAAGAATGGCGGAGTACGGCGCTTACCCGTCCTTCATTGTGGCGAACGAGCCGTCGTGGAAATTGAAAAATACACTCTCCAACTATCTGTTCACTTCGTATTACAGGGATTGGAGCGAAGAGATTGCCAGCACTTACACGAAGCTGAACGAGGCGCTGAAGCAGGTGCAGGACGCAGCGATCGAACGGCGGACAGTACTGGATTGGGGCGTGGTCGAGGTAGTGTACTCGAACGGCATAAAAATTGTCGTCAATTACAGGCAGAAAGACATCGCGTATGAAAATCGTACGGTGCCGAAGATGGATTTCATCGTGACGGGAGGGGAGTAAAATGCTGCTGCGGCTGATCCGTAAAAAACGGGAGATGTTTACCGGGTATATGTTTATTTTGCCCTGGCTGATCGGTTTTTTACTCTTTATGGCCTACCCGATCTATTTTTCCCTGAACATGAGCTTCCATAAAGTATGGATTACTTCCGACGGGATCAAAAAAGAGTTTGTCGGCTGGGACAACTTCCGCAACGCCTTTCTGTCCGATCCGAAATATATGGAAGAAATCGTTACGTTCGGCAAGACAGTCGTGTTCATGATTCCGATCGTCGTCGTGTTCGCGATGCTGGTGGCGCTGCTGATCAACCAGCCGATCCGGCTCAAGGGGCTGTTCCGCGGGATATTTTTTCTGCCTGTCGTCATTACGAGCGGCGAGGTCGTGAAGGAGTTGTTTTCGCAAGGAGCGGCCTCCATTCCAATCGTCGAGCGTTACGGCATTATTAGCTTTATCGAGGAAAATTTGAGTTCCGCCTGGTCGGAGCCGGTCATTGCCATCATTCAGCAGCTGATCGTCATTTTATGGTATTCGGGCGTGCAAATTTTGATCTTTCTCGCCGGCCTGCAGAAGGTGAACAGCCAGATTTACGAGGCGGCCTCGATTGACGGCGCGTCGCCATGGGAAATTTTCTGGAAAATTACGCTGCCCAGCCTCAAGCCTTTTATTCTGGTCAATATTGTCTATACGACGGTCGATTTGTTCACCAATGCGCTGAACGACGTGATTGCACTCATCAAAGAGCATATGTTCAAGGTGAATACCGGCTTTGGCTATGCGACAGGGCTCGCGTGGATTTACTTTCTGCTTATTTTCGTCATTTTGCTCGTCGTATTCGCCATCTTTGGCCGCAACGAAGATTACAATCCGAGAAAAGCAGGGAGGTGAGCGGCATGAAGACGGGAATCGCCGCGCTGCGGCAAGCGGCCAAAACGGCGAACAAATCCGCAATCTGGAATTTGGGTTATAAAGTAAAACGTTTTTTGCTCGGCAGGCAAGGCAATGACGGCATTATTTTCAAGATTGTCGTCTATGGGCTGCTGATTAGCATCGGCTTCATTTATTTGTATCCGATCTTTTATATGCTCTCGCAGAGCTTCAAGAGCCTGGACGATCTGCTCGATCCGACGGTTATGTGGCTGCCGCGGACGCTTCATGTGGACAATTTCACACGGGCATGGGCTGTTCTCGATTTTCCGAAAGCTTTCGGGGCATCGCTGACGAACGCCATTTTGCCAGCGGTGGCCCAGACGGTATCATGCGCCTTGGCCGGCTACGGCTTCGCCAGATTCAAATTTCCGGGGAAGACGCTGCTTTTGGTGTGCATGCTGATGACGTTTATTATTCCGACGCAAGTCGTTATGATTCCGCTCTTTCTGCTGTTCAAGCAATATGGCATACTCGGTTCGCCGCTGCCGTTCATCGTGCCGGCAATTTTTGCCGGCGGCATCAAGAGCGCGCTGTTTATTTTGATTTATTTGCAATTTTTCCGCACCGTGCCGAAGGCGCTGGAGGAGTCGGCGCAAATTGACGGGGCCGGGCCGTTCAAAACGTTTATGCGCATCATTTTGCCGATTTCCGTGCCGGCGATCGTCGTTGTGTTTCTGTTTTCGCTGGTATGGCACTGGAATGAAACCTATATGTCGTCTCTTTATTTGGGGGAGAGCATGCGGACGCTGCCGCTGATGCTGCAAATGTTCGATCAGGCCTACTCCCAGATGTATTCGAGCAGCTCCGGGGCGACGGAGGCCGTCAGCATTAACGAGTCGATCAAGCTTGCCGGCACCGTGCTGATTATTTTGCCGCTGCTTGTCTTGTACCTGTTCGCGCAAAAATGGTTTGTTGAAGTTGTCGATAAGACGGGATTGACAGGAGAGTGATGGCGATGAAGACGGGCGGTCTGAAGCGGCAACTGCTTGCGGTTCTGGCGGTGCTTGCCGCCGCCGCGCTGTCCGGATGCTTCGGGGAGACGCGGCGGCATCAAGAGCAAGCGCAAGGGCTGCCGGCCGCAGAGGCACTGCTGGACAGGGAAAGCCGCCTCAGCTTCGATTTTTTCTGGCAGGAAGCGAATACAGACGAAGGCAGCGACGGATACGGGTTAATCCGCGACCGGGCGCCGGGCAATCCGCATGTGAGCAGCATCGCTTCGGTCGGCTTCGGTCTGACCGCATTAGCCATCGGCGCCGAACGGAAATGGGTCGGCAGGAAGGAAGCGGAGGAACGGGCGATCGGGACGCTCTCGACGCTGCTTGAGCGCGCCGAGCATGTGAACGGCTTTTTTTATCATTTTCTGCAGATGGACACTGCCAGGCGGACCGGCAACAGCGAAGTGTCGATCATCGACACGGCGATCGCCCTGAACGGGGCGATTACGGCCGGCGAATATTTCGGCGGAGAGACGAAGCAGATCGCCGAGCAGCTTTACCGCAGGGTAAATTGGGAGTGGTATCGCGATCCGCAGCAAAATATGTTCTATATGGGCTACAGCCCCGAGGAAGGATTCCAGGGGCATTGGGATTTTTACGCGGAGCAATTGATGCTTTACTTTTTGGCGGCAGGCTCGCCAACGTTCCCGGCCGATCCGGATATGCTGTACAGCTTCGTTCGGCATACCGGCTCTTACGGCGGCGGAGAACCGTTCATCCACGCCTGGTTCGGCTCGATTTTTACGTATCAGTTTTCGCATGCCTGGTTCGGTTTGCAGGGCAAAAGCGACAAGGAAGGCGTTGACTGGTGGGAAAACTCCATCCGCGCGTCGCGGGCGAGCCGCCAGTTTGCAATCGATCAGTCCGGCGTTTACAATACGTTCGGCCCCGCTGCGTGGGGGCTTACCGCTTCCGATGCGCCGCACGGCTATGAAGGGCTGTACGGTGCGCCGCCGTCCGGCTACAGCAACGATGCGCACCGGGTGGACGGAACGCTTGCACCAGCCGGCGCGCTCGGTTCAATCGTCTTTACGCCGGAGGAATCGCTCGCCGCCCTGGAGCATTACTATAACATTTCTGAACTGGTTGGCGAGTACGGTCTGAAGGACGCTTATAATACGGCGAGGTCGCCTGCCTGGTTCGCGGCCGATGTGATCGGAATCGATAAAGGAATTACACTGCTTATGGCCGAAAATTACCGGACCGGGTTTGTTTGGGAATGGTTTATGAAAAATAAATATGTGCAACATGGGATGAAGGCGGCCGGGGTGACGGAGAAATAGACAATTCCTGCAAATCGGGATGCATGCTATAATAATATATTCGAAACTCCACCAATTTCGTAACGAGGAGATCCGGCACAATGGCTACGATTAAAGATGTTGCCAAACTGGCAGGCGTATCGATCTCAACGGTTTCATACGCCTTGAACAACAACTCCAAAGTCAGTCACAAGACAAGACAGAGGATTATGGAAGCGGCCCATCAATTGAATTATCAGAAGAACGGCATCGCCAGCGATTTGAAGCGAAGCAGCACGCGGACCATTGCCCTTATCGTGACCGATTTGGCCGGCCCTTATTATGCGGAGCTGGTGCGGGGCATACAGGAAGTGACGCTGTCCAAAGGGTACGATTTGCTGGCTTGCAGTTCGGTTGGGGGGGACAATTCCACCGCCGTGAAATTTTTGACGGAAAAGCGGGTAGACGGCGCGATCGTGCTGGCGTTCAACATCAGCGAGGATATTATTGCCCGTTCGGCCAGAAAGGAGTTTCCGCTCGTCTTGCTTGACCGGAAGGTGGAGAGCGAGCATGTGGTAAGCATCGAGGTCGACAACGAAGACGGTTCTTATCGGGCGACCGATTATTTGATCAGACAAGGGCACCGGGACATCGCCTATATTAGCGGAATGGCCGTAGACCGGCTGCATCTTATGCGGCTGCGCGGGTATGAGAATGCGCTGCGCGAACATAGGCTTGACGGCATGAAGCGGCTGCATCAGTTCGGCCTGTTTACCCGCGACAATGGGTACAACATGACCAAAATGCTGATTGCCCAGGGCAATATGCCGACGGCGATCATGTACGCCAATGACGAAATGGCGATCGGCGGCATCAAGGCTTTCAAGGAATCGGGCATCCAGGTACCGAACGACGTAGCTGTCGTTGGCTTCGACGATATCGAACTGGCGCAATATGTCAGGCCTGCGCTGACAACGGTCATGCAGCCGAAGTATGAGCGCGGCGCCTTGGCCGCTCACCTGATCTTTCAAATGCTTGAAGGGCAGGAAGTAGACCCCTTCTACAAGCTGCCGACACAGCTTGTGCTGCGCGAATCCGTACAGAAGAAGAAGGATTGAGGAAGGGAGGCGAGCGGTCCGGTACGGGGACAGTCGCTGCTTCCGCCATCAAATCGAAACGTTTCACTTCGAAAAGAGTCGAAAGGGGAGTTCCCTTTGATCGAAATTAGAAATAAGCAAATACGGATTGACGGCAAGCCGGTTCTTATTATGGCTGGCGAAGTTCATTATTTCCGGCTGGAGAAGCGGGACTGGCAGGACCGGCTCGACAAACTGAAGGCGGCCGGCATGAATGCGGTCGCTTCCTATATCCCGTGGCTGTGCCATGAGCCGCAGGAAGGGGCGCTCGACCTGGACGGAACGGTGCGGTCCGAGCTTGATGTAGGCGGATTTATCGACTTGTGCCGGGAAAACGGGCTTTATTTCATCGCCAGGCCTGGCCCGTTCATTATGGCGGAAATGAAAAATGAAGGGATTCCATACTGGGTCTGCGAAAAGCATCCGGAGCTTGCGCCGGTTACCTGGGACGGGCGCCCAGTCAGCACGAGCACGATTGACTACATGGCCCCTTCGTTTCTTGAGCAGACGAGAAAATGGTACGCCGCTGTCATGCCGCTGCTGGCCGCGCGGCTGCATGGCCGGGGAGGCAACGTTATCGGCGTGCAGCTGGACAATGAAATCGGCATGCTGTCATGGGTCAGCAATTCCCCGGATTTAACGGATGGCGTGCTGGACGATTTTGCCGGATGGCTGAAGCGGGAGTACGATGCGGAGACGCTGGAGCGGCGCTATCCGTTTTCGCTCGCCCGGCCGGAGGGCAGAAACCTGGCCATCCGTAAGCCGCAAGAGAGCTATGCCGCGGAGCTGCGCTGCGATCTCGGTTATTATATGCGCGGCCGCTTTGCCCGGTATGTGGCGGAGCTTCGCCGATATGCGGAGGAGTTCGGCGTAACCGGCGTTCCGTTTCTGGTCAACATTCACGGAACCGGGCACGGGCGGGGGCTGACTTACCCGATCGGCATCAGCCAATTGTACGAAGCGTATACGCAAGCGCCGGGATATTTGTCCGGCTCCGATCTTTATTTCGGCGATTTGACGATGGACAACTTTCAGGATCTGTATATCATTAACGGCTTTATGGATGCGGTTCATCTTCCCGACCAGCCGCTCGCCTCGCTTGAGTTCAACTGCGGCGACGGCAATTTTGGCGAAACGTACGGCGGCCGTACAGACCCTTCCGCGATCGATTTCAAGACGCGGATGTGCATTGCGCAGGGCAATCGGCTCATCAATTTCTATCTGTTTTGCGGCGGCCGCAATTATCGGCTTGATTGGAGCCCGGGGGACGGCAATGACCGGATCGCCTTTACCGGCGAGCGCCACGGCTTCGCGGCTCCGGTTGATCCGGAAGGCAGGCTGAACTATACCTATCCGCGAATGGCCCGGGTAAACAGGACAGTGATGGCGGCAGCCGACAAGCTGGCGGCGATGGAAGAGGAGCGCGATGCAGTCGCTTTCGCCTTTATACCGGACTATTATATGACGGAGTACAGCTATCCGGGCAGCGAGCGGATGCGGCGAATCGCGGGCAATCTGGAGGCGAACCGCGTGGGCGCGTGGGAAATTATGGGCCGGGCCATGCTGCTGGCCGGCTACCGCTTCGGCGCTGTCGATGTGCAGAACAGACCGCTCGACCCGCAAGAAACGCCTGTAATCGCGCTTCCCTCAGCTGCTTATATGCATGAGCGCGTTCAGCGGAAGCTGGCCGACTATATGCGCGCAGGCGGAAATATATTGTTGTACGGAGAAGTCCCTCTCTACGATATGGAGGGCCGACCGTGCTCTCTGCTGGCCGAGGCGCTTGGCGTCAGGCCGCTCGGCAGCCGCAGCGGCGGTGAACGCTACTATTTGTCGCTCTGCGCGGACGGCTGGGCCGCACCGCGTCCGGAGGTGCGCTCCCATTATGCGCAGCTGTTCGACGCCGGCGATGCCGTGCCGCTAATGCGCGTCTACGGCACAGACGAAGTGTGCGCTTTCGAGGCAAGCGCCGGCCGGGGAAAAGCGATTGTGTTCGCCCATGCTTACCGCTGCGACATTGCGCTGTTCCGGACGGCGCTGGAAAGGCTGGGAGCGCCGGCTTCGCTCGTCCACGATTGCCCCGATCACGGCATCTTCATGACTTCAACCGCCAACCGGGAGGGCGAACGGTTCATACATCTGCTCAATTTGGATGGATTCGACAAACAGTTCTGTTTGTACGAGCGGGGAACGAAGCTGCTGGATGGCCGGCGTATTGAATTGGCGGCCAAAGAAGGCGTCATGCTGCCCTTAAACGTTGCTTGCCGCGGCGGAGTCAAGGTCGTGCATGCAACGGCGGAGATTGCCCGGATGTCCGCAGATTCGCTGACCTTCAGGCTGACTCAGGCGGAAGATGTGATCGTGCTGGAGACGGCGCGAACGGTTATCTCGGACGCCGATTATATAGTCGAGAGCGGCGGAGGGATGCAGCGGATTGTCTCAAGGAAAAATGCGAAAGCGGATGACCGGCTGACGGTTCATTTCCGCTGACTGTGATGATTGCAAGGAGGACTTTTGATATGAACAGCATTACTGAACATTATGCTTATTTGTCTGCAGAGGTAAAAGCTTTCTTCGATCGCCAATACCGCGATTCGTATGCGCTGCTGGACGCTTGCCGCCATCCGCATACCGGCCTGTATGCCGACGCTTATATGACTTTCGGCGGCAATCCCGACGGCCGCTGCTCGATTGCGGCTACTGGAGTCGGCTTGATCGGTCTGTGCGTCGCCGACCTGGAGGGCTGGGACACACAGGCGGCGGAAAAGGCGCGGGTTACGCTGCGGACTGTTTCGGGCGAGTTTGACGGCTGCCGGCCTGCGCGGGATACATTCACCGGCTTCTTCGCCCATTTCGTCGATATGGAGACGGGCCGCAATCTCGGCTCCGAAATTTCGACGATCGATACTGCTTTGCTCGTGGCCGGCGCGCTGTTTGCCGGGCGGCACTTTCGGGAGACCGCCCCGGACATCGCCCGCATGGCGCATGATCTGCTGCGGTCGATCGATTGGCGCGTCATCGTGGCCAATAAAGAAAAGGGCATCATTAATATGGTCGTCAAGAATGGGTTGGGAACGGCTCCGCTGCCGGCTTATAATGAGTATGTGATCGTTTCGTATTTGGCGCTGCTTGGGCAGCCCGAGAACCGCGACATCCGGGAGCTGTGGCACAATCATTTTGCGGAGGAGCGGATGCGGCATTTGCCCCAAGCGCTGTACCGCGACATTCCGGTGCTTACCGATTCGGCGGAGGGGCGGCGGTTTTTGTCCTCATTCGTTCATCAGTTTCCATTCTATCTTGTTCCGGAATACGCGAGCAGTCCGGCATACCGCGAGTTCTTTTCCAATGCGTGTCAGGCCGACCGGCTGAAATGGAAGGAGCGTAGCGACGTTCCATCTTATGTATGGGGATATGGCGCCGGTCCGAATGACGGGCTGCATGGCGGCTATCATGCGGACAAAATCGGGGAATCGCCCGGCCATATCGCCTCGGCTTACATCGTCGCCGGTTTTTTGCCGGTATACCCGGCGGGAATTTACGATCTTTATGCCCTGTACAGGCTGCATATCCCTTATGATTCGTACGTCAACCCGGCAGACACGGAAGACGAGCACAAGTGGAAAGCAGCTTATAAATACGGCCTGCACAGGTATTCATGGTGGCATCTGGCGCAGCCGGACCGCTGGTATCCGACGAAGGTCACGCTGATCGACTGGAGCTCGATGCTGTATGGGCTTGCCGCTTTCAAGCGGGGGATGGTTTTCTTCACAGACCGGCTTTCCGGGCTGGAGTCGGCGGAGACTGGCGGTACGTCGACTGCCGGGTGAGCAATGTTATTTGGAAACGGGAGCATGTTTGCTTGAATCTTGACTCGAGCAGATGTGTGCCCGTTTTTTGATAGAAGGACGTACGCATATTTGGCGAAGCACGAGGAACGACACGCATTTTCTCCCTCTCGTCACGACGTTGACGAGTGGGGCTAACGAACCTGAGACACGCTATTGGCCGATAAATCGGCTTGCTCAGCGTGTAACGAACCAGACACACGTTATTGGAGGGAAAAAGGCGGGGAAGCGGCCAATTTTCGGTGAATTACGATCGGTAGATTCGTTACAGCCCACAAGGCCCGATTTTGAGCCGAATAAGAGTTGTCAGGTCTAAGCTTGACCCACATCAGTTCCATGAAATTCCAGCAGACTATTTGTGGAGTAGAACCTGCTATTTAGGCGCTTTTAGGCAAACCATATTCATTGAGTATTTCCAACGAAAAACTT
>NZ_JBHTHC010000039.1:0-35955 GCF_042676285.1 Paenibacillus sp. GCM10027626 | reverse complement strand
ATCAATTAAACGCTCGGGAGCTACCGCTGTACGGGTGGCTCCCTCCCCCGGAGAGGTGGCTCATTTTTCCCGGAGCACTGGCTCACACACAACCGGAATGACGGCTCTATTTCATCGAAATATTCACGGATTTGCCGCTGAAGGAGTGTGCAGGACAAATCCCTGTCAGAGATGACGTTATTGGGCTCAATTGGCGAAAAGAAAATGGGAAGCTCCTGTATACGTTAAAATTGCCGGAACATTATTCGTATCGTTTAACCAACTGCAGTCAAATGGAGGCAATTCGCGTCCCTTAGTGACACGCGGCGAGAACTTGAAGACAGCTCTCTATTTCGATTATTCGAAAAGAGAGCTGTCTTTTAAATTGTGTATGACATATCATATAGATTTAACGTTAAGAAGGCAAAAGTGATGAATCTGTACGAAAAATCATATAGAATGAAGGATGTACGGTTCATTTCAACGATTCTATATGAAAATTCATACAGATTAACAAGCATGAAGCTAATCCAAAGAGCTCAATTGGCAGAGCGTATCGCTGGTGGCGATGTGCGCAGAGCAGCGAAAGTAAGCTTGGCATTCATTCCGCCCCGCTGTAATATAGAAGAATCAGTGTTTGCTAAAGAAGGAGCTGTTACGAGTATGATACGATTCGGTATTATCGGTACGAACTGGATTACAGAACGATTTCTGGCTGCTGCAAAGCTTCACCCGGAGTTCCGGCTGGCGGCGGTCTATTCCCGGACGGAGGAGCGGGCTCGCGAGTTCGCCCAGAAGCACAGCATTCCGCATACATATACAGACGTAGAGGCAATGGCGGCAAGCGGCGAGATCGATGCGCTTTATATCGCGAGCCCGAACAGCTTCCATGCGAAGCAGGCGATAACGGTCATGCAGCATGGCGTGCATGTGCTGTGCGAGAAGCCGATTGCGTCAAACAGCCGGGAGCTCGGCGAGATGATTGAGGCAGCGAAGCGACATGGCGTGCTGCTGATGGAGGCGGTCAAATCGACGCTGATGCCGGGCTTTGCCGCGGTAAGGGAGCATATCGGCGAGCTTGGCGCTATTCGGCGTTATGTGGCAAGCTTTTGCCAGTATTCGTCTCGGTATGATGCCTACAAAGCAGGTGAGGTGCTTAATGCGTTCCGTCCAGAATTTTCCAATGGGGCGCTTATGGATATCGGAATCTATTGCGTTTACCCTGCGGTGGTACTGTTTGGCAAACCGAATTCGGTTAAGGCTTCAGGCTTTCTGCTGGAATCTGGCGTCGACGGCGAAGGGAGCATGATATTGGAGTATGATGGCATGGATGCGGTTCTCTTCTATTCCAAAATAACGGATTCTGCGCTGCCGAACGAAATTCAGGGCGAGGCCGGCAATATCGTTATCGGTAAAATAAGTGAGCCGGTCAACGTTTCCCTTCACTATCGGGACGGCCGCAAGACGGATCTGTCCAGACCGGTTGTAGAGCACAGTATGTTCTACGAGCTGGAGGAATTTATCCGCCTTATTAAGGAAGACCGTACAGAATCAGAGGTCAATTCATTGTCCGTCTCTGCCGTCGTGATGGACATTTTGGACGAAGTGAGAAGACAGATCGGGCTTCAGTTCCCGGCAGACCGCTGAGATGATATGGTTCTCAAAAGCGGGTCAACCGCCTATTTCAACTCAGTTTGTTGAGATAGGCGGTTTTTTCTATGCGGCGCGCAGCGGCATGGGCGTTCAACTGGATTTTATGCAGGTAAATAAGCCAGGAAAGACGATTTTGGCAATCTAAATGGAAATCATGCAGCTATTTCGAACCAAATCGAGCATTTCTACCTCTAACTCCTAATCTAACTACAGGTTTTCCATCTAGTCTGGCTAACTAGCGCAAAAAGCTAGCATTTAACTGCAGAAAATCCCTTTAGTCGGCCAAGTATCTAAGAGCTGCTAACAAAGCAGGACGCGTACAGGTGACGTGAAACGTGCCGCCTTCCCTTATTTGCTCACTTGATAACGCAAAATCGTTTGTTTTTTGTCAGGAGCAGTTTTTCTGGCATCGGTGAGGTATATTTCCCTATGTACATGGTTCACCCTGCTGCACCCTTGCTCTCTGACAAACGCATCCATTATAGCCATCGATGCCGGTTCATCCTAAAATGGGCCTTTATGGAGCATTTGAACACAAAGTCCGTCTTCCATTGTATCAAATACAACTTCTTTCAAGAACGGATGCGGCTTCTTCTGTTCCGCGGCCTTATATGCCGCTTCAAACATTTCTTTTGTAATAAAGTCAGGCTGCCTAATCATGATCGTATAAATAAAGCTATCCTTGTCTAAAGGGTTGTCCGGGTTGGAAGATGTCCAAACGCCTTCCAGCGGATATACAGTAAAATCTTGATATACAAATTGCTCACGCTGCTCCAGATTCATGCTGCATAATGCTTTGTACCTCATTTTGATCGGATAGGCCAATGAATAAAGAACGCCAACCCTTTCGGCAAAATCTTCCTTGTTCGGATTGCCTTTTCCGCTAATCATGATAAAGTTTTGGGGAGGCATTACAATAAGTGAAGGTTGTGCTTTGATACTATAAAACGCTTTTTCATGTTTTCGCCATTCTTGCTTCACGATCAAACCCTCATTCCTGTTTTTGATTTAATCGTAACCTATAAAACCTGCAATCCTGTGTCAGGTTTTGTATTTATTTTTCATATTGTTAATTCTCACTTTGATTTCCTCACGGATAATTTGCGGAGCCAGAACCTCAACCTTATCACCGAAAGAAAGCAGGTAGTTAAACAGCCACTCGTTATACGGCAAGGAGAGCTTCACTAAAAAGTCGCCATCTTCTCTTTCAATCACATCATCAAAATGATCATAAACGCGAAAAGCCATTACCTTGTCGAATAATAGAGTAAGCGAGACAGCTTCTTCTTTAACTGTATCGAAATGCTCAAATATTTGCGCAGGTGCGGTGCGTGTGAAACTTTGCACCGTGATCGCCAGTTCTTTGATCCGCATAAGTTTAAAAAAACGATAATCTTTACGCATGCCGCAGTAAGCATATAAAAACCAATCCTTGCTTTTAAAAACCAATTTAAGCGGTTCGACGAACCTGTCTGTAGCTTCCCCTTTACCGCTAAAATATTTGAAGGAAACCTTTTTGTTTTGGAAAATCGCGTTTTTGAGTGTTTGGAACACATTTTCATTCGTTCTATGCCACTCAGAAAAGTCTACTTCTATCCAGTTCACATTCTGCTTTTGAAAAATTCCGCCCAATTTAGCAAGCAGGGCACTTGTGTTCCCGCCGCCTACAATGTTGATCCCCTGCAGCGCCATTAGGATCTGCTGCTGCTCCTGTTCAGAAATCAAGGACTTATTCAGTACAAAATTGTCCCGGATGGAAATGCCGCCGCCCTTGCCTTGCGTTGTATAAACAGGAATGCCCGCGGCGCTTAACATATCAATATCTCTATATATCGTCCTTACCGATACTTCAAAGTGTGTTGCCAGTTCGGGGGCCGTCATATTCTTCTTTTCAAGCAGCAGATAGACCATCTGAAACAGTCGGTTTTCGGCCATTTCTAATCACCTCGGAAATATTATATCAAGTAAGCCTTGGGATATATAGCAGGGGTTCCACCAGCAAAACGCAGATTTACAACGTTAAGGGAGCCTTATATGTGAATTTGGTGAATCCGCCATTAATAATAGTGGTCGGGTCATCTATATGGGAACGTTCTCTAAAGCGTTGGCCCCTGCTCTGCGCTTGGGTTACCTCATCCTGCCGCCGGAACTGTTTGCGCGGTACGAATACGAATTATCAAGTTACGACGGAACCGCATCCCGTTTAACCCAAATCACAATGGCTCGATTATGGAGGAGGGACATCTCCATCGGCACCTCCGAAAAATGAGAACCATATACAACGCTAATCGGAAGACACTTATATCAGCAGTCGCGTGCCATTTCAAAGAACATGCCCACGTATCAGGTGCTTCTTCGGGTCTGCATGCGTGCCTTGCGGTGAGGACATCGTTGTCTGCGAAGGAGCTTCTTGAACGCGGGAGACAGGCAGGGATCATTGTTCGTCCGGTGACGGATTTTCATGTTATCGCTAAGGCTAATGCCTACAAAGCCGAGGCAGTAAACGAATTCGTGATCGGTTACGGAGGATTGTCTTGTGAGCGGATAGAGGAGGGAATACACAGGCTGGCTATGGCTTGGGAGTTTTTGACCGACGAGACCATAACCGATTAGGCTTTGCTGTTCAACTAGGACTACTCCGGTATCCAGGATGGAGCTTAACTGATAATAAGGAAATCCCCGACTTCTTGCTTGATTATCTTGCCAAACAGCTAGATATTGAGCCAGAAGTTTTTTCCTTGTATGCCCAAAGGGAAAACACACTTTGGGACCATCTAAAAGAAATACGCGAGGTATATGGATTCACTGCCCCATAACACCCTCTCAATCGTTGTAATAGCCGGTAAAATGATATTTGATCGACGAAGTTTGTCTATTGCTTCGCGTATTAGGTGAACATAAATCGGTATGGCCAATGAAATGTAAGCGGCTGGCGCGACATAGTGGCGGCAGCGGCGGGTTACCTTCATACCGTTGGGCTTAAATCTGACGGCACTGTGGCGGCTGTGGGTTTGAATAAGCATGACCAATGCGATGTAAGCGGCTGGCGCGGTATTGTGGCGATAGCGGCGGGTAGTAATCATACCATCGGCCTTAAATCGGACGGTACTGTGGCGGCTGTGGGTTGGAATGAGCATGGCCAATGCAATGTAAGTGGCTGGCGCGATATTGTGGCGGTTGCGGCGGGTTGCGCTCATACTCTCGGCCTTAAATCGGACGGCACGGTGGTTGCTGTGGGTGATAATGTATATGGCCAATGCGATGTAAGCGGCTGGCACGGCATCCAACTTCCCGATGTTCGATAAAATGACTCCTATTGGCGTTGTGCGTGAGCGTAACGAGCTTCTTGGTATCGACATTTCCACCTTGATTGAAAAATTGGAGAAGGGCGGATTATAAGCCCTTTTCCACTTATAAAATCCGGATACCCATTATTTTTTATAATGCCCAATTCTTTGCCGTTTTACGAATCAGGCCAATTTTGACCCAAGCTGATTCACTTTAGCCAGCCATTGCGTTCGCGCCTTCTCTGACGACCCTCTGATCGGGCCAAGTTCAGTAACACGTACAGGCGACACTCCGCAAAATTTTAAGATGTTGCGTTTCATCACGTTGTATTCGGCATTTTTATATGCCAACTTGTTGTACCAGAACGGAGTATCGGCAGTGACGATCAAATGAGCGGATTTGTCGGTTAAGAGCTTGTCCACTAGAGAAGAATTTTCTCGGTATTTATAAGCAAAGCCAGGGAGGAAGACTCGATCGATAAATCCTTTCAGGATAGCCGGCATCACACCCCACCATGTCGGATAAACAAATACTAGGTGGTCTGCCCAGCGGATGAGGTTTTGCGCTTCGATAAGATCTTCCTCCAATTCCGTTCTTTTGCGGTAGCCAAACTTCAGATTCGGGTCAAATTTGATCTTGCTCAAATCAATAGAGCGAACTTCGGCTTTGCTGGCCGCGGCCCCCTTCATATAAGCATCGGACAAGGCCGTACAGAAGCTCTGCGGGTCGGGATGTCCGTTAATAACGAGAATTTTGGATTTCATATTCAGTTCCTCCTGTTTGCGATATAATAAACTCTGTTTAGCATAGGACGAATCGTAAAAGAAATGAATAATCAACAGCGCAATGAAATTGCTAATTTGCGCAACAAGGGGAGTGGAAATTGAAAAATCCGGGCGTTCCTATTTCAATGGTTTATCCGATTATGAAGACAATAGCCCATAAAGGCTATGAAATAGAGAAGTTTTTCACATATGCTTCGTTTGACAGCGGCGTACTCCAGGATACAGAAGCGCGCATTAGCGAAGCGGAATTGGAGCGATTGCTGATCGCCGCAGCCAATTACACGCAAGACGATTATTTTGGCTTGCACCAGGGACAGATTACAGAGCTTGCCGATATGGGGATTTTCGGTTATGTCATCTTGCATTCCAAAACGATCTCCGATGCGCTGGCCGCTTATCAGAGATACAATGCGATTTTGTGCAACGTATTCAATCTGGATTGGGAAGTGGAAGGAGACGATCTCCTTATCCGTTTTTTGTTAAATCATCCCGGTCAAATATCGCGTCATACAATAGAGGAGATGGCGAGCTCACTTTATCATTTACTGGGCAGGCTTGGCGGCCAACGGATCTCACTCAATGAGATTCACTTTATGCATGACGCGCCGGCGGACATGCAGCCCTATATGGAGGTATTCGGGAGGGTGCCCTGCTTTGGCGGGAAAGACAATGTGCTGTGCATGAGCAAGGACGTGCTAAATTCTCCGATTATGTACTCGGATGCAAGGCTGCTGGAGGTATTCGAAAACATTGCGCAGGAAACCAAGGATGAGTTGACCCAGGTAAGTGCGTATTCAGATCAGGTGGCGCAGTGGATGAAGAAATGTGTTCCATCCTTTTTTCCAACCTTGCAGCAAACTGCGGACTATTTTGGCATAAGCACAAGAACGCTCCAAAATAAATTGAAAGCAGAGCAGACTTCCTATAATGAACTATCTGTTCGGGTACGTAAGGAACTGGCCATCAGTTATTTGAAGAAAAGAGAGCACTCGATCGGCGATATTGCCTATTTGCTGAATTTTTCGGAGCCTAGTGCATTTCAAAACGCTTTTAAGAAGTGGACAGGTTTAACGCCGGGACAGTATCGAGCGCAAGTGCGAATTTAAGGTTATCTTATTGCCCCGGAGCCGAATCCGGGGTTTCTTTTCGCTCATTGAAATGACGATGGGACTTTACCTGTATACCCTATAGTCTTTGTCAAGAGGAATTATTAAAATATTTCTCACTAATTTCTAATAAATGAAGTTCGTGTTACTGTGTGAAAGGGTTTGCAATCGTCCCGGAAAGTGTTGGTATTTTTAAATATGGTATGATGCTCTTAGGTAATCACCCTAACTTATCTAACTTATTAGGGAGGACACTATGAACAACACCAAGAAAAGCCGGATCGGCAAAACATTCATAGGAATCAGTCTCAGTCTCTCGGTTGCCTTTTCCGGAAGCATGCTTCTTACGGCTCAACCGGTGCAAGCGGCTGCAGAATCAAGTGTTTCTGTTGCAGATCAGGTGATTTCAACAGCTAAACAGTTTATGGGCGTTCCGTATAAATTTGGCGCCCCCAGCGGACGAACAGATGAGTTTGATTGTTCTTCGTTTACCCAATACGTATTTGAGCAAAATGGGATCAATCTCCCCCGCTCTTCAAGACAACAAGCTAATGTAGGAACACCTGTCAGCAAGGATCAATTGCAATCGGGTGATCTGATCTTCGCGGATACGAATCATGACGGCATCATTAATCATGTGGCCATTTACATGGGCGACGGTAAAATAATTCATACGTACAGAGTCGGAATCGGCGTCACGATTTCCAATTTTGCAGGCAGTACCTGGGACAAAACTTTCGTTACTGCACGCCGCGTAATTTCTGGCAGCGGACAAGCTCCTGCCGTATCGCGGCAACCTGCTCAGACACAATCTCAACCTGCTGTAACTGAACCTAGCTCTAATCATTGGAAGTCTGCAAAGAAAAACAGAGGCTTTAACTGGTTCTGGGGTCTGTAATAGGAAATAAAAGAACCGCTCTAACCTTATCGGTAGAAGCGGTTCTTCTTTTTCACTCAAGCAGCAAGCGGAAATCTTCCAATTCACATTCGGCGTCCCGAAAAAGCTGTAGTAACAGCTGGCTGTATTCGCCAAGTTTTTCTTCACTCTTTTGAAAATGCAGCCAACGGACCGTAAGCGGCATTCCTGCTTCTTCAGTCAGACAATCCCATAAGGCATCCAAATTGTCGCCGTAGTACTCGGGCAATTCCAGAGCTTCTTTTAAGAAAGCGTGCAGTTGATCGCGGCTATTGATTTTTCCGCCGTCCAATATAACTTCGCGCAATTTCCGATCCTCCCAAAGCTTCATTTGATTTGTTCAAACGTCTTGTAATGGTCTTCCGTTTTATAGATTAACCCATCATTGGAAAATAGAATGCGGTCTTTGCCCCGGTGGCCGGATTTATAATTGATATCTGCTTCGTACCATATTCTGCCTTTCTTGCTGGGCAGCTGTTTTTCCCGATTTTGAAAGACATCGCCGCCAATGCTTTTGCCCGGCGCAACTTCATTCAAATTCCCGCGCTGGGCGTCCCAGCCCAGCTTCTTCGCTTCTTTTTTGGTAATGAAATTGTCCGGCAATTTGTTATTGGCTTTTATGTAGCTTGCGACATTTTCAAAGCTGATGAGCCCTTTCGCTTCCGTGTTTTGCTCTACTAATCCGCAGCCAGCCAGAAGCAAAAAGCTTAATAATACAAACAGTGCAGACTTGATGACTTTCAAAATACTCATCCTCGCTTCGCAATAAATTGATCACCTGATATTTACGGAACTGTTCCGATGAAGTTTCAAAAATTTGTCTTCAGCCTGCCGGGGCGCCCTAACAAAAAGCCTTGTCCATAGGGAACTCCCAGCATGCGTGCCGCCGCATAAGTTAGTGCAGGAAATGTGTTTCCTCTATTAAATAATTTTTCCTTTATTCAATATTGTTTGAATGCTATTCTACATCAAAAACGCCCAATTTTGCAATCGGTATTGTCAGGGGGTAAACGGGATTTGAGTGGCTACGATGGGGCGAGGCTGCAACAATTCGCGGGTATGCTCGCTTCCGGCCATGCATGTGTTGAAAAAACTGTACGTCTGGTGAAAGCTGATCTCGGCTTCCTTACTCCAAACTAACTGGATTTTATGTAGGTATATACGCCAGAACAGACGGATTTTGCAGTCTAACTGGAAATCATCCAGCTAGATTGGGCCAAATCGAGTCTATCCATCTCTAACTCCCATTCTAACTGTAGGTTTTCCATCTAGTCGGGCTATCTAACGAACAAAACAAAAAACGAACTGTAGAAAATCCATTTAGTCGGACGATGTAAATAATTCCTAGTAAAATAGAGCTATAAACTATTGTGGTAAATCAACAGCTTGCAAAAACTGCAACATTTGAGCACCTGTTCCGTTCATCGAAAGGCGGCAGGCATGCGCTGAGGCAGCTTGGACAGTTTGCCGGACCGTGGATCTCAATGACAGTTTCTCCGTATACATTTTCAATCACACAATGAACATTTCAGCAAAACGGGCGTGATATAATCTATTTGAAAGCGCTATCAAACCGCTTTGACAGCAAATTCAAGGAGGACACTGGATGTCGAACGTAGAGCCTCAGGCGGGCGCTGGAGCAGCGGCAGCTGTACCGGCTCAGCCCGCTATCGCCAGCTATACAGGCAGGTCGTTGAAGCCTTCGCTTTGGAAGCGTATACAGCAACACAGAACCGCATACTTGCTGTTTGTTCCCGTTTTTGCTTACTTTGTCATATTCAAATACTGGCCGATATTGCTGGCCTGGGTAGTGGCCTTCAAGGATTTGCAATTGGGCTCAGGCATATTTGCCAGTCCGTGGGTCGGCCTGCAGAACTTTGAGGATATATTTCTGTCGTCGGACATCCCGGGCGTTATTCGCAATACGGTCGAGATTAGTTGTTCGCGTCTGGCAATCGGTTTTGTTCCGCCGATCATTCTGGCCATTTTGTTTCATGATATGGTGACCAGGAAACTGAAGAAATGGCTGCAAACTTTAGTGTATATTCCTCATTTTTTCTCTTGGGTTATCGTCTTTGGGGTTGTCTTTGGCTTCTTCTCGGTGGGCTACGGCTATATCAACAATATGCTGGACGCCTTCGGCTTCGAGCGGCATGAATTTTTGCTGGATTCCGCCTGGTTCAGGCCGATTCTGATCGGTTCTGCGCTGTGGAAGGAAATCGGATGGAGTACGATTATTTATTTGGCGGCGCTGTCTACGGTTGACGCTCAATTGTATGAAGCCGCGGTTATCGACGGCGCGGGGCCGCTCAAACGGATGCGGCATATTACACTGCCGAGCATTATGCCGGTCATGACCTTTGTGCTTTGCATTAATCTCGGCTTCCTGCTGAACGCGGGCGGAGAGCAGGTTTTATTGTTTTACAATGATGCAGTCTATGATACGGCTGATATTATTGATACCTGGGTATATCGCGAAGGGCTGGCGAGATTGCAGTTCAGCCTGGCTACGGCGGTTGGCCTGCTCCAGTCGGTAATCGGGCTGGCGCTCGTCATCATATGCAACTTTTTTGCCAAAAGGCTGTCCGGCCGCGGAATCTGGTAGCCTGCCTGCTTCAACATAAAGGAGGACGCTTGCATGATCTATAAATCCAAATCGGAGAGAACCTATCAGATCATTATCCATGCGATCGTGATCGCCGTCGTCGCATCGGCGGTATTCCCTCTGCTCTATGTGCTGGGCATGTCGCTTACCGGGCAGGTGGAAATGATGCAGCGCAACTATTTTGTCATCATTCCGCATGAACCGACATTTGCCGCTTATGAGCGCATTCTCTCTTCGCCGCTTATTTGGAAATCGTTCGGAGTGTCTGTCTTCCGCAGCGCGATGGGCACCAGCCTCATGCTGTTGATGTCTGTAATCGGCGCTTATGTGCTTTCGATCCGGACGCTGCCGGGGCGCTCCATTATGCTGCTGCTCGTCGTCTCGACGATTCTGTTCAGCGGCGGGCTTATTCCCACCTATCTTGTCGTCAAACAGCTGGGGCTAATCGACTCTTTATGGTCGCTTGTGCTGCTCTACCTTGTAGACAGCTTCGGCCTGCTTGTCATTAAAATCTTCATCGAGAATTTGCCGGACGGTTTGATTGAGGCTGGAAAAATAGATGGCGCCGGAGATTTGCAAATGCTCATGCGCGTAGTCATTCCGCTGGCCGCTCCGGCTCTGGCTGCAATCGGCCTGTTCAATGTCGTTTTTCACTGGAACAGTTGGTTTGATGCCATGGTCTATTTAAACGATGCGAATCTGTTCCCGATGCAGCTTGTGCTCAAAAATATGCTTACAGCCGCTTCGAGTGATGCGATGCAGTCGCTTGTCATTAACGGCAGCGCTGTTACGCCGGAATCGATGAAGATGGCAACCGTCATTGTCGGAACGCTGCCGATTCTGATGGTTTATCCCTTTCTGCAAAAATATTTTGTAAAAGGTGTTTACATGGGGGCAGTGAAAGGCTAGTCTGTATCATGCTTGCTCCCAGTGTCATGATGTTGCTGTTGAAGCGCCGCGGGCTTCTAGGCATAGATGCAACCTATTATTTCACGAAATGAAAAGGGGATATGGTATGTTGAGAAAAACAACCGTCGTTACAATTTCGCTGCTGCTTGTGATGGCACTGCTGCTGGCGGCATGCAGCAGTAAAGTGAATAACGGTCCGGCATCTGGCAAAACGGAGAAGGATAGCGGCAATAAGCCGGCCGATACGGGCAACAAGCCTGCCGACACGGACAAAAAAGAAGGAGCGGCCGGTGGCGGGGCGGAAGACAATGTAGTGAAGCCGGAAGATTTGCAATTTCCAGATGCCTTTCCAGAGGTGCCGACAGCGGTCGATTATGACAAGAGCTATGCGTATGACGATATGAGCAAATCGTATTCGCTTGATATTATGCTGGGCGGCTTTATTAATCAGCCTGCGACGAAGGATTTGATCAAGGAGTTTTATGAGAAAACTTTCAATGTAAAAATTAATTTCACTAATTTGGCGGGGGAAGATTTGATCAATAAAACCAATGTCCGCTTTGCATCCGGCGATGCGCCTGATGTGGTGCTGCTGGGCGACCGGGCGATCGCGCAGACGCTGTTTAAACAGAACCAGTTGCTCGATGCGACGCAAATTCTTCCGTATATGCCGCAAATGATGAATTATGTCACGGCGGAATATAAAAAATGGGCGACAGATGGCGGCAATATGATCGGCATACCGCGTCTGCCTACTTTCCCGGACGTATGGGGCAACTTTATCCGGCAGGATTGGCTCGAGAAGCTGGGCATGGAAATGCCGAAAACAGCGGATGAATTGTTTGAATATGCCAAAGCGGTCGCCGAGCGGGATCCGGACGGCAACGGCAAAGCGGACACTTGGTTCATGGGCGCGGCGGGCGCCGGACAGGGCTGGGGGATGATGGCGGGTTTGATCGATATGTTCGGCCATCGCAGCTGGAATGTGAAGGACGACAAGATCAATCATCCGATGCTGGACGGTACGACGAAGGCGTTCCTGGAATTTGTAAAAAAGCTCAATGACAACAAGCTGCTCGCTCCGGACTGGTATACGATCCAGTGGGAGCAGTTCAAATCATACTCGCTGCAGAACAAAATCGGGATGGTCAATTACCCGGGCTGGAATTTGCTGCAGGAGCAATTTTCCGCCTCGCAAAATAATGCGGATACGCTCAAAAACTGGGCGCCGGTGCCGCCGCTTACATCCGCGCAAAACAGCGACGGCAAGCTCGGACCCGGCGGTTCGCCCGGCGGCATTTTCATCATCTCCAAGAAGGTTGGCGATGACCCCGGCAAAATGAAACGGATTGCTCATTTCCTGGACGCCGTGCAGTACCCGAACAAATATTATTGGGTAGGCAACCAAGGCGGCGGACCGGAAATTTGGCCGGATTATACCAAGGTGACCAAAAATGATGACGGCACTTATTATTATGATTCCGATATGGTCACCCTGCAAAATGAAATGAAGCCGGAGCTGAAAGGGATGATGGATTGGCAGTCGGTAGGCTATACGCTAATTTGGGAGCGCCATAAATATTCACCCGAATTTCCGTATAATGAAGCGGGGGATAAATATCAGGACATCGTTCGCAGTTATCCGCGCGTCAAAAATTACGATATGCTCCTTAACCTGGATGGACCAACCTCGAACCGCATTAAGGATTTTGTGCAGAAAAATGAAATCGCCTTTGTGCTGGGCAAGCGCAGCTTTGACGATTGGGATAAATATGTGGAGGAATGGAAAAAAGCGGGCGGGCAGAAGCTGATCGATCAGGCTGCCGAGCAGCTTGGCGCAGGCAAGCCATAGTTAAATATTGCTGCGGCACTTCGGTATACCTGTTATCCCCCTTGACCGATAGGAGATGACAGGTATACTTGATGTACAAACATTGTCTACCATTGTGAAAGAAGGTGTGGCCTTGCGGCTGGGCGGACGAACTGGGGCGCGGACCAAGCTGCTGATCTGGCTGATTCTGCCTAGTCTTATATTGGAAGCGGCGATTATTTGGCTGGCGCAGTCAAATACCACCTCATTTTTACGTCAGACTCAGGAGAGTGCCTTGAACGGCATGGTCGTACAGTCGGTTCGGCTAATGGAAAGCCAGATGAATGATTTGGTGTTGAACGTACTGGCAATAGAAAACGAGATTTTGTACGATATGACGACGCCTGCAGACTGGATCCGCTCGATGGAGGCGGCGACGCAGACGAGGCCGGAGCTGGTGCGCGGGGTAGTCTACCTCGATAAGAGCGGACTTGTTGCCGGCAGCTACGATACGCGCACCTTGCTTTACGACCGAAATGACCGGCTCATCTACTCAATTACAATTGTCGCGCGCAACAGTTATGAAACGCTAGAATTTGCGGAACGTGATACGAAAACGCTTTCGGCGGCAAAAGCCAATTTTGAAAAAAATGAGCAATATTATGTCATTTCCGATATGAATCAGGCGCCTTTCTGGAAGGTTGTCATCGTTGGCGATGTAAAGACGCTGGAAAACAACTACCAGCCGATCGTTCAATTTGCCATTATGATTCTGCTGCTCGGCTCGGCGGGCCTTGTCTTTATCTATATTATCGTATCGTGGTGGTTTACGAAGCCGATTGTTTCCTTAACGAAAGGGATCCGCCATATTGCGACCGGCCATCTGGATCACCAGTTCGAGGTATCCAGGCCGGATGAATTTGGCGAGATGGCACGGGAGTTCAACCGGATGATGCGCATCATTCAAGAACTGATCGAGACGTTGAAGCAGACGGAGGAGCAGAAGCGGCAGGCTGATTTTCAAATGCTGCTTGCGCAGATTAATCCGCATTTTCTGTACAATACGCTAAATACAATCGATATTATGGTCGATTTCAAAAGTAAAGCGGAAATTCATGCAGTGATGACCGTGCTGATTCGCTTGCTGAAGTACGGGCTGGACCGCACCGATGTTTTGCGCCGGCTGGATGAGGAATTGACCTATGTCAAGGATTACTTGTATATCCAGTCTGTCCGTTAAAATGACGACAGCTTTGAATTTGAAGTGCAAAATCCGCCGGCTGACCTTGCCGGTGCGCATATGTTGAAGCTTGTACTGCAGCCTATTGTGGAAAATGCAGTGTTTCACGGTCTCCGCCCGCTTACAGACAGAAAGGGGAAGCTGTCCGTAAGCGTCAGACAGCTGGGCAAGGATTTGGAAATTATTGTGGCCGATAACGGCGTAGGCATGAGCAAAGAGAAAATTAACAGTCTGCTGAAGCCCAATTACGCTGGCCCCGGCGCCTCGCAAAGCAGCGCCGCTCATATCGGAGTCCGGAATGTGCATGAGCGGGTGCAGCTGTATTACGGCCCCAACTATGGCTTATCGATCGAGAGTGAACCGGCTGCAGGTACGACCGTAAAAGTCAGATTGAAAATGATTGAAACGGGGGATGGAGCAGATGGGGCAAACCGTCAAATTGCTGCTGGTCGATGATGAGCCGCTTGCGCTCCGGAGAATTCGCAGTTTTCAGCTTGCTGCGCGAGGGTTTGAGATTGTAGGCGAGGCGGAAAACGGGATGCAGGCGCTGCAAAGTGTGGAGCGGCTCAAGCCGGATATTGTCGTGACTGACATCGGTATGCCGGTAATGGACGGTCTGGAGCTGCTTCAGCAGCTTCAGCAGCGGCCGTCCCCTCCCAAGGTAGTGCTGCTTACCTGTTACGAGGATTTCGACAAAGTACAGACAGCGCTGCGATATGGGGCAGGCGATTATTTGACAAAGGTGATGCTCAGCGAGGAGGAATTGGTCCATGTGCTTGAGCGCACGGCAGCTTCCCTGCGTAAAGAGCATGTAGAGACCGAGTTGATTGTCCGTGCTCTGCTGCAGGATGTACTGCTGTTTCCGTCGGAGCAGACCATCTCCGGTTTGTGGAAGAGCGGCTTTGTGCATGACCGGTTTGCAATGGCTGTTATTAGAACGGCTGCAGCAGTGGAGGATGCGCTCGCGGAAGAATGGTTTGCCGTCGAGGCCGAGGAAACGGAGCGCGAACGGGGATGTATACCGGTAAGGCTGACGCCGGATACGTGGTGTTTATATTTTCATTCCATGTGTCGGGAAAACGACGCTTCTTTTTATGGCTGGTACAGCCAGCAGTGCAGCAAGATCTGTGTCCGGCTCCGCAGCAAGAAGGGGCTGGCAGATTATGTCGTCGCTGCCGGCGCCGTCTATCATCGAACGGCTGATCTGCCGCTGGCCTATCAGCGTAGTCTTGCACAATGCGAAGCAGGGTTCTATATGCCTTGCTCGCACATTGTGTGGGAAGAAACAGCGCCGGCGTGGAGCGCCTTTCCGCAAGAACAGTTTCGCTCCCTGCTGGAAAATATCGGAGATGCGATACAGCGCGGGGAGGGCACGGAAGCCGGCTCACTGCTTACTGAGTGGGCCGATGCGATCGGGAGGCAGTATCGGCCGCCTGCCGAGCAGGTCAGACAGATGGCGCGGGCCATCTGCTCGCAGCTAGAAGGAGTCGGCGGGAGAGCAAACGCACAGCTGCTAAGCTTCAAGCAGACAGCCGAGACGGCGCTGCACGCTGCGGCGATTGTTTGCGAAGCACGCCACTTGGCGGATACGCTGGGGCAGCTGCAGCCTTTGCCCATGCCCGGAAGCATGCGCAAGGAAATTAAAAAGGCAATCGCCTTAATTGCCAGCCAGTACACTCATATTGAACTGATAGAGGTCGCGCGGCAAGTTAGTCTCAGTCCCAGTTGTTTTGCTGCATTGTTTCGTGCGGAGACGGGCCAAAGCTTTCACGATTATGTGCAGCAGGTGCGGCTGAATGAGGCAAGAGTGCTGCTTAGAACGACAGATTTGAAGGTATACGAAATTGCCGACCGGGTCGGGATTCCGAATTCGCGTTATTTTTCCCGGCTATTTTCCGAGTATGCCGGCTTCACGCCGCTCGATTACCGGAAGAACGAGCGGTCAGCCAGTTTCGACGGAAAATAGCGTAAAAAAAGGCTGGGCCGGAGCTTAATTTTGCTCCAGTACCCGGCCTTTTTGCTGCTGGCTGATTTGCGGACGGTCAAGGCTCCAGCTGATAAAGGTCAGCGCGGATGCCAAAATTGCCACGATCGCCCCAAACCAGGACACATCGATCAGCTTCATCTTTGTAGTAACAAAGCCTCCCAGTGAAGAGCCAAGCGCAATCCCGATATTAATCGATACCGGAGTGAGCGATGAGGCCAAGTCTTTGGCGGCGGGATAATGCTTATTGGCCAAATCGATGAAATACAGCTGTATCGTTGAGTTCAGGATGTAAACGATCAGGGCGATGAACGATACGCTGATCAAGCCGCCAATCATTGAACCGGAAGAAAAGTAAAGCGATGCAAGCACGACGGCCTGGATCAGAAACACATAGCGCAGCTTCCGGAGGCCGTTTCTTGCCGCCAATCTGCCGCCGATCAGCGTGCTAAAGATCGATACAATCCCGTAGAGTAAAAAGACAAGGCTAATATACTGATCAGGGACGAATAGCACTTTTTGCAGGAGCGGCGTTAAATAAGTATAGAGACGCCAGGCATGCATGGCGTCTTGAGCGAGATGGAAGGAGCAGGTATAATGAGGGTGCAGTAGGAAATTTGTGGGAGGGGCAGCATATGAAAAAGCCAAATATCGTACTCATTATGTGTGATCAATTGCGGGCGGACGTACTCGGATGTTATGGAAGCGATTTCGTTAAAACGCCCAATATAGACAAGCTGGCCGAACAAGGCGTGCGTTTTGACCGCATATACAGTCAGACACCCGTCTGCGTGCCTGCCCGCCACGGGCTTATAGCGGGCAAAGCTCCCTTCCAGCTGGGGCTGACCGATAATACAGCGTTGCGCCATCCGATTGAACATCCGCTGCCGCAAATATTGCGAAATGAAGGCTATTTTACTTGTGCCGTCGGCAAAATGCATTTTTCTCCTCCGCGGGCGCATCATGGCTTCGACCGGATGCTGCTATCCGAGGAAATTCCCGGCCACTTCGATGACGACGACTATTTGCAATATCTTGCAAGCTCCGGATTCATGCATATTAGGGAACCGCATGGCAAGCGACGCGAGATGTATTATGTGCCGCAGGTTTCCGAGCTGCCTGAGGCGGTTCACACGACGGCCTGGACAGCTGAGACCGCATGCGAGCAAATCCGCAAAAACAAGGATCGGCCATTCTTCCTGTTCACTTCCTTCATAAAGCCGCATCCGCCATTCGATCCGTGTCAGCCATATGATACGATGTATCCGCTGGACCAGGTGCCGGCAGCAGTGAGAAGCGAGCAGGAGCGGGCGCCGATCGATCTCGCTATCGCCTTCCAGAACGATTATAAAATTAACGGCATCGATAGCCTTACGCCGGAACAGGAAAAACAGATTCGGGCTTATTATTACGGCTCCGTTACGCAGATCGATGTCCAAATAAAGAAGATTATGGATACGCTGGAGCGGTATGGGCTGGCGGATAACACCTTGGTTATTTTAACCGCGGATCATGGTGAAATGTTGGGCGATCACTATTCGTACGGCAAAAGGACGTTTTACGAGCCGTCGGCCCGTATTCCGCTGCTGATGCGCTGGCCTGAAAGGCTGCCGCAAGGTGTTCAGCGCAAGCAGCTGGGCGTGCTCACCGATGTGTATGCTACGATAGCAGATGCGGCGGGCGCGAGAGATTCCTCCTGATTGCTACGGGATCAGCATGCTGGAAAGCGCAGCTGACGATGGCCGGCCGTTGCGAGAGGAAGTGTACGGGGAATTCGGCCTCAATAACATGTTGAAATTTATGCTCCGCTGGGACGATTACAAATATGTCTACCATACCAACGGCGGGCAGGAGGCTTTATTCAATCTGGCTAACGACCCTGATGAGCTTACTAATATTGCCGCTTCACATGCCGGTATTTGCGAGGCGAGCAGAGCAAGGCTTGTGCAATATTACAGAGAGCACCGCTTCGAGGAGGCATTAGATGGCGAGCGGCTGAAAAGCTATCCCTATGAACCCCATAAAAATGCCGGGTTTATCGATCAGAGGCCGCAGTGGACTGTGCCGCTTTAATGATCATAGGGGGGGGGTGACAGCCACCTGGCAAATGAACGAACGCTAACGGATCTCACGGCCGCTATTCTCGGAAATTCGCCCGATCTGAAATTGTAACGGAACTGTGCGCCGCTATTTGCTGATCACTACCACGATTTCGCAAGAAAACGGCCAATTAAGGTCGCTCACATCCGTAAGATTTCAAAAAGGGGGGTTATCGGCGAAATAGCGTCTGTAGCTTCCGTTAGAACTTAAAGGACGCCGTCAGGCGTTTTTTTGTGATTTCAAATTAGATTAAAACTGTCTTATTTTTTGTCGGTACCCCCTAAACCAGCAACGATCCGCCGAACGTTTATGGGCGAAAGCAAATCAGCGGCCTGGACCGCTATCGAAAAGGAGAGGGGCTTCAACATGAATAAGACACTAGTGAAAAAAGCAGCGATTACATCGATGGCGTTACTGACGCTGGCGGGCGGAGCGTCAAGCGCGTTTGCTGACGGTAAAGGCAAAGGGCATGATAGCGAATCCAAATCTAAGCAGGACTGGGAAGATCAGCGTAAATGGGACGATCGCGACGACGATAATGATTATAACGACGATAAAGACAATAAAAAGAAGAAGGAAAAAGGCGGCATTCATCTCCACTTTAAAGATGAAAAAGAGCTGAAATGGGCGCTGGAGCATATTATTCGCCTTGCCTCCAAGGGTGTGTTCACCGGTTATGCAGACGGTACGTTCAAACCGCAACAGAAAATTACGCGAATTGAGACAATTGTTGCCGCCGTACGGTTGATGGGACTGAAGGAGCAAGCGGAATCGGCGGAGGAAATGGCAACCAAGCTGAATTTCAAAGACGCCGAGCAACTGAAGCGCAAATATCCGTGGGCGACCGGCTACATCGCGGTTGCGCTTGAGAAAGACCTGTTCGCGGAAACCGATGACGTTGTTCAGCCGGACAAGTCGGCCACGCGCCTATTTGCGGCAACGCTGCTCGTGAAAGCGCTTGGTCTTGAGGCCGAAGCGAAAGCGAAAAACAATACAGAACTTAACTTCAAGGACGCCAAAAATATTCCTGCCGGCTCCGTTGGCTATGTAGCTGTTGCGCTGGAGAAAGGCATCATTACCGGATATAGCGATAAAACGTTCCGTCCTAACCAACCGGTTACCCGCGCCGAGCTGGCAGCCATTCTTGACCGTACGGACAATGAAATGCCGGATCATGACGCACAGGCGATTACAGGCAAGTTGAAGGCTGCGCCTGCCAACGGTTCGCTCGTCGTTGTCAAGCCGGATGGCACAGAGACGACATTGGCGATCGATTCGAATGTTTTCGTTTTCCGCAATAATGTAAAATCCGACTTATCGTCTCTTCTTGCTGGGGATGAAGTGTTCATTCGTACTTATCAGAACAAGGTCATATTCATTGAGGTTAAAAAGCCATCGGTTGATTATACGATCGAGTCGGGCAAGTTCAATTCGTTCACATTGAATGCGGACGGTAAAATTACGGCAGTCTCCATTTCCAAACCATTTAATGGCGGAGAGCAAGTGCTGGTGCTGAACGTTGCTCCGGATATGCAGGTTGTCGGCAAAGTGACAAAGCTGAATCCAGGGCAAGCGGTAGAGCTAAAGCTGGTCAATAACGTTGTTACTTCTATTAAAGTAAAATAAATGAAAAAGGTTGAGTCCGGGCTTAAGCAGCTTCGAACTCGACCTTTTTGCTTTAGCGTAGGTGAAGCGGCCTCAAACAGATCTGAGCGGACCGTCGTTCCGTTTTATAGAGCCGTTCCGGCCGGCTGCACCGGGTCGACGAGCGAGCGCTTTTCCCACAGCCGGCTGCGCCAGCGGTTCCACATGACAATGCCCCGCAGCCATTCATCGGCTGCAATGGCCAGCCAGACGCCAACGAGTCCCAGATCAAGGCGAAACACGAGCAAGTAACCGAGGGGCAAACTCATGCACACCATGGAAAGAAAGCCGACATAGACTGTAAATTTCGCATCGCCGGCTGCCCGCAATGAATTGACGAATACCAAATTGAAGGAGCGACCGGTCTCCAGCACAATGCTGAACAAAATAACCTGCGAGGCCAGGCGGATAATGTCCGTACTATCGGTGAAGAGGCCAAGAATCGGCTCGCGAAATACGATAACGGCGGCATCTACGGCAATGGTGATGATGAGGCTCCATTTGGCGCTTTGAATGACCCGCTGAAAGGCCTCATTATTCAATCCTGCGCCTACGCATCGTCCGACGATAATTGCTGTTCCTATACCGATCGCAGCGCTGAACAGATAAATATATTGCGAAATCGTCATCGCATAAGAGCGCGAAGCGAGCGCAGTTGTACCCAGAAAAGTGACATAATACAGAAACACGGTTTGACAGGAATGATAAGTAATCTGCTCGAGTGCAGACGGGATGCCGACCGACATAATTTTACGGATATACGCTCGTGTGAAGGTGACATAGTACCTGATCGCGATCCGCACTTCCATGACGCGGTACAGCATCCAGATGAAGACGGCCAGCGCTAATACCCGACTGATGACAGTGGATACAGCCGCTCCGGCCACGCCCATCTCAGGAAAGCCCAAATGGCCAAAAATGAGGGCGTAATTCAGCCCCACATGAATGATGTTCATCCCTAGCGATACATACATCGATTGCTTTGTAAAGCCGTAAGTTCTAATCAAGCTGGCAAAGACATTGATCAATGCCTGAAAAAAGATAAAGCCTCCCACAATCTCCATATAGACATGGGCATATCGAAGGACAGGCGGCTCAAGATTCATCGATTCCAGGATGGCTCCGCCGAATATATACAGCACTGCGCTGACCGCGAGACCAAGCAGCAAATTTAGTGTAATAGCCAGCGCTGAAATTTTGGAAGCTTCGAGCATTCGTCTGGACCCGATATATTGAGCTACCACGATAGAAGCCCCGTTGCTGATCACTTCCATGATCAGAATGCAAATAAACAAATACTGGTTGACCACTCCAACCCCGGACACCGCATCATCAGAAACGCCGCTTAGCATGAGCGTATCCGCCGTTCCCATCAATGTAAAGAGTACCAATTCAAGTAAAATCGGCCATGTCAGCCGATACAAATTCAAGCCTGCACCGCCGGATACCGTACCGTCAGCCGTAACTCCCACACCTAACCACTCGCTCTCTCTTACGTTCAATCTAGCTGTAACGGAGATATCGTATCACAATCGTGCGCCGTTTTCATCCGCAAAATTGCTATCCTTTACTTTGATTTTGCCCTCTTTCAAATCAAATTTTTCTATTACTGGCAATAATAATAATGCGCTAGCGGGTTGCGTCCAAATGCTATACTAAAGACGAAGAGTGATCGGGAGGGGTGTTACTGGCAAACATGGGCAAAGCAATCATGACATGGCTGATGAACCGCAAGCTGTTTGTAAAAATTTTTGTTTCGATTTGTATCGTTTCATTTACCGGACTGTTTTTTCTCGCGGCTGCTTACCAGCAGTACACGCAGCGGATTTTCACGGCGAGCGAGACAGACAGAGTGCAGCGCTCGATCAATCAGGCGGGGCTCAATTTGGACAACCAGTTGAATCGGATCGTCAGCAATATCTTTTACTTTTTTTACTATACCGATATGGGCGCGGAATTGCTGGAGACGAAGGATAGAGAAAAAGCAAAGGCGGCGCTTGCTGCATTTCGTCTGCAGTATTCGAGCGAGCTGGATTCAGCCTTGTTCATCGTCAGGGACGAGTCTACGGGCAGCGAGATTTTGCTGTACGATTCAGGGCTCGATCCGGTTACCGGGATCAATTACCGCGAGCAAAGCTGGTATAAAAAATTTAGCAGCAAACAAACAACGCTGTGGTCGGAGCCGACCGACCAACTGATGTTTTACCAAGATCGCTCGCTGCACACAATTTATTTGACATTGGGCAAATACGATGTTGGCGGCAAGAGTGGCATGCTGGTCGTTCGTTTGAACGGTAAAATGTTTAGCGATGCCTTCCGCCTCCTGGCCACCGAAAATCTATCGATTGAGTTGAAGGATTCCGCCGGGCGTGCGGTCTATACGTCATTTCCGGAAGTGCCTGAAGCGGGGCGGGCGCATTATTTGGAAACGAATTCACAGCTGGGCTATAGCGGCTTTCGCGTTCAGGCGTATATCAGCTCAGCGGCAATCAAGAACGAGGTTCGCAAAATCCAAAGCGTTCAGCCTTATGTAATCGTATTAATTTTGCTCATAACGCTGCTCATTTCATTCGTGCTTTCCTATACGCTGGTCCGGCCGATCCGCAAGCTTGTCCAATTGATGAAGCGGGTAGAAATGGGTGATCTTGATGTAAGGTTTACCGGAAAATATAGCGATGAGATCGGCCTGCTTGGCCGGAATTTTAACAAGATGCTGGCTACTTTATCGGATATGATCGATACGGTGTACAAGGTGCAGTCCGAAAAGTTTCAGGCTGAAATGAAGCAGAAGGACGCGACGCTGCTCGCTATGCAGAACCAGATCAACCCGCATTTTCTGTATAATACACTGGAAGTAATCAACTGCCAGGCCATCCTGAACGAAGTGCCGAGTATCAGCCGGATGAGCAAGGCATTGGCCGATTTTTTTCGCTACCCTGTCGATAATAAAAGGGCCGAGGTTACGCTGCGCATTGAGTTGTCGCATGTCGAAACTTATTTGCAAATTCAGCAGGAGCGCTATCCGGACATCGAGCTTGATCTGGACGGGCTTGAACCATTTTATCATTATCCGATTGTAAAGCTGACGCTGCAGCCGATTGTAGAAAACGCCTTCCTCTATGCTTTTACGGGGGAGCGCGACTATTATTTGAAAATTTATGCGGAGGATTGCGGTAGCGGCGCTTATGCCGTTTACATTGAGGATAACGGGCAAGGGATGCCCGAAGCGGATATGGACGAACTGAACAAGCTGCTTGCAGCCGAGCTGGAGCCGAAGGAGCAAGAAGCTGCCGCCGGTATCCGGCGGGGGATCGGGCTGCTCAACGTGCACCACCGGATTCGTCTGCGGTACGGGAACGGCTACGGCCTGCATGTCGAGGAATCGATGGCGGGCGGCGTCACAGTTCGGATTATACTGCCAAAGGAGGGGGATACGGATGCGGATATTAGTCGTTGATGATGAGCTTATTATTCGCAAAGGCATCATCAAGCTGCTGGAAACGCTATATCAGGCCGGCGCGTCGCTGGATGAGGCGCGCAACGGCGAAGAAGCGATGCAGAAGGTGGCGGAGCACAAGCCGGATCTGATCATTACAGATATTCAGATGCCGATCATGAACGGATTGGAGCTGATCGGGGCGCTGCGGAATGCATATCCGGACATTGAATGGGTTATTTTAACGGGGTATGCCGAATTTGCCTACGTCCAGCAGGCGCTGCGCCATCAAGTTGCGGATTATTTGCTGAAGCCGGTTACGCAGGAAAATCTCAATGAAGTTATTTCAAAGGTGCTGTTGAAGGACCCGGCCAAATGGACGTCCAGGATGGATATGGCGAGCATCAGCATTATCAAGGATATTGTGACCTCACTGGTCAAAGCCGTTATCTCCGAGAACGTACCGGAACTCGACTCGGCGCTGGATAAGTGGCGGATTTATTGCCAGGAGCAGGAATTTCCGCTGATCCAGATCAAGCAAATGATGGGCTATGTCCAACTGCTGTTCCGTTCAGAGCTGTTTCTCAATATTAAGCTGTCGGCTCCTGACGAATCTTCAGCGATCAATCAAAGCTCAATGTCGATCGAGGAGCTGCTTGACAAATGGCGGGACTATCTGCTCGCGCAAATGGCAGCGGTAGCGGACAATCGGGCTCCGCGCAATAAACGGATTGTAGACGATGTACTGCTGTACATCGAGCAGAACTACCACGATCCGGGACTGGGGCTGTCGGTGCTTGCGGACCGGACGGGCGTGACCACCGCCTATTTGAGCAAAATTTTCCGGGAAGTGATGCGCAAACCGATTACGCAGTATATTGGCGAATTCCGGCTGGAGCAGGCGAGAAGGCTGCTGAAGGAAGATGAAACGGCGAAAATCAATGCAATCGCCGAACAATGCGGCTTTCAGGATTACCCGTACTTTTCTAAAGTATTCAAAAAGTTTTTTGGCATCTCGCCGCTTGAATTCCGGGAGAAAAATCGATAGCTGTAGAAGCGCGGGCCGCCTCGCAATAGGCGGTTTGCGCTTTTTTGGCGAGATGAGCGGCTAACGGACACCACAGCCCTTATTTGCGGAAAATAAGCCGATATAGATTTTAACGGACGCCAGCGCCCTTATTTCAATCAAAATAGGCGAAAACGGCTGATTTCAACTACAATAGTGGCATCTGTTTCCGTTAGATTTTGAAATGGCCGATTTCAGTGGAAATAGCGGCTCCTGAGTCCGTTAGAAATTTGAAACCGCATAGGTATGGAGGGTTTCGTAAAGGCAACTAAGTTTTTTTAAGACAAGAGAAGGCGATACGCGCCATGGTTGAAAACGCTTTTACATTTTACAATAGGCACTGTGGAAACGTAATGCAGAGGCTGTATTCCACGGTTGACAGTACAAAACAATACAAAAAAAGGAGTGTCTGAAATGGGAAGAAAGACAGCCCAGATAGTTGTACTTTTGCTGCTCGTACTATCACTGGCGGCTTGCTCAAGCGGAAATGGCAGCGGTGCCAAAGCGGGCAACAATGGCGGAAAAACAGATGGCGGCAGCCAAACGCCGATCGATGAGGCATCAACAGCTACGCTTGAGGCATGGGGCAAGGCAATGAAAGAGCGTTATAACGGAACGGAAATCAATCTGGCCTTCGCGAGCCACCCGTCTACAGAATCGTTTCAAAAAATGACAAAAGACTTCGAAGCGTTAACGGGCATCAAGGTGCGTTGGGAAGTGATGGAGGAAACATACCTCAAAAATAAACAGCTTCTCGACTTTACGGGTAAGACAGGAACCTATGATGTGCTGATGGTTGACGGCTTCTGGATGAGCGAATATGGCGCGAAGAAGGTCGTTGAACCGCTTGACGATTATATTGCAAATACTGCGCTGACGCCGGGATGGTTCGACTATGAAGATATCGTTCCGGCATACCGGAACGGCATCAGCAAATATGACGGCAAAGTTTACGGCATTCCGACTGCTGGCGAGACGAGATTTATCGCTTACCGCAAAGATCTGTTCGAGAAGTACGGCAAGCAGCCGCCAAAGACGATGGACGAATTTTTGGAGCTGGCTAAATTTTTCAATGGCAAGGAAGACGGGCTGTACGGCGTCTCCATGCGCGCCCAGCGCGGCATTCATGCCGCATCCGGCCTGATGACCGTCATGTACAATTTTGGCGGCGGCTTTATCGATCAGAAGACCGGCGCTGTAACGATGACCGATCCGAAGACGAAGCAGGCAATGCAGTTTTATGTGGATTTGTTGAAAAATGCGCCGAAGGACGTTGCTTCCTATACGCATGAAGAGGCGTTGTCCGCATTCACGACTGGCAAGGCTGCCATGTGGCTCGATGCGACTGCGCTGGCGACCCGGATTCTTGATCCGAGCGGATCCCAGGTAGCGGATAAAGTCGCTTTCGCACCGACACCGGAAGGACCTGGCGGCAAAGCGAGCGCGCTTGCAGGCTGGAATATGTCGATCTCCTCGCTATCCAAAAATAAAGAAGCGGCTTGGGCATTCATTGTCTACATGAACAGCAAAGAGAAAGCGAAGGATTATGTGACCGGCGGCGGTGTTCCGGTGCGGACATCGATCTATAAGGATGAGGAGCTTGTCGCGAAGGACAGCTCGTATCCGGTTCAGCTTGAAGCGTTGAACGATGCCAATGTGCTGGTAGAGAAAGGCATCTCCTGGATTCCGCCGCATGAGAAGCTCGGCCAGATTCTTGATCGTGTCGGTTACTATGTGAGCTCGGCGATGTCCGGCGAAATGACAGTAGATCAGGCGTCCGAAAAGGCGCAGAAGGAAGTTGAAGATATTGTAGGCTAAAGAAGCCTGCAGCTATTTGCGGAGCCGCCGCCCCCCAAAAGCGGCGGTCTTCGCCTTAAGCCAACATACAAAGAGGGTGAACCGAAGTGCTGCGTTCTTACTTTCGGCAGAGACCGCATTTGATTTATATTATGCCGGCTATTCTCATACTTGGCCTGCTTACTTTGATCCCGACGATCTTTCTTTATGTGCTAAGTGTGACGAATTACGAGCTTGGCTACGAATCGTTCAAGTTCGTCGGCCTGGACAATTTTATCAGGCTCTTTTCCGGGGGCGACCCGGAGTTTTGGCATTCGTTCTGGATCAGTATCGTTTTTATGGTCATCGTGACCGCTGTAGAGCTATTGCTTGGTTTTTGGCTGGCAACGCTGCTTGACCGCGAATTTAAATTAAAATTTCTCGCATTTGCCTGTCTGATTGTTCCGATTGCTATGACACCAAGTATTACGGGACAAATTTGGAAGCTGATGCTGAATGCGGAATACGGAGTCCTCAACTATTTTTTGCAATTTTTCGGCGGTAAAGTCATCTGGCTGTCGGCGGAAAACGCCTTCTGGTCGACCGTCCTGGTTGATATTTGGCAAAATACGCCTTTTGTGGCACTGATCATTTATGCCGGCATTCGCTCATTGCCTACTGACCCGTATGAGGCGGCGGCGATTGACGGGGCGAACAAATGGCAAATTTTCCGCAGCGTGACGCTGCCTCTGCTCAAACCGATGATTTTGCTGGCGGTTGTTTTCCGCGCGATCGATTCTTTGAAGACGTTCGATATTCCGTATTCGCTCACACAGGGCGGGCCCGGCAGCAGTACGGAATTTTTGAGCCTGCATATATACCGTCTGGGCTTCGCGCAGACTGGCTGGGTCGGGCGATCGGCGGCGGTTTCCGTCATTTTGCTGCTGCTGACGACTGTTATTAGCTGGCTGCTGATCCAAGCCTACAGGAGGGGAGTGGACAACAGAGGATGAATCCGTATGGAACGAAAAAAATGGGCGTCTCCGCTGCGGCTGCCCTGCTGCTCGTATGTGCGCTATGCGTATTTCCGCTATTGTGGATGATTATTATCAGCTTGAAGACGAAGACATTAACGTATGATCCGAGCGTTTGGTTTTTCTCGCCTACCTTTGAAAACTACAAAATGGTTTTTGAAAACCGCAATGCGGTCGAATATTTGAAAAACAGCTCCATCGTTGTTGTGCTGACGACGGTATTCTCGATCTTCATCGGCGGTCTGGCCGCTTATGGCTTCGCCAGATTCGAATTCAAGAAGAAAGAAAACCGGGCGTTCTGGGTGCTCAGCCTGCGGATGCTGCCGCCGATGGCGTCGGTCATTCCGATATTCGTTATGGCAAGCTTTCTGAATGTTCTGGATACTCATATTGTACTCATTGTCAGTTATATGCTCTTTAATATTCCGTTTACGATCTGGATGATGCGCAGCTTTTTCGAAGAAATCCCGGTCGCCTTGGAGGAAGCCGCTTTTGTGGATGGGGCATCCCGGTTTCAAGTGTTTATCAAGATTATTTTGCCGCTGGCAACGCCGGGTCTGATCGCAACCGCGATTTTCTGTCTGATCAACTCCTGGAATGAATTTGTCTTCGCCTTGTTCCTGACGAGCTCGGATGCCAGCACATTGCCGACGACTGTCACGCTGTTTTTGTCGGTTTCAGGGGTTGTCTGGGGAGAAATGTCGGCGATCGGCATCGTGACGATTTTGCCAGTGCTCATATTTGCGATGATTGTGCAAAAGTATATGATTCGCGGCTTGACGTTTGGCGGCGTGAAATAACGGCTGGATGATAAGGCCGATTAAGCTTGCTTGATACAGATAATACTAAATGGAGAGGAAGTTGTTTGGTTATGACAACGATCAAAATGGGGATTGTCGGCGCGGGAACGTGGGGGGAGACGCACGCTTTCATTTATAATGACCATCCGCATGCAGAATTTGCGGCAATCTGCGACTTGAATATTGAGCGTGCCCGCGCGCTGGCGCAAAAATTTAATTTGCCGGAGTCGCAGGTATTCAGCGATCATAAGGAAATGCTGGCCAAAGGGGGCATTGACGCGGTCGCGATTGTGACCCCGGACTTTGCCCATACCGAGGTGGCGATCGATTGCGCCAAGGCAGGCAAGCATTTCATTATTGAGAAGCCGCTGACGACGAGCCGCGAGGAAGCGAATGCGATCATGGATGCGGTGAAAAAGCACAATGTCCGGATGATGGTGGATTTGCACAGCCGCTGGAGCCCGTTGTTTGCCCTTCCGAAGCAGTCGATCGTGGACGGCGAAATCGGGGAGCCATACAGCGCTTATTACCGGCTGAACGATATTAAATGGGTGGCGACCGATCTGCTGCCTTGGGCGGCGAAATCGTCTATTCTATGGTTTCTCGGTTATCACAGCGTCGATGTGCTGCGCTGGCTGTTTGACGATGAGGTTGAGCGCGTATATTCGGTTTCCCGGGCGGGCGTCCTGCAAGAAGCAGGCGTGGATACAGTCGACGTTTATCAGACGATTCTGGAATTCCGCAAGGGCGGCATCGCGACGATGGAGAACGGCTGGATTACCCCGAACACCAATCCGAATGTCAACGACATGAAGCTGAACATTACGGGAACGAAAGGGATGTTCAATATCGATCCGACGCACAGCCAGATGCTGGAGCGGTTTACAGAAACGAAGGCTGACCGGCCGGATTTACTGGTGCGGCATTTCATCCACGGCAAGCCAAAAGGCTTTGCTTACGAAAGCATCCGCCATTTCGTCGATCAGTTGATTAGCGGTGAGCCTTTCCTGGTGACGATGGAAGATGCGTACAATACGACAATGGTTATTTTGGCGATCATGGAATCAGCGAAAACAAGAACGCCAGTGCGGGTGCAATATTAAACGCGGAATCGGGATGTGTTCCGATGGCTCATCTGGGAACGCAGCGTTCTTGCCGCTGTCCGGCGTCCGGTGAAAGGGAAAATGCGCTCCAATGTTGCAGTTTGTGCAACAAATCTTGAATGAGTAGCAAGCGTCCCCAGAAATTGTTGTACAAAACACAACAAACTCCCCCTTTATAGGGTTTCAAAGGCGATCATTGTTGCAAAACGTACAACATTATCGGCCAATATGGCAGAATCCTGATTCAAATGTTGTATTTGGTGCAAAATAATCCCCTCTTCCAGTTAGCGAAGAGGGGATTGCTGCATTTTGTTGTTGTCGCTTAAAGCACTTGCTCGAGAAACCGCGCAGCGCGCTCGCTTTGCGGACGCGTGAAGAACAGCTCCGGCTGCGCCCGTTCGATCAGCTTGCCGCCGTCGAGAAAATAGATCGTGTTCGCGGCTTCGCGCGCAAACTTCATCTCATGGGTCACGATCAGCATCGTCATCCCGGTTGAAGCGAGGTCACGGATAACGGCGAGCACTTCCTTGACCATCTCGGGGTCAAGCGCTGAAGTGGGCTCGTCGAACAGCATAATGTCAGGGTCCATCGCAAGCGAGCGGGCAATTGCGACACGCTGCTTTTGTCCGCCGGACAGGCGCGACGGAAACACCTCGGCTTTGTCCCGCAGCCCGACGCGCTCAAGCAGGCTCAGCCCCTTCGCCCGCGCTTCCTCGCGGGCCATACCTTTGACTTTGATAGGCGCGAAAGTAATATTGTCGATCACCGTCATATGCGGAAACAAGTGAAAATGCTGGAATACCATGCCTATCCGCTGCCGGACACGGGTAATGTCGGTTTTCGGGTCTGTGATGTCGACATCCTCAATCGTGATCCGCCCGCCTGTCGGAACTTCCAGCAAGTTCAGGCAGCGCAGAAAAGTCGACTTGCCCGAGCCTGAAGGGCCGATAACTGCGACAACTTCACCGCGCTCTACTGTTGTGCTAATTCCTTTAAGTACCTCCAATTTGCCGAAGGTCTTGGTCAGCTGCTCTACTTTAATCACTGCGGCGCATCCTCCTTTCAAGCAAACGGGCTAGCGTTGTCAGAATCAAGACCAGAATATAATAGATTGCTGCGACGAACAGCAAAGGTTCGAAAGCCCGGGCTGTATCGGATTGCACCATGTTGGCGCGGCGCATCAGGTCAGTGACGCCGATCACGGAGACGAGCGACGATTCTTTCACTAATGCGACACATTCGTTTACCAGTGCAGGCAAAATGTTTTTGATCGCTTGCGGGAAGATAATGCGGATCATCATCGTCCGGTAAGGGATGCCGAGTGCCATGGCCGCTTCGCGCTGCCCTTTGTCCACCGCCATAATGCCGCCGCGAATCGTCTCCGACAAGTAGGCGGCCGAGTTAAGTCCGAAAGCGAGACCGGCAGCCATCAGAGCCGAAATATCGTAGCCCGTCAGCTGCGGCGTAGCAAAGTAGAACAGCAGCAATTGCAGCAGCAGCGGCGTTCCGCGGAAGATGGAAGTATAGACGGTTGCAAACCATTGCAGTATTTTGACGCTGGATAATTTAAATAAGGACAGAATGGCACCCCAGATAAATCCGAAAAGTGCAGATACGAATGTAAACAGCAGCGTGACGAACACACCCTGCAGCAAATAGCCCATGTATCCATTCAGCACGGCAAAATCAAGAAAACCGCGCGGTTTCCGTTCTTCCCCAGGCTTGCCAAACCACTTGTCAATAATAGCCTGAAGCTGGCCGTTTTGCTTCATTTCCATCAAAACGGCGTTAAATTCCGCGCGAAGCGGCGAATCCTGCGGAAAGGCAATGGCATAGCCGTCATCTCCGATGGCAGCCGGGATCATGCTATAGACAAGATCAGTGTTGACCGCGGTTTGATTAAGGGCAATCGCATCTTCAAAAATGGCCGCATCCAGCCGCCCCGATTTCATCTCTTGTACGATATCGGGAATCCGGTTTAATTTCACAATTTCTGCGCCTTTTATGTCGGCTGCGGCTTTTTCCTGAATGGAGCCGAGCTGTACGCCCACCCGTTTGCCTTTTAACTGCTCGGTGGTCTGATAGTTATCCTTTTCTCTGGAGACGATCGTGTTGCGTGCAACATAGTAGCCGTCCGAAAAATCGACGCTTTGCTTGCGTTCTTCAGTCACCGACATAGCCGACATGACAAAATCGACGCGTTTGGTCTGCAAGGCGGCAATCAGGCCGTTGAAATCCATATTGGAAAACTTCAGTTCATAGCCGAGCTTTTCTGTAATCGTCCTGGCAATGTCGACATCCATGCCGATAATGTCGCCGCCATTTTTGGCATCGACTACTTCATAAGGAGCATATTCCGCTGAAGTCCCCATAATAAGCGTCTTTTTCTTTGGTGTTCCCTCTTTGTCCTCCGGTGCAGGCGGAGGTGTAATATCGGCGGTAACTGTCTGACTGCCGGCAGCCGTTGCTGCAGTCGTCCCGTTTCCGCTAAAGTGCGGAGCCAGCAGCCCTGCAGACGGCAGGATGCCTGTCAAAAGCAGGACAGCTAACAGTGCCGTCACTGCCCATTTCATCGTTTTGCTCATGTTCAGCCTCTCTTTTCAAATCAGTGCAAAAATGTTCATCGAAAAATAAAATGGAAAAAGGACATCAGCCCTTGGATCGGTAAATTGTGGATCGCAAACCACGTTTTTCCAAAATAAGGGAATGGTCTGCTATTATGATAGCCCGCTATGTGCTTGTCGTCAAGGTTATTTGGGGAAACCTTTTCTGGAAAAATAATGAAATGCCACTCGATTTTTGTGCGCTTACTGTCTTCGCCCCGCCCTCACTTGGATGCTGCGGGCATAGTCACTGGGGGTCATATCGGTCATTTTCTTGAAATCTTTGGAGAAATAATGAATACTGCTGTATCCCAGGCGTTCGGCGATTTCCGTCATGCTGCTCGTCTCTTCGCGAATCATGATCTTGGCCCGCTCGATGCGGAGCTTGCGCACATAATCGGATATGCCGCAGCCCTGTCTTTTCTTGAAGGCATCGTACAGATGCGTTCTGCTGACCGCGAATTTGCGACAGAGGGCAGATATCGACAGGTCGCTCCCCAAATTTTCCTCGATGTATGCTATCAGCTGTTCGACGAAGGAGTTCTCACGTTTTTCCTGCGGGGCGGCTGGCAGCTTCTCAATGGGCTGCATCTTGTCGGCCCGGCGCAGAAGGGAAAGCAGCAAAATTTCCAAATAGTTTTTTACCATATGTTGGCTGCCGGGCGGGGCTTGATCGTTCAAACGAAATTTCCCGCTTTTGCGCGTCATGGCGAGCGGCGGCGGCAAAAAGGCGTTATTGCCCTCCTGAACCAATAGCGAAAGCGTATGCCGCTCCTCGCCGTTCAGCCGGAAGGTGCGGCGGGCGAGCCGGCGTATCGAGGCCGAGCGGCATTCGAAGGAAAGGATCAATACATTCGGGGGCGTGACCGGCTTCGTCTCGCTTCTGCGTATGACATTCGGCGGGACGAACAGGCAGTCGCCTTGCTTCATCGTGACCGTAACCGGATCTGCGCAAAACTCCCATTCTCCCTTATCCACGTAAAACAATTGCCAGAAATCATAGCAATCCTGGGCGCGGAAGCTTTTGGGGTATTCGGCATAGTGGAAGCTGATAATACTGTCCACGTTTAGAATCTTTTTCAGCTTTAGCTTTGGCAAGCTCATCAAGAAGCCCCCTTCTATCTTGACTGACGGCGAGCGGACTGTGGTTCCGTTTTCTAACGTCCTTCTCTCATTCTGCCCTCCTTTGCTGTTTTCTGCAAGGGCATCTTCCGAACGAAAGAACAAATCTGGGCATCCAAAGTACAAAGCTTTTGCCGCTAGTTGGCGCTATGATGAAGGCAGGTTCGCAACAATCAACAAGATGTGGAGGGGATCAAATGACAAACAAAATTCGTACTGCAGTTGTCGGGTTGAACATGGGTCTGGCGCATGCTTATTCCTATTACGAGTCGGAGCAATCGGAACTGCGCTGGGTCGTTGACCTGGATAAAGCTAAGGCTAGGGAGGTAGGTGAGGAGCTGGGCTGCAATTATACAACGGACTTCAGCGAAATAATTGACGATATCGATGCGGTCAGCCTGTGTACGCCTCACCATCTGCATTTTCCGCAGGCGATGCAGGCGATCAAGGCAGGCAAGCATGTGCTGATCGAGAAGCCGCTTGCCAATTCGGAGGCGGAATGTCTGGAGCTTATTGAAGCGGCAAACGCTCACAAAGTGCAGCTGATGGTGGCATACATTTTGCGCTATGTGCCGTCATTGATCAAGCTTAAAGAGGCTTTGGACAGCGGCAAGTACGGACGCCCGATCAATGCCAACTGCTGGATTGAAGGCTACCTGCCGCCGAATCCGAACAGCTGGCTCGCCAGCAAGGATAAGCTTGGGGGCGGCGTTCTGTTCAGCCACGGCTGCCATTATGTAGATTTGATGTTATGGTTCTTTGGCAAGCCGAAATGCGCAGTATCTCTTGGAACGCGCGTCGGGACGGAATGGCTGGAGGGAGAAGGAACGTCTCAGGCGACGATCCTGTTTGAGAATGGAACGCTTGGTCATATTACTTGCAGCTGGGGCATGAAGCATTCCGCACGGCCTAATCTATTCCATATTCATACGACAGAAGGGCTTATTGCGATAACCAGCGATTTGCTCAAAATTAAAGCAGTAACCGATAAAGGGACGGAAATGCTGCACGATGCAGAGCCGCCGGCGAATGCCAGCAAGAGCGGCAACGCGATTTATGAAATCGAGCACTTCCTGTCCTGTATTGCCGAAGCGCGGGAATCGGACACCAGCGGCGAGAAAGCAATGCCATCGCATCGGACGATTTGGGCGGCTTACGCGACAGAAGGCGTACAAGTGTAGGAATTTTAATGATTAGGGAGGGTTTCAAATGCTTAAAGTTGGGGTCATTGGCTGCGGATTAATGGGAAGTCTTCATGCCCGCACGCTCCGGCAGATGCCTGACATAAAAATAGCCGCGCTCTACAATCGTTCCCGCGATAAAGCGGAGCGATTAAGCAAGGAAGCAGGCGGCCATGTCTGCGATAGCTATGAGGAACTGCTGAAGCAGGATCTCGACGCTGTATGGGTGGCAACGCCGGATCATCTTCATACGGACATTGCCATTGCCGTCCTAGAGGCCGGCAAGCACTTATTTCTGGAAAAGGTCATCGCAACCTCGCTGGAGGATGCTGCCAAAATTATTGAAGCCAGCGCCAAGCGTCCTGAGCTGAAAGCCATGGTTGCCTATCCGCTGCGCTTCTCTCCGGCATATCGGAAGATGAAGGAAATCTTATCGCGGCCGGGAGCCGGCAAAGTGCTTCAGGCGTGGTCGATGCGCACGCACTACCTTGCCCCGACCCAAAGCGTGTACGATAAATATCGGGATCATTTCTATGATACGCCGAATTGGTATTTCGACGGCAGCGACAAATCAGGGCCGATTTACTCGCATGGTTCTCACGATTATGATCTGCTGCACTGGTACGGCGGCGACATCGAAAGCGTATTTGCTTATGGTGCAAGCAGCCCGCAGGCAGACAAAATCAGCGATGCGTTCACAGTGGCGGTCCGTTATACAAGCGGAGCGGTCGCGCATGTCAGCACGCCATGGGTGACTCGGGTCGAGGATGATACGACCGGTGTAGCAACAGAGAACTTGACTGTGGTCAATTCGAACGGCGAGCTGCGAGTTAAGAGCGACAATGGGCCGGAAGAGCGGATTCAATTTACCGGCAATGATATGTGGGAGCAGCTAAATGGCCACTTTGTCTCCTGTGTTCGCGAGAATAAGCAGCCGCTCATTACATTAGAAGACGGATTGCGCGCGATCGCTGTTTCCGAGGCGGCTATCCGCTCTCTGCGCGAGCGGTGCGAGGTGGCCGTCGATTACGGCCCATTGCGTCAAGCCGGCAAGCGGCAGCCGGAGGAGCGTAAAGCATGAGCGTAATCAAACTTGCATGTATGACATTGCCTTACAATGCATTTTCGTTTGAACGGTCTTTGCAAGGCATTGCTGGCGCAGGGTACCGCTATATCGTCTTCGGCTTGCCACATGAGGGGAAAGAGGTGCTGGAAAGCTGCAACGAAGCGGGGGCGGAGTTGATTATACGGCAGTTGGAGCGATACGGACTGAAGGCGTCGTCACTCGTGGGCACCTCCTGGCTCGCTCCTGGGCAGCCAATTGAACGTGCAGCGCAGCTGTTTGCATTTGCCAAAATTGTTGGGGCAAGCGAAGTTATCAGTCTGGGGACATGGGGCTATCGCCAGTTCCCGAATGAACCGCTGGAGGCGGGCGAGCGCGAGGCTGCTGACGAGAAATTCGCAGCACATTTTCGGCTTGTCGCTGCTGAAGCGAAGCGGGCTGGCATCACGGTGACACTCAAGCCGCACACAGGCAATACGGCGACTGCCGCTATATTGAAGGGCACGCTCGCGGCAATTGGCTCTTCGGCGGTCAAGGCTTCCTATGATCCGGGTAATGTGCAATTCTACGAAGGAATTGACGCTGCAGAAGACTTTGCGATCATTGCCGATCTGACGGTATCGCTGCGATGTCAAACATTAAACGAATCTCAAGCTGGCGATCGGACAAGTTCTCCATCGCCTGAACCAAATGCAGCTTGAGTTTGAGCGAAGGCGCAAAAGGACGCTGCCCCCTTGGCGCGTACAGATGGG
>NZ_JBHTHC010000038.1:0-42727 GCF_042676285.1 Paenibacillus sp. GCM10027626 | reverse complement strand
TACCGCCAAAAATGCGGCCTGGAACCGATCTAACAATCCCAAATCCATGAGTAACGCGGAACTTATGAACTAGTAATTTCAGTTAGAGGGAGCGCGGAGTGCGGGGAAACTCGCACGCTCCGTGTGGAGCAGGGGAAAAGCCGGAGATCGCATCAAACGCTTACCTATTGCTGACGATAGTGCAATAAAAGAGAAGGTCTGTTCAAAAACCCACTTCCGTCAAAGGAGTGGGCTTTTGTTTATATTGATATGTAAACTTTGTGGTCAAAATGAACTTTGTGCTTGGATATAAACGGAGCTGATATTCCGAATGTATACCTCTGGAATACCCTGTTCCCGTAATACGGTTAATGTCCGTCTTCATTCTGATCTTTGGAGGATACCCTTGCATACCCGTATTCTCTCGTATGTGTTCGCATAAGCCCCCCGTTTGTTTTAAAAGGTGCATACACGTGTATTAAAACAAAAGAATACATTTAGGAATTGTTGATACTCACTATTTTTCTGTCTGCAACGGTATACCTTTATGGACAATAAAGAACAAAAATAGAGTAGGCGCCACATTCGTATACGCCTACTCTATTTTCTGACGATGGCTGCTACACGGATCTCATCCGGGCCGTGGTCGCCGCGGCGCTCCTGGATGTCTGGGTGGTGTTCCGGAAAGGGAAAAGGGAGCTGCGCCGTCTGGATGCTCTGGCCGGGACGCTATAGAGTTGCGCGGAATATTCTTCTTTTTCTTATTAGCAGCAGTATCCTTCTGGAGTGATAGATGTCCAAGCATTATGTACACGGTCATCGTAGTCCATCCCGTGACCGTGTAAGGCACGGCGCGTTGCTCCGCTACAGTCATGATCCCAATTGTGCGCTCCGTGATACATTGCCTCCAGCGCGGCGCAGCAGCAACACACCTATGACGATCGTAAAGAGGAAACAAAGCCCTGCAACCAGCGGCAGAACAGACCATTCCATAATCGCGGCACCGCGCAATGTTTGCCACCCGATGGCGAGCAGGCCGAGGACGTAGGCGATTCCCGTCAGGTGAATCCATCTGCGGCGAATGTGGAGAGCATTGTCGGAACGTTCCGCAAGCCAAGCAATCAGCGGCATCACTTGGAGCGCATGGAACCCGAGGCCGTGCAGCCAAATGATATTGCCTTCCAGGCCGACCGTACGGCCCTGGTTCATCGAGATCCAGATACCGGCTGCGAAGCTCAGCATCACCGCCGCCATCGAGTAACGGATGCCAACGATCAACTCGGGACGAAGCTTATAGACGCGCTGCCGAAAAAACTGAACCGCCAAGTACACGTAGAAGACCACCAGCATTAGCGCGACAAAGGCAAAGAGATTGCCCACCGCACGGTCGAAGGCGGTTCCGTCCATGACGAACCGCGGATTCACGCCGCGCATATGTTGCACCGTCTCCGCCGCATACGAATACAGTGCCAATCCGATGTAAACCCTCCGGAAGAAAGCGCGCGCCTTCTCGCGCAGCCCCGAAAAGGGAAGGATCGCCGCCGTGGAGACGATGAAAATCCCTATCGCCGCATCGAACGAGATTGCCTTCGTCACATCGCCGTGCGGAGCGACCTCCCCTCCCCAGATCAGCACCCACACCGCGCATAGCGCGGCCAGTGCGAAACCGAGCAGTCCTGTCAAAACGAGCGCTTGCTCCCCTTGAAAAAAAACAGGCTTCGATTCCGATCCTCCCAACCATTGATTCCGCATGCCGTTCACATCCCTTTCCCTATAGAGATTTGATACTTTTATTCTACAGAATGGAAAAGAAAGCCTTAACAGGCGCGGGAATGAACTTGATTTCGTGCGGAGGCACGGTTGGCTTTCATACCGAGGCATGGTTCGGCAGCTGGACTTAAGTCGGAACGCGAGGCACGGTGCAATTAAAAAAGGCCGCGCGCGGCGGCCAGCTTAAGTTTCGGATGATCCGTAGTAGTCGGCAAATACATCGGCGAAAGCTTCCGCCGTACGCAAACATTCCTGCAGCGTATTGTCTATTCCCCCAAATTCCATGAGCAGGCTGCCGGGGGAAACGGACTGGTTATACTCGCCATCCCCTTCTTTAGAGCTTTTCAACAGTACGCCGCGAGACAAACCGGGATATTTCTTTTCTAGAAGCTCGCTCATCGCTTCGGCGAATTTCTTGTTCTTCGCGTAATCGGGATGACCGGATCCGATGACGAACAGGATGCGTGCATACGGCTTGCCATCGATCGTCACCGACGTCGTTTTGCGCGGAACGTCGCTGTCGCGGTGAATGTCGAAAAAGTAGGACAAGGAAGGGTGCGCTTGCGCCGCTGTGGTGACGGCTTTCCGCGACTCCGAATAGGAATGGGCATAACCCAGCTTCTGTTCCGCTAGCTTTTGGGCAAAGTCGTCGTCTCCGGTTATCGTGGAGATGCCGTTCTCCTGCAGCCGTTCCCCGAGCCGTTTGCCCACAAGCGTAATATTGACGTTTCGGTCGTCGATGGATGAGCCCTTCGTATCACCCGCGACATTTTTCCAAGATTCGCGATTGTGGGTATGGTAGATATAGACTTTAGCATCCAGGTTCGCATCCCCATTCGTACGCGGGGCCGAACCCGGATTGCCGTTGGCGTTCTCCACGACCCAACTGGCGACATAGGCGGTACCTCCGTCTTGCAGCGAAACCTTGTACCATTCCCCTTCCGTACCGACAATCGGCAGCGACTCGCCTGGCCTAGCCTTCCCGATGATCTCGGTGTCGATTCCCGGCCCCTTGCGCAGGTTCGTGTTAGTGATAATGTTGGCGACGGTTTCCTGGGCCAACCGCTGACTTGGCTGCCGTCCGGTTCGTTCCGAATCGGAATCCTTGGGACTTTCTTTTACATATTCAATATAATCGGCGAATACCCAACCGTCCTTTTTATCCTCCAGCTTGATCTTCACCCAATTGTCTTGTTTACCCAATAGCTCGAAACGATTCGTCTTTCTGATCATCTGGATGACGGACGCGGAAAGATTCGGTTCCGTGCGCACATTCAGCCGATCCACCGTGCTTCTGACGTATTCCGTCTCCAACTGCTTGGCGCTGGAATTGACTTTCGTACCGACGCTCGCTTTTGGCGATTTCGCCGGTTCGGCTGCATAGGCGGCATTCGCCGCGCCGAAAAGCAGGCATGAGCAAACGACAACACTTCCGATTTTGTAACGAAACAAAAAAGCTCCTCTCCCTTTCTTAAACTCAACCCTTCTTCCCATTCGACACCGATTGACGAATTCCTTCCATTTTCCACCATTGAGAACAAAGAAAAGTAAGAACGGCATTACCACCGCATAAAAAACCGCGAATTACCGCATACTGCGGAAATGGAGGTGGTTCTGATGGCAACTGGCAAAAAGGGCGGGAGCAAAGACTTTCGCGAAAACAAATTCGTGCAAAAGCAGCCGCTGCTGCAGCCGGAAAAAGCGAAGGATTATCCGCCCAGCCTCAACAATATAGGCAAAACGAATAATCCTCAGTGATGATAGGGTCTCACTGACCCGGCAAATGTTGCGATTAGCGGAGAATCATGAAATCGCTGTTCCGGATTGCTCCTATTGTGGTATAATAAAAGCATAGGAAGCGTAAAATAAGAAAGCCACGATGCTCGACACATCGTGACTTCTTAACAAAGGCCAGTGGGCGACCACGGCGAGAATTTCTTTCAATAAAGCGAATGAAAAACCACCGGATCAAGGGCCCAACCTATCCCCGGTGGTTTTTCTTGTCTTTACGTGTTTTCTTCTGTTTTCCGCTGCTAAGGAAAGTCTTCAGGCCAGCAAAAATGCCAACCACTTTTAGCAGCACATCCAGAATCTTCACCAAAAGATCAAGTGACACAGCGTCACCCCCTTTCGGGTAGCTTCGCCGTGTCTGAAATCCCATCGGTTACCTTGTCTTAACTATTATACCATAATAATCTTATTTAGTGAGTGTAGAGCCACCTTCATTTTTATTGCATTTCAACACACTGTGCCCTCTACAAAGATATTTGGTATCATAAAAGGTATCTGTGGATAGGATCGGAGGCTGCGCAATGGACAATCAGGAGAAAACGGTCACAGTTCCGCACTATGAGCTTGATGAAGTTACCAATCATTTTTTATCCGAATATCCGGTTCATTGTGCATACCGAACGAACAAGATCGGACAACAGCATTTGCATGCCCATGAAGGCTTTGAAATCTACTTCTGCACAAGCGGCACAGGCTCGCTTCTCGTAGGTGATCAGCTCTTTCCGCTGCATGCCGGCACATTAACCGTCATCCCGCCCAATGTGCTCCATCGGCCGTATTCGGAGTATATTCAGCCTTTTCAGCGCTTTGTGCTTTCAGTCGACGTTTCCTACATGAAACTGCTCGATCAGCTCTGCTTTACAACAAAAGAAGCGCTGGAAAAGTTGCTGGCACTCAGCCGCTTCAATGATCCTGCAGCAACCGGAATCCCGCGCGGCAGCCACCATATACTGCCCGCTGAGCAATTCGAGCCGGTGCGAGCTCTGCTGGATAAACTCGCACAATGCGCCACGCTTGACGGCATTGAGCGGGAACTGACGCAAATACGTGTACTTTCTGAGCTTTTTTTGCTTATTATTCAGTTGAACCGGCTGCCAGCGCCAGCATATCCTTCGCGGACCGCTGATGAAACGATCGTTGGTGATGTACTTGCTTACCTCGTCGCGCATTACCGGGAGGATATTCAGATTCATGATCTGGTGTCGCGCTTTCCAGTTTCCCGCTCACGCCTGCTGCAGCTGTTCAAGGCGAAGACTGGCTCGACAATTGTCCAATTCGTCAACGAATACCGGCTCAATCAGGCCAAGCTGCTGCTGCGGATGACCGCGCAGCCCGTCACCGAGGTGGCGGCGCTCGCCGGATTCGGCGATCTGTCGCATTTCTTCAGCCTGTTCAAACGAAACGTCGGGCTGACGCCGCACCAATATCGCAAATCGCCGCGATAGATCGGGAAATGTTGAACGAAAAAGACAGGTATCCCTTGATGTAGGACCGCTAACGAACCTGACAAGCCTTATTCGGCTCAAAATGGGGCCTTGTGGGCTGTAAACAATCTACCGATCGTTATTCACCGAAAATCGGCCGATTCCCCGCCTTTTTTCCATCAATAGCGTGTCTCAGATTCGTTACACGAGGAGCAAGCCGATTTTTCGGCCAATAGCGTGTCTCAGGTTCGTTAGCCCTAATCTTTACATGATAAAAAAGCCGCCCCAAAACGCGTTTGAGGCGGCTTCTTTCTATGATAGCTGCTGCAACAGCAGCATTAACACAAGGCCTTGCCCATACAAGGTTGGGTACAGCGGAATGTTGTTATATGCGGCGATGCTTTCCATCACAGGCGTTCCTCCGGATACGCCGCCGACCAGGCCGTTCTCATCAATGTACGGCAGTATCGCTTGCAGTGCACGCTGTGCTGCTGCTTCGTAGCGCTCATCCCGCTTCAGCAGGCCGCCTTCCATCGCCTTCAGCAAACCGTAGGCAATGCCCGCACTTCCGGAAATTTCCCGATAAAATTCCGGCTGATCCATAACTGTACTCCACAAGCCGTCCGCTTGCTGATAACGCACCAGCCCATCCATCAATCTCACATAACGCTCGCGCAGTTCTGCTTCTACCGCCACAAGCCCGGAAATTTCCTGCGCGATTAGCGGTACTCCCGCGGCAATCCAGGCATTCGCCCGCGTCCAGCGTGCAGCCGACATATGATCCTTGGTGCTGCAATTCCAGCCATGGTACAGTACGCCGCTATCCTTGTCTTCCAATAACCGCAGATGAATCAGCACTTGCCGCTGCGCTTCCTCAGCAAACTCGACATTGCCAGTCAAGGCAGCAGTACGAGCCAGATGAAGCACGGCCATAAAGATCGTATCGGCCCATACCTGCTCGGCAAACTCGACATTTTCCGTCACCGTATGCTCAAATGCCTGCTCGCGGGTCCGCGGCGCTTCCTTCATCAGCCATTCTGCAATCATAATCGCCTTTTTGCGATACGCCTCTTCACCACTCACCCGATTCAGCCCGGGAAAAATCGCATACGGCGCAATCCCGTTAATCACTCTGGCCGCTGCTGCTTTCCCTTCGTTCTGCTTCACCCACTGCTGCAAATAATCGAGCACATCCGTGCGCCCCTCGGCCTGCTGCAGCTGCATGCCATATTCCAGCATCGCAATGACGCCAACTCCCGGAACCCAGTCCCATTGATGAATATCCATTCCCCAATTGCCGGAATGGTCCGTCTTCATTTGCTGCCATACCTGATCTGCCGCCTGCGCAAGCTGATTTGTCATGCCGCACCCTCCAGATTCTCTTGTTTTCTTGCCTACAGTGTAGCAAAAAACAAACCAATCGCGATTGGGCTTCCGTCGCAAAAAAGTGGGGAATCGTCCAAACATGCCCCTGCCCCTATATGCTCCTATGTCCCCTATCCTTCTCTTTTCATATTTTTTCGGAACTCTCCTGGCGGCAGCCCCGTATATTTCTTAAAATTGCGAATAAAGGCGTTGACACTTAAATAACCGACGAGTGCGGCAATTTCCTGAATTTTGTAATCGGTAGTGATGAGCAATTCTTTGGCGCGGCTCATTCGCACCTCATTTACATAATCACTGAAGTTTTCCCCATGCCGTTCTTTGAAGTACGTAGACAAATAAGACCGGTGAAGTCCCAGCTTATCGGCAATTAAATCAAGAGAGAGATCATCGCCATAATGCTTTTCGACGTAATCGGTTACGAATTGAATGGTTGGATCACGAGTCGTTTTCTTCTCCTGTACAACAGCGGCGGCAGAAGTAAGGAATAAGTGAAAAAACTGCTCATAATGCTCCAACGTAAAGCACTTCTCCACTTCCTCGAGCGGGTTGGCCGGATATAACTTTTCGCTCTGCTCTTTCGGCAATGCTTGCAGCACTTTATGAACGACACTGCGCGAAAACTCGGAAAACCGCCTAAGCTCTCCCCCTCGCTTCTTCATCTGTCGCAGCTTCCGCTGGATCGTCTCGATTAACCCGGCCGCATTGCCGGCTGTCAGATGCGTATAAAACTCTCGTCCCTCGTCCTCAGGCATCCGCGCCGCGGCATCGGACATTTGCGTAATAATTTGTGTATCCTCGCCCAGCTTGCGGCTATTGAGCATTTCTGCAACAACAGGGTAAGCGCGGCCAAAATCGCTATATTCCGTCCAGGCATCGCTGTAGGCAATTGTAAACAGACAATAGCGGCGATCCAGATCAAGCACCTCTTTCAAGCGCAGCAGTTCCGCCGGCAATTTACACTGATCACTGTCGTGCTCCGGGAACAGCAAGGTTAAGATGACATCCCGCTCCACTTGAAACGTCAGCGCTTCGCCAAATGCTTCACATAAATACGTTTGAATATATTCCCGAAAAAAATAAGCTGCCCGTTCCGGCTCCATCCCGATCTCCGGTTCCATTGCCGACCTGAAGATCAGCTGGAAGCCGACTAGTATATACGGCTTACCGGCGGCGAGCGGCAAGCGAATATCTTGCCAGTCCGTATAAATTTGTTTCATCTTCGTCGTCAAAGCATACTGCTGAAGCAGCGAATTTTTACGATTAAGATCGAGATGAATGTTGCGGTTTGTCTCATATAAATGATTGAATTGATCGCTGATAAAAGCAAACTCCTTAATATCGGTTTGCGGCACAGCTGAAAAACGCATATTGTTAATCGCTTCTACAATTTTGCGGAGCGGATTGCTCAGGCGTCGCGTGAAATAATAGGAAGCAGCAACGCTGACAAGCAGCACCAGCACCAGAACAGTCGACATCAGCATCGTCAGCCGAATGATGTGCGAGGACACCTGTTGGGTCGGGATGATGCTGACGTAGAGAAAGCCGGTTTCTTTGCCGCGCTGATAGAATAGATAATTGCTTCCTGCTGTCGTATGTCCCGCCTCCCCTGTCAGCGCCTCATAGTCCACATCCGATAGCTGCCCATCGTCCCCAGCCCCATATAAAACCTGCCCTTCCCCACTAACAATGCGGAACCGGTCTCCTGCTGCCGCAGGATAGAAGCCGTTATACATCTTTTCACTATTAAGCATGAAAATAATCGCTAATTGGCGGTAATAGACACTTTGCACCAAGACGGGAATTTGCCGCGGCAGCGCGCGTTCTGAATAATTGAATTTCTCATGAAATTGCGCCGCCGGATAAACTCGGAAATTAACCGGACGGCTAAGCTCTTTTTGCCAAAAATCGAGATTATAGGACTCACTGTAGTAATATCGTTCAAACATCTCCTGCGCGGTCCTCGTTCCTGCCCTTTCAATCATTAACCCATGCTCCGGTAAATAGAAAAATAAATTATCCATATATAGCAATGAATCCTGCATGGTTGCTAGCAGTTTATCCCGGCGAATATCCGCCACCGCTTCATAATTGATTTGGCCGTCAGCCGCACGAATGAGCGTATTCATTTTCTCATCAATTAACAAGCTGAGCCCAATGCTTCTGATCCGGTTCAGCAGATTTTCATAATGGTTGACCGTCATCTTCAAATTCAACCGGCTATTTTGAATCGTCTCATCCCGGATGGTCGATAGAAATAAAGTGAAGGAAACAATATTAAAGACAAGCAGTAGCAACACAATAAGAAGAAACCAGGAAAACATCCGATAAAAAAATGATGTCCTCGGCAGCCGCCACTTCAACATTTATCCCCATCCTCCCATTTGATGTAAGTAGTATAGCATGTGTCTTTACGCCGCGGAACGAACAGGACGCAGCTTGGCATGAGCAGTTTGTTATAAAGTTAGCAGTTCGTCGGATTATTGACATAAAGGCAACAATCCAACCATTTCAGCATTTTCCAGCCGGCCTGCATTCGCTATACTGGGTCCAGATTCGAGAGTCTAAGGATAGAATAGGAGAATGAAAATGGCATCCGTCAATCACACATCAACTTATAGCCGCGGTCATCCGCCGAAATGGTCTGCCGCGATGCGAAAGCTTCGCTACGGCAAAGTACTGCTGCTCATGTTCCTTCCTTGTCTGCTGTACTTCATTGTGTTCAAATATTTGCCGATGTTCGGAGTTATTATTTCATTCAAGAACTACAATCTGTACAAAGGAATTTGGGCAAGCGACTGGGTCGGCCTCAAGTACTACCGCATGTTTTTTCAAAATCCCGATTTTCCGATTCTGATGCGCAATACGATTCTGCTTGGCTTCTACAAGCTCATCTTCGGTTTCCCGGCACCGATCATGCTGGCTCTGCTTCTGAATGAGGTGAAGCAAGCCTTGTTCAAACGATTTGTCCAGACCGTCAGCTACTTGCCGCACTTTATATCCAATGTCGTCGTCGCGGGCATGGTCGTTATGTTTTTGTCTCCGTCAGGCGGGCTGGTCAATCGCATATTGGAAGCCTTCGGCTTGGATGCCGTCAATTTTATGGTGAAGCCGGAATGGTTTCGCACCATCTATGTCCTGTCAGAAATATGGCAGCATATCGGCTGGGAAACGATCATTTATTTGGCAGCGCTTACAGCTATCAACCCGCTGCTTTATGAAGCTGCTGAAATCGACGGCGCCAACCGCTGGTCCAAGCTGCGGCATGTGACCCTGCCCGGCATTTTTCCTGCTGTCATCATTTTGCTCATCCTGAACATCGGGAAAGTCATCGAAATCGGCTTTGAAAAAGTATTTCTGCTCTACAATCCGGCGACCTATGAGACGGCCGATATTTTAAGCACCTATGTTTATACCGTCGGTCTGAAACAAGGCAATTTCAGCTATGCGGCCACCATTGATCTGTTTACCGGTGTCGTCAGCTTGATTTTCCTCGTCTCGGCCAATATGATTAGCCGAAAACTTTCGGACTCCAGCTTATGGTAGGTGGTTGATCATGCGAAAAAAAGTATCCCTCTTTTCGGTTATCAATGTCGTTATTTTATTAATGGTCGTGGTCGTCACCTTGTATCCGTTCCTATATATGGCCGCCATATCGCTCAGTGACAGCAATGCTGTCATGAAAGGCGAGGTTACGTTTTTGCCGAAAGGGCTCAATTTCGATACGTACAAAATTGTACTGGCCGATAAGCGGATTCTGAGCTCCTATGCCAACACGATCCTGTATACCGTCACCTTCACCGCGCTTGCCCTGTTCGTTACATCACTCGGCGCCTACGCCTTGGCGAAGAAGCATATGCCTTTTCATCGCGGCTTTACACTGATGATCGTCTTTACGATGTTTTTCAGCGGTGGTATGATTCCCACCTTTCTCGTCGTCAAAGAGCTGGGGATGGTCGATACCATCTGGGGGATGATTTTACCCGGTGCTGTCAGCACGTGGAACTTGCTCATTATGCGTACCTTCTTTTCCGGTTTGCCGGCCGAACTGGAAGAATCGGGGCGTATGGACGGATTAAATGACTTTGGCGTCTTTTTACGGATCGTATTGCCGCTTTCGCAAGCTATTTTTGCTACAATTGGACTGTTCTACGCCGTTTCGATGTGGAACAACTTCCAGCTGCCCTTGCTCTACTTGCGCAACCCGGACATGTTTCCGCTGCAAGTGGTGCTGCGCAACATCGTCTTGGCCGGTCAGTTGAACTCTGCGGAAGCAACCAGCATTGGCGGCGATCAGCTCTTGGTAGAAGAATCATTGAAATATGCGACAATTATGGTGGCCACCGTGCCGATCCTGCTTCTCTACCCGTTTCTGCAAAAGTATTTTGTCAGGGGGGTGATGATCGGCGCAATAAAAGGTTAGCCGCTTTGCCTGATTTGCCTGGTGAAACTTATATGAGGAGTGGTCAAATGAAAAAGAATACTCGATTTGCGCTTGCGGCCTTTATCATTCTGTCTCTGCTGCTGGCAGCTTGCAGCAATTCCGGCGGCAAGTCCGGCAGCGATGAGCAGCCGCCCGAATCTGGAAAAGGAAACGGCAACGCGAGCGAACAAACAGGGGAAAAGCAGCCTGCCAAGCATACATTTACAATGCTGACCGAAACACATCCAAGCTGGCCGTTCAATAAAGATTGGCCGATCTGGTCGATGATCGAAGGCTTTACCGGAGCGACGTTCGACATTCAACTGCCTTCCGGAAACTTGGAGGATACGCTTAACTTAACGATTTCCTCTGGCAATATGCCTGATCTGATGTACATGGGCAATCGTGTCATGGCTAATAAATATGGACAGCAAGGCGCTTTGGCCAACATTTTGGACTATGTCGATGTAATGCCCAACTTCAAAAAGTGGATGGAGCAATATCCGGAAATTACGCGGGCACAGCTCGCTGCCGACGGCAAGATGTATATGTTTCCGAATGAAGGCTTCGGTGAGACGAACCGGATGATCTGGATGTATCGGGAAGATATTTTCAAGAAGCACGGACTTGAAGTTCCGGCTACCTATGACGATCTCTATCAAGTACTCAAGCAGTTGAAGGAATTGTATCCGAAAAGCAGTCCATTCTCTTTCCGTTTCGGTCCTAATCTGGAAATCCTGCGCAACCTCGCCGCACAATATGGAACGAACCAAGGCTATTATATGGACGGAGATATGGTAAAGTATGGCCCAACAGAAGAATCCTTTCGCAAGTTAACTGAATACTTAAGTCTGTTCTATAAGGATGGCTTGATGCCGCCGGACTGGCTTACCGTCGATACGAAAAAATGGCAGGACTTGATGTCTACGGACCAATCCTTTATTACCCTTGATTATATCGGCCGCATCGACTTTTTCAATTCAGCCATGCGTAAAGACAATCCTGATTATACAATTGCTTTCATGGCTCCTCCGATCGGGATGCCTGGTGTAAAATCGCAAAATGAATATACCCATGTTGTCGACTCCGGATTGACGGCCTCGGCCAATTCCAAGCAATTGACGGAAGTCATGAAAATGATGGACTTTTTCTATAGCGAGGAAGGCCGCAACATGGCGAGCTGGGGAGAGGAAGGCGTCACCTATACGATGCAAGACGGCAAGAAAAAATTCAATTCCTCCTTCACTGAGCTAAGCGAGCTTCGCAAGCAGACTGGACTGGCTACCAATGGCACTTATACCTGGATCGATTATGATGCGCATCTGTCGCTTGCTTCGGAAGAGCTGCAAAAAACATACGAACTGGCACGGCAGCACGATGCCGTCTATCGTCCAAAAGCTGAACTTAACGAGGAGGAGCTGGAAATCAACTCAACCGTCGGCGCCGCTGTAGAAAAATATAAAAATGAGCAGCTGACCAAATTCATTCTCGGCGACAAAGACTTGAGCCAGTGGGACGATTATATCGATGGGCTGAAAAAGCTTGGCCTGCAGCAAATACTCGATATCCATCAGGCCGCCTTCGAGCGCTCTGCCCAAGTGCAGTTGAAATAAGAAGAAACGGCTGACGCCGTCCTTAGTGCGAGGCAAGTTTCTTCCCTTAAAATATAAGCTGTGTATAAGGTGAAACTTATACTTTCTTATATTTTGAAAAACACTTCTATCGAAGTCCTTCGTAGAGGAGCGGCCTAAGGGCTTGCCTAGTTAGCTAACTCTTCAACGGGGTATGAGGCAGAAGCGATCCGCTAACGAACCTGACAACTCTTATTCGGCTCAAAATGGGGCCTTTTGGGCTGTAACGAATCGACATATCGTTATTCACCGAAAATCGGCCGCTTTCCCGCCTTTTTTCCATCAATAGCGTGTCTCAGATTCGTTACACGCGGAGCAAGCCGATTTTTCGGCCAATAGCGTGTCTCAGGTTCGTTAGCCCCACTCGTCAACGTAGGGAAAATGAAAGCCCATCTGATTTATTTAGACGCGGCGCGCTTAATCCCCAGCGTGTACGTTTTGAATTTCGCGAGATCGTGAGATTTTATTGTAATTTCAAATATATTGCTGCCTTCTGCGATCGCAAGGTTTGCTGTCATGCGATTATGAATGACTTGTTTGCCATTGACATAAAGAAGGGCTTGCGCATCCTCTGCGGACAGCAGCATTTTCAGCTTTTTTATATGATTGTCTACAGATACTACATAATCGCTAATGGCAGCGTCAAAATCAATCAATGATGCGCCGCTTGAATCTATGACCTGCCAGTCGGCCAGCTTCACATTGCTGCTCACTCTCTTGTTGCCCGCTTTATCGACATTATAAACTTTACGCTCCCCGTTATCAGATGCAGAAAAACGATTGCCGCTCATATAAAAACCCCCTCGGCCCGAAAGGTAAATCATAAAATAGGTCCCCTTCGAATCAAAATTAGCTTCATTATATAGCTTAATGAAAAATAAAAATGTAACTGGAATTACAAAATGGAGACTCGGAGGAAAAAAAATAGCTATCCATAATGGATAGCTTTACTTGCGAACAATATGCCCGGTGGACAAATTTTCCTGAAACAATTAGCAAGCACTTAACGTCATAAAATTACTTGAACTTTCATCGCATTGCCAAAATCATTCCGGAGGCGATCATCATGAAAATGCAAATGAAATCGAACACGACCAAATCGCTGGCTCTGGCAGCACTCGCTGCTCTCACTCTAACTGTGCAAGCTGGACCTGCCGCAGCCGCAGCAGCAACCGCGCAGCCAACCGCGCAGCCAACCGCTGCCCAGCAAGTTGCCCCGAGCGGCAAGCCTTCAACGGCAACCAACGTATATAATACTTACGAAGCCATGCTCAAAAAGCCCAGCCAGTTGGCCAAAGCAATTGCTTATTTGAACGAGCATATTCAAGAGGTTTCCGTATCGCAAGCGACCATTATGGTGCTTCATCTGGAAAATGCGCTCAACAAGCCGGCTATGGAAAACCGTTTCTTCCCGCAAGCTATTCAGGTCAAGCTTAATAAAGTTTACAAATCCGGGGACAGCTTTGAGAGCATCATTAAACGTACCAGCGACAAAGCATTGAAAGCGTTGCTCCAGGACGCAGCCGCCAGCGGCTACAAGCTGGAAACGGCGGAAGGCATGTTTTTCCCGGTCGTCGATTATGCCGGCTTTAAGAAATACAGCGCCTATGTAAAAGCAGACATCAAAGCATACATCGATATTATGGCAGCAGAGTCGGATCAGCCGCGGGCCAAGGATGGTGGCTTAATCATCGGCTACCAGCAGCTCACCAACCGCGCCCTGGCGCAGGAAAAGTTCATTACACAATTCCCGGCCTCCAACCGGATCCAACAAATCCGCAATTTGTTCAACAGCTATAAGTCGATCACCTTCTATGGTCTCAACAACACGCCACTGTTCGATTATGACAGCAATGCAATGCAGCCTAATGCCATCAAAGGCTATAATCTCATTTTGCAATATAACAAATCAAAGACCAGCCCTTATTTGACCCTCCTGAGGGATTTTATGAAGGTCGCGGCGGACAACAAGTATAAAAAGACGGCTGAGGTGCAAAAATTTCTGGACGCAAACTTAGCAGAATAGTGCAGAATTATCAAACAACCCGGCATAGACTATATGGTCCGTGCCGGGTGTTTCTATTTACGATGGCGATCCCTCCACAACCGATAATACCGACTTTCAGCTTTGCCTTGGACATGGTACAGCGCTCATTTCAACAGTAACGTACCGTTTTTGTTATACAAATTTCTGCAAATAAATCAAATCATTGGCGATGCTTTGGATTTTATCAGCGGATTTTCCCTCGTTTTCCACGAGCGCATACCGCACATAGCCCATCTCTTTCAACTTTGCGTACACCGTCGCAAAATCGAACGCTCCCGTGCCCAAGTCCACAAAGTCGGTGGGGGCCACATATTTTCCATAGGCCTCGAACAATCCCAGGTGCTCGTTGCCGTTCTGCTTCATCGCCTCCAGTATGTCCAGCGGACCGGCCAGCTCTTTGTTCAAGTCCTTTTGGTGAATCATATCGCAGCGGTCGCCCAAACGTTTCAGCACAGCGATCGGGTCAGTTCCTGCACGCATTACCCATACCAGATCAAGCTCGAATTTCAGATGAGCCGGATCCGTGTTATCCGCCAATAGCTCCAATAGAGCAACCTCACCTGCTTTCTTGAACTCATGAGCATGGTTATGAACATAAAGTCGAAAGCCTCGCTCCTTCATTTGGCTGCCGAGGCGATTCAATTGCTCCGCCGTCTTCAAGGCGCTTTCTTCATCGCTGATCATGACGGATGGCAGCACAATCGAAGGGCAACCCAGCCCATCGCAATATTTCATTGCCGCATCCCAGTCATGGGCGAGAATATCCTGTCCCGGCATCATGGCCTCATGCATCGCGATCGCTTGCAGACCGAGCCGATCTAGACTGGCCTGTATATCAGTCGCTGCAAACTCATCGCTAAAACGGGACAGTTTCTTCATATTGAAGCCGATCAACTCAATATTGCGATACCCTGCCGCCGCTACCTTTTCCAAAGTGCCGAAATAATCGTCGGCCAACTGCTCATGCACAGAAAAAAGATTAATGCCCGTTGCCATACTCATGCTTTATCCTCCCCGGCTCCGGAACGTAACCCATCTATCCGGATGTTATTGGTTTGTTTTGGCCCATTCATCCAGCTGTTTCTGTTTCTCTACGATGATTTTATCGATGCCTGCCGACTTCAGCTTGGCGATAAATTCCGGTAAATATTTATCCGGATCGAGCGTACCGTTCTCCAGGCCAATTTTGTACTGATCCTTCGCATTTTTGACGGCGGCCGCTTCTGTTTTCACCGGATCGACAGTGAAGCTGAATCCCATCGCTTTTGATTTTTTCGCCGCTTTATTGAATTCGTCCGTCAGTTCCCATACCTTCGGATCGTCCCCTTCCCATACATGAGAAAGGAATTGATTGCCCCACAACCATCCATGCGCAGGTGCATAGGTCGCATTCGCCGAATCGACGCCGCTTGGGTATCCGATGGTATTATCCGCTTTTTTGACATAATGTTTGCCTTCAATTCCGTAATCGATTAAATTAACGATATCTTTGTCCGAGTAGAGCAGGTTGAGAAACATCATCGCTCTTTCCGGATCCTGCGAGTTTTTGGCAATGCTGAACATAATGTTAGATATTGATGAAGTCGTCGCTACAGGCGGCAGCAGGCGCACGGCCACCATCGGCGTCCCGGTCATAAGCGACTCTTTGTTCTCATAGCCCGGTTTCATATGCACCATGAATGAAAAAGCTTTTCCCGCCTTTACCATCTGCTCCGTGGCCGTCTGATTGGTGGAAATATCCTTCGGAATATATCCCGCGGTATACCATCTTCTTGCCATTTTCAACAAATCGGCATATTGCTGCGATTCAAACCAGTTGACGACCTGCAGGTTGTTGTCAAATCCCGGCAGTACGCCGTTGTCATCGTTCAGCGGATCGACAAGCCCCGGAGTTATCGACTGAACAATCGAAAAACTCGACCCTTCGGGAATGACCGCCGCCATCCCCGGCTCATTCTTTTTAATCACTTCGAAGACGGCATCCAGATCGTCATAAGTTTTAACCGCACCCAAATCGATCTTATATTTGTCGACCAAATCTTTGCGCATCAGCACCCCGTAATCAGCCGCCCAATCGCGGACGCTCGGCACGCCGAATATTTTCCCGTTCGTCGTCGCCGCCTTCAAAATATCGGGCCCCACGACCTTAATAATATCTTGCCCGTACTGCGCAAGCAGATCGTCCAGCGGCAGCAGCTGCCCTTTCGCAGCTTGCGTCCCGTAATTCATCCCCGTTGAAGTGATCAGCAAATCCAGCTTCTCGTTGCCTGCAAGCATCAGATTCATCTGCTGCTGCCACGCGCCGAGGTCGATTGGCGTCAGCTTGACGGTGGCATTGATTTTTTGCTTGGTGATGACGTTTATAGCATCCTGAACCTCGGCCAAATCTTTGGAGTTGGCGATATTGAAGTAGGCGATTGATAATTCATAAGGTTCTAAATCTGATTTAGCGCCCGCCTCCTCTCCGGGCTGATTCGTTGCTCCGGCATTCGATCCGCCCTTATTGCCGCCGCTGTTTCCCCCGCAAGCCGACAGCAGCAAGACAATCGCCAGCAGGACCAGGAACACCCCTCGCTGCCTCCGGTTAAAGCTTTTTCTCATGCTTGTACCCTCCCTTAAATCGTTATAATCCATATGCTAACCGGCCGGAAGCCGGACATAGCCTTACCCTTTTACCGCCCCAATGACGAGGCCTTTGACAAAATATTTCTGAAAGAACGGATACGCGCACAGCAGCGGAATAACGCCGATTACAGCCATCGCCATGCGAACCGTCTCCATCGGAATCGATGCCGTTGCCGAAATATCCGTCGAATTCGCCAAGGAGGAATTGCTTTGCAAATATTGCGCATTAAGCAATATCCGGTTTAACAGGTTTTGCAGGCTGAACAGCTTGTTGTCTGTAATATAAATTAAGCCGTTGAACCAGTCGTTCCAGTAGCCGATCGTTTGCATCAGCCCGACTGTAGCCAAGATCGGGAGCGACAGCGGAATGACGATCCGGAAAAAGATTTTGAATTCGCCCGCTCCGTCGATCGACGCAGATTCGATGACTTGAACCGGAATCGAATTTTGAAAAAAGGTGCGCATAATGAGTACAAAAAATCCGTTGGTCAGAAGTCCCGGAATGATCAGCGCAAGCAGCGAGTTTTTGAAATGGAACAATTCCGTATAGACCAGATAAGTTGGCACCAAACCGCCGTTAAATAACAAGGTGAAGAAGACAAAAAATGATAGCGGTTTGCGCAGCGGCATATCTTTGCGGGCGATCGGATATGACAGCATGGCGGAAATGACCAGACCGGCAAATGTTCCGATAATCGTGATGAGAATGGTAATGCCGTAAGCGCGGGTAATATTTTCTGCATCCTGCCACAAAAACTTATACGCGTCCAGGCTGAATGCACTGGGGAAAAAAGAATACCCCTCTTGCACGATCGCCAGCTCATCGCTGAAGGATGTCGTCAGCAGCAGGACAAACGGCAAAATACATAGACAAACGATGACGGCAAAGAAGCAGTGAATGCCATATTGGAACAGTTTCTGCTTGGCAGTCAACACCATAACGATCCCTCCTAAAACAATGCATTATCGCGATTGCGTTTGCTGACCACATAGTTCGAAACCAGCACAAGGATAAAGCCGACAATGGACTGATACAGCCCGGCCGCCGACGACATGCCGATGTCTCCCAGATTCATCAGCGCGCGATAAACATAAGTGTCGATCACGTTCGTCGTTTCTTGCAGCGCTCCTGTATTGAGCGGTACCTGGTAGAACAGGCCGAAATCCGAGTAAAAAATGCGTCCGATCTGCAACAGCGTCATAATCGTGATGACAGGCGCAATCAGCGGAACCGTAATACTCTTGATTTGCTGCCATTTGCTCGCACCGTCGATCGTCGCCGCCTCGTAATATTCCGGATCAATCCCGATAATGGCCGCCAAGTAAATGACGCATAAATAGCCGACGTTCTTCCAAATATTTACGAAGGTCAAAATATAGGGCCAATATTTCGGTTCACTGTACCAGGACACAGGGTCAATCCCGAAGAGCGGCAGCACTTGCTTGTTGATGAAACCGGTTTCACCACTTAGCATCGCCAGCACCAAATACCCGACGATCACCATAGAGATCAAATACGGAATGAGAATGACGCTCTGATAGAAACGGGCAAAAAAACGGTTTTTAATTTCATTCAGCAAAATGGCGATACCGACGGCGATCACCAGATTGATCACGATAAACGCGGCATTATACAAAATGGTGTTGCGGGTAATGAGCCATGCGTCCGACGTTTTGAACAAATACTCGAAATTGGTAAAGCCTACCCAATCGCTGGCCAGAATGCCCTTCGCGAAGTTGATATCTTTAAACGCGATAATCAGCCCGAACATCGGCAAGTAATTGTTCATGAGCAGATAAATAACCCCGGGCACAACCATTATAAACAGGGGCGTGTATCTGCGAAATTTTTTCCATCCTGGCTTTGGTTTTGTCCTCACCTGCGTCTCCCCCTTCTTCAGTTCTATATCCATCATAATTCGTTCGCCGTATGCCCACTACTGTCTGGAACGACTTCCTCATTGTTCATTTCCGACTTTTACAAGAAGAAACGGCTGACGCAGTCCTTGGCGCATCGCCAAGTTTCTTCCCTTAGAAATATAAGCTGTGTATAAGGTAAAACTTATACTTTCTTATATTTTGAGAAAAACTTCAAAGAACCGCTCCCCGTAGGAAGCAGTTCTTATGTCCAGTAACTAAGCGTCACGCGTGATTCAATTTTCGATATTCCTGCGGATTTACCAAGGTCGCTTTTTTGAACATTTTTGAGAAATGGGAGTAGTTGCTGTAGCCTAATTCATAGGCAATGCCAGTGATCGGCAAATCGGTTTTGGCCAGCATTTCTTTGGCCATGACGATCCGCTCCTGCAGCACGTATTCAGAGATCGTGAGCCCGGTTTCCTTCTTGAAAATCCGCGCCAAATAATCGGCATTCAAGCTGACATGACGCGCAATGTCGTCCCGGGACAAGTCATCTTTAATATGGTGCATAATATAGCTTTTTGCTTTATCTACCAGGCTCTGGCTTTCGCCCGCGGCATGAAAATGCCCGATAACCTCTTCGATCAGCTTCGTCACCCATTGCCCCAAATCGGCGACAGACCGGGTAGCGGAAGCGGCCTGCCTGGACAGAAGCATTTCCGAAAAAACCTGATGCGCCCGCAGCCCTTTATAATGCATCACATGATAGATCATTTGCAGGAAATCCTCATATAAACCGTGAAGCAGCCTGACATCAATGCATTCCGTTCGCTTGATTTCCTCCAAATAACGGCGGATATCGGCAATGAGATCGTTTTTGCAGCCCTGCTTCAGCATTTCCGTCCATCCGTTCATCGTCGGCAGCGGGATCGCTTCGCCGTTTTGCGGCTTGTCGCCTACAAAGAAAACCTCATTTGTTCGGGTTACATTATGAAAATCCATCTCGATCAGCGCTTCGACCATATCCAGCACCTGCTCGATGGGTACAGGGCTGCCGGCATAACAGCATTGGTCGCAGAAAAAATACCGGCTGCAAGTCGCGATATAGGCTTTCAAGTCGTCAGCCAGCCTTGAATTCAACCCCATTGCGCCTTCATCAACAGTCAAAATCGCCAGCAGCGCTCCGCTTTTCACCTGGATTATTTGGCCGCGGCTTTGCTTGAGCGCAAAAAGCTCCTCGAACGAGTTGCGGAGGGCGTACTCCATAATTTTCTCCTCGCGCAAAGTCAGCTCTTTATGCCAGCGCTGCACGCTGATCAAAACCGGTAAAAACAGCACCGCATCGTCGTAGACGATCTTTTGACTTTGCAGAACTTCCTTGATCCGCTCTTTGCGGGAAGGGATCGAACGATTGATCAGGTCCTGCCAGAACCGCTCCATAAACATCGGCTGAGACGATTCCCATAATTGATAATAATGCTTGTACGTATCGACAAACCGCAGCTTTTCTTTCTCCTTCTCCACTTTGCCGATCGCTTTGCTGACCGCTTTTTCCAAATCCGGAAAACGGACCGGCTTCAGCATATAATCCAGACTGCCCAATTGAATCGCTTTCTGCGCATATTCAAAATCGGCGTGACAGGTCAAGAAGAGCGATTCCGTTTGCGGCGAGTGTTCCTTCACCCAAGCCAACAGCTGAAAGCCGTCGCCTTCCGGCATTTCGATATCGCAAATCATGACATCGATTTGGGTTGAAGAAAGAATGCTTTTAGCCTGCCGGATATTGTAGGCTTCATGCACGTCCGCAAATCCGAGCCGCTCCCACTGCACACCTGCTCTAATCCCGCGTACGGCATGAATCTCGTCGTCAACAATCAGCAGCTGCAGCATGTAAACGACCTCCCGCTCTCTCTGAATATGCGCCTTCGCCCGCGGCCGCGGCTTCCCTCAGCTGCGGCAAGCGAATATCGACGATCGCCCCAAAGTTATCGCCATTGGCAAACGCGACCTTGGCGCGCTCTTTATACAACAAGCGCAATCTTTGCTGTACATTCCAGATTCCAATATGCCGGCCATCACCGTCGATTCTGTTCGTATTCCGCTGCAGCTGCGCCAGTACGTCCGGCGGGAAGCCTTTGCCCGTGTCTTCAATGCGAATATGCAGGCTGCCGTCCTCCGTTTCTTCCGCCACAATGGATATATGGACCTGTTTATCCATGCTGACCGCATGCTTAATCGTATTTTCCACAAAGGTTTGCACTAATAACGGCGGAATCAGGCCGTTCATCAGCTCATCCGGGACGTTAAAATGATAAGTCAGCCTGCCGGGAAAACGCATCTCCTGAATGCGCAAATAGTTGGTCGTATGCTCCATTTCATCCTTTAACCTAACAAAGGATAAATTGCTGCGGAACATAAAACGGAAATATTGGACGAGACAATGAGTCATTTCCTGGATGAGTCCATAATCCTGCACCTGCGCCAAATTATAAATGATGTTTAAGGAATTCAAAAAAAAGTGCGGGTTGATCTGCAGCTGCAAATGCCGCAATTCGGCCTTCTGATGATTCAACTGCTCCTCCAGCACATTCACCTTCAGCTCCTGAATTTGCGATATCATCCGGTTGAAGATTTGGTTCATCACCTGAAATTCATGGGTTGACGGCCGGTGGGCAATTCGCACATCCAGATTTCCGTCCTGAATTTTGTTCATCGCCGTAATGATTTTGTGAATGGGAAGCAGCACCGTTCTTCTAAATAAATATAAAATGAGCGGCAGCAGCACGAGCGCCCCGATCGATATGAACGAGACGATGCGGCGTAAAAACGGCAAATTTTCCAAGAGGACACTGTCGGGAAACACGGCAAACAATTGGAAGTTGCCCACAGTGGAGCGCCCGCCGATCACCATAAAATTGCCGCCCTTCCCGGTAAGGTTGTAATCCTCGCCCGCGTCTTGCAGGTTGATGTTGTTGTCCCGGATAAAAGCCCGGTTCGCCATAGGCTCGAAGGCGTCCGTCGCCAAAAACGCTTTGCCGTCGTTGCCAAGATCCAGCAGATTGAGCGGCACCATTGATTTCTCCGCATTGCCCAGAGCGCCGATATAGACGCCGCCATATTGAATAATGCGGGCCAAATAATATTGATCGTTGATTCGCTCTGCAAACCATTGCTTAACCGGGTACCCTTCTTGACCGCGCTGCGAAAACTTCGTGCTCAGACTGTTCTGAATCGCTTCAAACTCGCTGTGATCGACGGATGAAGCAAGCGCCGTCATTAAATCTTCATTGGCGGGGGAATAAACGAAGAACATGTCCATCGACTTATAGTTGGGCAATTCCTTGGTCAGTCTGTTGAACAGCTGAATGCGCTCAAAATCGTACCGGTCATTCTGCGGATTTCGCGGAAGCTCAAGAACAAGCAAGCCGGTTTCCAATGCTGCGATATTGTACAAATATTTTTCCACTTCCTCCAGGCTGCGGTCAATCTGTCCCATATACAGGCTGATCAAATTTTTGTTCGATTGCGCCACCTGATTCCGCACGACTTGAATGGCATACATGTTGTTGTAAATCATAAATGCAACCAGAGGGATGACCAAAGCCATAAACCCAATCATTAATTTAAAACGCAGAGTTTGAAATTGCACGCGGTTTAAAATTTTCATAAGAAAGGTCCTCGGTTCATTCGTTTTACAAGGAGTATACCACAATATTGAAAAGGCTTACAAATGCAAGTCGTTATTACTCATTCTTCCAAAAAAGCAAAATGGTCGGTCCGTTCATCCCTGATGACGCCAGACCAGTTCAGCCCATAAGCAAAATCGTATGCATGCCCCTCCGCATCGATATGCACCTCCATATCATGCGGTACATCCTCGCACTGCTCCTCAACCGTTTTCATATTTGCAGGCAGCTGCATAGGAAGCAGTCCCGAAGGCTCGCTTGCTCCGGTCAAAATGTCGAAAACTGCCTGATCCTGCACGCCGAAATTGACAATAATCGCATCAGCCGCGGCTTCAAACTCGGCCACGACAGACGGCTTCGCCAAATGGAGCGATACGATGACCGGTTTATCTTTCATCGCCTTCCGGGTGTCCAGTACCAGGTCCAAATCGGACGTATTGCATGCCGTGACCGTTTTCCCTTTATAGGTGCGGTTCAGCACGTCGCGTGAATCGCCGGCAATGCTGCGCTCCCGTGCATGCTCCGCTGTATAAGCGCCGTATTGGAGGCTGATCGGCACATAACCGTTCCCGCCCGAATCTGCATCCTCCTTGCTGTATCCGCTGCCGGAGTCGGCCCCTCTAACAAAAACAAGGCCCACATCCGCCTCATCAGGATTATCGGTCACATCGAAATATTTACCCAGTGTTTCCATATTAACCGGGTACTCCGTTTTTTCCGGGAAAGGCATGCCGAACCAGTTGGTACCTGCGGGCGTGAAGCGCTTCGGAACGTACACCGACATTCTTTTCGCAAGCGGCAGAAGACCGTTTTTGTTTTTCAGCATCACGATAGACTTCAATTGCGCGGCATAGCCTTCCGCCATGTAATCCGCTCGGCCGACGGTTGATTCACTTTGCTGCGGATCCAAATACGGATTTTCGAACAGGCCGACACGAAACATGTTTTTGAGCAACCTGATCGCCGACTGTTCAAACCGTTTGCGCATTTCGCCAGCTCCGTACTCCGCCGCCCCGATACGGAAAGCCTCTATGATCGGCGCGGCTTCATTGTTTCCGCCAAATTGATCGACGCCTGCCATAATAATTTTCAAATGTCTTTCGGCGAGCGTGTGCCCCTCTTCCATTCCCCAGCATCTTCCCCCCGGAAACAGACTCGTTATATGGGCCGGTTCATCGTCCGTAATGGCCCAATCCGTACAAACGACACCGTCATATCCGTATTTTTCGCGCAGCAGGTCTTGAATGATATAGGAGCTGTAGGAGTTGCCTACATTCTCGTCTTTGTTGCGGTCTTGGCCATAAGATATCGTATAATACGGCATCACTGCAGAAGCCATACCTGTACCGCCTGTCAGCCGGAAAGCCCCTTCTGTAAATGGTATAGTATGCTGTTCAAAATTGTCCCCCGGATAAACGGCAAATTTCCCGTAACCGAAATGGGCATCCCTGCCGCCTTCGCCGGAACCGCCGCCGGGCCAATGCTTGACCATAGCGTTGACGCTGTCATAGCCCCAGCCGCCGGATATTTCGCGCTCTCCTACAGAAGTCTGGAAGCCATCGATATAAGCCTTGGCCATTGCGGCGGACAGCTGCGGATCTTCGCCGAACGTCCCGCTAAAGCGCGCCCACCTCGGATCGGTCGCAATATCGATCTGCGGCGAAAGAGCCGTGGCAATGCCAAGCGCACGGTATTCCGATGCAGCAATTTCACCGAACCGTCTAACAGCCTCAGGGTCAAAAGTCGCGGCAAGCCCGAGCGGCTCCGGCCACATCGAAATGCTCCCGCCTGCCCCGGCGTTGTATTCCGCGCTGGAATCCGTGCCGTGCCGTGGATCCGAGCTGTTGTTGACCGGTATGCCAAGCTCGCTGCTTTCGGCCAAAGCCTGCGCAAGATTGTTCCAGCGCGCAGCCGTTGCCGGGCTTTCTACAGACGTAATGAGAATATGCCGCAGATGGTCTTTCGTCAGAAACTCGATTTGTTCATCCGTAAGCGCATGCGGCTCCGCTTCGCTCTCCGCATAAGACTTGCCGCCATATGTGGCGCTGAAAAATCCGCCCGCCCCCGGAATTGCCTGATGACTGCTATATAACATTAGTCCGGCAATTTGCTCGATCGTCATCCTGGATGCCAAATCTGCAGCGCGCTCTTCTGCGGGCAACCGCCAATCTTCGTATTTGTCGAGCTTTCCATCCTTGTTCAAATCTTTGAAGGCATAACCGTCTACCGTCACGATCCCTGCACCTGATGACGTTGAATATCCGATCACCGGCCCGCCCTCGTTTTTCACAAACTTGACCTGATCTACCCCGCCGCATTCCGTCCATTTTCGATTCATATACATCCTCCTCATCCCCGTTTTATTCGACACCTACTTTGAGTGTAATGGAGGATGGAGGGCGTCTGCTACTCAATGAACGACTTGTTACTACGGTTTTTTCGACGTATTTGCATGCACATAACGCCTATGGTAGAAATGAAGTACTTTGTTAAGAAAGAGCCTGGCGGCGTCCTTGGCGCGAGACAATACCCTAAATTTTTCTAGAATTTATCAGGTGAAACTTATAACTCAACTTTTCTGCTAACGAACCTGGCAACCCTTATTCGGCTCAAAATGGGGCCTTGTGGGCTGTAACGAATCATCCGATCGTTATTCACCGAAAATCGGCCGCTTCCCCGCCTTTTTTTCATCAATAGCGTGTCTCAGATTCGTTACACGCGGAGCAAGCCGATTTTTCGGCCAATAGCGTGTCTCAGGTTCGTTAGCCCCCACTCGTCAGTGCTGTTATTGTAAAATTAGCTCTGAAGTACAAGATTTCCCCTCTCCAGATTGTCGAAGAGAGGACGAGTGTTGCAGTTTTGTACAACATTTTCGCCTCTCCTCATCATGCGACTAAGCGCAAACGGGCAAAAAGGGGTTCTAGAGTTATACCTGTTGTCGGAACATTTTCATACAATCGACGGCCTCAAAATCAATTCGGTCGATTATCGAAAGTGAAGATCCACTGTTCATGCTAAGGACTCACACGAGTAATTTCTCTCCCATAGCCAGTACAAGCACTAACCCCGCTTTATGAGCTTCATAAAGTGCTGTAATATTCCTTCCTGATATTCTTTTTTTCTAATCACTCTAAAATGACTTTGTTCTGTAGGTCGTAATATGCAGATTCTAAATAAGGATGTATTACCTTAAGTTTCTCTTTATTATCAAATAGGAACTTAATATAGACGAAAGAAGCACTATCTAATGAATCTTTTAAATAGTGCTCGATTTTCTCTAGATAAGGAGGAGTTCCATCTTGATCCCACTCGATTTTATCAGCTACAAATAAAACTTTGTCTAGTTCTGAGGCATTTGCTTTTAACGTAGTATGGCAAGCGATAGCACTATTAACATCATTCTCTTGTACGTTAAATATAAGTTCAGCCATTGCCCCAGAGATCTTTTGGTGGATAATCATGGGGAATACCTCTTCTTCTTTTAATACTTCTAAACCCAGTTCTCTGGCCACATCCACTCTCTCAGAGTTTGGAAAAACCGCACTAATATCATGCAGATACCCAGCAATTTTGGCTTTCATTGGATCTACACCAAAAGTTATGGCTATCTCTTCTGCTTTTCGCCCCACTCGCAGACAATGATCTGCTGTTTTTTTATGCCCATTTTCTAAAAGGAAATTGTAAAAATCATTTTCGATATCCCCTGTAATTGTGATGTTTTTCATAAATCTATTGAATATGGGGTTCATATGTTTCATACTCTCCCTTCAAGGTTGCTCATATAAAACAAAATAAACGATAGTGCAGCCGGTCTATTCAATTACAGCACGAAATGCTCCAGCTATAGGAAGCTTCGAATTAGATCTCACTAAGTTCTCCAAGTAGCGTAAAAAGTCAGTATAGCATTCCATAATAATCTTTCCTTCGACAAACAAGAGCATAAGCGATAAATCAATTCGTAAACGCTTCCTAAATGCTGTCTCGATAAAATTATAAACATGACTGCTTTGAAAGTAAGCCGATGACTTTTCATTCGCCAGTTCAATAATCTCCGCCGCGGATTCCTTTTGTGATATTTTCAATAACACAGAACGAAATGCCTCTTCTGCTTCCTTCGCTGGATATAATGAATACTGACTCCGTAGAAAATCAGGCAATTGTTCCATAAGTACCTCATCTTGCAGTGAGTAGCAAAGTTGATTTCCATCATCATTGCAAGTGAACAATGACATATCCATGGATTCATTTAACTTCTTGGTCAAGTCACTCTCCGTCAATTTCAGCTCTTCCAACTCCTCCTTATACACCGTAATCCTATGACAAATGCCTAATTGAATATACTTTCCCATCGAGCTCCACCTTTCTCTTCACGACATTATTCTACATCCATTTTACGTAAATTTTAGCAATTTAGCAAAATATTTATAAGGCTAGGAGGCATGGAACGAACCTCTCCGTTTTGTTGCTCTTGGACATTAATGCAGCTGATCATTAACTTCGTTAACATGAAAAGTGGTGCGGTCCTCGATTGGTTGAGGCCACACCACTTGCAACGTGTATAGAGACTATGTTAGGCAGCAATTCGAAAGAATGTGGATTCCTCCAGATTTCAGGCCCCCATATCAGGTGAACCTGTAAGTTCCTCCACTACAGCAAACAATAATTCCGGCTTGCGGGTGGTGATCGCGTCAACGCCCATATGTATGAGCTTTTCCATCGCTTGCCGTTCATCAACCGTGTACGCCCAGACAGCCAAACCTGCTGCATGAGCTTCGCTTACAATTTCCGGATAACACGTATCATACCTCATGTTCAGGCCGGTGTATCCACTTCGTCGCGCATCCTGACATAGCCGCTTCGCATACTCTCTGTTACCCTCGAGCTGCACATCAGCCAGTTGAATAGATGTATTAATCATGACTTGGATATCAGGATGCCGTTGCGGAATCGCTGCCGAGTACCATCCCGTTATAAACGCCCGCTTCTCGGCGCCATATTGCCAGATCAGCCGAATTACCGGCTCGACGCTCTCGCTCGACTTCAAATCAATGTTCAGCTTCGTGCCGAGCGGAGCGGATGCTTGAAGCACTTGATGCAGGGCAGCAAGCTCATACTCCTCGTATGCTGCCCCCAATTGCCTGCGTACAGCAGGCTGATTCAGCTCTTCATAAGTATTCTGGCGCAAGAGCGAAACATCGTCATGCATAAGCACTACAGTTCCGCCTTTACATACGAGCGCATCAACTTCGACAATATCCGCTCCCGATTGGATGCCTTCGAGGAAGGAGGCCAAAGTATTGGCCGGACTTTTGCCGCAGCCGGTATGTGCGGCAACCATTGTTTTACGCACAAATGCTCCCCCTTTGCAAAATATAAGAAAGTAAAGTTTCACCCTAGACTAGGCTTATATTTTCTTGAAGAAACCGCGCATCCTCGGAGAAGGACGCCGTCAGGCGTTTCATCTTGGTGATATAGAATTTATAATCTTTCAGTTGATAAATTCTAAGTATCACTTCAAGAAACGCACCCGTCTTTTTAATGACGGTGAAACCGTTTCTTCTTAGTTGCAGCTAATCGCGCTTCTATTCCGGCTTCTTCATGAGCCACTCATGATCGGGATCGTTATAAAACTTCCACGTTCGGGCAGGTCCTGCCATCACATTTAAATAATAGCAATCGTAGCCCGGCGGCGCAGCAACCGGATGAAAGCCTCTCGGAACGAGAGTAGCCTCGCCGTCCTTCACGACGAGCGTTTCGTCCAATGAACGATCCTCCGTATACACCCGCTGCATGGCAAAACCCGTTGCCGGCTCGATTTTGAAATAATACGTTTCCTCCAGCAGCGACTCTTCAGGCAGAGCATCGCGATCATGCTTGTGCGGCGGGTAGCTTGACCAGTGGCCAGTCGGCGTAAATACTTCCACTACGAGTAAACTGTCGGCCGCTTCTTGCTCAGGCAATATATTATGAATTTGCCGCTCCGTACTGCCATAACCGCGTGTCTCGATTCCGACTTGCTCCGGCGCTATCAATCTGGCCTCATGGTTTCCCTTGCCCGGTGCTGTACAGATAGCAATTTCCAGCGCGGTCCGTGCCCGAATATCGTAATGATCCTCATTGGGCACATAGACAGCATAAGGAGGCGTTCGTTCGAACACACTGAAGCGCTTGCCAATATCGGAAAACTTCTGCCCCTTGGTAGCAATATCCGCCTTGCCGCTGAGCAGCACAAGACATGCTTCCCGCTCTCCCGTACTGCGATTAAGCTTTTCTCCTTCAGCCAGCCATACAACCTCGAAGCCAACATATTGCCATCCTGCCGACTCGGGTGTAATGTCAAGCACACTGCCCTCATCATTAGGAGCAGTCGGCGAGACGATTAACTTGGACTTGGTCACCTTTTCTCCCCCTCTTTCAAGCAAAGCTCAATCCCTCTTGTCTGGATAACTGCAACGCCTCGCTCACTTTAACTGGCCGCTTTAAGCGGCTGGATATTAGCGCTGCCAGGGCAGCCTGCTCAGCCTGCAGTCCGTCGTTTCCGTCCACAGGGACGGATCGCTTATGAATGATAGCATCTATAAATTGCCTTGTTTCCTCTTTATAAGCTTCATGGTAACGTTCCAGAAAAAAATGCAGCGGTTTGTCGCGGTAGATGCCGCTCGCTGTACTTATTACGGCTGTATTGGGATAGTCGTTGGCAATGGCTGCACTCCCTCTGGCCCCTAACACCTCCAAACGCTGATCATAGCCGTACACCGCTTGACGACTATTATCGATAACCCCCAGTGCGCCGTTGGCAAATTTCAGCGTAACGACTGCCGTATCGAGATCGCCATAAGTCGCAAAAATCGGGTCGATCAGCACTTCCCCTTGCGCATACACTTCTTCAATCTCGCAGCCGGCAATGTACCGGGCCATATCAAAATCGTGAATCATCATATCGATAAATATGCCGCCTGAAAGCCGGATATAGTCCGGGGAAGGCGGACTCGGATCGCGCGAAGTAATCTTGACCATATGAAGGCTGCCGATTGTCCCATCCTGAACAAGCTCGCGAATGCGTTTAAAGTTGTGATCGAATCTGCGATTAAAGCCGATTTGCAGCTTAACCCCTGCTGTGTGCGCCGCCTCAACAGCAGCTGCAGTCCGGGCAAGGTCCAGGCTGACCGGTTTTTCGCAAAAAATATGCTTGCCGACAAGTGCTGCTTGCTTAATCAGCGGCACATGCGTATTTGTCGGAGAGCATATAAACACGGCGTCAATGCCGGGGTTTGCCATAATCGCATCACTATCCGGCAGGACGGCAATATTGCGCACCGCTCCCCATTCTTCAAGCGCAGCATCCGCGCAAGGATCACTGATCGCCACCACTTCTGCCCCAGGACAGGCCAGCAAATTATCTGTATGGATTTTACCGATTCGCCCAGCCCCGATCATGCCGATTCTAACCTGTGCACCCATCACAAACGCCCCTTTCCTAAACCTCGCTACCAGCGGGCTGTGACCATTTTTTTGCGTGTGTAAAATTCAATACCGTCCGTTCCATTCGCATGCAGATCGCCATAAAATGATTTCTTCCATCCGGAGAACGGGAAAAAGGCCATCGGCGCAGGGACTCCAAGGTTGATCCCCAGCATACCGGCATCGATCGTCTCCCGAAATTGGCGGACATGGCTGCCGTTTGTCGTAAAGAGACAGGCGCCATTGGCGAAGTCCGAGCGGTTCGCCAGCTCAATCGCCTCTGCCAATGTATCAGCTCTGGCAATCGACAGCACGGGGGCAAAAATTTCATCCCGCCAAATCTTCATCTCGCTTGTCACCTGATCAAAGATCGTCGGTCCGATAAAATAACCGTTGCCCTCAGCAGCCACGTCCTTGCGTCCATCCCGCAACAGGCATGCGCCCTCCTGCTCGCCGGCTTCGATGTATTGGAGCGTCCGCTCCTTATGCGATTCGCGAATAACCGGTCCAAGGAAGGTGGCATCATCCAGACCATTGCCGATTGTAATCCGGTCAGCAGCTTCAAGAAGTTTATCCACGAGCTTCCCGCCCGCTTCGCCGACGGCAACGACCACGGAGCAAGCCATGCAGCGCTCACCTGCGGAACCGAATGCAGCGCCAACAATTTCTTTTACCGCAAGGTCCATATCTGCATCCGGCATGACAATCGAATGATTTTTGGCGCCGGCCAAAGCTTGCACCCGCTTACCGTTAGCCGCTGCTTTTGTATGAACATATTCGGCAACAGGCTGCGAGCCGACAAACGATACAGCTTGAATTTGCTTATGCTGCAAAATCCCGTTCACAACATCATGCGCGCCATGAACAATATTGAAGACGCCGTCAGGCAAGCCTGCCTGCTGGAGCAACTCCGCCAGCCGATTGGCCAACAGCGGCGTTCGCTCGGAAGGCTTCAGGATGAAGGTATTGCCGCAAGCAATTGCGAGTGGGAACATCCAGCACGGCACCATCATCGGGAAGTTGAACGGTGAAATCCCGGCAACGATGCCTACCGGATAGCGATACATGCCCGATTCTATATTGGTGGAAATATCCGGCAATTGCTTGCCCATCATCAGCGTTGGCGCGCCCGCAGCAAATTCGACGCACTCGATGCCGCGCTGCACTTCACCGATCGCTTCATTGTAGCTTTTCCCATTCTCCAGCGTAATCAGGCGGGCCAGTTCCTCCCAATGATCGACGAGCAGCTGCTGATATTTAAACAAAATGCGGGCACGTTTCGGCACCGCCGTACAGCTCCACGCTTTGAAGGCAGTCTGAGCAGACTGTACAGCCTGCTCCACATCCTCCTGTGCCGATAGCGGCACGTAGGCCAGCACCTCTTCAGTCGCAGGATTATATACCGCTTGCGACTCCTGCGATGCGGAATCCGTCCAGATGCCGTTAATCCAATTTTTCAGAACAGTCTCTCTCATGTCCATCTTCCCCCTTTCTTACCCCTTATACGGTTAACTCTCCGTTGTTGCAGCGCTCGATATAAGCTTCGATCTGACTGACCGTTGGCATCGCATCTGAGCAGCTATGGCTGGAGATCACAATACAAGCGGAGGCGCTGCCGAATTCCATACACTTCTCCAGCGTCCAGCCCTGTTTAAGACCGTAGAGGAAACCGGCAGCATATGAGTCACCTGCACCAAAAGTTTTCACAACTTTAGCCGGAAAGCTCTTCGCACGGTGTTCCTTTCCGTCTTTTGTATAAGCAATTGAGCCTTCCTTGCCATGCTTAATAATCACAATTTGCGCTGCGTACGCAAACCATTTGGAAGCTGTAACATGATCGGAGTGCTCCCGGTTATCGTCGAACAGCTCCATCATGTCAAACTCTTCACGCGTGCCAATAATAATGTCGCATTTTTCGGCGGCCAAATTGTAATAGACAGCCGTTTCCTGCTCTGATGTCCATGTGTACGGACGATAATCGAGATCGAACACGAGGGTCACGCCATGCTTTTTGGCATAGGCAAGCGCTTGAAATACCGCTTCGCGCGATGGACTTTTCGCCAGAGCCGTACCGGAGATGAGCAGCATTTGTGCTTGCGCAATCAGCTCTTCGCTCACCTCGCCAGGCTCCAGCAGCAAATCGGCCACATGTTCACGATACATCAAAATACTGCAATCACTCGGACTCTTGATCTCCGTGAACGCAAGCCCCGTTACCGCTCTCGTGTAATCTGTTAGCACATTCCTCGTATCAATGCCGTTACTCTCCAAATAACGAAATATAAACCGCCCCATCTGATCATCAGCTATTTTGCCGATAAATGCCGTCCGCTGACCAAGCCGCGACATGCCAATCGCAATGTTGGCCGGCGAACCTCCCACATACTTTGTGAAGCTCATCGTTTCTTCCATCGGCCGATTGATTTCATTGGCGTTCAGATCGATGCATAACCGGCCGATTGCCACGAAATCAAACGGCTTTTCCGGCCGAAATGTAATATAGCTCATTCGCTGACACCTTCTTCTTTGCAAGAAATAAGTGTATCGATAAATTGCAGTGAACGCTGCGCATACTCGAACGGCGGATGTAAGTCGGGGTCCTGCTCGCCTTCGATAATTGCCCAGCCATCGTAATTTCGTTTCAGAAGCTCGGCGATTATCGGCTTGAAATCAAGTGAGCCGTCTCCAGGCACAGTAAATACGCCTTTGCGAATGCAGGTGACAAAATCCGCCTTTTCCCGCCGCGCCTCATCCAGCACGTTCTGGCGGATGTCCTTCAAATGAATGTAGGCAATCCGTTCGTAATGCTTCTGCAAAACCGTCAGCGGATCGCCGCCTCCGTAATACGCATGGCCAGTATCGAACAGCAAGTATACAAGCTCCGGATCCGTCATCGCCATGAGCCGGTCAATCTCCTCCGGCCGCTCTACGACTGTTCCGCCATGATGATGATAAGTCAGCTTCAGCCCATATTCCTTTGCGATCGCGCCTGCTGCATGCAAGCCGTCGGCCAGATGCTCCCATTCGCTATCCGACAAGGACAACACTTCTTTTTCATTAGCCGTTCTGCGCGGGTCAAAATGGAGAGAGCCCCCTACCTCGCACGTACTAATCACTTCGCAGCCCATTTCCTGCAGAAATTGCGCATGCTTGCGGTAGGCAGCTAATTCAGCGTCCCGAAACGAAGGATCGGAGAACAGCACCGATTTCCATTGGGAAGTCAGCCGGATGCCGCGCCGCGTCAGCTCAGGCTTGAGCACTTGCGGATCGGCCGGATATTTGCGTCCCATTTCCGTTCCTTTCAGGCCTAGCGCTTGGATATCATCAAGTATTTGCTCGAACGTCGTCTCTTCCCCATGCTCCTTGACATCTTCTCCCACCCAGTTGATCGGATGGATGCCCAGCTTAAAAGGCAACTGTCTCATAGATAGATCCCCTCCTACGAAGTCAGTGTAATGCTTTTCAACTTGGCTTTCATCGCTTCACTTGCCTGCACGACCTTCGGGCTTGCCGACACTTCCGCCACCCCGACATTCCACCACGATTTGTACCCGTCTGTATGCGTGCCCGGCACAACCGAAATTTCAATTAAAGTCGTGACCGTCTCCTGCTTTGCTGCCAGCAATGCGGCCCTCAACTGCTCAGGATTGCTCGCTTTATAGGCTTTGGCTCCCAGGCTGCGAGCATGGCCCGCGAAGTCGATCGGCATAAAATCGCCCGCCAAGCGGTTTCCTCGACGATAACGAAACTCATTGCCAAAGCCTGCGCTGCCCTGACTGCGCTGCAAATTATGAATACATTGAAAGCCATGATTGTCAAACAGCAAGATCGTAAATTTGCGTCCCTCTTGCAAGCTCGTCACCAGCTCCGAATGCAGCATCAAGTAACTCCCATCGCCTGCGATTGCATATACGTCGCGATCAGGCTCAGCCAGCGAAGCGCCGAACGCGCCGGCAATTTCATATCCCATGCAGGAGAAACCGTATTCCATATGATACGTTTTGGGCTCGGCAGGTCTCCAGAGACGATGAAGATCACCCGGCAAGCTTCCTGCCGCACAGACAATAATCGAAGACGGATCAATCGTTTCTTGAATAACGCCCAGAGCGCGAGTCTGGGCCATCCCCGCTTCATGCTCCACGGCAAACAGACGATCGACTTCCACATCCCACTCGTGCTTCAGCTCCCCGATCACTGACAAGTCATGATCATTCTTGTAATCGGCCGTTTGCAACGCAGCCGCCAGCGCCTGAATGCCTGCTTTGGCATCCGCAGTAATCGCCGTGCCATTTAGCTTGGAGGAGTCGAAGGCGCTGACATTCAGGTTCAAAAACCGGACGCCGGGGTTGCAGAAAGCTGATTTCGACGAGGTCGTAAAGTCTGAATAGCGGGTACCGATGCCAATGATCAGATCGGCTTCTTGCGCCAGCGTGTTCGCAGCAAGCGTGCCGGTTACGCCAATCGCTCCCACATTGAGCGGATGGTTCCAGGGCAGTGCGCTTTTACCGGCCTGCGTCTCCGCAACCGGGATACAGTAAGCCGCGGCAAACGCGGCAAGCTCTTGTTCGGCTGATGCGTACAATACGCCGCCGCCAGCAATAATAAGCGGCTTCCTCGCGCGCCGCATCAACTGGGCAGCACGGGCAACAGCATCGCTTGCGGCCGGCCGGCGATCGATGTAATGCACCTTACGCTCGAAGAACGATAGCGGATAGTCATAGGCTTCCGCCTGAACATCCTGCGGCAAGGCGAGCGTGACCGCACCTGTCTCAGCCGGGTCGGTCAATACACGAAGCGCTTGCACAGCTGCTGTCATCAATTGCTCCGGCCTTGTAATTCGGTCCCAATATTTGCTCACCGCTTTGAACGGTTCATTCGCAGAAATTGTATAATCATTGGCAACTTCCAGCTGCTGCAATACCGGGTCCGGCTGACGGCTGGCAAAATTATCACCCGGCAGCAAGAGGACGGGAATGCGGTTTACGGTGGCCGTTGCCGCAGCCGTTACCATATTCAAGGCGCCCGGGCCGATCGACGAGGTGCAGGCATAGATTTGCAGACGATTGCTTTGCTTGGCAAAGGCGGTCGCTGCATGCACCATGCCTTGTTCATTTTTCCCCTGGATAAACTTCAAGTTTCCTGCGCTGTTTTCTAGCGCCTCTCCAAGCCCCGTCACATTGCCGTGGCCGAATATGCCCATAACGCCTTGCACAAACTTCGTTTCGGTACCGTCAACAGAGACATACTGCTGATCCAAAAACTTCAATAAGGCTTGCGCCATCGTCAAACGAATCGTTGTCATCCTGGCCTCCCCCTTTGCAGCGATTAACTTTTTACTCCTTCACCGATCCAAGCATAATGCCATGAATAAAATACCGTTGTAAAAATGGATACACGATCAATATAGGCAGCATGGAAACCATAATTTTTGCCGCGTTCAGCGTTTTATCGGACATTTTGGCAATCAGATCGGCATTGGTAGAATCCATCAATTCAGGCGAAAGCTGTACAACAAGCTGCTGAATATAAGTTTGCAGAGGATAATTCTCCACGCTGCGCATAAAAATCATGCCGTCAAAAAACGAATTCCAGTGCGTTACCACGCTAAATAAAGTAACCGTAGCCATCGCCGGCAAAGAAAGCGGCAGAAACACCTTAAACAGCATAAACCATGGTCCTGCGCCATCGATCAGCCCCGCCTCGCTCAGCTCCTTCGGCAGGTTTCTAAAAAAGTTCATGAGCAGGATAACATTGAACACCGGCACCGCGCCCGGCAGCACTAATGCCCAAATCGTATTGAACATGCCGAGCGATTTGACCACCAAATATAAAGGGATCACGCCGCCAGTAAACAACATATTAAATAAAATGAACCACATATAATAATGGCGTAACTTGAATTCTCTCTGGCTTCTTGAGAGCGGATAGGCAATCAAGATCGTCAAAATAAAGTTGATCGAGCCGCCCAGCAGCACTCTTTTGAGTGAAACAAAAAACGAATTAAAGAAATAAGGATCGTCGATAATTTTCCGGTAAGATTCAATATTGAAGCCTACCGGCCAAAAAGTAACAAAGCCTCCCGCCGCTGCAGACATATTGCTAAAAGAGACAGCAATCGTATGAATAACCGGTGCCAAGGACGAAAAGGAGATGACAGCCATTAGCAGGATCAAGCTTATATTCCAGATACGCGCGGAAACGGTTTTATCTTGTACCAATTCAAGGACACCTCCTGTCCGCAGTCGATGATAATTAGAAAATGCGGTAACTCGCAAAGCGATAGGCAAGCCGGTATGAAATAATAATTAAGATAAAGCCGATGACCGATTTCAACAGTCCCACTGCCGTCGCAAATCCGTATTGCGCCTGCACCAGACCAACCCGGTACACATACGTATCAATGACGTCGCCTGAAGGATACACGAGCGGATTATAGAGGTTGAAAATTTGATCAAAGCCGGCGTTCAGGATATTGCCGATACTCAAGGTGGCCAGCAAAATAATCGTCGGTACGATGCTGGGCAGCGTAATGTAGCCTATTTTTTGCAAGCGGCTCGCCCCATCTATTTCAGCAGCTTCATACAAGGTAGGATCAATACCGGCCAGCGCAGCCAGGTAAACAATCGCTCCGAACCCAAAATCCTTCCATGTATCCGAGCCGATAATGATCCACGGGAACCAGTCATTACTGGCAAGAAACATCATTTTTTGGCCGCCGAACGCCTCAATCACTCCATTGATAATGCCATCCATAGACAACATCTCAATTAAGACGCCGGCAAGAATAACCCACGATATAAAATGCGGCAAGTAGACAACCGTCTGTACCCATCTTTTGAACATTGCATTTTTGAGTTCATTGAGCAGAACAGCAAACGTGACAGGGATAATTAATCCGGCAATTATTTTCCCTACAGCGATAAAAATCGTGTTATAAAAAATAACCCTGCTGTCTCTGATTTGGAACAGATACTTAAAATTTTCAAGACCGATCCAGGGTGAATCTTTAATGCCCAGTCCGATATTAAAGTCCTGAAAGGCGATAAGGACGCCAAAGAGCGGTATCGTAGAAAAGATGATCAGTAGAACGATACCTGGAAACAGCATCATATGATAATGCTTCTGAAAGCTTTTCATCTTATTCTCCCCGCTTCATCGTTAAAGTAGAAAAGCGCCGCCAAACATACGAGGGTGGCGCTTTTCACTTCTCTTGCTTTCCGTTATTTCATCTCGTCGTTAATCTCCTTCGTAATTTCATCGCCGCCCTGCGCCTTCCAATCGGCTACGAACTTATCAAACTCATCAAGCGGCTTATTGCCCATCACGATCGCAAAGAACATTTCATCCTCAATCTTTTCCAGATTGGCCCATTTGCGATCCATTGTTTTGGTTGTTGTCGTAAACTCGTTGAAAAGGGAATTCATTGGCTGTTTCAGCATTTCCGCAGGCTCTGTATAGCCCCAGAATTTGCCCCAGCCGGCCAGATCGGCTCTTGGCGCCGCCTCGTCCGCTTTGGCGAAGTCGTACAATATTTTCATCTCTGGCGCCAATGTTGCCGCATCGATCTTGCCGGCCATCGCGTCAGCAAGAATATCGGATTTTCTTTCCACCGCATCCGCATAGTCAAAGGTAGCGTTGCCGATCGGCCAAAACTCCGTACTTATCGTCGTATCCAGCTTGGCTCCATCAGGATCGGCTTTGCGTTCGGCACGAATATAGTTGTTGGCATATACAACCGCAGCTTCCGGATGCTTGAAGCCTTTTTTGACTACAATAAACTTCTGGCTGACAGGAACCTGCAAGTTATTGATCGCACCGTTATCGTCGGTAATCATATAAGGCTTGAACACGGCGTCAGGATCATTCGCATACGTATCGCGAACCACGCCGCCAGACCACCAAGGACCGAAAAACATCCCCGCTTTGCCGGAAATGACCGTTTGGTCAATATCCTTGCGAAGCGCAAACTCCTTATCAATCAAGCCACTTTCATACATTTCGCGAATTTTGCCGAGTGCCTGCTTTGTTTCGGGCTGTATTGATCCATATACGATATTACCGCTCGCATCCTTGATCCAGTTGCGGGGATAAGCATGGAAGGCGGCATATAACCCCTTCAAATTGTGGCGGCTCACCTTTTGCTGCACATCCAGCCCTTCTGCGGTCAGCCCGATTGTATTATCGCCGCCCATCTTATTGTCGACGAAGGCCTTGGCAATTTTCTCTACATCCGCTACCGTTTTCGGACCTTCCAGCTGCAGCTTGTCGAGCCAATCCTGCCGCACAAACAGCATGCTGACAGAGTCGGCCTGCACCGAAATATTAGGAATCGCCATCAGCTTGCCATCGATCGTCGCTTTTTCAATCGCCTTGTTGTTCGTAGATTCATAAAGCTCTTTCGTTAATGGCGCTTGATACTTGGCGAATACTTCCGTCAGATCCTCCAATTGATTCGCGCGGGCAAGCGTGCGGAAGGTCTGCTCATCGACGATCATCACATCGGGAATATCGCCGCTGCCGATGGATAGTTTGGATTTTTGTTCAAAATCGTTGCCGGAGGCGTACCATAATATTTTGACAGAAATGTTGGATTTCTCTTTCAAATAACGAGAATACTGGTTGTCTTCAACAGTATCGCCAGTTGGCAGCTTGGCGTCCGCTCCGACATGCTTGAAGGTTGTAAACTCCACCGGCTCCGTCAGCCTGTATGGATCGATCTCAGCCGAGGGCTCCTGGCCGTTCTTTTGCTCCTGATCGTTTTTCCCTTCGGACTGAGCCGGCTGCTTGTTATTTCCTCCTGTGTCTGTCTTGCCTTGCTTCTCGCCATCTGAACAGGCAGACATGATTAATGCGAATACTAATAATAAACTGACCAGCCAACCTTTTTTTGAATTCATGTGAACCCCTCCCATCTGTAATCGCTTACACCGTTAATTATATAAAAGATCAAAGCCTGCAAGAGCTAATAACGTCCTGAGTTCATGTTCAAAACGTCTCTAATCGGCTTGCAGACCTTGAAAAAAGAAGATCATTTTACACATTATTGAGGACGATTTGTGACTTTTCCGGCGGACTTGCGGTAATCTCTAGGCTGCATCCCTGTCGACTGGCGAAACACTTTGCTGAAATAACGCTCATTCGGATAGCCCGACTGCAGAGCAATCCAACTGATGGAGCGATTCGTCTGCTCCAGCAGGGCTTTTGCCCGCTCTATCCTTAAATCTCTAATATAATCCTGAAATGTGCTGCCGATAATATCGCGAAAGCACTTGCTGAAATAGCTGCGGCTCATCCCGACCTTCCTCGCAATGTCCGGCAGCTGGATATTATCTTTGAGCTCTTCCTTAACATAATCGACAGCCTTCATAATGCTGTTAACCACTTCCTCTGAGTACGGCTGGTCTCCCGTATCGCCTTGCAGACGCTGCCTGGCCTGCTCCAGCCAACCTTTCCATTCTTCCCAGCTCTGAGGCTTTTTTTGCTCATCCAAGCCGATCATATGGCGGTCAAAGTATTTGCTCCACTCCTCCAGCGCTGCATCAAACATCTGCTTCAGTTGCGCGGCGGACATCCTCATGGCCGCTGTTTGCTCCAGCAGTTCCGCATATTTTTCCTTATCCGATATCCAGGCGATCCTGGACCAATCTTTACCGAGCTTTATATATTGCTCCTTATCCGGGAGCTGTTGTTCTCCGATCCGGTTGACGATTCGTTGTAAAATCGCTTCCATCTGGTCGCCTTCAAGCTCTATTTTTGTAATATAGTCTAACGCCCCCAGTCTCAGCGCATCCCGTATCAGCTCAAAATCGTGGTGAAAAGTAAGAACAACCATGAAAATATGCGGATACTTCTCCTTTACCTGCTTCATAAGCTCAATTCCTGTCATAACAGGCATCGCCAAATCCGTTATCAGCAAATCGACTTGAGTGCCGGCCAGCAGCTCCAGCGCTTCAATCCCGTTGCTTGCTTCACAGACGACTTCCAAACCAAACCGGCTCCAAGGCATAATGCGAATAAAGCCTTGCCGTACCAAATAATCGTCATCGACAACCATCACCTTCAACATAGCTGATCTCCCTCCTGTTCTATGATTGGCAAAGTAAGAGTAATTAGCGTCCCCTGTCCCAGACTGCTCTGAATATCCATGCTTGAGGTGCCAGGGAAATTCAATTCCAGCATACGGCGCACATATTTCCAGCCAATCCCCATTCCTGTCCTGCTGGCCACGCTTTCACCCGAAAGCATGCGAGCGACTTCCTCCTCTGTCATGCCATAACCATTATCCCTTACACCAATTGTAAAATGGGTGCTGCTCTCTTTGCGTACAAACACCTCGATCACACCCTGCTCGCTGCTTTTCGTTTTCAAACCATGAGAAATCGAATTTTCAACCAGCGGCTGCAAAATAAACCTCGGCACCGATAATTTCAGCAGCTCAGCGTCTGCTTGAATTTGCACATCAAACTGAAAGTTATAGCGGACCCCTTGCAGCGTCACATAATTTTTCAGCGCGGCAATCTCCTCTTCAATCGGAGCCAACTGTCCCTTGCCCAGATTATAATGCAGTAATCGATTTAATGTAGAGACCAGACGATCCGTCTCATCCTGACCGTTAACCCTGGCAAGCCAGCGAATCGTATCAAGCGTATTATGAATAAAGTGCGGATTTATTTTATACAGTAAATTTTCGATCTCCAGCTGCCGCTTAATCTCCGCATTCTCATCAATATCACGGATTAACTCATCTATTCTGACTCGCATCGTGGAAAATTCCTGATGAATTTCCGCGAACTCCTGAGCAACATCCTTCTTTAATCCAGGGAGCTCCGTCATCCTGCCATTTTTCAGACGCCGTATGTTTTTCTGCAAATGCAACAAAGGAGAGTAGATCATCCGCCAAATCATAAAGGCCAGCAAACAACTGACAACGAGCGATAATGCCGCAAAAAACACAAATTTGGCAATCCAATTGTTTATTTCTTTTTCATAGCTTTGTTTTGAAACAGCGGCAACAATCCGCCACGACTGGGTGCTTAATTCCTCAAACAAGTAATATCCTTTATCCGAGCGGGCATCATCAAGCGTGTCTGTCATCAGACTGCCTGCCGGAAAATCCTCCTGATTTTCGCTATAGGCAATTCTATTATTAGTGTCTACGAAAAAATAAAACGTATCTTTGATCATATCGTCAGTATTTAAGATGCGGTCAGTCAGCTTAAAATCAGTCTCCATATACAAATAAACATCATCGCGTTGAGGAAACTCCACTTTACGCACAACGGATAGCACTTTATAACCGTCTAACGGATTTAAAGAGATATGCGGCCCATAATATGTAAACGTCAACTGCTCTGCCAGCAGCGGCAGTTCGAAAATATTAAAATCGTCGCGAATGTGAGAGTTTTTAAATAAGATTTCATCCGTCTCCGTCTGATAATAAAAAATTAAGCCCAAAGAAGGGTTGGTAAAATGGATCAGGCTAATTTCGCTCTCAATCTCTTGATATAACTTCTTTTTCTCAAACAAATTTGATGTGGTCAAATACTCATTCAATTTGTTGCCGATCCGCCCCTCGAATACTAGCTGCTGTGAAGCATGATTCAGTTGGCTAAGCGTATTTTCGAAGGAAAGCCGCACATTGTGGAGATTGTTCGTAATTCCCTTTTCCGCTTTATTTTTTAACATGTCATACATGGACGTGTGTGTAATCGATCCAATAACGACGAGCGGGAATAGCGAGCATAGCAACAGCAGTACAATTAGACGATTTTTAAGCGTTTTCGGAAATAACGGTACCTTCATTCACTTCCCTGCTTTCCAATGAAATCTAAATCGAATAACTCCTTTCTAGATTCAATTTCATTGCTGAATGGTGAAATTGACTCCTCTATATTATATTTAACTTAGCGTATAGCAAATGTAAATTGTATCTAAATATAACGATATCAGCGTTTTCCCGATAGTTGGTCGAGCTTGCTATATTTCAAAAAAATAGACCGCCTCACGGCGGTCTCGGTTACAGTAAAATAACTATTCCTTTCATATTCGATTGTCCGCGGCTGAACAAAGACTCGATTAATGGTATGAGCTTAGCGATAATAAGATGCGTTTCGCTATACGATTTACTGCCTCCACTATTCTTCCGCGACTCGCATTTTAGTATTTCCTGCAGTGCTTCGGAAAGGCTCCCTCAGAGCGCCCGCTAATTATTTATCTTATCCGTCAAATCATCGATATTCTTCTTTCCTTCATCCTTAATATCGTCATAAACCTGCTTGCCGTTTTGGGACACTTCGTTATATAAACGCCTCCCTGTTTCGTCTGCGTAATTCCATGCGAAACTTTTGCGTTCGTTCATTTTTTGAAAGATCTCATTCCGTGGGAAATCACTTTCTTTCTTCGTTTCCAGATATTTGAGGGCTGCCAGCAGATTCGAATTTTCTTGGTTCACCAGACGCTGCATTGTTTCCCGTGTCTTATTGAGCGTTCCCTGCTTCGTTTCTTTTTGAATATTGGCTTTCCCTGTTCCTTTTTCTATCCATCGCGTCCACTCGCCGCGCAATTTTTCATACACCTTATTCAAATAATTTTTTAGCGCTTCGTCATTATCGATGGAAGTAAACTCTCCGCCGCCGGATGCAGCAACC
>NZ_JBHTHC010000037.1:0-54278 GCF_042676285.1 Paenibacillus sp. GCM10027626 | reverse complement strand
CTTTTTCATGAGACCGCCTCGTTTCGATTAGTTTGTGGGGACAAACATTACATCGACTGGACGGTCTTTTTTATTAGTTTTTTACCATTTATTGCATACCTTTTTTTGGCTAATCAACAGGCCTATACGTTGTGCAACAATCATCGCTATTTAAGCGCCCTGGAGGAGAGATTTGTTGCATTTCATACAACAATTTGGAGCATACCTCCTTCCTCCAATCGACTTGTTGCACAAACTGCAACATTTGAGCGCCTTTTCCACTCATCCAAGTATCGGCTTCGCATGGCGAGACACCTCTTTTTGGATTTGTGGGCGAATGACGGTCTCTCTGCTGCGAACGTTGAGTTATAAGTTTCCAAACTGTGCGGAAAAACAAATTCTTATTGGCGATAAAAACTACCTTATGCTTACGAAGCGGGTTTGCCTGGCAAACCTTTAGGTCGCTCATCCTCGAAGGACTTCGATAAAGTTTTTATCATCGCTCTTATCCTGCATCCGGGGCAGACACACGATCCGTTATTTGCCGATTCTGCTGGGGTTTAGCGGCGATTTGAGGCATATAACGGATCTACATTTATCTACAGTCCGCGAACCAGTCGTTTGGGCACATTTGTTCACAGATAACGGATCTATGGTCCGCGTGACTATAGAAAAGCGGGCTGCTTCAGCTTAAGCGTGCGTTGCCTCCTCCGCCTGCGAAGCTTGCGGCCCGCTCCCGCGCTGGAGAGAGCGCGGGCTGCCTGCAGCAGTCCGTGCCCTTGAGCCAAAGAAGAAAAGCCGGGAAGCCTGCGGGCGGTCTGGCGAATTTTCCGGGTTACACGGTTAACTGATATTCCGGGCCTGCTGGCAAGGATAAGCGCTGCCGCACCGGTGACATGCGGACAGGCCATGCTGGTGCCTTCCAATATGTGATAACCTTTGTTCAGCCAGGTAGATTTTATATCGCTGCCCGGCGCAGTTACATCAATCCCTTTTCCTCTTGTGCTGTAAGGAGCGACAGTATTGCGGGGAGTGGAGGCGGCGACTGCAATCGTCTCTTTATAGCTCGCGGGTTCGTCTATCTTTCCGGGCAGCTTTCCGTCGTTTCCGGCGGAGGCGACGACGATTATTCCGTGCCTACGTGCGCGCCGCACCGCCTGCAGCAGCGCTTTGCTTGTTCCTCCCGTCAGTCCCAGACTCATGTTAATGACTTGAATGCGATTCCTGATGCACCAATCGATGCCTTCCACAATATCGGAGGTATAACCGGAGCCGCCGGAGTCCAGCACCTTCACAGCGTAAAGCTTGACGGCAGGCGCCACACCCGGAATTTGACCGTTGCTGCCGAGTGCGGCGGCTATGCCGGCAACATGCGTGCCATGGCCATTGTCGTCGTGGAAGGATTTTCTTCTTGAAATGATATTTACGCCTCCTGCAATGCGCAGATCGGGGTGCTTGGCAATCCCAGTGTCGACGATAGCGACGCGTACGCTATCCCCGCGCGTGCGCCGCCAGGCTGCAGGCGCCTGCACACGGCAAATATTCCAAGGTGTGCCGTACGGGCAATTGATGCTGATACGGCCGGCCAGACGTCTCTTGATAAGAGGAGGGGCAGGCCGGAAGCCGCGGCTAGTTGCGGCTATTGTATTCTGACCTCGTTTTGACAAGGGAATGCCGTGTGCTTTAACTTTCACATCCGGCTCGATGTAACGGACCGCGGGATGGCTGGCCAGCTCGGACAGCCGGTCAGTTAAGCGGCTATCGATGCTGCAGCAGAGGAGACGTTCTCCTTTTATGCTTTTGTGCGGTTTCAGGCCGTGTTTTCGCAGCTCCCGCAAACAGCATTTATAATGCTGCTCAGATTTAAGAACGATCAAATGCCGGACCGTGTGTCCTCCAGTAGAGCGGCTGTGGCATTTGCGCAATAAATGTTCAACCTTCCGCATAGTCACTAATCTCCTTCTGAATGCTGTATAGGTGAAGCGTACACTTCAGTCTACGGGAGAGTAGGGGAAAAGGAGTGGGCGTTAATGGATTAGTTAATTTTACCTTGCCGGTTTTTGAAACGTGATCGCCTTTGCTGCGTAATTGAAAGAAGGCTAAAAATTCCATGGAGCCAGACAGAACTGGCATAATCAAGGAAGGAGCAATTATCCACGTGAAAAAGCTAACCTCATTATTTCTCTCGCTTGCCTTACTTCTGGCCTTTTCATTCCAGGTGCAGGCTGCCGACGCGAAGCCGATTTCGGTGTGGGTGGAAGGCGGGAAAGTACAATGGAACAAGCATGAGCCGCTAGTGAAGCAAGGGACGACACTTGTGGCGGCAGAGCCGCTGCTGAAGCAGCTGGGCTTCAAAACAGCATGGGAGCAGTCCGGCAAAACTTTAACGGGCACGAAGGAAACTCTGACGATTTCACTGAAAACAGGTTCACAGACAGCCGTGGTGAATGAAGCGCCGCGCACGCTTGCAGCAGCGCCGCAGATCATTGACGGCGCCCTTTATGTGTCTGTACGTTTTATCGGTGAAGCAGCAGGCTACAAGGTGACTTGGGACGGCAAGCAGCAAGCCGTCAAGCTTACGCCTAAACCGGCAAGCAAGGGCTTCTTGTGGAAGGCGGAAAATGACGGGAACACGATTTATATGCTTGGTTCCATTCATGTCGCCAACGGCGCGATGTACCCACTGCGAAGCGAGATTGAGAAGGCCTACGCCGGAGCGGATTATTTGGTGGTAGAGGCCGATGTGTCCAAGGCGAACACGGAAGAAATGCAGCAAAGCGTCCTGCAAAAGAGCATGTACAATGACGGCTCCAGCCTGCAGGATCATATCTCGGCAGATACATATAAGCAAGTGGAGCGGCTTGTCAAGGAGCTAGGACTGCCGGCCGGGTCGTTTGATACGATCAAGCCATGGAATATTTCATTGATGCTGGATGTATTGAAAATGCAAAGCTCGGATTATGACGGTGAGCTTGGCATCGATCAATATTTCCTAGGCCGGGCGAACAAAAACAAACAGCCGATTCTGGAGCTGGAAGGCGTCGAATTCCAGCTGGACATGTTCGATCGCTTCTCGGGCCAACTGCAGGAAGAGATGCTGGCAACATCAATCGCCAACTTCTATAAAGAAGAAACGAAGTATGGTATTGAGGATTTGTCGAAAATGTGGGTGTCCGGGGACGAGAAGCAGTTGCTGGCATTTACAGAGAGTACGGCAGATAATGAGGAACTGAACAAAGCGATGCTGATCGACCGCAATATTGGCATGGTAGACAAGCTGAAAGGCTATTTGCAAGGCAAGGAGCCAAAAACCTATTTCGTCGTGGTTGGCGCCGCGCATTTCCTTGGCGAGAACGGCATTGTATCATTGCTTGAAAAAGAAGGCTTCAAAGTAAAACGTCATTGACATCCTCCCCCGCCTACACTTTGCTTAGAGGCGGGGGATTCCCCTTATTCGCCTCATTAGCGTGAAGCAGGTTCAGTTACCGTTACCTTAGGAATTTGTTTCATGATCACAGAAGAGGTTCGTACGCTCGCTTCTGTACCCGAACAAACTCCGGGGTTCAGTTCCGTCCATGTTGAACGTCTTTGGTGTGACGGATAGAACTTCTCGGTTAGGTATTCAGCACAGTCAGGTGCCTTATGCAAGGTATCTAGCCCTGCACAACGGCTTTTACGCCGTCGTTTTGTCTTATATGACAAGTGATGGTCTGAGGGATATGACGAAGGCGGCATTGACGTCCGCGTTATCGTGATAGCCGCAAGAATTGATCTTTCCTGCGATGGTTCTTCCGAATGATTCCGCATTGACTGCATTCCTGAGAGGTTTTATAGGGATTCACCTTTTCCACGGTTAGCTCGGCTAAAGCGGCTTTATAGGTGATCTTTCGTTCCAAATCATAGAACGCCCAAGCATGAATATTGCGATCTGCACGCTTCCAATATTTTTTCATCGAACGAATGTGGCTCAGGTCTTCCAGCTTGATGATGGACGCCCCGCTCGCACTAACAAATTGCACGATGGTTTTGGCCATGACATGATTCCAATATTGCATCATGCGTCGTTCTTTATGTGCGAGTCGTTTTAGCGCTTTCATGTTTTTCGCTTGCTGGATTTTCCCTTCGCAAATAGGCATACCGCCTCCGGATATGGCCAATACGTTTCCCGTTAAAGGTCAGGTAGTTGCCGGTATCGGCAGCAACCGCAATGAGGCGTAATCCGCGATCAACACCAATCGCTTTGTTCGTCTTCGGTGTTTCCTGAACTTCGAAGGAAAGGGTGAAAGCAAAATACCACTTCCCCTTACGCTCAAAAAGCTGTGCATTCCCTTTTTTCGGTTTCGAGATTCCTTCGTAAGAAGGTTTATAGTGTTTGCTGTTTGGATCCATTTCCCCCGGTCAGAAGGTAATTCACCCAAAATAAGGAGTAATCGTTGGTGCTCACAGGCACATATTTATCGATGGTTAAATGGCCTTCGATGGTGGGGATCCCAATTTTCAGGTGTCCTTGATCGAAACGGAGCCGCCAGTTCTGATTGTCAAACAGGATCGAGATGTTTGCTCGAAAGGAAGGAAAACCTTTGGTGTTGGCATGCTTCCGCCAATCTTGATACCGGCTGACCGCCTGTTTTCTAGCTTCTTGAAGAAGCGTTGATGGTAAAGGTATGGAACGAAGCAGGCGATCCAACTCTGTTGCGTTGCGTATTGGGGACTCCTGTAGGTATAGAAGGGCTTGATTGCTAGCTTGTGAAAAGTAGGATCGCATGGTTCTATACATGTCTTGTTTCACCAATGTGGGCCGATACAAAGGAAGTTTGATCGTAATCGTATTCAGACTCATTTCCAATCCCCCTATATCTATCATTATACCAGAACGCCCGTTCGATTTCAAGTAGGGAAGGAACTACTTTAAAATCATGTCGGACAATCGAGATGGCAAAGTTGCCACCCTTGTCCGAAGACGATTCATCTCCTACCTAAGCTTCCGCTTTGAGGAAGGAGTCTTCTCGTCTGTATTTGATAAAAAAAAGACCCGCGGGATGGACATAAGCTCCTCCTGCGGGTCTTTTTCATCGTTCATACTTCCACAAGCGCCTCACTTTGCAGCCGCTCCAGTATGATGTCAACCGTCTGCTCCGGCGTCAGCTCGGAGGAATCGAGCCACATGCCGATGCGCGGCGTTTCCTGCTGCAGCACCCGGTCCAGGTCGGCAACCGTCCACGCCCCGTATCCCTTCTTGGCCCGCCCGGCTTCTCTTGAAGCGACCGTCTCAATGCTCGGCGTCAGCACAACGGTATAGAACGGCCGGCTGGCAGCAAACGAAACGAACTCCTGAAGCATCGGGCCAATAACTACATCCTGTACGACAACTGTAAAGCCGGCCTGGCAGTAGGTGTCGGCCGCTTGAGCGGCCAGGCGATAACGAAGCCGCAGTTGGGCAAGCACTTCCTCATCGGCATCGGGATTGACCTCTTTGCGGTCACTGACAACCATTCGGCGAAAAAGATCTCCCCGCAAATGAACAGATCGATCCATCCGCTCTGCGAGCAGCTGGGCAACGGTCGATTTGCCGCTCGCCATAATGCCGGTTATTAAGATGATGCAGGGGGTGTTGACGGACATTCGGTTTCCCTCCTTATTGCCTTTTTCTCCGATTGTAGCCCTGGAAATGACGCGCCGCAAGAGAAAGTTTGGTTAAAAGAATTATATCCCAGATCGGAACGAGGGCGAGGCATGGCAGGCTCTGTGAAAGGTTAGCGGCCGGCCGACAAAATATGCTCGGTTATTTCTGCCAGCTGAGGCAGAGAACGTCTGACCCCCTCCGCCCGGTCAAGCAAGCTTTCCGGCAGCGACACGATGCCAAGATCGGCGATGAGCTCGCGGAAGGCCGGCAAGTGCGCCTCGCGCACAGATTCGGGCGCATCTGCAGCCAATATATGGTGACAACGGGCAAACGTGGCCGTCATCCAGAAGACCGCTTCACGGTGGTTGCCATCCCGAATCAGCTGCCGGCTGCCGTCGACGGCAATTGGGCGTGCCGCTGCGGTGACATCCGAGCTGAAGAAAAATGGCGTTACAGCAGCAGCGGCTGCAGCATCGAAGGCGCTAGTCATATTGTCCAAATGGTAAAAGGCACGCTGCGGGGACATTTCAGCACATCCGAGCAGCCGGAGCAGCTGCTCATAGTAATCGTTTAAACCATGCCGGCTCAGAACATCGCGCGCAGCCATATAGCGCAGCCGAATCGTGGGGTTGCACAGCGCAGCTACGAGAATGGCATGCGTTGTTACTCCGGTAGCGAACAGCCAGGCCATAATTTGATTATGCAAGGGCGCGTTGAGATCGATACTGTCGAGACCGGAGCGGATGCGGCCCAAGACGCTTTGCACGCGCAGACGAATCTGATCGGGCCGGGCAAAGCAGCGCTCTACCTCCTGCTGCAGCTTCAGCAATTGTCCGCTGGGATCGGCAATAATGGTGTTGATGCGCAATGAGTGGGCGAGATGGTAAGAAGAGAGCGTTTTTTGTACCGGATACAATTGATCCCAGCCTAGGTGCGTCACCTCCAGCAACACATCGTTGTAGCGGAACTTTCCGAGCTTGAGCGGCGGGGCCGGGGACACAGTTACCACAATAATATCAACATCGGACGATGGGGGCAGCAGGGCGTCTTCCGGCAATACAGCGGTTGAGCCGCTGTAATAGGCAGCGAGGAAATCGGGCTGGCGGCTTGCTTCCTGCAGCACCCACTCTGCAGCGGCGGATCGTGCAGTATGAATGTTCATCGTTCACGCTCCAATCTTGTATCATTTGTATTTATATAATACGACCTGCGTCGCCTTTTTACCTCTCTAAATGAGAAAGAGAGTTCCGCATTCCGTATTCTCCATTCTGCAGGGTATAAAAAACGGGTTGTCCCTGGGGTCTTTGCAGACCTTGCGAGAAACCCGTTTTTCCATGCTTATTTTTTCTTCAAGCGGCGGCGTTCTTCATTTTCCCACTGCTTGAGCATCGGGTAAGGATCGAAAGACCATTCAACATAGCCCCGGTCGCGGTATACGCCGTAATGAAGATGCGGCGGGAATTTTCCTTGCGTTCCCGGCTTGCCGTATCCGGAGCTGCCGACCCATCCTACCGTTTGCCCGGGTGTAACGATTGTTCCGATTTGGATTTTTTTATCGAAGCCGGACAAATGAGCATAGTAATGGTACACATTGTTCAAATCGCGGATCCCGAGGCGCCATCCGCCGTAAGGATTCCAGCCCTTTACCTCAACGATACCGTAACAGGTGCTGCGCACAGGCAAGCCATAATGAGCAAAGATATCGGTGCCTTCGTGTATCCGATAGCCGCCCCAGCTTCGGCTGGTTCCCCAAGTGTCCCGGTACGAAAAACTGCTTCTTACTGGAACAGGGAAGGCGTGCTCGAATAAATCAAGCCGATCGAATGCGGCGTATAATTTTGCGAATTGCTGTACTCGCTTCACCGCCCGCGGATTGTGATAGTAATGCCATAGGGCGGTTTCAAACTCTTCTTCCGTTGTGCCAAAAAGCATTATTTTTTTGGCAGCGGAATAAAGCAGGTCGGCGTCGCTCGTACGGCTGGCCACCCCATCGCCATCCCCGTCAAGGCCAAAGCCGTTGAACCATCGGATAGATCGCGGCTGCTCATCCTGGTCATCGGGATTTAATAAGCCCGCCCACTCTCTTTCTGTTACAAAAATGCCGATATACTGCCCCAACTGCTGCCTGCTTTTTCGATTTGCTTTGGTCAAGGCGCGCTCATACTGATCCAGTGCGGCCAGCCTGTACCATGGAATGCCGGACAGTACACTAATTTGTTCATAAAGCTCCCGTCTTTTCTCTATTGGATTAACGGCTGATTTGGCAGGCGCTTCGTTTTTTAAAGCGGGAGCTGCTCGAGCCGTATCAGGCACCAGCCAGACCAAGGAAAAAAGACAAATAAACAGACATGTACAGTATGCTTGCAACGATTTCACAAACAGCTCACCTCCGCAGGAAGGAATGTTCTTTGTTATCATCCGCAAATCATTGGTTTTTATCCGAAACATGCTATAATAATACGCAGGAAAGAACAGAAAGCGGGTATGAACAATGAGGACTAAGCAGCAGCCGGATCGCAAACCGGACTGGCTTCGGATCAAGTTGACGACAGGCGGCAATTATGCCGAAATCAAGGATATGATGAGCTCGAAGAAGCTTCACACGGTTTGTGAGGAAGCGCGCTGTCCGAATATATATGAATGCTGGGCCAATCGGACGGCGACTTTTATGATTCTGGGCGATTTATGCACGCGCGCGTGCCGTTTTTGCGCCGTTAAGACAGGAATGCCGACCGAGCTGGATTTGGAGGAGCCGGAACGGGTTGCTGAGGCGGCAGAGCAGATGGGTCTGCGGCATTGCGTCGTGACCTCTGTTGCGCGCGATGATTTGAAGGATGGCGGTGCTTCGATTTTTGCAGCGACGATCAAGGCGGTTCGTGCGCGCCTGCCATTATGTTCAGTTGAAGTATTGATTCCCGATTTTATGGGGAACTGGGAAGCGCTGCAGGTGGTAATGGATGCAAAACCGGATATACTAAACCATAATATCGAGACGGTAGAGCGCATGTCGGACCGCGTGCGGGCCAAGGCGAAGTATCGCCGTTCGCTTGAATTGCTCAGGCAGGCGAAATTGATGAAGCCGAATATTCCAACAAAATCAAGCATTATGCTGGGTGTCGGCGAGACTAATGAAGAAGTGCTGCAAGCGATGGACGATCTGCGGGCGATAGATTGCGACATATTGACATTGGGTCAGTATTTGCAGCCGACTCCGAATCATATGCCGATTCACCGCTATGTGCATCCCGATGAGTTTGCCCAGCTGAAGGAGGAAGGACTGCGCCGCGGCTTCAGCCATGTAGAGTCCGGCCCGCTGGTGAGAAGCTCCTACCATGCCCATGAGCAGGTGCAATCAGCAGCAGAAGCCAAAGCTGCCGTACGTTAGGAAGGGGTTAACAAGGTTGATTCATATTGGCGGAAGATCCTATGAACTTGTCGAAGATCATAAAAATGGATGGAATCCGGTTGCCTTCCGCGATCGTTACAGCGATGTGCTGGATCGCTATGACTATATCATCGGCGACTGGGGCTATAATCAGTTGCGGCTTAAAGGATTTTTTCGCGACAATCATCCGAAAGCGACGCCAGGAAGCGTCATTTCGGGCATTGTAGATTACATTAACGAATATTGCAACTTTGGCTGTGCCTATTTTGTTTTGCAGAAGCATGCAGGCAAGCATGAGATCGGTGACGATGATATCGATCTGGACACGTTAGTCATGCTGGAGCCGGCAGAGGAAGGGCAGAGTAAAAGCGAGTCAGACGAGGCGCCTGTAGCAGCTGGGAGAGCGATCGAGACCGAAGAGAAGCCGCCTCTGCGCGAGCATGTACGCGCTGTGCCAAAACCGTCTCAGCGCCGTTCGCCGGCACCCCCGCGCAAAGACAGCCAGCGCGAGCATGAGCGTGGTGACAGTGCAGCGGCGGGCCAGCATGCAAGCGGCGGTCACAGTCATAATCGCAAGACGTCCTTCAAGGAGAAGGAAGGCGAGAGGAATCGGCAAGGATCGGTCGAACGTGAGCGATCTGTGCAGCAGCAGGAGAAGCAGCGCCATAAGAAACAGGCTAATGCCGAGCTTGGCAAGGCGCAAGTAGCTGCCGCAGCCGAGCAGCCCTCTCATCCAAGAAATAAAGCCAAGGAACCGGCAGTTTCAGGCAGCGATACGTAATGAGAAAAGCCTTTGCTGTGTTGATCTAACTGTAGTTCTTGCAGTTAATTTCAAGCGAATTGCAGAAGCGGACTAAACTAACAGGAAAAACTACATTTAATAAGGTTGCTTTTTGCCGAAATCACCCTTTTCGATCGCAGTAGATGGAGGTTTTCCATTTAGTTTTCGTTTTCGCCTTAAAGAAACAAAACCTAGCTGCATAAAATCCATTTATTCATCTGAGCAGCCAAAAAGTCCGTTCCGTTTGCACCTGATAGAGGGTGAAACGGCTACGGACTTTTTTACATTTATAACTCAATTTTTGGAGGATATGAGGAGGAGGTTGTCGATTTTCTGTGGACAACGATTTTTGCCGCAGAAACGGGGGCAATTGTGACCATGCGGACACAGGATCCGTTATTTTGCCGAAACCCGGCTCATTCAGAGTTTCGCGGACATACGATCCGTTATTTGCCGATTTTGCTGGGGTTCAGTGACGTTTTGAGGGACGGATCTACGGTCCGCGAGCCAGCCATTTTAGCGATTTTGTTCACAAATAACGGAACCACGGACCGCGTGCAGCCCACTTCGTCGCCCTTACAGATGTCCACAATGAATAGACAGCCTTCTGATCAACCTTAATTGGACTTTTTCTCATGTATCTTACAAATGCTGTACGTTGTACAGCCGGGCATAAACACCGTCGCGCGCCATTAATTCGTTATGCGTGCCCTGCTCGGCTACTTTGCCATGCTCCATCACAATAATACGGTCTGCATGTGTAATGGTGGATAAGCGATGGGCGACGATCAGCGTTGTCCGGTTTTGGGTCAAGGTGCCGAGCGATTCCTGTATGGCATGCTCAGATTCCAGATCCAGTGCGGAAGTAGCTTCATCCAAAATTAGAATCGACGGATTTTTTAGAAATACGCGGGCGATCGCGATCCTTTGCTTCTGGCCTCCGGACAGCTTGACGCCGCGCTCCCCGATTTCGGTATCATAGCCATTAGGCAGCGAGCAAATAATTTCATGGGCATTCGCTTGCTTGGCAGCGGCAACAAGTGCAGCTTCGTCGGCATCCGGGTTGCCCATCATAATATTTTCCCTTACTGAACCGCTAAACAAAATGTTATCCTGCAGCACCATACCGATCTGAGCGCGCAGGCTTTGCTGCGTAACCGTGCGAATGTCCTTGCCGTCAATTGTAATTTTGCCCTGCTGAATGTCATAAAAACGGGCGAGCAAGCTAACAAGCGTCGATTTGCCGCCGCCGCTCATCCCCACTAATGCGACAGTATGACCGGCAGGTATATCCAGATCGATCTGCTTCAGCGCCCATTCCCCATCCTTCAAATAACGAAAAGAAACCCGCTGAAAAGAAATAGAACCCTGGACGTTCTTCAATTGGGCGGCATGAGGCTGATCCTGAATTTCAGGCGTCTCCTGCAGCAGCTCGACGACCCGTTCCAGCGAAGCCGAAGCCTGTGTCAATTCCGTAGAAGCGTTAACGAGCCGCCGCAGCGGCGAATAAAGCCGGTCCAAGTACCCATAGAAGGCAACAAATGCACCGATTGACAAATTGCCGACAGCCACAAGGTAACCGCCGTATGCGATGACGAGCAGCGGGGCAATTTCGGTCAATGTATTTATAATCGATTGCGTCAATGCATTCCATCTTGTTAAGGCAAGCGCGCGTTCGAGGAACGTGCCGTTGCGCTTTTGGAATTGACGTTCTTCATAAGCTTCGAGCGTGAAGCTTTTGACCACGGGAATGCCGTTAATATGCTCATTAAGATAGCCTTGCATCTCAGCGAGCGACTGGGAGCGCGAACGCGAATAAAGTCTCAGCCGCTTGTACAGCTTCTTCACGGCCAATGCATAGAAAGGCAGAATCGCGATCGCAACCAATGTTAGAACAGCATTCATTTGAAACATAATAAAAAGCGCGATACTTAGTGTGAACATATCGAGCCAAATGTTCATTAGGCCGGTCTCGACCAAGGATTTGGTCTGTTCGGCATCATTGATCATGCGGGAGATGATCTCGCCTGATTTGCGGTTTTGGTAAAAACGCAGCGACAGCCGCTGAAGATGAGCGTACAGCTTGCTGCGCAAATCATACAAAATGCGGTTAGTTGTTTTCTGCGCGAAATATTGCCGGTAATATTCAATCGGATAGCGAATGATGACAAACAAAATGAAGGCAAAGATGAGCGCATAGATTAATTTGTCGATCTTTTGCTCCGTTGACAAGCTGGCAAGTAAAACATCGTCAACAACGTATTTGAGAAAGAGCGGCAATGTTAGCGGGATAGCAAATTTGACAGCTCCGATCAACAGGGTGAGCACAATATGCCATCTGTATGGCTTAACGATTTTTAAATAAACACGAAAAGCTTTCATTACTGCACGTCATACCCGAGAAACGCTTCCCGCACCCGATTCCAAAATGTAAATGGGCGATAGCGGGCAAAGCTGACTTTGTGCTCGGAGACGCGGCAGCGAATCGCTATAATATCGCTGCGCGTCATATTCAGATGGTCGCAAGCCAGCTGCAGGCGCTGCTCTTTGCGCGAAATAATGTCGCAATGATGATGCTGCGGCAGCACGACAGATGAGCCTAGTGTCCGGTAGACACGGTTGTTGATCGAAGCGATTTCCGCAATTTGCAATGATTCGATTGATGGATGAATCAGCGCGCCGCCCAGGCTTTTGTTATAGGCTGTACTGCCGGATGGCGTCGATACGACGATTCCGTCGCCGCGGAACATTTCGAACAGCTCGTCATTGATGTTGATCTGTGCGACGAGCGTATTGTCGACCCCTTTAATCGTAAATTCATTAAGCGCCAAATGAGTGCTTGTGCCTTCTTTCGTCTCCAGCTCGATCTGGGCAAGGGGATAACGAACGATGCGCGGCTCTTGTCCGGCGATCATCTGGACCAGCTCTTCCAGCTCGTCTGCCTTCCAGTCGGCGTAAAATCCGAGATGGCCGGTATGGACGCCGATAAAAGCTACGTCCTCAATACGGTCGCAATAGGTATGAAAGGCCTGAAGCAGCGTCCCGTCCCCGCCGATTGAAATAATGATTTCCGGCGCCTCCTCATTGCGGTGAATGCCATTAGCGGCTGCTAATGTATGGAATTGCTCTGCCAGTTGCTTGGACAATGGATCCCCTCTGTCCACAATGACGTAATTCAAAACGATAAGCCCCTTCCGATCACATTATAAGTCGATCATATCGGAAATTGGCCATAAACACAATGTCAGCTTACTGGGCCAAGCATATTCCACAGCAAATAAACAAGAAATATGGCCAGGATAGCATGCGATAGCCGTGCGATGAAAAAAGGGCGATACCGCAGATCGGTGCGGCTCAGCAGGCTGACGACTTGAGCGTGCACGGACAATCCGCCCCATGACAGGATGAAGGCGGCGATTGCAGCTTGATGGACTAGACCGCTCCCCGTCGATGCGCCGGCACCTTTGGCGCCGAGCGTCACTTCGAAAATGCCGCTTATAACCGCATTGGCCAGCGTATCCGGCATGCCTATCGCGCCCATAACAAAGCGCAGCAGCCCGGACAAGGCCTCGATAATCCCGACATTGGTAAGCAGCTCCATGATTACAGAAAAAAAGACGACGAGTCCGCCGACAACGATCATCAGCCTTAACGCGGCTTGTACAGCATCCTGAAGCAAGGTGCCAAGCGTTCGTCCGTCCATAAGACGGGCGCGGTGCATAGCGGTAATGGCTTGGCGCAAAATTGAGCGCTTGGCGCCGCCTGCGTATGCGGAAACGGCTTTTGGAGAATCAGGGGCCTTTCGATCATGAAAACGCATAAGAAGGCCGATAATGAAGGCGCCGCCGTAATGCGCGGCGGCCAGCAGCGGCGCTAGTGCGGCATTATGAAAAAAACCGACGGAAACGGCGCCAATTAAAAAAATCGGATCAGAGGTTGTCGTAATTGCAACTAAACGCTCGCCCTCCGCACGGGTAATTAGCCGCTGTTCCCAAAGCTGGGCTGTCAGTCTTGCTCCTACTGGATAGCCGGAGGCATATCCCATAGCAAAAACAAAGCTGCCGCTGCCTGGAAAGCGGAATAAAGGACGCATAAGGGGATCAAGCAGCGTGCCGAAAAAATGAACAATGCCAAACCCCAGCAGCAGCTCGGATATTACAAAAAAAGGAAACAATGCGGGGAAGAGCACTTCCCACCAAATCGATAAGCCGCGTATAGACGCCTCCAGCGCCGAGGCCGGAAAAAACACGAGCAGCAGTGCAAGCAGCGCAGCGACCCAGGCTGGAATAATAGCAGGCCGCAATAAAAAGCGGACGAGTGGCACGTTTTCCCCTCCCTGGTAATGGACATGACTATATAGAAGTGCGTGCTCAAAAAGTCGAGTGAGAACTTTTTTGAACAACCTCTAGAAGTAGTCTATTCCGACTACTTATTTATATGATGCAGGGGAACAAAAGCAGTACAAGCAATAAGGGATGCATAAAAAAATAAGGGATAGCGTAAAATTTAATAATAGTAAACGCTTGCAAAATGTAATGATTTTTCGACAAGCTTATGCTAAAATAGAACTACATTCAGACGTCGGGGTGATGACTAGTGAGTATTGTTACCGGCATCCTCGTTTGTGCCTTCGTGTATGTCATCCGCGAGTCAATCGTGGCTCCCGGGGAAGAGGATTATGAAAGCTAGAAGTGCATCAATAGTCGCAAAATGCCCTGCTAAGCTGGGCATTTTTTTGTGTTTATCGCGAACATAGTCTACTATAAATATATAAGTATAGAGCAAATAACATTTGACTTACGCCAAAAGTCCTATAAAATGGAGATGGAAATCAATGAGAGCTTATAAATCGACTTATGAAGCGATTGGGAGTGCCGAAGGGGTCAGACGAATTGTAGAAGGATTTTATCCTAAGGTACAGGAGCATCCGCTCCTTGCGCCGCTGTTTCCGGAAGAGATTGAGCCAGTGATGGACAAACAGTACAAGTTTTTAACGCAGTTTTTTGGCGGTCCATCCTTATTTTCCGATGAATATGGGCATCCAATGATGAGGGGACGCCATATGCGTTTTCCGATTACGGAAAAGCATGCGGAGGCTTGGCTTGATTGTATGCGAAGATCACTTGCGGAGACCGATCTGCCTGAAGATTTACAGCGCCATGTACTGGAGCGTTTGTCTGGACCGGCTCATCACTTCATCAATACACCTAGTGAAGAGGAGACGTGACTTTTGAATGGAGCCGCTCTATCAGACTGTAATGACATGCGTATGCTGTGAAAAAGCTTTCCAAACCTCCCGCATCCGACCAAGCTTTAAACGTGTGGCTGGCAGGGATAGCGATTTTTGTGCACATTACCATCATATAAATCCGGATTATTACGTTGTCCGGGTATGTCCAGCGTGCGGGTATGCGTCGACAGAGAACGGATTGACTGCATTAACGGATGCGATGCGCGACAAATACGTGGCAGAAGCGGGAAGCCAGTGGATTTCGCGTGATTACGGCGGAGAGCGTACGGTGGGGCAAGCAATGGAATGCTACAAGCTGGCATTGAATTGTGCGCAAATCGTCAGTGAGAAAGATCGCGTGATAGCTGGGCTGCTTCATCATATAGCCTGGTTGTACCGGGAGATGGGAGATCAGCAGCAGGAAGCAAAATTTCTACGGTTTGCATTAGAGCGTTACATAAATGTCTATGAGAATGAAGGAAGCTCAATCAACAATGCCAAATTGATGTACTTGATTGGAGAGCTGCACCGCCGATTAGGCGAGCGCGGCGAAGCGGTACGCTGGTTTTCGCGTGTAGTGAACGATAAAAAGATCGTTGATACTGCGATGATACAAGCGAGCAGAGCGCAATGGCAGCTCATTCGGGAACAAGAGTCTAGCGCACCGACAGCGAATTAAATAGAATACGGACTTTGTGGCAGAGCTGTCCCGGCAAGGGGCAGTTCTTTTTTTATTGATATTTTTTTAAGTATTTAAATAAAAGAGGAAATATGCTACAATTTTAAAGGCTCAACCTTGAAATCAGTGGTTGACTTCCTCTATACCAAACTAACTGGATTTTATGTAGGTAAATAAGCCAGATTAGATGATTTTTGCAATCTAACTGGAAATGATGCAGCTAATTCAGACCAAATCGTTCCCTTTCATCTCGTTCCCCAATTCTAACGGCAGTTTTTCCATTTAGATTGGCTTTATAGCCAACCCATGCAAGAACGAACTACAGAAATTACATTTAGTTAGCCAGGGCCAAGAACGATCTGTCATGGAAGCCTCCCAAAGTCAAGGACTGATTATGGTTTTGAGCCATTTTAAATAAGTTAATAATAAAATTCGGTTGGAGAATCTTGAAACCGCAATTGCACTTTAGTCTATGACTTAGGTGTTATTGCGGTTTTTTTGTTTAAGAGATAAGAAAAACATAAACTTCGGAGGCTTCACATCCTTATCTAGCAAGGAAACTTCCGCTACATGAATAAAAAGCTCGTCGGCGTGCGGGTGATTGAGCAACTGGATGGAGAAAGATTTAAATTCCGGGCGAAAAAAATCGTTAATGCCGCGGGGCCTTGGGGCGATTAGCTTCGCAGCAAAGACGGATCCAAGACCGGGAAGCATCTTCATCTGTCCAAAGGGGTTCATCTGGTCATCGACCAGTCGAAATTTCCATCGGAGCAGGTGGTTTACTTCGACACGCCGGACGGACAGATAGTATTTGCAATTTCCCGCGAAGGCAAGACGTATGTAGGCACCACGGATACGTTCTATAAAGCAGACCCTATTCAACCTGTCATGACAAAAGAAGACCGCGATTATATTATGGCTGCGATTCGTTACATGTTTCCGATCATTCAGCTTACTGCAGAAGACATCGCATCAAGTTGGTTCGCGAGTGGAAGGAGCCCGTCATTGAATTCATGGCTTCCCCCTCTCGGCTGAATGCCGGAACAACGCGATGAATAGCACAAGAAGACTCTCACCTCTTAGCTTTATTGTAGGTGAGGTTCATCTTGATATTGTGGTCGATCACAAAACCAAAGTGTACCAATCCACTTTTCTCCACTCATTAAAACTTTTGATCCATGTAACGATCGCTGGTCAGGAATGGATGTACCTCGTTGGCAGTTTTCAAAAACTAATAACGTTCCAGTTGTAGGAGAAACTTCGAGATTTAAATTTGGAAAATAGGTTTCTCCTCCTGAGACAACATCATTCAAATAAAGGAGCGCAGTATATAACCGTTGACCTGAATGCTCGAGAAATGCTTTGAATGCTTCTTGCGAATCAAAACAATCCAAATGAGCGTCAAATTTCCCGCCTGGTCGATATTGAGCAACTTGTAACTCTTGCGCGTAATGAACGGGTTGCTCAATAATTTCTGCTATTTTCTTACATATGCTTTGTACAACTTCATTGTGATTATGGGAGAACCAAGTCAATTCTGAAATCCGAAAATGAGAAACTTCTGACGCCCCGTATTTACCAACCGTGACTGCTTGTGTTAACTGGCCGCGTGATAAATTAATCAGGGCTTGACAAGCTTCTGGAGAGACCACCGAAGGATAGTAACCGATAAACGGTTGTTGATTCAGTAGCTGCGCAGGTTCTTGCATAGAAATTCATCTCCCAACAAGTAAATTCAGTTAAGTTAATCTATGTATATGCATTGGACTTTTTTTGGTGATACTCTTGCTCCTCCACGCGTTCATATTTTTCACCACTTATATCATTTATAACTAGCGTGTTTTGCGGAATAGTAAGAGTAAATAAACAGGCGGTCTTCTTATTTTTTTAGTACGTTGGCTGATATAAAAAAACAACCCCTCTTAAAATTGGGGGTTGTCAATAATCTGAGCCAATCCATTTACTTGAGAGCTATTAGTCTATTCATTAGTTACCTAATACCTAACCCTGCACTCGCATAACCGTTGACTTCTATACCAATATCCAAACCATTTGTTTCAGCAGTAAATACGATTAATATACGGGTTCCTGCTGTGACAGGGATAGTTGGCAATGTTGTAGTTATACTAGAAATAGTACCTGTACCAACTACTCCAGGTCCTAAGGTTGGAGCTAAATCGACAGAAGCGACTTGGGCAAAGATATTATCTGGTACTGGGGACGTGTACACCCTTGCAGTAATAGTAATAACACCTTCTAACGTTACAGCATCTGCTAAACTAAAATATGCTGATATTGAAGTAAGATCACCATCTCGTGGCATGGAGAATGCCTCGTTTAGAAGTACAGTTACTCCACCTGTGAGGTCAAGTATACCTCCTAAGGTGGCTACAAGCAAAGCATTAGTACCAAATCCAATAAGTCCTTGAGTTCCAACTTCCCCTACCAAAGCTGCTACTAAGGCAACTGGTGTACCTGATGCAAATGGGATAATAACATCTCTTCCCCCGGCTCCGGTGGCTCCGGTGGCTCCCGTGGCTCCCGGGAGTCCCCTTTCTCCAGGAATTCCAGGGAAGCCTTGAGCTCCGGTAGGACCGGTCGGGCCTGTTACTCCTGCACCGGTGGCTCCCGTGGCTCCACGGGCTCCAGGGATTCCAGGAGGACCAGGGGATCCTGCAGCTCCGGTAGGACCAGTCGGGCCTGTTACTCCTACACCGGTTCCGGTTGCTCCGGTGGCTCCGGTGGCTCCCGTGGCTCCCGCTCCAGTGACTCCGGTTGCTCCGGTGGCTCCGGTGGCTCCAGTGGCCCCGGTGGCTCCAGTGGCTCCAGTTGGACCAGTTAATGAAGGTGCAGTTAAAATTGTTTCAAGTTTATTATTTAATAAAATTTCTTTATTAATAATCGTATTCAAAGTATTACGTACATCGGAATTGACAGCAAGTATATCACTGAATGAAACTGGTCCTGTTAATCCAGGAAGTGTTCCAAGCGCAAATTGGATTTTTTCGCCTTCTGCATTGATGATATGAGCCAATCCCAATTCTTCCATAGCAATAGAAGCCAAAATAAGATTTATAGCTTCATCTCTGTTGATGGTAATGTTCGGTGTAATATTTGGTATATTCGCTTGTGACAAAATCCTTCCTCCTTTCTTGTGTTAGATCCCATATAGATTATGCCCCTCGAAATGAAAATGTTCCCGAGGCAACAACTTATTTTTTTTCTTACATTGTGTGGGTTTATGTAAATAGACAACAAAAAAACGAGGATCGCACAAATAACTATGGCTATCCTAGTTTTTTACTTAAGTATTCGGATATATTCTGTTACAACAACCTAATCATCAATCTTTTCGTTAGCATCATTTTGAATCCTATCTCGCAGATCGTCCCTGGGCAATTCTTTACACAGTCTACTTGACAGGGAGCAGTGTACGCTCGGATTAATGCATAACGTTGGTTGGGATGGATAACGAAGCTATTGAGACTCCTGAAGGTAAAAGAAATATCCATTTGTGATGTAATGATAGGCCATTCACTGATACGGAGGCGACGGGACTTATACTTGGTAACATATTGGGGAGAAGCCAGACCTATGAGGGTCTTTTTTTGTTGCTCGGTGGGTAGGAGATGAATGTACCGGAGGGGAGGGGGGCTCGCTCCGATCGTTCCAAATTCCGAACGTAGGCAGCAACCCGAGAAGGCTTTGCATCCACGGCTGAGCTCGTCACCACATAAATTAAATAGATTGCGGGAAATTGTTCAGTCCGAAAAATACCGTTCATGAGCTTTAAAATTGTACCGTCTTAATGTTGCAGATGCATACCTATGGGCTTGGGTAGCAGCCTTTAATCTCTAACGTCATTACTTTTATAATAAAGAAGGCCGTTTTTAATTTTCGAGGAAATCTTGCCCTCGTTCAATAACAGCCTTATGTAAGACTGTGTGACAGTGTACGCTAAATAGTATTGCTTCTCATTGTTCTCCAATTCGTAATTACTCATTATGTGTTGCGTAATGCTTTCTGGAGTGTGCGATTGTTGTTCGGTCAACGTCAACACGTCGTTATATGTATCCTCCAGACGGGTTACATTTTCTTCAATTATTTCGTTAATATTTTTATAAATACCACCATGATAAAGAACATATTGCTTGGCTTGGATTGATTTTAATTTTTCTAAAGATTCTTTGGCTCTTTGAGGTTCTGTAAAAAACAGTAATTTTTGTCGGGATAGTGTGGATGTACCAAATAAAGCATCGGCGCAGTATAACACTTGATCTGGTGTTTGAACACCAATCATCCCTGGAAAGTGACCTGGCAGCGCATAAATTGTAAAGGGGATGCCATTAATTTCAAAAACACCATCCCGAAATGGAATTGTGTCGGTTATGATTGGAGCTGAATCGGAGGGCTCAAGTAATTCCGACATGTCCAATTTTCGAGTTGGGGAAATAGGGATGATAGGCGCAATAAAGCTCGGATGATTAATATATGGTGCAGACCAACGGGAGGCATAACACTTTATTTCGGGATAATATTCCCTAAAATAAGAGCTGCCACCCGTATTTAAGATATGACCATGGGAGTGAATAATAGCGGCGATTGTATATCCTTGATTGCTGATTTTACGATTGATCATTTCCGCGATTTTTTCATTTGGGCCACTATCGAACAAAAAGGCTTGTTTGGTTTCCTCATGAAGATAAACTCCTACAGCATATTTTCCCGACCACGCATAACTACTGCCTGAAACGTGTATAAGTCTGTCATTTGCCATATGAATTTCTCCTTCGTATTTTCATTACATAATCGTTGTTCGATCAGAATGAACCTTTATATACTTGGGTACCGATTTGGATTTTAAATGGATTACCAGCTTTGTTAGCCTTTTTTTCAGGTGTGACTTGAGTTGTTTTTGATTTGTTCTTCGTCCAATGCAGAATGGGGTTGACGACGCTCTTCGTCATTCTGCCTGTTTTAACATATACATCAGAAGCTGATTTTGCGGTGGGAACGGTAGACGTATTCTCGCAAGGATTCACCGAATCAGGAATCAATTTATCCCGCAATCGCTCCAGTGATAAGACATACGATGGCTTGGGCAATTTTTCCGTATCAATCAAGTTAAGAAACTCTGTAAGTAGTTTACTTATCCAGGCTTCCAACATTTCCATCTCTTTTTTTTCTGAAGCAGGAGGCGCAAGCTGACCATAAGCGAGCGAAGCGTATATTCGTTGCTGAACCACTTCATAGAGCTGGTCTAACAATATTAGTTGTTGGGTGCTATGGTACGTCAGCAGGTCCATTTCTCGTTTAAATCGTTGATCCTGATGGAATGCTGTAGAGGTTAGAATTAATTGTACAACAGCGCCGGTAAGCAGCAATAAGCCTTGTCTATTTTTAGTAAATTCTCCATAGGACATAATCAATAGTCACCTCAGTCAGTAATCAATATCTTCACTGGGATCATGCTCATCGTCAGAAAAAGCGATATCTTTCCATGTATTTTCTTTTTTATTTAGAGATGGTTGGATGAGATACTGAAACTGTTTGACAGAGTCTATTTTTTTCGCCAACATCCATTCGGCCATCAGTATAGAGTCTAGTATTTTTGTTACGGTTTGATTAAATTGGATAAATTCCATACTGGAAGGTTGCGTTGGAAGGTTCCGATCTTTCCCTACAAAAGCAAGTGTTTTATTTGCTTCTGCTTGCATAAGGGTAGCTAGCGCTTCTTCCTCTATCGCAATAGATTTGACTAATTGAGCCAACGTATCATCCAAGGAGTCGGAATTCTTTGGGTATTTCTCATAAGGCATCGTTCTGCCTCCTACGGATCAGATTTGTTAATTAAAAAGGACTTTATTCCTCGAAGCATTCTTCGTGCTCATGTTCTTTTAACTCGCGTTCTTCTAATCTGATAATATCCTCAAGTTTAAATTGCAGGAGCATCTGATTCTTAATGACATTACGCAGCATGACTTCAACGCTGCGGTTAATAACCAAAACATCATCTAAGTCGATACAGTGGTCTTTGACAAAACGTTGAATTTTCTCGCCTTCTGCATTTATAATATGGGACAATCCGATTTCTTCCAGGGCTATCGAGGTAAGGAGCAAGTTGATGGCTTCTTTTCGATTAAGAGTAATCTCTGGTGTAATATCGGGAATGTTAGGCATGGACATCAAAGTTCACCTCTTCTTTAGGAACTAGATTCATTGGAATAACGAAATCCCTCGCTGAATATAACCCCGGTTGTAAGCTTACTCCTATTTCCATCCTATGTTAAGATGGACACGATTATGTAGATTAGTTTGTTTATCTCTATCTTAGTTTGTTCTCTATCCAATGTTTGCATTAAGATGAAAGGGGGGGGGGGCGGCAAATCTTTCCAATTTGCCGCTAATGAGAGAAGCAAATTACAAGGTAACGCCTGGAGTACTAAGAATATTATCTAATTTGAATTGAAGCAGAATTTGAGTTTTGATCACATCCTGCATTGTTGTTCTGACACTGTTGTTGATAGCAATAACATTCGATAAGGTCACTGGTGTTGCAGGGGTAACTCCTGGTAGCGTTCCCAGAACGAATTGAATTTTCTCTGCCTCGGAATTCAAGATATGAGATAGAGCGAGTTCTTCTAAAGCGATGGAAGCAAGCAATAGGGCCACGGTTTGCCCAACAGTAATGGAAATCGTTGGTGTGATATTAGGGATGGATGCTTGAGACATGATGATCACCTCTTCTGTTTTTTAAACTAATCACAGTCGTTGAATCATCCAATAAAGATTCAGGCTACTTAACTTGACGGCATGTAGTCCCCCCCCCTTGACAGGATGTTACAGTTACCAGCGATTTTACTCATGGCGCACATCTAATCATATGGGAATTGAGGTCAATTATGACTAATTATTGTGGGGATGAACGCAACCAAACTATTAAAGAGGTTGTTCAAAAAAGTCCGCTTTTGGTCGCGAAATGGGTCGGGAGCAAATTGAACACGCACTTAAAGGGAGTCGCTCGAAGATAGAGCGGATTGGATTATCTTCTGTGCAAAATACTTTCGGTTATTAATGATTGAAGGATGACGGGGGTTATGGAAGGAAGCAATTTCATTGTGCAGTTGGGCTTTCGTCCATTGCCCCATCTTATCATAGCAGATGCTTAGTTGAACGTGGGGGAGCCATGTCCAGTATTCACGAGCAACGGGACCTAGATAGTGATCCGGCTGGCCAAGCCGAGTAGCTGTATGGTACCAGTACAATGCTTGTTCCAGACGATTCGATTCCAGGAATACCGAACCAAGACGGCAGCACATCTCCGCTCTGGGGGGACCGTACGCGAGGGAGAGGAGCAGAGCCTTTACAGACTCCGTCTCTTTTCCTTGACTACCGTAGCAATCCGCCATGTTCATGCATGCATGGAAGCAATCCTCGACCCATCCTTGCTTCGTCGCAAGAAATTGCTTATAAACAGTAACCGCTTCCTCGTGGAAGCCGTGATCTCTAAGCTCGTTGGCAAAATAGAACAAATCCCGCGGGCTGAATGTTGCATTCGCTTGCTTTCTTTTGCGGAAAATGAGTAAATTGCGATCGGTCAGCTTTTTTTCTTTGCGGTGGGTGATGGCGATATCGCTCTGGATGATTGTTCCGCTGACGATGAGCAATTCGTGAACAGCTCCTTCCCAACGGAACCCGCGATCACGCCTGACAAGTCTGTTGCGGCGGAATGTGTAAGTAGGTTTCCCATCTGCGTCATGGGCGAGATGATACGGCATCATTACGCTGTCTACGTCAATATCCAGTTGCTGTTTAAAAGCAATGAATTTCAGGCGGTCTTCCTCTTCCAATACATCATCGGCGTCCATCCACAGAATGTAATCTTGAGTCGCTTGATCGAAGGAGAAATTGCGCGCTGCAGCGAAATCGTCGATCCAATGGAAATCATAAATATGCTGGGTATGCTTGCTCGCAATTTGCTTCGTGTTGTCGGTAGATCCTGTATCGACGATAATGATCTCGTCTACGATGCCCTGAACAGAAGATAAGCAGTGGTCCAATATATCTTTCTCATCCTTGACAATCATGCACAGACTTATGGTAACCATAGATTTACTCACTCCTTCAGACCCGAGTGCTGTCTGGATTCTTTTAACCTCATCAGGGCTTCGCCCGCATGGGAATAACTCGGATACAGTCGCAATGCTTCCTTGTACGCATCTGCAGCTGCATCAACTTTGCCGAGCTTATCCAGACAGAGTCCTTTATAATACCAGACATGAAAGCTGCCAGCACCTTTCAAAGTCAAGTGCTGGATGTTGTCTTCTCCTATGAGGAGACATTGTTCGAATACCTCCAGGGCTAATGAAAGCAGATTGCTTAAATATAACGCTACCCCTTTATAGAAATACAGATCGACATAATCGGGATACAACATGATTGCCTTGTCGATGGCTGCAGGAATTCCGGCTATACACCCCATAGAAATGAGGCACGAGTACTTCAACTTGTATAACAAGGAAGGAGGCAGTTTGTCTTTCTTCAAAAAGCGAGCTATGGATAAATTTACAAACTCATAGGCTTGTTCATATTTTTCAAGTCTGTAATATTCGCTAGCCAGATGGTATTCCGTCCAAGGGTTGTTGTTATCCAGAGTTAACTCGTGCAGCAGCATATGTAGATTGCGTTCACTCTTTTGCTTGGCGATTGTGCGAGCTTGGAGATAGCCGTAGTGGTGGATGGTCAGACCATCATGCTGTTTGATTTTGTTGAGTGCATGTTCACCAGCGAAAATCTCTTCAACATTCAACGTTTCATGAATATGATACAGAAACCTGAGGCCTAGCCCCTTGCGGAATAACCGAGTATGGGCAATATGGTATGTCTCGTTCCGATCGGGTAATTCACCGATATAGTTAACCAGATGAACGTTCAATACATGATCGGTTTCTTCGGCCAACCGTTCTTTCCAGTCGGCTTCCGCAGATACCTCCAGCACTTCATCTGCATCCATCCACAGAATCCAATCCCCCGTCGCTTGATCGAGACTATAATTACGCGCGTCGGCAAAATTGTTGTTCCATTCAAATATTTGCACTTGGGCCCCTGCCGCTTGACACAAGCTAATTGTTTGGTCTGTTGAGCCTGTGTCAACGACAATCATTTCATCTACGAATGGCTTCACGCTGGCCAGACAGCGTTCAATGTTCTCTTCCTCATTTTTAACAATCATACATAGGGAAATCTTAGGCAATCCAAACATCTCCTTCTATGTGTTATTGGGAAAAAAGCTGTTTATTTCATTATGTATTCTGAAAATGATTCCATTATGATCAAATGAAAAAGAGAGCTGTCACTTGATATGATAGATCTGGGGCAACTCTAATAATAAGATTGGAAGGATAGGATATGCCCTTATTGCGAGGTTGAACTTAGCATAATGACCACCCAATGTTTGGGACGACGTATCCTTTCCAACTCCGAATTGGCTCGTGAATTGTCGGCATGGGAGTGCGTCCGAAATCAAACACAAAGGTCGTGGCAGTTCACGACCTCCAATACAAAATTCAAACTAAAACGATATTATCCATATTATTGATAATATACCAGGAGATCAAAGTCAGTCGAGCCGGTTGAATAGGTATTCCAATCAACTTTTCATCAGAAAGAAGCAAAATATCTGTCCCCGCATAGGATATACTGTAACTATTAGAAAAGGGACGGATGATGGTTACAAGTGAATCTTCCCAATATCACTCCCACTCTATTACAAATTCCAAGTTCAAGCCACCATGCAAGGTTTTATTGAGAAAGAGCTGCTCTTGCAATCTAAACTGAAAACATCACAAGCTTCTGGAAGTAGTGTTAATACGGCACTCGGAAATTTGGGGCTTTTACAACTCAAATAGTTCAGGAGGGAAACGGAGCATTTTGGGATGGAGATTCTGATTCAACAGAACAGCTTTCGCGGACCGCTATTCTTTCTCTGGCTATAGGAGATCTGCTTCACTTTCATTTGTAAAAATAGCGTAGGTAAGCAGGAAATCCAAATAAAGGAGTGTAGATGTACATTGTCACAAGCGAATATTCCGAACATTACACCGAGTATTACCATAACACGGGATGATGCATTGAACTTGTTGCTTGCTTCCATTGCGCTAGAGGAGCTGGGACTCAGTCATATTATTAACGCGGAAGCCGAGAAAATCCAGGTCGCTATCGGCACGTTGCCTGGGCTAAGTACTCCGGCCACAATCAGTGATCTGCTAAGTATTAACGCAAGTGTTCGCTCAACTCTACAAGAAACGATAAAGAAGGAGTTGCTGCTTGAACAAAAGTTGGAGACGATCCTTTCGTTTACTTCTGGAGGTACTGGCACGACTGGAGCAACCGGAGCCACAGGTACGACAGGAGCAACCGGGGTAACCGGAGCCACAGGCATGGCTGGAGCAACCGGAGCAACCGGAGCCACAGGCATGACTGGAGCAACCGGAGCCACAGGCACGGCTGGAGCAACCGGAGCAACCGGAGCCACAGGCGGTGCGTTTACAGCCAACAACATTAAGGTGGGAAGCTTTGTTCAGGAAACCGTAGTGCCAGGAGCCGCTTACGTGTTCGACACATTATTAAATCAAAATGGGAGCGGAATATCGTTCATACCAGGTACGGCAGATATCAATCTAAGTCCTAACAGTATATATTGGATTTCCAGTTACCTGGAAGGGTTTGAGGAGCCATCTTCAGGAATCAGTTATGCCCTTCGGCTAAACGGTGCTCCTCTCTTTGGAAGTCATGTCGGCAATGGCGGAGCGGCCGGTGTTGAAACGACGTTGTCCGGTGCATTCATTCTAAACACCGGACCTGGCGCTAACGTCCTTCAGATGTTCAATGATGATCATACAAATACTACGACAGCCAGTGACGGTACGATTGGCGCCTCGTTGACGATTATGCAGATTGGTTAACTATCAGTCGAAAATGATGAATCATCCGTTAACGACAGTATGAGTGAGGGAGCCGTAGGGGCAACTATTGCCTGTAAAGGGCTGACGAGACCATTTCGCCTCCTCGCCAAGAATACTCCCAGCCGGACTGCGACCCCGGATGGGATAGCGCGCGAGAAGTATTTCAATGGATACCACTTGTACATGCTTGCCGCTCCGGAGAAAGCGCTCGACGAGCCGCTTGACTTTTCCGATTGAGGTAATAAAAAAAGTTGGACGGAAAAGATTACGTTTCTCCGCCCAACTTTTTATTTTGGGGACTTATTGGACAGCCCCATTTTAAATCCTAGATTATCAGCACTTTAAATCTTATGGCCCCACTCTGGTAAAAGTAATATATGCTGCAGCACCTGCAACCTGCGTTAAATTAAAGCTGTTGAGACCATCGTTAACAATTCTCACTGTATCCCCTACTGCTAAAGGCAGCATAGAACTATTAGTCATCCAAGCATCAAGACTGGAAGCAGTTCCACTTTTAAGGGTCGTATCACTACGACCGAATCCACCTGAAAATATAATGGTATTAACCGGCAACTGCGCAGCTGATGCAACGGTATAGTGTATCCCATAAATGATTAAATAGGTGCCGGCGGTAGTGATAGTAAATGTGTCAGATCCTGTTGGATGACTAATACCAACAGGCGGCACAGGGCTTTGATTAAACGGTATGCCCCCGCCAACTGGTATAGTTACTGTACCATTTGCTGTGTTAAGGGAAAAAGATCCAAAACCAGAAAGTGAACTAATTGATGGACCAGTAGCGCCGGTTGCTCCTCTAGCGCCGGTAGCGCCAGTAGGGCCGGTTGCCCCGGTTGCTCCAGTAGGGCCGATAGCTCCGGTCGCGCCAGTAGCTCCGGTAGCGCCAGTAGCGCCAGTAGCTCCTGGAGGTCCGCCAGATGGCCCTGTAGCCCCAGTCGGGCCGGTTGGACCTACTAAAGAAGGAGCAGCCAAGATGTTTTCCAGTTTTGATTGAAGGAGCAGCTCTTTCTTAATTAATCCTTGCATCGTAGTTTGAACACTTGAATTTATCTGCAGCAGCTCACTGATGGTCGCCGGAACCGATAGTCCTGGCAGCGTACCAATAGCGAATTGGAGTTTCTCAGCTTCAGCATTAATAATGTGTCCCAGCCCTAACTCTTCAATCGCTATAGAAGATAACAAGAGGTTCAAGGCGTCATCTCTAGTAATAGTGATGCTAGGAGTTATATTAGGAATATTCGCTTGTGACATTGTCTTCCTCCCACTATGAATTATTGTTTTCTCGCTTTTTCTCACGCATTCTTAGATTTTCAACGACTTGGCCGAAGTTCACCATTCGAAGATCCACCAGAATCCGAATATTCGCATAAACGCTGATCGCAGTTTAGGTTCAGAGTATTTCCCATTGCGAAGGAATGGATCCTTTTTGGTCGTATAATGCAGGGTATGCTTTTTTTCATTAATGGTGTGGGCTTTCAACCATCGTTCGTGTTGTACATGATTTTCATAAGCAATTGGCAAATATCAACCCAATTTGCATAATATCAATATTTACAGCAATGGATCGTCTGTATAATCGATGAGGATTCGTCGCCAGCAGGGATGATGACAGACACTTCTGGAATGTTCTTGTCTAAGCTGTCCATCTCCTCTCTCCCTGTCCCTTCTTTTAGCCAGATGATAGCAAAATATCTGTCTCCGAATAGGATATACTGTAACTCTTAGAAAAAGGGACGGATGATGGTTACAACGGGGAGTGTTAGTACGGCACTCGGGAATTTGGGGCTTTTTGCAATTCAAATAGTTCGGGAGGGAAAGGAGCATTTTGGGATGGAGATTCTGATTCAACAGAGCAGCTTTCGCAGACCGCTATTCTTTCTCTGACTATAGGTGATCTGCTTCACTTTCATTTGTCAAAATAGCGCAGTGCTTCCATTGCGCTAGAGGAGCTGGGACTCAGTCATATTATTAACGCGGAAGCCGAGAAAATGCAGGTCGCTATCGGCACGTTCCCTCCCGCGCTTGGTATTCAATTGGCGATAAATCAGCCATTATTATCTGCGAAGCGATGAGGTTTACAATATCGGCGGGTACAATGAACGTCTCAAAGAGATTAACAACGGCTCTGTTTATTTAGTAAAGGCCGTTACGAATTTGCTCTAGTGGCTTTTAGGGCTCGAATTTCACTCAAGACTGCTTCATGATAGGGCTCATCCTGATAGTGCTCGCTGAAAATCTCTTCGAACCGTTCTGTATCGGTCTGGTAACGATAGGTCATAATTCCTCTGTACCAAGGGAGAATATAATGGAAGAGCGACCGTCTTCTCTCCGCGCGAACATCGTCCTCTGTTAGTCCCTTTCCGATAAAAAACGTTAGAATCGACTGGTAGCTGCGAAATACGACTTCACCGAAATTGTAACCGCTCGGCTGGTTATTTCCAAACCTGAACATGCTCCAATTCACGACACAAAACTTGGGGTTGTTCATTAATATCGCATATTGCAAATATGCTTGGTTAAAGCAGGAGTCGATAAATTTAGTCGGCTCCTCAACCTGGTCCAAATCCTCCTTGCGCACAATCATGCCTGAAATAAAGGTTGACATGATGGACGATGCATTCAGAAACGCTGACGCACCTTCACCTGTATACACTTGGCGATCATTGTTATGAACATGAATATGAATAATTCCACAATCACGATGGTTGTTTACGACCTCGATAAGCGGAATCAGCGTACCCTCCAGGCAATAGTCGTCATCACCCTGCAGCTTGATGAACGTTCCTTGAGCTTGGCGCATTACGTGGTAAATGTTCCGGTCAGCGCCTATATTCTCGCTATTACGAGAATACTTCAAGCAAGGGTAGAGAGCGGCATAACGGCTAATAACCTGCGGTGACTCGTCAGTAGAAGCATTATCTGAGACAATAACCTCCACGGGTAAATCTTTTGTTAATTGGGACAATATTGAGTTCAGACAGCAGTCTAAATCGGACGCGCGGTTATAGGTTGGGATGCAAATAGAGAGTAGGGGAGGACGCTGTTGCCTCGGTATCATTAACATTTCGTTGTGAGGGGGCTTGCTGCCTACATCGACCCATTTGTCCAGTGCCGGCTCATAAATCTGCATGATACGAGCGGGCGCGCCGCCGACCACACACTGCTCCGGGACATCATGCTCAACCACGCTGCCTGGCTGTACGATACTGTCTCGGCCTATCCGAATATTACCTGAAATGACGGACCCTGTGCCAATACGAACGCGTTCCCCGATAAAAACCTCGCCTCTTGCTTCGATCAGTCCTTGTGCTGTGACCGGTTTTCCTACTTGCCGATATTCATGGTCGGTGTCCGATATAAACACACGAGGCCCGATGATTACGCCCTGTTCAAGTACAATCTGGTTTAGAGCAGATATAATTAGGCCTTCATCGCACCTGCAGCCGTCGCCAATAATTATTTTCGGTTTCCGTTCCACTCCTGGAGAGATAATATTTAACCAATAATTCCGGCGTATCGATACATCGCTGCCAATCGATATTTCTTCGGGGTGGTAGAACTGTCCGCCAACTTCAAGACTTGAATTCTTCCCATAACTATAGAAGGTAGAAGCGGTTTGCGCATCTATGGATACCGACATGTTATTTCCCCTCTCTGAGAATTAAGGCTGCAGTTGTCGAATGGAAGAGATGATGGCCAATGCTTCTTCATAATAAGGCTCATCTTGATAATGCTCCGTATAAATATCCTCGAAATGATCCGTATTCGCGATCATCTTCGTCCCGATAATTCGCCTGAACCACGGGATCGCATACTCATAGAGAGTTCGTCTTTTCTCTTTGCGGATGTCATCAAGCGTCAATCCCCTACCTAGGAAATGTCGAAGAATAGATTGGTAGCTGCGAAAAACTACCTCGCCAAAATTATAATCATCCGAAGAAATACCTGCATATGTGAACATGCTGCAGTTCATGATACAGAATAGCGGATTCTGCTCCAGAATCGCATATTGAAGGTAAAGCTGATTGAACGAGGAGTGGAGAAACAATGCCGGCTCTTCAATCTGGTTAAGATCCATACGACGCATAATGATGGAGGTGATGAAGGTGGCATAGATGGATGTTGCATCCAGGTATGCGCTCATACCGGCATCCGTCCATATCCTTCCGTCGCCATTTCTGACGAAGATTTGAATGATTCCGCAATCTCCATGGCTGTGCAGAACATGAAGCAGTGGCAGCAAGGTGCCGTCTACATAGAAATCATCATCACCCTGCAATTTAATAAATTTGCCTTGGGCGAGATTCATAACCTGAAATATATTGGGATCAGCGCCGATGTTCTCGTCGTTGCGTACAACCTTCATATTGGAATAGCACGAAGCATAGCGGTAGGCAACTTCGGCTGTCTCATCGGTAGAGGCATTATCCGACACGATAACTTCAATTAATTCATTATTCCCGATTTGCGAGTAGATCGATTGCAAGCAGTTATCGAGATGCGGTGCGCGATTATACGTCGGAATACATATGGATAACAGCGGATGACGGCGGCGAGCGGCGAGGATTTCCTGCGCTTGCGTCTCCCCCGAGACAGGGACCCAACTGCCTAAAGACACTTCATATGTTTCCACGATAACAGCCGGATTCCCCGCTACGACGCAATAGTCCGGCACATCGTCCAAGACAACGCTATTCGGTCTTACCACACTGCCGAAGCCAATGCGTACATCGCCCAGCACTATGGCATTCGCACCAATCCAAGCACCTTCACAAATATGAGCCCGGCCTTCATGGGCCGAGACATACTGATTAGGAATAGGAACCCCTGCTACAGGATGTACGTCCAAATTGATCTGGTCACTGATATAAACGTAGGGACCAATAAGTACGTTGCGGTCCAGTGTAACACTGTTCTTGGCGGTGATCGTCAACCCGGGGTTAATCTGGCAGCCGTCCCCGATCACGATGGCAGGGGATTTGTTAGCATTGGCTGTAACATAGAGCTTGTAGGGACGGCGAATAAAAACATGGTGTCCCACAGCCATTCGTTCAGGGGAATCGATGATGCCGCCGCTTTGAACATACGTATGGCTCCCGAACTGCTGAAATCGAGCGGCCAGTTCAGGTGTGATGAACATCGTTCAGCGCTCCTTTCTTCATATCATGAAAAGCTTTGAACGTTTTTGTAACCCTTATATCCATCATATCAGGCGTAATCCCAAATATGTATCCTTGTTCTCAAAAAAAAGGTTAAAGATTATCAAATATTAGCATATATCTTTAATTATGAAATTGCCTGTGATGACGTGGGCTGATCAGTTCAAAGCAGCAAGGTAGGAGGTTCTGCAACGATGACACTATCTGAGCATATGCTTAGAGAACAAATTTTGCAGTTATCGGCAGCTTTTCATGCGGAAAAATGGGGAAAGAAATCATTTCAGCCTGGTGTAGATTACGTTCCCGTCAGTGGAAAGGTATTCGATCATGAAGAGGTCACGCATTTAGTTGATGCTTCCCTTGACTTCTGCTTAACTGCCGACCATTATGCGCGGCAGTTCGAGCGCGAGTTCGCCAAGCTTATGGGTTCGAGGTATGCGCTGCTGACGAATTCGGGCTCTAGTAGCAATCTGCTGGCCTTGGCTTCGCTTACTTCTCCCCAGCTTGGCGAACGTCGGCTCAGGCCTGGAGATGAGGTCATTACGGTAGCTGCCGGATTTCCTACAACGGTGAATCCGATTCTTCAATATGGTTTGATACCGGTTTTTTTGGATGTGCACATTCCTACGTACAATTTGGATACGACGCTTCTAGAAGCAGCGATTAGCAGTAAAACCAAGGCCATTGTCATCGCGCATACGCTTGGCAATTCATTTCGTCTCGATGAAGTTAAACGGATCGCAGATACGCTTGGCTTGTGGTTGATAGAAGATACATGCGATGCCGTTGGTACCATGTATAACGGGAAACCGGTTGGATCATTCGGGGATTTGGCGACCGTCAGCTTCTATCCGGCGCATCATATTACGATGGGCGAGGGGGGAGCTGTGTTGACCTCTTCTCCGAGACTGAAGAAAATTGTTGAATCATTCCGCGATTGGGGAAGAGATTGCTGGTGTGAGCCCGGAAAAGATAACACTTGCGGCAAACGATTCGATTGGAAGCTTGGGGATCTCCCGGAGGGCTACGATCATAAATATACGTACAGCCATATTGGCTACAACTTAAAGGTTACGGACATGCAAGCGGCGATTGGAGTCGCACAATTGAAAAAGCTGCCAGGGTTCATTGCCAAACGAAAGCAAAACTTCGCTTTTCTGAAAAAGGTGTTGGAACCTTTGGAGGATATGCTCATATTACCCGAGGCTACCGAAGGAAGCGATCCGAGCTGGTTCGGTTTTCCGATTACTTTACGTGAAGAGGCGCCTTTATCCCGTAGCGAGCTAGTTCAGGCGTTGGAGCAAAATCGTATCGGTACCCGGTTGTTATTCGCAGGGAACTTGTTGCGTCAACCGGCTTACCTTAACATGAACTGCCGGATCGTTGGCGAGCTGCATAATACGGATCGGATTATGAACCAAACCTTTTGGATTGGTGTGTATCCAGGACTTACCGAAGAAATGCTGCAACATGTCTCTAATGTGCTTCATAAGCTTTTAAAGGGGAGTTGTCTATCATGAAAGTGGTCATCTTGGCAGGGGGTTACGGAACGAGGATTAGCGAGGAAACGCATTTGAAGCCGAAACCGATGATAGAGATTGGTGACAAACCGATCTTGTGGCATATTATGAATATTTTTTCGAACTACGGATTTCACGAATTTATCATTTGCTTGGGATATAAGGGAAATGTGATTAAGGAGTATTTTGCTCATTATTATATGTTCGGTTCGGATGTGACATTCGATTTCGGCAGTAAATCGAATGAGGTCATCATCCATAATCGGTATCTAGACCCCTGGAAAGTGACTTTAGTGGATACAGGTCAAGATACGATGACAGGCGGGAGATTGAAGAGAATTCAGAAATACTTGGATGAGGAACCATTCATGCTCACTTATGGCGATGGGCTTGCTGATTTGGATATCGGTAAGCTGCTCGAATTTCATATTTCCCACGGGAAATGGGCGACGATAACGGCAACACAGCCGATTGGGAGGTTTGGGGCTTTGCAGATTATAGACGATCATCAGGTGCTTGGCTTCAAAGAAAAACCCCCAGGTGATGGCGGTTGGGTCAACAGCGGTTTTTTTGTTTTGCAGCCGGAGGTGTTTGCCTTTGTTGAAGGGGATTCAACGGCTTGGGAGAAAGAGCCGCTGGAATCATTGGCCAAATCGGGTCAGTTGATGGCTTACAGGCACAGAGGCTTTTGGCATCCTATGGATACACTTCGGGACAAAAACTATTTGGAGGAGCTTTGGAAAACGGGCGAAGCCCCTTGGAAAAGGAACGGATGAGAGGCGATGGGAAACACTTCATTCTGGTCGAATAGAAAAGTCTTGATTACAGGGCATACCGGATTCAAAGGAACCTGGCTTGCTTTATGGCTTCAAACGTTGGGAGCTGATGTGACGGGTTATGCGCTGCTTCCTTCCGGCGAGCCGAATTTATTTGCTTTGAGCGGACTTAAGCATTCGATTCGCTCCGTCATAGCGGATATCAGGGAGCGCGAAGCTCTGCTTCATACCGTTCTAGAGGTGCAGCCTGAAGTTATCATCCATATGGCCGCTCAACCGCTAGTTCGATATTCTTACCTGAATCCTGTCCAAACTTATGAGGTGAATGTCCTCGGGACCGTTCTTCTGCTCGAAGCGGTCAGAACCGCTGCAGCTGTCGGAACACCGATTAAAGCGGTGCTTAATGTTACGTCGGATAAATGCTACGAGAATCAAGAATGGTTATGGGGATATCGCGAAATTGACAAACTGGGTGGGTATGACCCTTACTCCAGCAGTAAAGCATGTGCTGAGTTCGTAACAGCATCGTATCGGAACAGCTATTTTAACAGGAAGGACTATGATTCTCACGGTGTCAGTATCGCCACGGCAAGAGCCGGCAATGTGATCGGCGGAGGAGATGGGGCGAAGGATCGAATTGTTCCGGATTGTGTACGGGCCATACTTGCGGGAAGAAAGTTGCTTATACGCAACCCAGCAGCAACACGGCCATGGCAGCATGTGCTTGAACCGTTGCAAGGCTATTTGCTGCTCGTGCAAAGGATGGTGGAGCGTGGAGCGGAAGTTGCGGAAGCATGGAATTTCGGGCCCATGGACGACGGCGCGAAGAGTGTTGAATGGCTGGTGAAAAAGATCGGGAAGATGTATGGAAATGATGACTTCTATGAGCTGGCAACAGGAGAGCATCCCCACGAAACGGACAATCTCGGGCTGGACAGCTCGAAAGCAAGGCATGCTCTAGGCTGGCAGCCGGTATGGAACGTGGAGCAGGCGCTCGAAAAAACAGTGGAGTGGTTTAAGGCCTACCAGAAGGAAGAGGATATGAAATCTGTATGCTTGCAGCAATTGAAGGCATATACCATTGCACAGGCATCTCGGGATTACTAGCCGTAGAGGGGGATAAATGTGAAACTATCTGACTATGTGATCGATTTCATTAGAAAGCAGGGAGTGGCTCATATATTCGAGCTGACAGGAGGAGCTATCGTTCATTTGCTTGACTCCACCTATGACAGAAAGGATATCGACTCTGTATCTGTTCATCACGAGCAGGCGGCGGCATTCGCTGCGGAAGGATACAGTCGGATCAATGGCAGGCTTGGCGTTGCAATGGGTACGAGCGGACCCGGGGCGCTTAATATGCTGACGGGTGTCGGCAGCTGCTATTTCGATTCGGTTCCATGCCTGTTCATTACAGGGCAGGTGAATACGTATGAATACAAATTTGATAGGCCCGTTCGGCAAATTGGTTTTCAGGAAACCGACATCGTAAGCATCGTAAAGCCGATTGTGAAATTTGCGGAAATGATTACGGATGCAGAGCAAATCCGCTATAGCTTGGAGAAATCTGTATTTATTGCGCAGCACGGGCGTCCCGGTCCAGTATTATTGGATATCCCTATGAATATTCAACGTGCTCAGATCGAGCCGGATACGCTGGACAGCTTCTTCGACAGCGAGGAATTTCACGGCTATACAGATTTTGCTAAGCCTTGTGCGGCTAGAGACATCGCGGAAGTGATTCGACTGCTCGAAAACTCGGAGAGACCGATTATTCTCGTCGGAGGCGGTGTCCGAGCCGCGGATGCGGTAAAGGAGCTGCACGAGTTGGTCGCGCATACACGCATACCGGTTGTAAGCTCATTAATGGGGCTCGATACGCTGCCTTGGGCGCACCCGATGAGCACGGGACTAATTGGCTCCTACGGAAATAGGTTCAGTAATCTTGCTTTGGCCAACTGTGATTTCCTGCTTATTCTGGGCTCGCGGCTCGATACGCGTCAGACGGGGACACGGCCGGAAACGTTCGCAAGAGCGGCAAAGAAGATTCATGTGGATGTCGAGGAGGTAGGGCGATACGGCAAGGTACATGCGGACTTAACGATTCATGCCGATGTAAAGCAATTTCTCCGCGATATGAATAAGGCGCTCACCCTATTGGCCGCTGCTGATTATTCTCCATGGTACGAAGTCATTCAGCGTTATAAGGACAGCTATCCAAGCGGGGGAACGACTTCGAATCCAGAGCATATCGATCCGAATGGCTTTATGGAGCTATTATCGTCGTACAGCAGCGAAGGCGACATTATTGTACTGGATGTAGGTCAACATCAGATGTGGGCTAGCCAATCGTTTCGGCTTCGGGAAGGTCAGCGTCTCTTGAATGCTGGTGGCATGGGAGCGATGGGATTCGCACTCCCAGCAGCAATAGGTGCAGCGATGTCAGCTCCGGAACGGCAGGTTATTGTCGTCGCAGGTGATGGTGGCATCCAGGTGAATATACAAGAGTTTCATACGATTGTTCAGCACGGGCTTCCAATCAAAATTTTCGTAATGAATAATCATAATTTGGGCATGGTGCGACAATTTCAGGATTTATATTTTGATGGTCGGCAGCAGTCCACGGTTCAAGGTTACGGTTGTCCGGATTTGGTAAACATAGCGGCGGCCTATGGGATTCCAGCCACAAAAATTGAAACGAATGAAGAGGCAGCAGCCAAGATCGATATCGCTTTGCAAGCGAAAGGATGTTATTTTGTGGAAGTCAATTTGCAAGTTCAGACAACAGTGAATCCCAAGCTCGTTGTGGGCAGGCCGATTGAAGATATGTTCCCATTCCTCTCAGAGGAACAATTACACGCCGCCATGATTATACAACCACTTGCGCCAACAAAAGACGGGGTGGAATGAGAGGTTCGGTGCTGAAAATAGGCCTTTGTGATGAAGTGAGTTTTGGGCGCAAGCGTCTGTTCGCAGCTTGGAGCCTAACTAAAAATGAGGTGATATAGTGACAACCAGCATCATAATATTGACCCATAATCAGCTTCCTTTAACTTACAAATGTTTGCAAAGCATTCGCGAGCATACCCAGGATTATGAACTTATTGTTATCGATAATGGATCGACGGACGGTACGGTTGATTATTTGAACGCACAACCCGATGTCATCGTTCATGTAAATCATGAAAATCTTGGTTTTGCCAAAGGTTGCAATCAGGGAATCGAACTAGCAAAGGGGGAGACGATTCTTTTTCTAAATAACGATACGATCGTAACGGAGCATTGGCTGGAAAATATGCTGACCGTTCTGTATGAAAATGAGAGAGTAGGAATGGTCGGACCTGTTACGAACTATACGAGTGGCCATCAGCAGATCCCAGTAACTTACTCTGATTTGAGCGGACTAGACTCGTTCGCAAGGCGACACTGCGAAGAGAACGCAGGCTGTTATACGGATGTAAGACGTTTGGTCGGTTTTTGTTTATTAGTCAAGCGATCCGTTCTAGATGAAATTGGGTGTTTTGATGAAGTGTTCGGTCTGGGCAATTTCGAAGACGATGATCTTTGTTTGCGAGCTTTGCGCAGCGGATATCTGCTAAGAGTGGTCTATGATTCCTATATTCACCATATTGGTCATGCGACAATGAATCATTTACAGGGCACCAATCTGGGCATATTATTGCAGCAAAATCGCCATCGGGCATCGGAGAAGTGGGGGAAGGACATTCATCAGCTTATTTATAAGCCACTGATGAAGGTAAGCCTGTGTATGATTACGAAGGATGCCGAGATGATGCTTTGTCGCTCATTGGAATCGATTCTTGACGAGGTAGATGAAATCATTATTGTTGATTTGGGATCAACCGACAATACGGTCGAGATCGCCAAGAACTATACTCCACATGTATTTATCTTTCCTGATCAGAAAGATGAAGAAGCTCCATACCGTTATGCGTTTGCGCAAGCAACAGAGCCGTATGTCATTTGGCAAGAGCAAGGTCAAGTGTTTACTAGTAAGTTCATTAAAAAGCTGTGCAGCTTGAAATTCACGCTGGAAGATGATCAGGATAAAGTTGACATCATCGATGATACCTTCTTACTTAGAAGAGCGGCTGGATTTAAAATGCCAACACGCCACAAGGGGGAGCGGATACATTGATCACGATTAGTTTATGCATGATTGTTAAGAATGAAGAGAAATCACTCGCAAAATGTTTGTCATCCGTTAAAGGAATCGCTGACGAGATTAACATTGTGGATACAGGCTCCTCTGATCGAACGAAGGAGATTGCAGCGCAATTTACGGATCGAGTTTTCGATTTCGAATGGATTGATGATTTCGCTGCCGCGCGCAACTATGCTTTTAGCAAAGCAACAAAAAAGTATATATTATGGCTGGATGCGGACGATTTTATTAAAGAGAAAGACCGGCTGCTATTTATTCAATTAAAGAAAAAGCTATCCCTCGATGTGGATAGCGTGAGCATGCATTATAATCTTGCTGTTGACGAGGCGGGCAATGTGACTTCCCGCTTGAAGCGGAACCGCCTGGTTCGAAGAGATCGCAACTTCCAATGGATTGGTGTAGTTCATGAATTCTTGGCTGTCTACGGGAATATTCAGAGTAGCGAGATCGGCATTACGCACAGTAAAGACAAAGTGTATACCGACCGTAACTTGCAAATTTATCTTAAACGGGAGCAGGAGGGAAAACCGTTTACACCAAGGGATTTATACTATTTTGCTAATGAACTGCGCGATCATGCTCACTATAGAAAAGCTATCCTGTATTACGAACAATTCCTGGACGGCAAGCAAGGTTGGATTGAAGACAATATCCAGGCGTGTTTGAAGATGGGGGATTGTTATGTAAAGCTAGGTAACAAGGATAAGCAGATCGAATCTATATGCCTGACTTTGTTATATGATAAGCCAAGAGCGGAATTTTGCTGCACGATGGGAAACTATTTTTTGGAGGATAATCAATATCAATCAGCAATTTACTGGTATACAGAAGCAACAAACTACAAGCCGGACAGTAGTAACATGGGCATGGATAATCCGTATTTTTATACGTGGTTGCCGCATTTGCAGTTGTGCCTTTGTTATGATCGACTAGGGCAATATGAGAAAGCGAATGAGCATAACGAGAGAGCTTTGTCCTATCATCCTCAGCATCCAAGCATGCTGTATAATAAAGAATATTTCCAGAAACTATTCGCTGAACGTACGAAGTAAATGTAAAACTAATGATCTTTGAATAAGCATACCAAGATGCGTAGCGACGGCCGAAAGCGAGAAAAACGCTGTCAGCCGGCTGATTGGCATGTTTTACCCTCTAAGCTTCGTATCGGTCAGCAAATAGTCCTGATCGGCATCGATGAGCGTTACTTTGTTGTGACAGCAAGGAAACACTAACAGACGTTTTTTGCCGTCTTTAATTTCCGGGATTTCCTTCGGTTTAAGCGGCAGCAGAACATGATCTTGCCCGCAAAAAGGGCAGGAAGGAACATAGACATCTTTCATTTGGATATCATAGGGCCATGCGCGTTCGAAAGGGATCAAGACTGTTCCTCCTTTGAGCCGGAAGTACGGTCTTCTTCTTGTTTGGCGGCATTATCGTCACCGGCTGACAACTGGGCCAGCTTTTGCAGTAAAATGTGTTGTGGCATATGCATTAATTGCTCAAGCGGAATGTTCAATTCCTTGGACAGCTTGATTGCTGTTTCCGGTGAAATTTGCAGTGGTCTGGACATGCGGTGCACTCCTTTTATATAAAATTAGCAGAGCTTAAGCTCGAATTATAGCCGCAGTTGGCAATGGACGGACGAGTTCACGTATAATTTAGTTATACACTGCGTTTTATTATTTGGCAACAAAGCGTAAATGGAGGATGGATACATATGGAACAAACCGTATACCCGGAACGATGGAATTTGGATAGCCTTTACGCCGGCGGATCAAAATCAGCGGCCTTTGCGTCCGAGCTTGCCGGAATGGAAACGGATATTGATGCGGTAACAAAGCAATTGAAGCAGGCTTCTTCGGTACAAGATGCACCTTCAAAGGAGGAGCTAAGTTCATGGACGGCGCAAATTCAATCCGTGCTCATTCGTTTGCGGCAGACGGAGTCGTTTGTTTCCTGCTTACTGGCCCAGCAGATGAAGGATACGGCGGCGATTGAACTAAATGACAAGGTGAAGACGATAGCGGCCAAGTTCAATAGCGCCCTGACCTTATTTGATGAACAGCTTATGCAGGCGGCGGACGGGGCTTGGGAAGAATGGCTGCAAACTGAAGAGGCCAGCCCTGTTGCCTTCGTGCTGCGCGAACGCCGCGCGACGGCAAAGGAGAAGCTGGCTCCGGCAATGGAGGCGCTGGCGGGCGAATTGGCTGTTGACGGCTACCATGGGTGGGGAGATTTTTATAACACGATTGTATCGCGGACGCGGTTTCGCTGGACAGCGGAAGATGGTACAGAGCAGCTGCTGTCGGCAGGGCAGATGCATAATAAGCTATCTGACGGCAACCGTGAGGTGCGCGCGGCTGCTTTTGCCGAATGGGAGCGGGAATGGGGCGAGCAAGCCGAGCTGTGTGCGGAAGTGTTGAATCGGCTGGCAGGCTTCCGGCTCAAATGGTATGAAAAGCGCGGCTGGCCATCGGTAATGAAAGAACCGCTGCAGATGAACCGCATGAGTGAAGCTACGCTGGCGGCGATGTGGAAGGCGGTTGAGGAGGGCAAGCCGGCGCTTGTCCGCTATTTGGAGCGGAAAGCGCAGCTGCTTGGAGTGGAGAAGCTCGATTGGCACGACGTAGAGGCGCCGATTGGCACGGCAGCCAGCACTGTCCCCTACAGCGAAGGCGCTGCGTTTATTATGGAGCAGTTCCGGAGGTTCAGCGCGAAGCTGGCCGATTTTTCAGCTGTTGCCTTCCGGGATGGCTGGATTGAAGCGGAAGATCGCCCGGGCAAGCGCCCCGGCGGGTTTTGCACAGCGTTTCCGCTTAGCAATCAAACGCGAATCTTTATGACCTATTCTGGAACGGCATCGAATGTGTCGACGCTTGCTCATGAGCTCGGCCATGCTTATCATCAGCATGTAATGGACGGAATGCCGCCTTTTGCCCAGGAGTATGCCATGAACGTGGCGGAGACAGCTTCTACATTCGCCGAATTGATCGTGTCCGATTCAGCTATGGTGGCGGCAGCCGATCCGCAGGAAAGGCTGGTGCTGCTGGAAGATAAGCTGCAGCGTTCCACTGCCTTTTTTATGAATATTCATGCCCGCTATTTGTTCGAGCGGCGCTTCTATGAGCAGCGGAGAAACGGCATGGTCGATCATGAGCAATTGTGCAAGCTGATGGAGGAGGCGCAGCGAGAGGCGTTTTGCGGGGTGCTTGGGGATATTCACCCCCATTTCTGGGCATCCAAGCTTCACTTTTATTTGACGGATGTGCCGTTCTATAATTTCCCGTATACGTTCGGCTTTTTGTTCAGCAGCGGCATTTATGCGATTGCCAAACGGGAGGGGGCGGGTTTTTCCGAACGTTATGATGCGCTGCTGCGGGATACAGGCATAATGACTGTCGAGGAGTTGGCGGAAAAGCATTTGGGCGTGCGGCTGGATGAACCGGAGTTTTGGCGCGGTGCTGTAGCGTTAATGGCAGAGGATGTCGAGGTCTTTTTGCAGATGACTGATAAATAATGAACCCGTACAGGAATGGAGAATACCATAAGTGGGCAAAGATTAGACTATGCCAGCTTATGGTTTCATTCTGAAGGGAGCATTTTTTTGATGATGGAACGCACGTTTGTTATGGTTAAGCCTGACGGTGTCCGGCGCGGAGTGATCGGAGCCGTCATCGCCCGTTTTGAACAAAAAGGGTTTGCGCTGCAGACTATTCGTTTGATGGAGATAGAACGTTCAATGGCTGAACAGCATTATGGCGAGCTTCGCGATAAGCCGTTTTTTGGGGAATTGGTCGACTATTTGACATCCGGCCAAGTGTGCGCAATGGTGTGGAAAGGCGATCATGCCATTGCCAACGCCAGATCATTGATCGGCAAAACGAATCCGGCCGAAGCGCCGCCCGGTACAATTCGCGGCGATTTCGCCATGGACGTGTCCGCTAATATTGTTCATGGCTCGGATTCGCCGGAAAGCGCCGCGCGCGAGATTGCTCTATTTTTTGGCTCGGAGCTGATGCCAAGTATAGTGCAGCCGCCTTTCCGGCAAGAGCGTCTTGCTACTGAAATTCAGACATTGCATTAAATGGGCTTGACGTTCGAGGCAGGGTATGGTAAATTGTGGACAAAGATTACGGAAGCACCGTAAACTGTGCAACGATTGTTGCGTGGTTTGCGGTGCTTTTTTGTTGATTTTATAGAATTTATAAGTTCACTCGATAAATTCTATAAAATTTCAGGGGAAGAAACTTGCCTGGCGCCAAGGACGGCGTCAGCCGTTTCTTCGCATGGATGCGAGCGACCGGGAGGATGGTAACAATGCATAAGCTGCAGTTAATTGTAGCGGTTAAGGAAGCGTCATACATTACTCGTCTTGCGGATTATATTCAGTCAGTGGCCTTCGGCAAGCAGTGGCAGCTGACAGCATTTACCCAGGTAAGCGCATTGCGCCAATTTATGAAGGCTGGCTATCCTGTTGACTTGCTAGCCGCCCAGCCTGCGATTTTGGAGGAACTGGACAATACTGTTCCGGCACAGCTCCCGATTGTAGCGCTGCTTGCTCCAGGAGCTCGAACCGCAATGGAGAGGGGGTGGATTGAGGTGCAGCAATTTCAGCCGTTGCCTCAACTGCTGCACGAACTGGCTGCGGCGTTTACGGCTAATGCAGATGGCGGGGGGCTTGCTGCCTATCGAAGTAAAGGGAAAGCGCAGGTGATCGGGGTGTATTCGGCTGCAGGGGGAATCGGCAAATCTGCACTTGCCTTGCAGCTAGCCAGACAAGCCGGGTGGATGGAGCGCCGCGTATTTTATTTGAATTTGGAGAGATGGAACGCTTCAGCGCTGTGGTGCGGGGAAGGAGGCGGCGAGGATTTCTCCCAGCTGCTGTACACGATTCAGGCCCATCCTGATAAAGCTGCAAAAATGCTCGCCAAGCTGCGCAGACGGCATACGGAGTTGAAGCTGGACTATATTGCCCCTTGCCGGAATACAGAGGAGCGCCTGGCGATGACGGGGAGCGATGCCCGGCAGCTTGTTGCCGCAATTGCACAATCCGGATTATATGACCTCGTTATCGTTGATATGGATTGCGGGACAGACGATGTGCACGAGGCGGTGCTTGCTGCAGCTGATCAAATCCTGTGGCTGTTGTCCCGCGACTCGGTGACCTTGCTTAAAACAGCATTAGCAATGGATTCTTGGGAGAAGAAACAGGGAGAAGCGTTTAAGGAGCAATGGCGGAAATTTCGCTTTATCGCCATGTTTACAGCGAATGTTGACGGAATGAAACTTGGCGGCAAAAGTATCCGGATAGACGGGGCAATACCTTTTGTGGCGGAATTGGCCGATGGCAGAGGAGAGCAAGGAGAAGGCGGGCTGGCGGCTTATAAGGGGCTGCTGAATGGATTGCTCTGCCGGTTAACGGGCAGGGAGAAGGAGGGAATGACGGTTGCAGGAGAAGCTTGTGCAGCAGCTCAAGGCGAGCATTCGCGAGCAGCTGGATTTAGATAGCGCCATGTCCGACGAAGACTTTATGACTTGCATCGAGCAGAAAGTGTTCCAATGGAGCCTTGAACATCCGCTGACAGCCGGCGAGAAGGTTAAGCTGGTGAGGCGGCTGTATCATGCTTTCCGCGGATTGGATATTTTACAGCCGCTGCTCGAAGACGATACGGTGACAGAAATTATGGTGAACAGCCATGACGAGATTTTTGTTGAGCGCACAGGCCGAATGAGCAAGCTCGAGCTGGCCTTCGAAAATCGAGAGCGGCTGGAGGATCTGATTCAGGCGATCGTTGCCAGCGTCAACAGGGTGGTCAATGAATCAATGCCGATTGTTGACGCCAGGCTGCTGGATGGTTCCCGCGTTCATATTGTCCTACCGCCAATAGCGCTGAAGGGACCTGCGATGACAATTCGCAAATTTCCGGTCAAGCCGTTGCTGATGGAGGATCTGATTGCGCGCGGAGCGTTGTCTCAGGAGGCCGCTCATTTGCTGCGACGGCTTGTCGAGGCAAAATACAATATCTTTATTAGCGGCGGTACCGGCTCAGGCAAGACGACGTTTCTGAACGCATTGTCGCAATTCATACCGCAGGATGAACGGCTCGTAACAATCGAGGATTCGGCAGAACTGCAAATACGCTCTATCCCCAATCTGGTTTCACTGGAAACGCGGAATGCAAATACGGAGGGGAAAGGCGAGATTACTATCCGCAGCCTGATCCGCGCTTCGCTGCGGATGCGGCCAAGCAGAATTATTGTAGGGGAAGTCCGCGGGGCGGAGGCGCTCGATATGCTGCAGGCGATGAATACCGGTCATGACGGCAGTCTTTCTACCGGCCATGGAAACAGTGCCCGAGATATGATGGCCAGATTGGAAACGATGGTGCTTAGTGCCGCCGATTTGCCTGTCGTCGTCGTGCGGCAGCAGATCGGCTCGGCGATTGATATCGTCGTTCATTTATCGAGGCTGAGGGACAGATCGCGCCGCGTGACGGAGATTGCAGCGATGCAGGGGGTTGTCGAAGGGGTAATTGTACTTACTCCATTATACCAGTTCGAAGAATGGGGGGAGGAGGAAGGGCGTGTGCTGGGCAGTTTGCGTTCAACGGGCAATGAGCTGACGCGAAAATGGAAGCTGCAAATGGCCGGCATAAGCTTGGCTGAGGAGGAGGAAGCCTCGTGAAAATGAGTTCCCGCGCAGCTTTGCTGGAATGGCTCGGCTATCCGCCGCGGCAGCTGGAAGCCAGACAAACGGCTGCATTGCCGCACTATACTTCCTGCCTGTTGACACAGCGCCAGTTTATGCTTGCCTTTGCTTTTGGCTATGTCATTTTGTTCACTGCAAGTTATCTTTTCTATCATTCACTCGCGGCAGCGATGGTGCTTGCCTTGGGCGGTATGATAACGCCGAGACTCTATCGCGCTTCATTAATCAAACGGCAGCGCCTGTCGCTTACTCTTCAATTTAAGGAGGCGCTGCACTCCATCACTTCATCGCTGGCAGCGGGCCGCTCGGTAGAGAACGCCTTCGCAGCTGCATTGGATGATTTGCAACTGCTTTATCCGGACCCGCGCACGGCTATATTGCTTGAGCTGGAGATTATCCGCACACGCCTGTCGTACGGGGAATCGCTGGAGCAGTCGCTGACTGATTTCGGCAGAAGAGCTTCCGTAGAGGAGATTACACAATTTGTTGATGTATTTGTCACTTGCAAAAGAACGGGCGGAGATTTGGTGGAGGTGATTAGACGAACTTCACAAACAATAGGAGAAAAGCTCGATGTACAGCAGGAGATTGCGGTGCTGCTTGCACAGAAGCGGTTCGAGGCTCGTATTATGATGGCTGTGCCTTTTGTATTTTTAGCCTTTCTGGGTCTTAGCGCCCCTGACTATATGGAACCGTTATATAGCAGCGGCATCGGATATCTGGTGCTTACAGCGGCGCTGATTTTATTGGCCGGCTGTTACTGGCTGATGCATAAAGTGATGAATATTCGAGTCTAGGGGGTGAAGGGTGAGCGGCCTATGGCAATTGTTGCGAGTGTTGTACTAACAGCAATATGGGTAGCGGCGGCAGTATCGTGCTCGCGGCAAGCGAACGCGGTACAGTCTCATGGCGGGAGGGATATGCGGCAGCGAGCGGAGGAATGGCGCTGGATCACTTTGCCGTTTCGTTACTTGCTGGAGCGCGGGAAGGTGTGGGATAAGCTGCAGCCCTTTCTGGCGGAGATTCATGGCAAGCTGTTGATACTAAACGGCTCGTCCTGGTCCATTGAAGCTACAAGACAATATATTTCAACAGCGGTGGGTTATGGCTATGCGGCTTTATGGGGAGGAGGCCTTCTTTCTCTGCTAAGCGGCGAAAATGGGGTGCTGTATATGGGCGTACTTATCGGAATTATCGTTCCGCTGGCGCGTTTGCGGGAGGTAAGCCGAAAGGTGGAGCGGCGCAAGCAAGATATTTTGTTGCTGCTTCCAGATTTGCTCAGCAAGCTGCTTCTGCTGCTGGGCGCGGGTGAAACCGTGCAACGGGCGCTTATCCGCTGTATGACGCAAACAGAGGGGGCTGATCCTGCGGATCCAAACAGTACTCCTCACCCATTGGTGGTGGAAATGCGCCGAATGAATGAAGCACTGCGCAACGGCGAGTCGTTTGCAGCGGCGATTGAAAGCTTCAGCCGGCGCTGTGCCGTGCAGGAGGTGTCCTTGTTTACGACAACATTGCTGCTGAATTACCGTAGAGGCGGTGATAAGCTGGCACTTTCACTGAAGGAGCTGGTTTATACATTATGGGAAAAACGGAAGGCGATTGCCCGGACCCGGGGGGAAGAAGCTTCTTCGAAGCTGGTCTTTCCGCTGGTTGGCATATTTATTGTTTTGATGGTTGTAGTAGCGTCGCCTGCAATGCTTTTGATGGCCGGCTAACGCAGCCGGTGTTTATTATGCAGCGGGTCCTAATAGTCAAAAAAATAAGCAATGGAGGAGCGGTTTGCGATGAAAAATTGGATGAAGCCTGTGCGTCAGCTTTGGAAGGCCGAGGAAGGAATCGGAACTTTGGAAATTATTTTAATTATCGCTGTCATCATTATTTTGGCGATTTTATTCAAGGATTGGATTTTGACGCTGTTAAAAAGATTGATGGGCAAAGCGGATGAACAAGCGGATAAAATTTTTAAATAAATCTCTTGATCGCTGGCCGCTAAAGGGGGAGGAGGGCAGCTTCACGATCGAAGCCTCGCTAGTATTTCCGCTCTTGTTCATTGTTCTGCTGCTCATGCTGCTGTTCGGCATGTACATGTACCAAAAAACGACGCTTTATTATGTTGCGGCTGTTGCTGCAGAACGGACCGCATTTCGTTGGGACAACAGCTATCGCGATGCCCACAGCGCTATGGCGCCGCTTGGCAAATATGACAGTCTTTATTGGCGTTTGAGTAGTGACGGTGCTATACAATCATTATTTTTTGATCAGGAGGACAAGGAGCAGCGTTTCACGATTCCAATTGGCTCGGCAGGCCATGATCCGGCTGACGATGCACTGGCAGCGCGCAAGATGAGGCAAATTGCCGCGCGAATTCCAGCTTCTTATGAAGGGAGCATGAAATATTCATTCGGCTTTTTTATGAAAGAAGTGGCGGTTGAGCTGCAGAACCCATTGTCCGTACGTTCGCTGGAGGCGTTGGGACAGGGAGGCAAGCTGGAAACGGGCAGCAGGGCTGTCGTAGTTGATCCTGCAGAGTTTATTCGCAATGTCGATCTTGTCCGCTACTACAGCGCTAAGCTCAAGCAGATGGGTAACGGAGCAAAGAAATATCGCAAGCGGGCAGCAGAGATCCTGAATAAACAGCAAGTCTCCAATCCGAAGGGAGAGGGAGCGGGATGAGGCTTAGGCGCGGCGGGATAACAAGGCTGATGTTCAATGATGAGGGAGCGGTATCTATTTACTTGACCGTTTCAACGGCCGCAATATTTTTATTTGTATCCATGTTGATCGATTATGCCAGGATCGCAGCTCTCCAGAAGCAGGTTGAGCTGTCTGCATACTCCGGGCTTCGTTCGGCATTATCCGCCTTCGATGGCGAATTATACAGTCGTTATGCGTTGTTTGGCGCGGGAGGATCGGATCGCAATGAGCTATTCAAGCAAGCTGTGCATGACAAGCGGAGATCGGCGGATGCTGATCAGGCTTTCAGTATTGTGCGGATGAACTACGAGCATTCTCATGTACAGCCTTACGAGACGCTTGGGTGGCATGATGTATTTATGCGTCAGGTGCTAGAGGAAATGAAGTATAAGGCGCCGATTGATTTCACGATTGAGGTGGCAGCGAAGTTTGCACCCGTCGCATCGGCGATGAAGGAAGCGTCTGCAGCTGTCAATACGCTGGAAAAAATCCGCAAAGTATATGACAAGCGCGAGCAAAGCCTTAGCAAGGTGCTGGGCTGGCAGCAGGAGGCGGCTAAGGCGACGGGCAAATCGGCGGCGCTTATTCCGTTTCGTGTGCAGGATGCGATGTCGGGGGAGAGTGCGGCCTCAATCGCCGGAGGCTATGCGGCATATAGGGAATGGGTTGCCCATGACGCCAATCCCGGCAAGGATGAGCAGCCTCTCTATAGTCAGCTAATCTTTAACTATGAACAGTCTGCCCGAAAAATATCATCCGAACTGCAAAGAAGCGCTGAAGGCGCCTTACAGCGCCATCGTGAGCTGGAGGCAAAAATTGCGGCAGAGCTGGAACGGGCGGAGATGTATAACGAGCAGATGAGGGAGATCATTCATGAGCTGAGATCCGAACAGGCGGGAGGAGGCTTTGACCGGGTCAGCGGCCAGAATATACCGGGAGGCAGTCCGGATGCATTGTCGGCAGATGATGCCGCGCAAATTCGGCAAGCAGCTCAGTCGGCGGAACAGCTGTTGCTGCCTGCAGGGTGGTTTGCCACATACAGCGAGGAATGGCAGGCTCAAGTGAAAGATACAGCTTCCTACAGCTCCGAGGCGGCAGGATTCCAGAATGGCATTAATGCTGCGCTAGGCGGGTACGGCTCCGAGGCGCTGCTTGTTCAGCGCGCAGCGCAGCTGCGCATCGCTTATGAGCAGTATGACCGGCAATATGCCAATAATGGGACAGTCATAGGCAGGCGTGTGCAGGAGAGGGAAGCGCGTATTAGCCATGATGAGGAGCGCAAGCGGCAGGAGAAAAAGGCGAAATCCAAATGGGGCGAAGTGCGGGCAATACTGCATAATATTACGAGTATCCCGCAGCTAGAGGAGCATCAGCAGATGTTTGACGCTGTGCAGAACCGCTTTACGGATAACTTGAGGTTTAATCAGCTGTCTGATGAAGCCGCACAGCGGACTGACAATGCTGAAGAACCGGGAGATGCCGCGGGCGAAGCGATAGCCTCGATGGGAAAGATGTTTGATGGCATGGCGGACATGCTTGCAGGAGCCCGCGACCGGCTATATACAAATGAATATGTAATTCAGCGCTTCACAACGTTTGATCCGCGAAAACTGGGAGCTGTCCTGCAAAATAAAGATAGTGCCGAATTTAGCCATGCGCTTAGTCTAAATAATCAGGAGGCTGAGTATATCTTATACGGCTTTCACTCGCCCTCTGCCAATATTGCGGCTGCCTACGGAGAGTTATTCGCTGTACGACTGGCGATTCGCACGATGGAAGGGCTCATCGAATGCCAAAAAATGGGCCATCCATTGCTTATATTGGCCGGGGCGCTGGTATACGGGCTGGAACAGGCGCTGGCAGATTTGCTGTCTCTGGTACATACAGGATCAACGCCGCTTTCCAAATATGCAAAGATCAACATTACTTATCAGGAATATCTTCGTTTGTTTCTATTGCTGCACGGCAGCGGCGGCAGCCAGCGCATATCGCGGATCATTGCGGTCATTGAGCATAATACCGGTATGAATCTGACTGCTGTAGAGACTGGTTTAAGTGCCGAAGTGACCGCTTCAATTAAGCTTTGGTTTGTACCAGGCCTTATTCGTGCGGCGGCCGGCTTCGGATTATTAAGCGGGAAGGTGACCGGCAATCGTTATGAGGCGACAAGAACAATCGGATTGTCATACAGCTAGCCGCCGTTGGCGAAGGGAAGCAGGAAGCATTGTAGTAGAAGCGGCATTAATATTGCCGATTGTAATGCTTGTCATCATCTTTTTTATTTCGATGATTCGCTTAACGACTGTACAAATGGCACTGCATGGCGCCGCTTCCCAAGTAGTTCGGCAAACTGCATCACATATGTACCCCGTGGCGCTTGCGGCAGGCAAGGTGCATAAGAGTGGAGTTTCTAATGCATCGTCGCTGCCTCTGCCTGGAGTTGATGCTATAGCAGAAGCGCTTGAACGATGGATGCCTGAGCCGGCCGGTCCGCTTTTCGCAGCTGCGCTTCAAGGGGATTGGCAGGAGATTGGCAGTATAACGGCAGCGGAAGCGGGGCGTGTCGTATTGGAGCCGCTGCTGCGTCGTTCTGCCGACGATCAGGTGCTCGATCCGGAGCGGCTCAAGCTGCACAGGCTAACGCTCCCGGATTTGCCGGGGCACAGCGATGCTTATGTGCGGATAGAAGTAGAATATACGTTTCCGCTTGCGCTGCCCTTTACGCGGTCGGAGATTCTGCTTCGCGAGCAGGCAGAAGAACGTGTATGGCTGGAGGATACGGTACCCGCGAAGCGAGGCGGGGGACTAGAGCAGGGGGATGGAACTCCGCTGCAGATTGTATCGCTTGTTCCCGATCCGCTTCGGCCAGGCAGGAAGGCCATCCTGGTGCTGCGGACAACACCAGGACAGAAAGTATCACTGGCTGTTCAGTACAAAAGCGGGACGAGCAAAGCCAAGCATTTGGGAGAAACGGTTGCTGACGAGCATGGCTACGCGGAATGGAGCTGGCTCGTATCCGGCAACACAACGCCTGGAATATGGGAGCTGCTAATTACTGCTGAAAACGGAGCTTCAGTCGGAAGACATTTTGTAGTGGAGAAGCTTGCCGAAAAGTAAGGAGGTTTAACGGATGCTGACGACAGTATGTGCGGCTGTTATACTCGCTTATGCTTTAATCACAGATTTGCGAACGATGCTTATACCGAATAAGCTGACGCTCCCAGCTTTGCTGGCGGGTCTGCTCTATCATCTGGCAATAGACGGTATAGCTGGAGGAGGCCAGGCGCTGCTGGGCGCGATTGCAGGAGCGGGGCCGCTGCTGATTGTTTATATGCTGGGAGGCATTGGGGCTGGAGATGTTAAGCTTTTTGCCGCTTTAGGAGCGTGGATGGGAGCGGCCTGGATTTTAGAGATGCTGATGTATGCCATTTTATATGCCGGAGCAGTAGGGCTAGCGCTGCTGGCGATGAGAGGCAGGTTTGCCCGGCGTTTTATCTCCTGGATGCTGATGCTGTTTATACCTTCAAGGTGGAGCGATAAATTGGGGCAAATGAAGCAGCTGTCATTATCCGGGCTGAAGTTTCCTTTTATGATTGCTGCCGTGCCTGGGGCTGTTACAGTGTGGATGATGGCCGGCAGCTAATTCATCCATCTTGATGAAGGGGGGAAAGGCATGAGAGCTCTGCGAATCGATTTTGCTGTCCGCCGTGGGCATGAGATGGTGATCGAGCAAGAAGAAGGGATAATGCGCTCTGAGCTGGATGAAATTGAACTTCATATGCTTCAAGCTCAACAAATTACAGGTCTGCTGCCAGTAGAATGGCTTGATATTGACGGGAATGTGCGGTTTTACTATCATCTGGCCGGCAGGCGGATGCTATCCAGCTGGCTGCGGACAAATCCGCTGAAGATGACTGATTTTTATGCTCTACTGCTGGCTGTTGTTGAAATCTTGCATGCCTGCAAACATTATATGCTGCAGCCGGAAGGATTTATTTTGCAAGAGCAAACGATTTATATCGGGGAGAGAATTGAGGATATTTCACTAACTTATTTACCCTTGCATAATAAAGAGCTGCATGGCAGAGAGAATGTGGCCTCTGCTTTGCAAAATTTGATCGTGCAGTGGATAAGCTATGTAGACACTCCGGACGGCAGGGGCCTGCAAACGATTATTCGCCAGCTGCATGGGAAGGAGAACCCATGGGAGCAGCTACGTCAAACACTAGTGGGCCTTAGCGGGAGAAGTGCCGAAAACAGTGCTGAAAGCAGTGCTGCGCAGTTGTACAAACAGACCAATGCGGATGAAGCGCGACCTCCTGTTCCTAAGCCGCTATTAGACGAGTCGCGTTCTTCATTGCTGGACTCATTCATGAATGACGGTTACCGACCAGGCGAAGAGGCAATGTCGCAGCTCCTGATGGAGGAATTAAGAGATAGTCCATTAATGGCGCAAAAGCGGCCGGTGGAGCGCAAGTCTATTTATTTACTGTTAGGATACGTGATTGCGGTGGCAGTTATTTGGCGTTTTACATATATGGAGCATACAGCAGACCATATGCTGCTTATTAGTGCAGGACTTACATTGCTTGCGACTGCCGCGCTGCTTCTGTTTTGGAAAAAGGCCAAATTAGCCGATCTGGCGGAACAGGTGCAGGAGAGCAATGCCGAGATCGTGCAAGGAGTGCCGTTGCAAGGTGAAGGAGTGGAAAGGGAGCGGCAGTCTGAGCCGCGTTTTGCTGTGTATCATCATCACTATAGCGGATTTGAGGAGAAAGGAGGAGCTCCAATTGTTGCTGCCGGGAAATCAAGGGAGGAAGCGGTTCCGCCGCCTGCCGATGATGCCACAGTCTTGCTTGCAGATTCAACGGACAGTACAAGCATAAGGCCGGAAATGGATGGCAATGCGACGCCATGGCTCGAAAGGGAAGAAAAGGGCAAGCATGAGCGGATTGAGATGAATGGCAAACTATTTGTAATCGGGCGTTCTGAGGATAGCGCGCAATATGTAGATCATGCTTCCGGCGTTTCGCGCGCCCATCTGGAGCTGTTATATGAAAACAAGGAATGGCTGGCTAAGGATATAGGCTCGCGGAATGGCAGCTCACTCAATGGAGAAGCGATGATCCCCTACAAGCAATACCGGTTGCAAAATGGAGATATTGTTCAGCTTGCAGGGGAGAATGGTCCGAAATATGCTTTCCGGGCAGGGTAACGGGCTATGATTTGGCAGGTGATCCAACCAGATCCTTAGCCGCTGCGGCAAGAGTGGGATAAAGAAAATGAAAGCCATGCTTCACAGCTTGATTAGGCAAGGCCTGTTGTCCTTCCAACAGTAAGACGGACATTTCGCCAAATAATAGCTTCATAGCAAATGCTGGAACCGGTATCCAGTGTGGACGTCCCATAGCTTTTCCGATCGTTTTTCCGAATTCTTCATTAGTGACAGGCTCAGGCGAACTGGCATTGACCGGACCTTGAATGTCTTTGTTATCTATACAAAACATAATAAGACAAACGATATCCTCGATATGAATCCATGATAACCACTGGCGTCCGCTGCCGACCCTGCCTCCGGCAAATAAGCGATAAGGGAGCGCCATTAATGGGAAGGCGCCGCCGTTATTGCCCAGCACTACGCTGATTCGCAGCTTGATCAATCGCGAAGCCTGAATGCGGTCCGCTGCATCTTCCCATTGCTCAACTACAGTCCCGAGAAAGTCAGTCAGTCGGTGCGGGCTGCTCTCATCAACCGCAGCATTGTCTGAAGCGCCATAGATCGAAATGCCGGAAGCATTAATAACGACTTCCGGTTTTCGCCTCAGCCGGTCTACGAGAGCGGCAATACTTGCGGCGGCATCCAGCCGCGATTGCAAAATACGTTGTTTGGCGGCGGCGGTCCAGCGCTGATTAATGGACTCACCGGCCAAATTTACGATTGCATCTACCCCTTCCAGCATGCTGGGGTCCTGCTCCAGTTCTTTCCATGTTACTGCATGCTGCAAACCGGCATGTATCGACTTGTTTGCCGCTGAACGTGAAATTAGTGTTACACGGTCTCCGCGTTGTATTAAAGCCTCGATCAGATTGCGGCCGACAAAGCCGGTTCCTCCTGTTACTGCGATATGCATTTTTGCATCCCTCCCGAATACTTAATAATGGGAAAAGCCAATGATATCTGATGGGTTACTGCCTGGTTTGAACTCTTGCTGCTGCGGACATAAAAATAACCCAGCTGCTGCAGGATTCAACAACCGGGCATTTTTACTTTATGTATTGCCTTGCCGGACGGTGGCGGGGCAGGGACGATGAGGCTAAGTGAGGCGCAATGTTGCACAGAATACAACATTTGAACCAGGATTCTGCCGTATTCCCCAAAATGTTGCGCGTTCTGCAACAATCATCTTCGGTTAGCACGATCCGAGGAGCTGATTGTTGCATTTAGTACAGGCCTGTTGATTATCCAATATTTAGGGTCGCATTTTCAAGAAACTGGTAAGCAAAACTAGCCATTCCGATGGTAATTTGTCCAGCTCAAATAACCGATCAAATTCGGCAAAAGTTAACTTCGC
>NZ_JBHTHC010000036.1:0-62888 GCF_042676285.1 Paenibacillus sp. GCM10027626 | reverse complement strand
CTGGTATCGTTCGTACATCCGACGATCCTTTGCTTTTTTCATCGCGGTTTCGATTTCTTGAAATGCAACTGTGTTTTCCATTCTGATTTCCTGCCTGTCTAAGTGGTTTCCTAATTATTTCGACATGTAGAAGCTAAATTCTTGCCATTGTTTTCTAATCTTTAGTTCAACTTATATAGATCGAAAAAAGGACCCTCTCAGGTCCTTTTTCGTTTGAGTATGCGTGATTTAGGTAATACACCATGACGAGAGTTCCCGAATCGTTTTTGACCTGAATGCCGCTAGAACCCCTGCCATCAGAATAGCATCGTGACAGTCGCATATATCTTTTAAGAAATTGTGTAGTTCTTTCAAAGTCGCATTGGCATGAAAAACTAAGAAAGCCTTATAAATGTTCAATATTGTAGCAAGGTCAATTGTTGTGCGCTCTATCCTTTCAACTATTTATTCTTCTGCTTTGCAACTTGCATACCGCCTATGATAATCATGATAATCCCAATTACTGCTAGAATAATCCGAACTAAGAATGGGCTCAATGAAAACACAGTTTCACCTTGCCAGTGCAATCCGAACAACCTTTCATTCAGCCCCACAATCGCCAATAATGGCTTAAGAAACAAACTGAGCGCTAATAATACTATCCCCCAAATAATATTGCTATTCATTGATTCAAAACCTACTTTCCAATTAATGTAAATGAAGATTAGTTCACAATAAAACGATCTATCATTGCCTTTCTAGAATTTTATCCGATATTGTGTTTTCGTAATCGCAGCTGAGTGAAGTTCAACTAACGTTCTTCGTCGCAATAACTCTGGGCATACCACAATAATCAATCTAAACTCAAATATGAACGAATAAGGATGACTTTTTACATTTTACATTGATTCGTGGAAGCAAAATCCGATTTTTCAAGGTATTTTGAACTCTTATGCCCTCTTATAATCACAAATTGTACTTATAACGCTCACTTAGTCGCCTGTAATACAGCCAAGTTCTGATTGAGAATGAACCAAAATTTAGAATTAATACTGCAAACAAAGTCATGTTTATAATCTGCATTTTATCCAGATTGTGATTGGACATCAGGTGAATATTTGCCCCTATGGTTAAAATATAAAAAATGACTAGTGGAAGAAACATACAAGAATAGGTGATGGCGATGCGCCTAGCATGTTTTAATTGATCTGATTTATCACTGTAAATTTGTGGCTGTTCCTCGCCCATTGAATATTCACGGCTCCATAGGGTCCATTTTTGAATAGATGAGGTGGAAATAAAAGCACTCTTCCAGCCGGCATCTCTGTGAATGTCGAAGTAGCCTTCATCTGCAATATTTTGATAATCCGCGCAATAACTTACTTTACGAGGATTTCCCATTGTAAAATAAAAAACGGTTCCTGTTTTACCAACACGATAAAGATTAAACCCGTGTTCTTCCATTGCTTCGAGCCACTTTTCAAGCTTATCCGGAGCATACATCCATCCAAATCTTCTCTTAACAATTAGTTGACCTGATCGTCTTAACCGCTTCTCTTCATCCTTGCTTAGCCTTCTTTCAATTTGGCCCCTCTCCTGCAGTTCCTTTCGTTGTATGTTTTCTCCGATTAATTTCTTGTTTGTCTTATTAATTTTAATTACAGAATAAAGTGTAAGTACCCATAGGGCAATTCCAATGCCTATTAAAAAGTATGTTAAAATCCAAAGAGGACTTTCGACAAAATGACCAGGTACATCTTGGAAAAACATTACCGAACCGAGGATAAAATTAAATATAGCAATGACCGTTAAATAAATTAAAACACTCGCGAAAATGTACAGTATTGTCTTATTATGTTTGACTATACCTTCGCGTACAGGGAAGGTCTTAATTTGATCCAGAGGCTGTTCATTCGCCGTTACATACCAGTTTCCACTCTGCAAAACCTTCACCCATCCATCATCTAATAAAACTTTAGACAGCGAATTGGTTCGAATTTTATTGAACCCGATCCTGTACATTCCTTTTCTCGGCTCGCCTTGCTGAAAGAAAAAATGCCGTGTTCCTCGATTTATTTTTACTAATTCATGTCCCTTTTCTGCCATAGATGAGAGCCACTCTTCGGTTTTCTGCACATCGTAGCTCCAGAATGGCCTAAATACTTTTGTAATCATAAAAACCCTCCCCCGTATTTCAGTGCATTCTGGTACAGCTCTTTAAGTCTATCGATCTCAGCTGTGATTAATTTATGTCCAATCTCAGTCACTTCGTATACCGTTTTTCTTTCCTCGTCGGCAAATACTGTTATAATCCCGTCTTTTTGCATTTTTGTTAAAGTTCCGTATACGGTGCCTGAACCTAATCGAATTCGTAAATCAGTAATTTCTTCCACATGTTTAACAATTCCATATCCGTGACGCGGTTCAACTAAAGATAAGAGAATATAAAACGCCGTTTCTGTCATGGGTACATACTTTTTCAGCACTTTTTCAGTGTCCAGAATATCACCTGCCTTGTCTTTGTACCCGTTTGACTATGTCACAGGTATATATGTCGTGTTTCGACTATATCACGACGTGACATAATGTTCAACAATAAAATACAAAAAGCAAAGAACTTCAAAAGCAAAACGGTAAGTCGATGCATGTTTATGATAGTGATGGAACAATTAACAGGCATTATTATGAAATGGCTGTTCTCACGGAACTTCGGAATTATGTCCGTTCCGGTGATGTATCCATTGTCGGCAGCCGTCAGCATAAAAACTTCGATGAATACCTCGTTCCGAAAGAGAATTGGACACGAATCGAACCCGGCATTACAAAAAGAGATAAAAACAAGCCAGATTCTCCTAAGCGTACGGATTATCCGGCTTGTTTGAATAAATTTTCGCTTAGCGTACGTTTTCCGCGTTTTGTTGGCGGTACCCCTTATTAGCGTAATCTGCCCGTTACTTCAATAAACCAAAAAAGAAGCTTCCCATCGGCTTCTTTAAAATGGCTTAACGACCATAAGCACCAATATGGCAATCATCAGCAGCTGTGCTGCCGTCTCGATTGGTATGATCTTTTTTATCAGCAGTCCGAACTCGGTGGGTATTTCATTACCCTGGTCTTGACTTTCAGATATGATCTTTATGATCTTTTTCATACGCGGCTCGATCCATCCGTCGATCATGACGACCATGAGCAGCGATAAAAAGATGGATACATTCAGCCACATTTGGGATAACCCCATCTTGGTTATGATCATAAGCAAAACCCCGGTTAAAATAAGCACGGCTCCGCCAATTTTAGGCAATATGGCAAATTTGGTCGTTATACCAAAAGCAAAGTGCAGCTGGCCGACGGTTCTAGCGGATCTTCGAATGATGGGGATCACGAAAGCGGGGCCAATTATGGCGATCGAAGCCAATATATGCAAAACGAGCAGTAATCCAAACAAACCCTTTATCCCCCTTCTCCTCAGTGCACCGTAATATTGCTTTGATAGGCTAGACCGACACCGGTCGCTCAGCGCGACGGGATAGTTCTGTCTCATTCTTCCACGATTGCAACCGGACGGGCCCAGCCGGCACTCGCCATTTCTACTTTAATCGGAAAGCAGCAGACTTTGAAGCCAAACGGCTTCGGAATTTTCTCCAAATTGGCCAGCTTTTCAATCTGGCAATATTCCCGGTCTTTGCCTACATAATGCGCTGCCCACAGAACGCCTTCCCGCGGCTGCTTTTTATACGCTTCGGCCTGCAAGTTGAGCGGAATATCCCAGCCCCAGCCGTCGGTACCGACTACCTTGATGCCTTGGTCCAGAAGCCACAGCGTAGCATCGGCTGATACCCCGGCATGAAGGAACGCATAATGTTCGTGGTACAGCCGCTTGTCCGCATCGCTTCGGATGAGAACGATATCGAACGGTTTCAGCGTATACTCGATCCGTTTCAGCTCGGCAATCAGGTCGTCCGTCGTAATCTCGTAACCCGGCGGCTTCGTGCTGAAATCGAGCACCACGCCGTCTGAATAAAACCATTCGAGTGGCAGTTCGTCAATCGTTCTTGCATGCTTCCCTTCCGAAGTCGGCCAGTAATGCCACGGTGCGTCGATATGAGTACCTGAATGCGTATTCAGAGTCACTATTTCTGTCGCCCATGCCTTGCTTTCCGGAAAATCCTCCTGCTTGAGACCAAGTGTCGCCGCCGCTTGCAGCGCCCCGTCTTCATGGGTCGCATATTCGATCTTCGCCGGCAATGGCTCGCAGATACGCGGACTAATGGGCACGCTCAAGTCGATAAGCTTCATCATAATCCCCCTTCCCTTATCTCCCGATTCATTTACATTATACCAAATTGTACCACCAGCCGACAGGCCAATGTATCCGCGAAAAAAGAAGGAGCATGTCGCGGCGTGACATACTCCTAGAAATCCGGGTGATTGAAGTAATACCTTTCTTTTGCTTCTGGCTTGATCTTATGAGATCTTCGGAGCGGCGCGCATGCCGAGGTAGCAATAGACAGAACCGTCTTTTAATGTAGAGAAGACCACAGGCATCCAGTCTTGGCCGGCACCGGCACCGGCAAACACCGTCTCCGATACGGGAATAAGGGTGATTTCCAGTGGCGGTGGCGGGGCTTGCCGGCCGTCGAATATTTCATATCGCATCTGGAGTGTTCCACTGCACTCCGTGACAGTCATAACCACTCCTTGACGTTTGTAAACACCAATAAACGGCGTGATATTAACCGTTGGCGGCTGCAGCGCCGGTTCAAAGGCGGCGTTATGCATGCTGGCACCGGCCAGTTCCTCGAACAGTTCCCTAAAAAGAATCGATTGGAGTAAGTCCGAATTCCCGCCGTTGGCCAACAAGGCTGCGGCGACACCGCGTCCGGGCACAATACGCAAATATCCGTTCTGCCCTATCGTGGCGCCGTCGTGTCCGAACACAGGGACCCCGTTCCAATCGTAGATCATCCAGCCAAGTCCCCATCCTTCGTTGCCGGCTGTCCACTTATCAGGCGTTTCGGCCTCCAGCCTTTGCATCGCTGCAATCGTCTCGGAAACCAAAACGCGGGTACCATCTGGCGTTACGCCGCCGTTAAGATGCATTTGTGCAAAACGGACGAGGTCGGCAGCTGTAGCGCATAAGGCTCCGCCGCTGGGACCTAAGGATCGTGGCAATAGGTTCCAGAACGGAGCTGGTTCAGGGTTTTGACCGTCCTCGCCGCCCAGATGCCCCATTGCCGCTCGAAACCTCAGTACTTCCTCGGGTAACGTCACCGTTCCTGCGAGTCCGAGCGGAACGAGGAGCCGGTCCCTTAAGGCATCATCCCACGTCTGATTCGTCAAAACCTCAACAATGCGGCCCAGGACGTTGTATCCTACGCTGCTGTACGACACAACCGTCCCCGGCGTGCTTTCCAATCTCAGTTCCTTGCAGACCTCGATATATCGGGTTAAGCAGTCATCGCCGCGTCCGGTGTCGATTGTAAAATCGCTTGTCAGACCGCTGCTGTGGCTGAGCAATTGCCGGATGGTGATTGCTTCAGTTCCCGGAATGGCAAGCTCTGGGAGCACATCCTTTACGGCTACGTCCAAATCCAGCTTACCAGAATCGGCCAGCTGCATCACTAGCGTAGCCGTATACACTTTCGAAATGGATCCAATCTGGAACAATGAATCCGTTGTTGCTTTCACTCGGGTCCCAGTGTGCAGCAAACCGCTGGCCAACTCGTAAATCTGCCCGTTGACGAGTACCGCAAGTGATGTTCCCGGTACGTTGCAGCTTGCTCGCAGTTCATCTAGCCTCTTTTGCCAGTCATTCAAGTTGAAGCTTTCCGCTACCTTTTCCATGTTAATGTCCTCCGTCATTTTATTAATACCTACCGAAGGTATGAAAAGGGGTAAAAAAGATCTGCCTTAGAAGGCAGCTATCAAAAGAATTGCGATTCATGGCACCGCTTTTATTTCTTCTCGCTATAAGAACGAAAAAACACCTCATACCGTTCAATCGTTTGATTATCCAACAGATCAAGGCCTATTCCCTTAAATAGTTGCTGAAAGAAGCGGCATCTGAGCAGCATATCCTCGGGCGAGGCTTCGAAAATCATGGGGGTTAGCCATAGGTTGCTGAGTAGCATTACCGTCTCGCTAAGCTCCTTGGGAAATTCCGTTTTGATCGATCCGTCTGATATCCCCTGTTCAATGATAGGCTGTATATAATCGGGGACAGCACCTTCGATTACGCTTTGCAATTGGGCTGCCAATATCTTCGGATTTTTCAAAAGATTTGGAGCCGCAGACATCATCTTCAGCTGTGCGGGATCGTGATTCAAAGAGACTCGTATGATTTGACGAAGCTTCTCCAGACCGTTCAGCTCCTTGTTGTCCCGGACTGAAGCCAATCTATGTTCGACTGCATTGTAAAGTTGCTGGAGCACTGCCGCCATGATCTCTTCCTTCGACTTGAAGTGATGATAAATGGCTCCCTTGGTAAGTCCTCCTAGACCATCAGCAATATCCTGAATAGAAGTGCGCTCGTACCCTTTTTCCAAAAATAAACTTAACGACACGCTCAGGATCTGCTTTAGTGTTTCTTCAGGATATTTATTTCTTGCCATCTATGCCCCGCCCTTTCATACATTCTGTAGGTATGTAAATAAAATAAATCATTTATCTTCAAGTTGTCAAATACTTCTTATCGCATCCCGAGGGAGACACCATTGAAGTTGTCATCCAGGTTGCCAATTTGGCAATAATTTGCCTTTGCCTGCTAACCATTGCGCTGCTGTTTGTACTCATCGTGGAAATGAACCATTGGATTCCCTCCTTTTTCAGGAACGCGGTAAAGCTTGTCAAACGTCATATCGGGGACGAAAATCGGCGAAAAATCCGCCGCGGAGCATAGTTTCCAAAGTTCTTGCTCATTTAGTTAAACAAATTTACAGCGCATATAAGCTGAAACAGCCATAATCGGTATACACCGCGATTGAATCACGCGTAAAGGCAAGCGAGCATGTTTTCACAATGTGCTCCACCGGGAATGTCATGGTTAGCTGAAAGGACTGTTGATCAAACAACTCCACATGCCCGTACCGGTACAGTGCGATCCGTCCGCGCCGCGAATCGAAAGCAGCCGCCTTCACGTCTTTTCTCTCCCAAATGACTTGTTCACCCGCTGCTGCTTGCCAATCGTAGCCGTACAGCGAGGAATACGGTTCCTTAGTGAATAACGTTGAATTATCCGCTGAGAACGCCAGCTTGTCCGTAAGCGACGCTGCCGCTTTCTGTACTTCTGTTGTTGTCCCTGTCGCAAGATCGACGACCATAATATGACTTGGATCGATGCAGTAAGCCAGCTTTGTGCCGTCCGGCGACAAGGCGGCACACAGTTGAGGGGTGTGCTTCTCATACATCTTTACGTCGATCGGGTAAGAAGCGTACGGCGCGTCTGCTCCCAGATCATAGACGACAAGTTCGTTCCCATCCGCCCAGACAGCGCGTGTTCCTGATACGTCCAGTGTACTTGCATGGCTTGTACCTGGCCGCGCATAGTGCTTTACATCACCCGTCTCGACGGATAGACCGACAATGGCATGGTCCCGATTGAGCAACAGCAAGTTCGCTTCAGCAACCGCGATCAGCTCGTAGTTCATACCAGGACATGGCAGCTCATAAGACGCTCGCAGCTCCCCGTTTGGTTCGATCCAGCATATCGTTTCTTTCACAAAATCCCAATCAATATGGCTGAACCAGCACGTATCGGAGTCGCCCCAACCGCTGACGGGCATAAAACCGGTGTATCCTTTGCTTGTATACAAATGCAGCTTGGGCTCTCCTGCGGCTGCTTCGGGACGAACGTACACCATTCCCTTTTTCAGCCTGCTCCATACTTCCTTCTGGATGTAAGCTACCGCGGATGCCGCGTCGGCATGTTCCTTCTCTTTTTGTTTTCCACCATTGGCTGAGGTGAATGTGCGATGGTCCTGCTGTTGGATAGACCAAGTTTTGTTCGTCTGCTTATCGTGCAACGTACGTTCCATCCGTTTGTCTCCTTCTGTTTTTTGTTATTGAGATACAATTACTGTTCAAGTCCTTCAAAATTGCATCGCCAATCAGACACCCACGCGGGAAAATATCCTAATCGGTGAGCTACTCTCTGTGAAGCGAGGTTACTTGCGATTACGTCATAACTCGGTATCTCTCCGCGTTCCAATATTTCAAAAGTTAATCTGTTTACAAGATAACTAGCCAATCCCAAATTACGATGCTCGGGTAATACTTCTATGCCAATTTGCCACAGTTTTGCACAGGTTTTGCTTGCTCCTGCCACACCAACAATTTCCCCAGCTTGTTTTGCAAGCACAGCTAGATCAGTCTGCCAGGGAAGATCCGTATCATATATAACAGCTTCATTGAATCTTGTAACATCAAATAAACGGACCACTTCTTCTCGCTTAATCAGCTCAAATGAAAAAAACTTTGGCGGTGTCATTGGCTTAATTTTTTTTACATCAGGCAGAAAATGCAAGTAAAGGCCTCTGATAAATGGTAAGGAGAATACGGTATCTCTGTTTTTGCCCTGCATCTGTGTTTTGGCAATTAATAACCGTTCGGGTGTAGCCGATACTACAATTGATTTTCCCATAGACAGGATTTCGAAATAACGTGACTTCCTCGGAAATGGTCTGCATCCAAGATTTTCTTTAGCTTCAACAAAAATAATGCTGTCCTTTTCGCCGTTCAGGTCATCGATAGAGCAATTCAGGTCAATAGCAAGTTGTGATTGCACAATGAACAGCATTTCTTTTTGTGTCATAATCATTGTTAACCTTCCTTTCGCTTCGGGGACACAACGAAGCATCCTTGTGATAGACTAAAAGCAATCTCTTGATCAACTACCAAAAGAAATCAAATCTCCACCAGCGTAAAAAATGAAGGCGTAGCTTCAAAAAAACAAGTTTGCTACGCTTAGTTTCGTATTGCCATTTTTGAGTGTCCGCAGGCCGCCGCGGCAGCCTGTTGTTTATTCTTGAGCTATAGCCTGTTAGCTTAACAATGAGCTTGTGATTAATTTTTTTCCGAATCAGGGTGAAGTTTATTTTCGATTAGTATGAAATGATTGAAAATACCTATTACAGATATTTTATTGTCCTCGTCCCCGAAAATATAAGAATCCGCTGTCATAAAAAAAACTTGATCCGTGAGATGTGACGCCAACAAATCATTCTCAGAATGGAAGCAATTCGAACTTTCGGTAGGAACACATTTAAGTCCCTGGACGTTTTGCAGATACATTCGATAATCTTTAGAACTTGGCTTTGAAAGGGCCATTACGAGTAATAACAGGGCGATTACAAATACTACATATCTTTTCTTCTTGATATTCCCTTTCCTCCTAACAGAGTTCTCCATTCTTGTCATTAAATTTGCGGAATCCAACATAAAGCCAGCCATAACTGCCATTAAAATAACATTCTATTTTATGTTACATCTTTATAGCAAGAAGTCCCTCCTCAAATTGAAAATTTAATCCTTGTTATCTCAATTTAGACGCACAAAGATACGATTAAGTTGTAGTAAACTACCCGTCCGTAATAGATCCTCCTTCGGGACCATTTGGTAACTCGTTCGAAGGTATACACCCAAACTTTTTATCAAATTCAGACGAAGAAGACTCCTTCCTCAAAGCGGAAGCTTAGGTAGGAGATGAATCGTCTTCGGACAAGGGGGGCAACTTTGCCATCTCAATTGTCCGACATGATTTTCAAGCAGTTTCTTTCCCATTTGAAATCGAACTGATGTTCTGGTATAATGATAGATATGGGGGGATTGGAAATGAGTATGAATACGATTACGATCAAACTTCCTTTGTATCGGCCCACATTGGTGAAACAAGACATGTATAAAACCATGCGTTCCCACTTCTCACAAGCTAGCAATCAAGCCCTTCTGTACCTACAGGAGCCCCCAATACGCAACGCAACTGAGTTGGATCGCCTGCTTCGTTCCATACCACTACCATCAACACTGCTTCAAGAAGCAAGAAAAATGGCTGTAAGCCGGTATCAAGATTGGCGGAAGCATGCCAACACCAAGGGTTTTCCTTCCTTTCGAGCAAACATCTCGATTCTGTTTGACAATCAGAACTGGCGGCTCCGTTTCGATCAAGGACGCCTGAAAATCGGTATCCCCACCATCGATGGCCATCTAACCATCGATAAATATGTGCCTGTGAGCGCCAACGATTATGCTTTGTTTTGGGTGAACTACCTTCTGACCGGGGAAATGGATCCAGACAGCAAACACTTAAACCTTCGTACGAAGGAATCTCGAAACCGAAAAAAGGGAATGCGCAGCTTTTTGAGCGAAAGGGAAAGTGGTATTTTGCTTTCACCCTTTCCTTTGAACTTCAGGAAACACCGAAGAAGAACAAAGCGATTGGCGTTGATCGCGGATTACGCCTCATTGCGGTTGCCGCCGATGCCGATAAGGGGAACTACCTGACCTTTAACGGCAAACGTATCGGCCATCTCCGCAGGCGGTATGCCCGTTTGCGAAGGGAAATCCAGCAAGCGAAAAATATGAAAGTGCTCAAACGACTCGCACATAAAGAACGACGAATGATGCAATATTGGAACCATGTCATGGCCAAAAATATCGTGCAATTTGCGCGTGCGAGCGGGGCATCCATCATCAAGCTGGAAGACCTAAGCCACATTCGTTCGATGAAAAAATACTGGAAGCGTGCAGATCGCAATATTCATGCTTGGGCGTTCTATGATTTGGAACGGAAGATCACCTATAAAGCCGCTTTAGCCGAGCTAAACGTGGAAAAGGTGAATCCCTATAAAACCTCTCAGGAATGCAGTCAATGCGGAATCATTCGGAAGAACCATCGCAGGAAATATCAATTCCAATGCTCTTGCGGCTATCACGATAACGCGGACGTCAATGCCGTCTTCGTCATATCCCGCAGACCATCTCTTGTCATATAAGACAAAACGACGGCGTAAAAAGCCGTTGTGCAGGGCTAGATACCTTGCATAAGGCACCTGACTGTGCTGAATACCTAACCGAGAAGTTCTATCCGTCACACCAAAGACGTTCAACAGGGACGGAACTGAACCCCGGAGTTTGCTCGGATACAGAAACGGGAGTACGCACCTCTTCTGTGATCATGGAACAAATTCCTAGGTAACGGTAACTGAACCTGCTTCACGCTAATGAGGCGAATAAGGGGAATCCCCCACCTCTAAGCAAAGTGTAGGCGGGGGAGGATGTCAACTGCTCTCCCATGGAAATGAATGTGGCATACCAATGGATTATTTTGATTTTGTTTATTCGGTTTATGCCATAGGCTGGACCACCGACCTTGAGGGTACGTTTTGCCGGATCGCTTCTTACCTGAAAAAAGACGGCGTATTTATTTTCAGCTGGTCTCACCCTATACACAAATGTGTTGTTGCAGAAAATAATAGGCTTACCTTTAAAAAATGTTATTTCGACGAATCTTGGTATTCGGTATCCCTTGATGAAGGCACGCTAACATTATCCGACCGTAAACTATCAACCTATGTGAATGCGTTGGCAAAAGCGGGATTTGTAATTGAGCAAATGATTGAGCAATCTGATGATGAAATTATGCAATCAAGGGGCGATAACAGCGATTTTGCAAAAAAAGCAAAGATGCTTCCTGTAACTTTTGTAATCAAAGCAAGAAAACTATAGTATCCGATAGCTTAATCATGACTAGCAAATTTGTAAGCCGTTCGAGACCCCCAGAGGTAAAGAACGGCTTTCTGGAGATACCTTCAGAATTGTCCGTTATGAAGGTCTGTAAATGCGACACTACTTTTGCTTCGCCATATCCTTCCGGTGCGGGAACACCCTTTTCAGCCGATCGCACTTCTCAAAGCTGTCATATTCCCAAATAGCGAATATCTGATCTGGTTTATTCAGTCGTTTCCCCTGCGCATTACCTTGCGGTGTTCCTTCACCATATCGTTTTTCTGGTATTAGGGGACCTTTATGGATGGAATCGCACCGCCGTAAGTTTTCTTAAGCAATCCTTGCTCTTCCATTATGGAGAGGTCACGCCTGATCGAATCGATGGAAACCTGGAACTTCTCCGCCAATTCTTTGGCCAAAACACGCCTTTCTTCATTCAATAAGGCTAGGATTTTTTCCCGACGTTCTCCAGCAAACATGCCTGTGTCTCCCCTCGGCAAGCTTTATTTCTCCTGTATATGTTCATTCATGCTTAAAAAAGCCAAAGACTGAATTTAACAGCCTTTGACTTTTTGAGTCCACACGATCCCTCGAGAAGCTTGGAAATTAATGCGATAAATACGGGATCTGCATAATCCTCATCGTAGGGTGTGGGCTTTACTCATGAAGCTTCATACAACTCTAGCTCGTTTAACAAAGCCCATCCCTCGGACTTGGTAATTTCCACCTTGACGTATGCGGCAGCCATCGGCGCGGCCAACCGGGTGATGTCGATCATCCCGTCCTGATGGACGGCGTCCGTAAATGTTGCTACGGGAGTCCAAGTCGTACCGTCCGCCGAGATCGATACGACCGCATCCTCGGCATAACCCGGCTTCAAATTGATGCCGATCGCCGTCAGTTGCTTCGTACTGCCAAGCGAAACGGTATAATGCGCTGCCGGAGGTGCGGACGAATTACGGGTAGAAGAATACCAGTAGGTCAAATTGCCGTCGATCCCGCCCGTTACGCCGAGCCCCGGGCGGGAAGATGTGGTATAGGTCATGTCGGTATCGATCTGGAGCTGGTTGGCGTTGTACAGCGAAATCAAGTCGATCTTTGTGCCGGGAGGCGGCAGCGTCCCGAACAGGGCGATCTCCGTTAGTCCGGCCCATTGGCTAGACGACGTAATCTCGACCCGGACATGCTTCGCCGTGACAGGCGCGGCCGGCTCGATCATATCGAACTCGCCGTTGTTTTGTACGATGTTCGTATACGTTCGCAGCGTCGTCCAGGACGTTCCGTCATTCGAATAGGAAACGGTACCGCTCATCGTATAGTTGGGCCTCATGTTGATGCCGATCGCCCGAAGGGTTACCGGGTCTTGGAAGATCAGCTCGTAATACGCCGCGGGCGGAGCTTTCGTTCCGCGGAACGAGCTGTTCCAGTAGGAGAAGCTGCCGTCAATCGCACCCGTAATACCCGTCTCCGGATGGCCGGCCGTCGTCCATGTCAAGTCCGTGTCGATCTGCATGGCGCCGCTCGCATAAAGGGACATCAAATCCAACCGGTCATGCGGATCTCGCTTAGACAGCTCCTCCACGGTCGCATACGTCCCGCCGATAAAACCGCGCGCTGCATCGTAATACACCATGAATATCGTCCCGTCCGGCAGTTCGACCGCGCTCGGGTAGCTCATATCCCCCACACCCGAATTGGTGTAGATGGCTACCGTTTGCCAATCCGCCCAGTCGTCTCCGACCGGAATCGCCTTGCCTACTACCGGCCTGCCGCCTGTAAAGGCGAAACTCCGATCCCCCCATGTGTGCAAAAGCAGACCGCTGCTCAGCAGCAGCAAATCGGAACAGTGCGCCTTCATCGACGTTCGCTTCGCCTGCGTCCACGTGAAACCGTTGTCATACGAATGGCTCTCCCATGCGTAATAATTATCGTAGTTATTCAATGTACGATGCAGGCTGTACAAATGTCCGTTTCCAAGGTCAACGATGACCGGCTCGACGAAGCCGATGTTTTGCGCTGGAATTGGCTCGGCCAGCAATACCTCCGTCGAAGCGTTCCAGGTCAAGCCGCCGTCCGTGCTGCGAACCGCGGTAGAGCGCGGCATTTCTTGCCGGTTCACGATAGAGCCGTAGATTGGCAGGAGCAGATCGCCGTTACTCAGCTCGACTGCCTTCGACGTGACGGCCGAGTAAGAAGCCAGGCTTGTTCCGACCTTGACCGGACTGCTCCACGTCGCTCCGCCGTCCGTGCTCCGCGCCGTCCGGACTTGCCGGACCGTCGTCGTATTGTTGAAGGTGAACCATGACACGAGCAGCGTGCCGTCGTTCATCTGCATGACCGACGGGTCGCGATCGTCATCCGGTGTATCAATCATCGTGACGGGGGTCGACCACGTTTGTCCGTTGTCTGTACTTACCGTTTTCATGATTTTGCCGTTCGTTGCCTCGTGGGCGCTGGCGGAGTAATAGACGACGAACAGCGTTCCGTCTGCTAGCCGCTCCATCGAAGGAAAATACGTATTCGACGTTCCGGGGATACCAGATGCGACGATGACATCAGGCTCGGTCGTACTGGAGATCGCCGAAGCCGGCTGAGACCCGGGCAGGATCAGACCGATCGCTATAACGAAGCATAGCAGGAATAGGCTTGCGTACGTGACACTTGTTGTCCTTTTCATGAACAACACCTCCAAATTAATGGAATATACACGAATTTTATTAGCACCTGCAATGTCCATCAATAGTCCCAAACCGTATTTGGCAAAATCAAATTTTCACGTGGTTCGCCCCTTTCCTCTGACATTTCGGTTATATCGCGATATGATTCGTTCTCATGATGTTCGCCCGTCTGTCGGGCCTGCTATCATTGTAGCTTTTTTGAAACCGTTTTCCTATGTGGTAAAACTAATAAAATGTGTGTGGAATTAACTAAGAACGGCAAACTTTCACCGCCATGCAACAGAGCATACCCGGCGGCTTTCACGATTTCCATTTTCACCGTTCCACGACTACCATCATATACCCCGCTACTTCCGGCAGTGCAATACGAATATAGCCGTCCGCGGTCTCGGCATGGGTAAGCTCGCCGAAAACGCCTTGATCCGTCATGTTCTTGACCATCATGTTCAAGCGAAAATAATTGAAGTTTTCGGCCATCATATAGATCATCCCGGTCTGCTCCGCTGTCTCGACAAGCTGCCAGCAATCTTCAATTGTATGAGCCGCCGCAACCTCGCTAAGCACATGCTTGCCGGCCTGCATGGCTTGTACAGCCTGCCTGGCATGCAGCATCATCGGAGTGGCCAGCAATACGGCGTCGATGTCTGGCTCGTTCATCAGCGTTTCGAAGCTGGTATAGGTCTTGATGCCGGGCACTTTTGTTGTCCAATCGTTTAGAACCGCTTCATTCAAATCGCATACCGCAGCAAGCTGCACTTTATCAGGCATCATTAACATAGATTTGATATAGCTGCTGCCGCGCACTCCGCCTGCGACAGCCATTCGGACCGGCTGCTTTGCTCCCATATCCTTCTCTCCTTCGGCGCTGAACGCCTTGAATGTTCTTTTCTACATTCACTATAGTCCGATCCGCCGGAGAGAGGAATTGAATGAAGTAAGATTGAACCTGAAAATAATCAGATCTTAGTTTTAGCTGAATTAGAGCTTTTTTAAGATTAGAGCTTATTTACGCCCTTCTGCAAACGGTTGGCCTGATTGCGGTATTCGGTCGGTGTCATGCCGGAGTGATGCCGGAAAAATTTGGCGAAATAATCCGGCTCAATCCCTACACGCTCTGCAATTTGCTGCACGCTCATAGCTGTTGAGGATAAGAAAATACAGGCATGCTCAAACCGCAGCTTCGTAATATATTGCATCGGCGGACAGCCGATCATCGTTTTGAAAACCTGAATGAAGTAATGAGGGTGAAAATGGACAAGCGAAGCCAGCCTGTCTACCGACATCTTTTCCGACAAATGACGCTCGATATGACCTAGTACAACATTAACCGCTTCCATGGAAGAGTGGCCGGAGGTGTTGAGCTTGCAGAGCGGGCTATTTTCGATATAGTAACAGAGAAGCTGCAGCAGGATCGTTTTGCTGCGCAAGGCCGAGGTCATCGTTTTATCCGTGGCGTACTGTAAAAGCTGGCGAAACAGCGTTTCGACTTCCGACCTGTTGCTGACTTCAACCATTGCAGATAATTTCATCAAATCAAACAGCCGGGTTTCCCCCAGCGTCGCAGTAAAATGGCAGAAGTATTTGGAGAAATGCTCATCCTCTGATGATGTCGTAATGTTCGTTCCTTCGGGCAGTAAAACAAGCCGGCCGGCTGCCGGCCGAATTTCCTCGCCATTAGCCTGAATCCGGCACTCTCCGCTAACAATGTAATATAGCAGATTATATTCGTAGCTCACATTCGAATAAGACCAGTTTTGCCGAGATGCTGACAGGAAACCGCAAAAATCGAGGTTTGAATATTGGCCAGATAGCTGCCAAAACTTTCATTCGTTTGAGACATTGGACTCCCCCTCCCCTCTCTTGCTCTCTATCGCTTTAAACAGCATGCAGATCACTTTGAAAATAGTATAGCTTATTTCGGGAACAAATTAACAACTTCTATTTAAAAGCAACATTAAGTTAGCTAAACTAGCCGCCCTTTACCTGCTTTTCATATATTCGGGGAGCTGCCAGCAAGCCTGATGGAACGAGCTGATACGCTTTCGTATAATGCTCTCCCTCGGTAACGAAGTTCGTTGGACCGTAGGCCCGGGCATAGAGGGGGATTTGGTGAAGCGGGCCAAATGTATTGCGGCGCGTAAGGCTGATCTCCAGTGACAGTGTGCTGGAGTAGCCTAATTCATTCGCCAGTTCAGCCTCATAAGGCGCCCATGCGATCATTTGTACCGCAGCGTCACCACAATCATCCTTAGTGAACACTTTCACGCATGCACCGCCAAAATATGGAACGGCAATCGAGCAGTCCCCGCTTATCCGATTAACCTTCGAGAGATCGACAATATACTTTATTTTCCCGGAGTAAAACGGAAACCCTTGCTTCGTAACATCGCCGATCTCAAGCTTGGCGGGCATTCGAGTGAGCGTCTTTCGGGTTCCCTGCAGCGACACCCCGAATTGACCCAGCAAATAAATCGCTTCTAAATCGATCCCCTGATGAAAAGCTGTCCGAATCAAAACATGATTCGTCCCTTGGACCACGCTTTCATGCGGAATCCGAATTTTGCTAAAGCACTGATCAATCCAACAATCATGTCTCTCTATTTGATACTGAAGTTTCGTGCCATTGAGGAACACTTCGAAATGATCCGGCTTCTCCAGCGCAAGCTCCAAACCGCTATCGGGCAATTCCGCAACATCGAACATAAATTTCAATTCAACCTCACCTTTGACCTCAAACGGTTCCCGTTTTTCGAACCAAGGCTGTATCATAGTGCCACCGCGTGTTTCCAGTCCGTACCGGACACGCAGCTTGCGATCGATATGCAAGATGTCTTCTTCGTCTTGCCAAACACCCCCGTCCACCCGGCAACTCGCAAGATCGAGAACACATATATTCGGTTCATTCAATACATAATCAAACGGACCTTCAATTTCACAGGCTTCCGGCGCGCTCTTTCTTTCGTAGGGCTTGAGCGATTCATCGCAGTCTGCGGATGTTACAAAGATAAGCTCACCGCCAGCCGGGATGTCCCGAATGAACGCGTGCACGTCTTTCCTCCTGGAGCTTGCCGCATATCGCTGTGCTTTTGCACAATCCCATTGTTCGACATACCCGGGCGTATGCAGTGTAATATGGACATCCTCCCATCCTTGTTCCCGATTCACATTCAACAGCATCACGATATAAGTGTCATCGGTTCTTCTCACTTGAGCATAAATGTCCTCCATGCGACTGCCGTCAGCGCCGGTTACCTCGACGATCGGCCTTATCCCCTCGTTGCAGACCGTCGCCAGATCGGCTTCAACAAACGGCACGCTGATCCCATACCGAGACAACGCTGCAGCCCGCCCGGACAGAACCCCATCCATATATTCAGGCGGCTCGCCCGCAAATATGACGCGTCCTCCGGCATGTAGAAACTGTTCCAACAAAGCCAATGTCGAGGAACGAATCGTAGTCATACCGGCTACAACCACTTGACGATAAATCGCTTCCCCAAACCGCAGCACAGGTCCCTCCCCCGTTGGTTCCACTTGACACATGCGGCCCATCATCTCTTCATCGCCATAATCGAAATCAATCCGGGCTCCGCTCAGCCAATGGAACAGCTGCATAAACTGAAGCTCCAGCCGCTTGACCGCTTCATCCTGCGCCGCCAGGCCATCGCACCATCCGGGATAAACCTGGCACCATACGCTTTCTACCGGGTGAATGACCAGCGTTTCGCAAACTGACGCTCCTTGACTCATAACGAGGCCGATCCGGGAAAAATAATCTTCCACGAACTTATATTCGTCCCACCAGGCGGACTGGTGGAAAATGCTAGCCGGATAATCGCGCTTGGCTTCGCCTTGCATCGTATACCAGGACAAATGGTGGCAACGCAAATTTATTCCAAGAAGCGCCTGCCAATCGCCTACTTGCTTATGCCCCGCAAACGGCATCTGCCATCCTGTGCAGCCGTACAATTCAGACAGCAGCCACTTCCGGCCGGTCTGCCGCGCCACAGAGGAAAGCTGCTTGACAATCCAAAAAGACCGATTGAATTCACTGAGCACATCCACGCCCGGATATCCCATATGCTCATAAAGGCGCATCATAGAACCGGTCATGGCCGTTTGAGCCGCTAATGAATTTTCTTGCAGGCCGTGCCCCGTGAGAACCATATCGTTCGCCTTGCACCAGTCATGAAGCGGAACAATAAAATGCTGCAAAAACAAGCGTTGGAGCAGCTCCACATACTGCCATTTCACTTGTGAAACGGGGCTTCCTTTATATTGCAGGAACAGTTCTGGCAGCCTCTGCCTGACATCATAACCAAAAGCCTTCTCAAATTCGCCGAACAACAGCGGCGTCCAGGGAACCGTATATTCCAGACCGGGTTCGTTCTCTCCACCGGAGGTGAAGCTGGCCATCAGTCTGCCGCGGTGCGGTTCGTCGGTAAAGACGCCGGCGATTTTCGTGCCCAATCGATTTCCGCAGCGTTCTTTATACCGCTCATGCGTGATTTGAATAAAGGCTTCCGTTGCAGCTCCGCTTAATGTGTCCAAATAGGTGTACCCGTTATAGAAGCTGGACGCCGCCATCTCTTCAATGCGGAAAGCCAATACCGTTTCGTTCTCATATTGTGCTTTCGGAGTTGTCTCGTCTATGGACCGATACTTATGAAGCGTTATACCGTCAACCGATGCAGCAAACGCGGCAATCCAATCGTCGTGCCAGCGGAAATCCGAGCCGTCCATCATTTTAAGTGCCAGCTTCTTCATCCGATGCGCCGGATTTTCGGTAACCAGCCCGCCGGCAGTTCCGCTGGGCCAACGATCCTCATCGTAAAGCCAAGCCTCCATCCCCAGCTTTGTCCCTTCATCCGTACAAGCATTAATCAAATCGAACCATTCATCCCCCAAATATTCCGTTTCCAGCCCGACGCGGGAATGCATAAAGAAACCGCCGAAGCCCATCTCCTTCATGATGTGGATTTGGCGGATTAACTCCTCCTTCTCCAGCTTTCCGTTCCAGGCCCAGAACGGCTTTCCGCGGTAAGCCGCCGGGGGATTTTTAAAATCCTCAATCAACTGCTGCATCTGTCATCCACTCCAAATGTTGTATAGTGATAAAACGAACAAGCGTATGCGCCAAATTTGGGCATCCCCTTTGCGGGATGAACGCCCGTCTGCCGGCTCATACAAGGAGCCGCCCCTTGCGCTGATTACGAGGAGCGGCCCTTTACGTTGTTTTCTTCAGCGCTGGAAGCTAGTGCGCGCAGCCTTCTTATCCGCGCTGCATAGCATCCCTCAGCTTATGCCGCTCCAATAGAAGAGCGAAAATCATTTTTGCCGCTTGCGCTCTTGTACTGTTTAGCTGGGGCGTGAATCTGTTGGCTCCTGTCCCGTCGACGATGCCGAGCGCCCGCAGCGTCTGTACCGCTTCCTGGGCATACCGCTGGATATCGCCCTCATCCGCAAACGCAGCAGCCCCTCGTTCCGCAACGTTGACGCCGGCTGCGCTCATCGCCCTGTACGCCATTACCGCCATATCCTGACGGGTAATCGCCCTTGCCGGTCCGAACGTGCCGTCTTTATAACCGTTGACGATACCGAGCTTCTGTGCGCTGGCGGCATAGACGTAGAAAGGATCGTCCGCACTGATGTCCGTAAAGTCCGCGGCCGTGGAACCGTCCTCCCATTCGAATGCGCCGATGAGCATTTTCAGAAACTGGCCCCTCGTCACCAGTTCGTACGGAGCGAATCGCTCCTGTCCATCCCCGATGACGATTCCCCGCGCGGCTAAAGCCTCAATGCTCCCTGCCGCCCATGGAACGCCACTAAGATCGCGGAATCGTTCCTTTGCCGCAAACGCCGCATACTTGCCGAAATGCTTGACGTCAAAGGTGACGTAACCGGTTTGCGGGTCGTATATGGAATTTCTCACCGGCTCTGGATCACGCTCGTCTTGCAAATAATAAGCGGCGACACGGTTCGGATCTTCGCCCTGCCGCAGGGCGTAAGCAAAGCTAATGGTGAGCATTTTACTGCGAAAATCGGTTAGCGCCCGGCCATCGATCCTTAAAGTGAATTCGTAAACCCGGTTCTCGCCTGCGATTTCGGCAATCGCCTCTGGCAGTGCCGCCCGATCGACGAGTGCAACGGCAACGTCCGCACGTTCCGCGTTCTCGAAGGCCGATTCGGCGAATAGAGCAGCGGGGACGGTCACTGACGCCAGACCCATCTGCAGTTTGACGCTGCGGATGCCGCTCGGCACAGCAACGCGCACCTGCTGTACGGGCAATGTCACCGTGACTGATCTCGCGTCAGCGATGGCGGGAAGCGAGATTGTCACCATGCGGCTATTGTCCGCTGACGCTGATGCTGCATACTCAATCGCTTCCCGCAGCACAGATGCGTCAACGACGGCTGTGACGCTCCCTTGCGAAACGGCCGGCTGGCCGATCACAACAACGGAACCGTGCGCCGTTTGTTTGCCTGCTGGTTCCGGCCAGTCACCGACCGGGAACCCGGCATCCGGATTCGATCCTGCTCCGGGACCTTCCGGGGCGTCGGCGCGGCGGATCGTCAGGTAGTACGATTTGACCGTCTTGCCATTCTCCGCAGTTACGGTAATAAGAACTTTATTGTCACCCTCCTGCAAATCATCGACCCGGTAACCGGCGCCGCTTGCCACCGGTACGCCGTTAATTGTCAGCGATGCACGGGCGTCGGCGGCATACGCTTGGACGGATACGCTCGCTGCGGCATGGTCCGCCTCTACCGTATACAAGCTCCACCCGGGCTCGAACCCGCTGACCGGCTCATTGTTCACCGCTATTTGCCGCAAGTCGGCATTGGAGCTTTCGCGGTCGGAGAGCGGCGACATAAGCGTATTCTCGCCGGTTGTCGTCACTGCACCCGCTTTGTTGGTGATGTCCATATACCAGGTAAAGGACAGCTTGGCGTCTTCGACCTTCGTCGTAAACTCATAAGGATACGACGCGCTTTCCTTCGTCTGCCATTCGCCTTCCCCGATCCGGTAGTGCAGCGTAACTTTTGCAGTCGTATCCGGCATACGGTCTACGTTTACATAAGCATGATAGCTGTCCGGCTTCATCTGGATTGTCGCGCCGCGCACGACATCCGTGCCGTAAACCGCCTGTACCGCGGTGTTTCCGATCGAGCCGCCAGCCGGATCCTCCAGTGAGAGTGCAGCTTGTGCCGGATCCTGAACGCCCGGCGCTTGCACGGCGATCGCGATCAGCCCGTGTGCGGGGACGGCAACTTGCACTTGACCGTTCACAAGTGTGATCGGCGACTGTTCCCCTGCCGATGTGTAGAGTACCCCCGGCCCGGAATACAGCGCCCCGCCCGTCGCTTCCGCGCTAAGCGTGACCATAACGTCCTCTTGCCGCTTCGATTCGTTCATGAGCGCAACGGCGAATTGCCCCGCTTTGCGCGCCGCGACGTAATCGATTTGCTTGCTTGTCGTCGTGACGAGCCCTTCCTTCAGCCATAACCACATATCATTCAAATCGAAGAACGATCCTTTATCGAAGCCGTAATGGCGATTATTGAAATACGCATACCCTTGCTGGCGCACATACGGAAAAATGATCGCCCCGTCGGACCAATTCCATGCCTGCGTGATCAGAAAATCTTCCAGCATCGCGAGAAACGGCGGGATATGATGATAGTACAAGCCAGTAAGATCAGGACCTTCATACGGGTAATTCTCTTGCATTTGATAGGTCAAATAGCGGTCATAATAATAGCCGGAATAATTCGAGTGGCGTCCGACGATCGCATTGCGCGCATACGTTTCGAACAAGCGATCTCCCGTATACTTGGACAATCGCATTAAATCCGGCGCCCATGCGGCCATAATCATAACGGCGCTGTCGTGCTGGCGGAACGTTGACGTTTGCTCGAGACTAAGGCCCGCCCTGGACACGACCCAGTCCGGCACCGTTTCGTCCTGCAGCTGCTGCAGCCCCGCTTCATCGTAGCCGCGCCGGATGTTCGTCCTCCCAGCCCACCACGGTTCCGTTTTATCCTTCATAAAATGACTGTTCCTTACTTCATCCGCCGAGACTGTATAATTTTCTCCAGCCGGAACCGGACCGGTAAAAACAGTCGTCAGCATCAGGTCGGCCGCTTTCGCCGCTGCATCCAAATATTTTTGATCGCCGCTTGTTTCATACAGATCGATTAGCGCCCCGATATCCGGATAATAAGACAGCGCGATAAAGATGTCGTCTCTGGGCAGCACAGATTTCGGCTTGTCTACTGCGCTCGCGATGTAAGCATCGGCCAATTGCTTCGCTTTATCCAAATACTGCTGCTCGCCGGTGAACCGGTACATCCACACATATTCGGAAAATTCAGTCACTCCCCCTTTGTATCTGGCGCCTTGTTTGATCCCGATATCGCCGAGCGTTGGCGTCAGACCGTTAGTCATCGCATAAGCGCCGCCGAATACGGCAGTGCCGAACGCGTCAACCGGGCTTCCTATTGGCATCGGCCCGTTCCATTGCATTGTACCTCCGGTATTGCCTTTAACCGGGATGAAATGCTGCTTGCCGCGGGAAAGTAAATATTCGATCGTCGGCACGGTCCTTTTCTCGTAGACATTCTCATCGCCCGTCAGCAAATACGCTTGCAGCGCTTCCAGCGGATCGGCCACGCTGACGGTGGAAGGCAATTCAATATTGTAATGAGCTTTCCCGTTCTCCCCCCAACCGCCAAACTCGTCATTTAGCATCAGCTGCCGCGTATTATCGATCGCTTCGTTCAAGGTCGCATAATAATTGGAACGGTAATCGGCGAAGCCGTACAGATCCGTAACGAGCGCTTTATACGTGTCGGACCAATCCGCCGCATGCCCCACCATCCGGTACGCGAATTCGAAGCGGTCTCCCGGCTTCATTCTGGCCGCATCGGTTCCAAACATTGGAGCAAACAGACCGGGGCGGGCGCCTCCATCCGTGCCGTTCACCGACAAGGCGAAGCGGCTCGCCGCATTACGCGGCCACTCGAAGCCGATCGATTGCGGGTCAACAGAAACACCGTACGTCAGCTTCGATCCGCTTCTGTCCACTGTCAGCAAGCTGAGCGGCGCGGTCGCATACGATTCCGTCACGAGGCCGAGGTTGCCCGGCAAATACTTGCCCGCAATGCGGTAAGGCGCAAGAACGAACGATACGTCATCCATCTTCTGCTCGCTGCCCGCAAATATGCCGATGCTGAAAAAGCCGTTCTGTTTCGGCTCCATCGCGAGCGTCACCTGCGGATCGCTCGAATCGTCCGCTATATGCCACCTGATCGTCAGAGACGCATAATCGTTTTCTGCCTTCAGCTCGACCGTATCGCCGTCCACTTGACTCATGGACGAAGGGATGAGCCAGAGCGGCAAGCCGGCCCGGTAAATATCGGTCGTAATGACGGAAACCGGTTCGCCGTCGACTGTATACGACTGCGACCATAACGGAAATTGGCTGACGGAGCCTTGCAGCTTGCTCGATTCAGCGTACAGCAGCAGCCAGGCGTTCGGATCCGTCCGGCGCTCGACAGGAATCCAGCCCGCCGCGCCGCGCACCTCGGACGATCGCTGGATGACCGTTCCGTTCGGCGTTTGGACTTGATAGAACGTGTATGAGACTTTGCCGTTTCCGATCGTATACTGCTCGGCAGGGGCATCTTGCGCAAGCGCCCAATCCGGGAACTTTAATTGCTCCGGATAAGCGGTATCCCGCGGTACAAGCGCGGCCATGCCTTCATAAGTTTCCAGGGGAACCTGAGCCGGATCGTTTGTGAGAAAGATGCCGTCAACCCGGGCATAGAAACCGGATTTATCGAGCAAATTCAACTCGGCCGAACCCGCAGGCAGCTCGACCGTGCCTCCCATCTCCCATTTCCACGAGCCGCCGCCGTGCTTGCCGAACAGATGAGGCAATTCCTGTCCGCCGATGCGAATTTGAAACAGCCTGGAATTGGACGAAGGTGAAACGTCCCACGTTCGCGCCCACACATAATATTTGCCTGCAGCCGGGATATGAGCGTTGGCCGTTGCCGGAACCGCCTCCTGCGGCCGTTCGTTCGTCATGCCGCGCAAGTTCAAATCGCGGAAAGCCCCGCTCGTGCTGTCGGTCTCCCACGTGCCCAGCGTGGCGAAATCGTCTGGAGCGATATAGGCGTTGACCGGGATTACCGAACGGATATTCAACACTTTCCACTCCCCGTTCCATTCAGATGTGCCGCCAAGGCTCGTCACGAGCTCGTCCGCCGGACCGAAGACGACGCCGTTTATCAGTTGGACCTGTTTGGACAAAGGCACGTTCTGCCCGTTGCGCGCCAACGTTCCGTCAGCGGCGTCAAGCTGCAGCGTCAAGTCGCCGCGAACCGCGGTAATCTCCTGCTGCGAGACGGTCACATCAGCGCCCATCGCCTGCAAAACAGCCGCCGCCGGCACCATTGGGACGCCATCCTGAACAATCGCCTGTGGATCGAGCGCCGCTTTTGTCCCGTCGATCTTCACAATGACCGGATCGTCTGCCGGGTCCGGGTCCCACGGAGACACAAGCCGTTCGAACTTGACAGCGTCCGCGCGAACGGGGTTCGCGGTGCCGTCGTTGACATTCAGCAACCGGACGTACTCATCGTCACGGCCCGCAAATGTATAGTCTCCGAGCACGACCCATCCCGAGGCGGTCATATTGCCGGGCAGCGATGCCTGTTCCTCCACGCCGTTATGGCTGACGATGAGCTGGCCGTCCTTCGTATTCGGATACACGATTCTGTAATAGGATATTCTGTATAGCCCCTGTTGAAAATCATGCGTCCAGCTCGCCCACGAACCGGCTTTGGATGAGTAGCGGGTGCCCGAATTGTTAAACCCTTTCAATCCGCTGTCGAGCCATCCTCCCCCTTCGGAATAACCGTTGTCCCCGTAGTCCACAATGATCGGCTGCCCGTATGGCTGCGGTGCGGCTGCAGATGTAATCGCCAGCACTTTCGATTGCGCGTTCCACGCCGCCGATCCGCCGGCGCTGGCGATCGTTTCACTTGCCGGACTATACAGCACGCCGTTTACGGCTTGAACCGGCTTGGACAAGGGCACGTCCTGCCCGTTGCGTGTCATGCTCCCGCTCCCGCCGTCCAACGCCAGCGTCAATGTGCCGAATGCTGCGGTAACTGTATGCTGTGAAGCCGTTACCTGCGCCCCCATCGCCTGCAGAACAACCGCCGCCGGCACCATCGGTGTTCCATCCTGAACGATCGCTTGCGGGTCCAGTGTTACTCTTGTCCCGTTGATCTTCACGATCACCGGATCGTCCGCGGGATCCGGCTCCCCGGGGACAATAAGCCGCTCGAACTTGACGGCGTCGGCGCGCACCGGCATCGCCACGGAACCCGCGGCATTCGTCATCCGCACATATTCGCCGCCGTTGCCGGCAAACTGGAAGTCGCCCAGCACGACCCACCCCGATGCAGAACTATTCCCTGACCCATACACCGTTTCCGTTACCCCATTGTGCATAACGTCAATTTGCCCTTCCGTCATACTGGCATGAACGATTCGGTAGTAGGAAACTCTATAGTACCCCGCCCGAAAATCTTGCGACCATTCGACCCACGAACCGACCGCGTCGGAGTAGCGAGTTCCCGAATTGTTAAACCCTTTCAATCCGCTATCCTTCCATACGCCCCCTTCCGCGTAACCGCTGTCCCCGTAATCGACAATATAGGGATCTCCATATACTTGCGCGTCTGGAATAATTGGATTCGCCAATGCGTACTCCTTCGGTCCGGCTATCGGACATGCGGACACCACAATCAGCAAACATAACAGCTGCATCATCCATTTTCGCACCAGTCCCCGCTGCGAATGGTTGCGCCGTACTCCTTTTTTCATCGCGCTCCACATCCTTCACCGTTCGTACTCATCACTACTTCGTGCTCCCCCGCACCATACTCCCGGCTGCCGCAATGTGCAGTACATCCCGGTGGGACGGACATTCGCAGCGCCAGTTCCCGCCCTCTGTCCTCCACACGTATCCGCAGTTCGCCGCCGGACGTAACGACGGTTCCCTCAGCCCATTGCAATCCGCACAGGCGCGGGGTTACCGTTACGCGTCGAAACCCCGGAGCCGCCTGCTTTATGCCGATAATCTCCTCGAGACAAAAGACGAGCGGCGCGCCAGCCCACGCATGGGACGCGCTGCTGAAGCGGACTTTCCCGCTGCTTTGTTCCTTGTAAAATAATTTCCACCATTCCCAGACCGTCGTTGAACCGGCGGCCACCATCGGGGCGTATCGTTCGCGAATCAGCTCAAAAGCCCGATCCGGCTGGCCAATCTTAGCCAGCGCCCTGCATACGACAAGCATAAAATACGGACTTCCGGCGACTGCCTGCCGGGATGAACCGGCAAAGACATTCGCGAATATGGTGCCGCTCTCCGCCTCCTCCGGGAGGTGAAGATGCAGCAGCGCCAGTGCGTTTGTCGGTTCGCTAATTACGCCACTTAGCCCGTCCTCCGTCAGCCGGTCCGAGTAAGCTCCCGCATCCGCATTCCACAAATGGCGGCGAATGCTTGCGGCCAAACGATCCGCCTTGCGCGCATAGTGCGCTTGGGCCTCCCGGTCATTGACAAGCTGCGCGTAACCAGAGGCTTTGCGCAAGCTCTCCAAATATTGCAGGTTTAGCGCGGTGACAACACCTTCCCCTGCGGTATCGAGCTGACGCCCGTCCGGGGATTCGCCCGCATCAATATAGGGCCAGTACGGAATGTCGGCGAGAAGGCCCGATTCATTCTCAAAAGCGGTAAACCAGCGAACGGCCTGCACAATATTCGGCCACCACTCCTCTATAAGAGCGTCATCCCCCGTATTCAAGCGATATTCGTCGAAGGAGCAGATCCATTGCAAGCAAAATGATGGGATCGGCGGGTAATTGTGGTGTCCATCCGGATAACGGGACGAGGTCATGCCGTGCCAATCCTGTGACTGTCCGATCTGTTCCAGCAGCTTCCGATGAAGACGGCTGTCGCCCGTATAATAATGATTCATCACCGCCTGCCACCGCCCGTCGCCCATCCATTGCTGCTGTTCCCTGCTCGGCGAATCGACGAACGCATCCTGCATGCAGATACGCAGCGTATGCTCGCACATTCCCCACAGCGTCCGAATCGTATCATCACTGCACGTAAACGACGAGTGCCGCATCACCGGATAGGTCCGTTTTCTCATCCCTACCCGGTGCAGCGTAGCATTCCCGTCCGGATTCCGTACCCGCAGCTGAACGTACCGGCAAGCTTTCCAGCCGAACGCCACCTCGAACGAGTTGCGCCCCTCCCGGCAAACAAACGTATCGAAGGAACGGTTATTATCTTCATTCAAAAGCGCTTTTCCTTCCCAAAGCTCCTCCGCATAGACGGCATCAATCACGGTGCCCACAGGAGCGGAAACCTCGATCTGCAAATAGCCCGGCTCGATACGGCCGAAGTCGCAGGTGAGCAGATGCGCCCGATGTTCTTCACTCGCTTCCAAGGTCATCTCAGGCAGAGGACGCCGTTTGCTGTCGGCAATCGTGATCCCTTCTTCCTCGGCGATGATCTGACGGTGACGCCGCTCGACCGGTTCGGGCTTCTCGAGGAGCGAGCCCCGGTTCACCACAGCGGTGCAATCAATCTGCCGCTCGTGCAGCAGCGGAATCGGGCGCGGCACCAAGTTCCAGAAAGGCGATAAGCGGATCGAGCGCCGCTTCGCCGCCTGCCAACCTTCGTCGGAATAATCGGGCTTGATCCAATCCTGATCGGCCAAGCGGGCATCGACATACTCGACTGGTCCTTGACAACCGTTGATCCTCGGCGCCTCCCGGTTGTAAGCGCTCTCCAAAATGCATTTCCACGACCCGTCCCCGGCAATGCCGATCATCCGTGACGGCGTCTCCAGCCGCGCTTCGGCAAGCAGCGCCGGAATCCGCCGAATCGATTGCCCGGTGCCGTACCCGTAATAGAGCGCCAGAATGGCAATGGTGTTGCGGCCTTTGCGGATATACCGCGTAATATCGATTTCGTCGACATATTGCCAGCGCGGGTCGCTGCGGCACGGTCCTCTGCCCGCATAACTGCCGTTAACGTAGAGCATGTACCGGGAATCGGCGAATAGACGAATGACGGCCCTGGCCACGTCTTCATCGGCATCAAACGTCCTGCGGAAGCGGCAGTAACTATTGAGCGGCTGCTCGTAATGCGTCTCGACCTCGTCCGGATGCCAGATGAGGCCGGTCTCAGGCAGCCAGCCCCACGATTCGCCGGGAGGCTTGGGACGGACAAACCGCGCATTTCTGATGTTGTTCATGACGCTGTTCACTCCTAATCGTATCGAATGTACTCCGGACTCTATCATACAAAACCGATCGTGCGCAGGATTCCAAATATTTCGGAACAAAGTTCACGATTATTGGCTTCCGGCCTGCATCTATTCCAGCATTTTTTTTCGATACTTTTGCGGAGATAATCCCGTATGCTTTTTGAATAAGGTGCAAAAATATTTTTCGTTATGCAAACCGACCGCTCCGGCAAGCTCCCAATTCGGGTAATCTCTTATTTTCAGAAGCTTGATCGACCGTTCAATACGCAGCCTGTTCACGTAATCGGTGAAATTTTCCTTCGTCTCCTTTTTGAACAACTCGCTCAAGTAGGTGGCATTCATACTGATCGCCGAGGCGACAATAGAAAGCGATAGCTGCTCTGCCAGCCGGCTCTCGATAAATTGCTTCGCCTTGCCGATCTCCGGATGGACGCCGCTTCCTTGCCGCTCGCTAACAACGCTGCGGCAATAGCGGATGACGGCCTCCTGCACCTGGTCAATATGCCGGTAGCTTTCGATGGGAGGCACATCATGGCGGTTTCCGTCGCCGCCCGCCGCTTCCATCCACTTGCCCATCAAGTCCTTCAGCATAAACGTCAGCTTTACAGGAGCGATCGGCTTAAGCTGGCTTGCGGCGAGTTGGGCTTGGAGGGCATCCAACGTAGCGCGGAATCCGGCTGCCGCCACGTCGCGGAGAAGCTGGTCGCATGTTCGTTTCCAGCGCAACGCCGCTTCTTCCGGGTAATCCAACCGGCTGCCCGGAGCAATGATCGAGCCGCGGCCGGTATGGAACGCATCCTGTACCGCCTCCCGCGCCTCCGCATACAGCCGTCCGACCACTTCCCAGCCGCCTGCCGACCGGCTGATGCCGACAGAGACGGAAACGTTCAAATATTGCTTGATGTTGTAGTGAATATTGCTGCCGACTTCGATTGCCGCACGTTCCGCTTTCTGTACGCTGTTGAAGGGCAAAGAAACGAAGCCTGCCAAATGGCCGGCATCCGAGGCGCAGGCAAAACTGCCCCCCGCAGCGCGCATAACTTCCTCCGCTATATTCAACATCCCATAGACGAGCCTGCTCTGATCGACGCTGTTGTAATCGTCCTGAAAGGCATGAAAGTCATCGATGCGAATCACGATGCAGCAGCAGTTTGCCGGCGTGAAGCCAGGCATCAGCTCGTTTGCTTTATTCTCCAGCATTTTGGTCGTCAGTTCGCCGTTGCTCAATTCCTCCAGCCATTGCTTGCGCAAGCGATGAATATTTCCGTGCAGCATCATATGCAGATCGTTCGTCTTTTTATTGCTTTCTTCCTTCTGGAGCACATTCGCCCGTACGCGTTCCAAGATGTCGTATAGCTCTTGTTCCTTTAACGGTACCTTGACCAAATAATCGACCACATTCAAGGAGATCGCCTGTTTCGCATAATGAAAGTCGGAGTAAGCGCTGAGGATAATAAACTCGCAGTTCGGTAATACCTGCTTCACTTGCCGGATCATTTCGATCCCGTCCATCCCGGGCATGACGATATCGGTCAGTATAATATCCGGCTGCAAGCGATGCGCCAGCTCGACAGCCTCGTTCCCCGAATAAGCTTTGCCCGCCAGACAGTAACGGTTATGTACGGATGCCCATTTCTGAAAAAAACGTTCCAGCCTGCCGAGAATCATCGGCTCATCATCCACAATCAAACATCGCAGCATTCTCATCTGTAGCACTCTCCTCTGATGTCATTGCTTCGGAAACCGCAGCGTCACCCAGGTGCCTTTCCCTTCGGCACTGTGCACGCTAAGGCCGTATTTCTCCCCATAGTACAACTGAATTCTTTTATGAATGTTATAGAGCCCGATTCTTTTTCGCCGGTCGCGCCGGTCCCGCAGAGGCGACGGTTCAAGCAGCACAGCGACTTTCTCTTCCGGCATCCCTTTCCCGTTATCGAAAACGTGAATAAAGACGCCGTCCCCCGTATGTTCCCCGCCGATACGAATCGTTCCGAGCTGACGTCCTCCGGCAAAACCATGAAATACGCTGTTCTCGACAACCGGCTGCAGCAGCATGCGCAATACTTCCATGTTCCGGATGTCTGCCGGTATGTCCTCCACCAGATGAAAGGTGCAGCCGTAACGAATATTTTGGATCGCCAAATAATCGTGAACGTTTCTCAGTTCTTCATGTAACGGCACCTTCTCGGAATCGGCCAGCCCGTATTCCAATATCGCGATGAGCGAATCGATAATCCGATCCACATCCTCATACCGCTCATAGTCGACCACATTGCTGATCGCCCCGAGCGTATTGTACAGAAAATGAGGATTCATCTGCGATTGCAACGCTTGAATTTCCATTTCGCGTTTGCTGCTTTCGGTCCGATTCACATGCTCAATCAGTTCGCGGATACGCGCCAGCATATCGTCGAACGAAGAGGCCAGCTCGCCAAACTCATCCTTTCGGTGCTTCACGATGCTGACATGTAAATTTCCGTCCTGTACATGATTCATCTTGCGGATTAAATAATAAACAGGTGTCCGAATAATGCGCGATACTACCGTAGAGGCAACAATACTGATGAGCAGTCCAAGGGCGAGGAGAAAGACGAAATGTCCCTCCGTTTTCATAAGCAACTCGTTCATTCGTTTCCCTTCAGAAACGACGGTGACGACCCATTGGAATTTCGGAATAATGCTTTTGACGACATACAGCGACCGCGAGCCGGCATTTACCGTTAATTGATCAGACTTCTGCTGCACAAGCTGCTCGCCGGTCATCGCAGTCAAGTTCAGCTGATCGTCGGCTACGTAGAAAAAGGTATCGTCAATCGGTTTTACAATTACATTGCCTTTCCCGTCCAATATCCCGATTTGATACTCGCTTCCCCTTGTAATTTCATGCAATCGCTCTTCAAGGGAAGCCAAATTCAGATCGAGCGCAATGACCGCCTGCTTTCCGGCAAACAAAACCGATTTGTACAGCGTGACGGTCCTGCCTATAAAATGTGCGTTGTAAGGGGAACTGACCAGCACAGAATACGGTTTTTGCGACGCTTGCTCCAGGAATTGCGCGTGCTCTGGGACTGGCTTGTATAAGATCTGGGCGATCGAATTGCCGCTGATGATCGATAAATCCTGCCTGATCAAATAAAGATTGGACAGGATGCTGTTGTTCGCCGTATAAGAACTCTCCAACTGAGCCTGCAGGGATTGCGGTTCATCCGGCCGCGAAGCGATCATCGTCGATGTCGACATAATCGTGCTCTGCAGCATCATGAAATACAATTCCAAATACTGCTCTTCCTTCTTCAGCATGTTTCGGGAAAATTCTTGCTGCGACGATCTGATTTCAGCCGTCGTATAGTGGTACGAGAGCATGCTTAATACGCCGGCAGCTCCCATGACGAACAGGAAGCAAACGACGAACAATTTGAACGTAATCCGGTGATAAATCAGTCTCCATTTCATCTATCCCAACTCCGTACAGGACCTTTTGCAGCCTGCAAAATTAAGAAGGGGAGATCTAAATCCCCCCTTCCCTGCTTCATTTACTGGAGCACGCCATCCTCGCGCAGCTGCTGCGTATACGTTTCGATGACCTTGTTCAGCTTGAATTTATCGTTCATTGTGTTCACAAACTGATCCCAATTTTCGATCGGCTCCTTGCCGTTAGCGAACTTAAGGAACATTTCGTTGACGTACTTGATGCGGTCTTGCACCATCGTATCGTTCGGGTCGTCGAAGACACGCGGGTTCACGTTGTTGTCGCGCAAATATTGGGCGTTCAGCTTCTGATTCGCGTTCGTTATGTCCGGATTTTTGAAATCGAAATAAACAGAATCGTCCGCCCTTCTAACAAAGGCGTAGTTGTAACGCCATTCCATATCTTTCTCGTTATAAGTCGATTTATCGACCAGCTTCGGCTGGCCATTCTCCATATTCCACGTTTTGCCTTCAATACCGTAAGCGAGATAGGAATAGGCCTCCTTGTCCGTATAAAAATATTTCAGCAGCTCGACCGCGCGCTTGGCTTTTTCCGGATCTTTCATTGCTTCTTTCGAAATGCCCCACAGGCTGTTCTGGAACGGCTTTACGTCAAGAATTTGATCGCCGTACGGACCTTTCGGCGGCGCGAATTCCACCCAATCCGGTATGGAGCCGGCAACCTCCTGCATTCGTTTCGTATTGTCGGGCTCAAGCGATCTCCAGTCGCGCAGCAGAAGGCCTACTTTCCCTTTTACCATCTTGTCGGCAAGACTGGCATCGGTCGTCGACACCCAATCCGGATCGACGACACCGGCTTTGACCATGGAGGCGATATACGCCAGCGCATCCTTCATGCGGGGATCGACGTTGTGCACAACCACTTTACCGTCCTCGACATCGACATAGTTCGGCTGTACGCCGAACATCCAGAACACTTGCGAGAAGCCGATGCCCATGACGCCATCCTTGGACAATGTGCCGATAAACCCGTAAGTATCGTCCTTGCCGTTGCCGTCCGGATCGTCAAATGTAAATGCCTTCATCACGTTCAGCAGCTCGTCCGAATTCGTCGGCACCTGTAAATTCAGCTTCTTCAGCCAGTCGTTGTTGATCCACCAGCCGTTAATGCCTCCTACCGCCTCAACGCCGGGCGTACCGATCGTATTGCCTTTATATTTCATCGATTCCCAGCGGGAGGCGTCGAATGCGCCGATGAAATCGGATTCATCGCCGAGCAACTCGTCGAGCTCTCCAATCAGGCCTTTCTCGTAGTACTGGATTGCCGAAGCCCGGTCCGGAAAGCCGATGATATCGGGGATTTGTCCGGAAGAGATAAGCAGGTTGAGCTTGTCCTTCCAATTCTCGCCCGGAAGGATAGTGTCCAGATCAATATTGTTGTCCTTCTCGATCTTTTGGCGGATCGGGTCCTCCTCCAAGGGAGGCATCGCTGTCGTCGGACGGTAGCCGAGCGTATTGAAAAAGCTGATTTTCAGCTTCTTGCCGGTCTCGGGGTTCCCATTCACCGCAGACGTATTGCTCTCACGAGGTGCGGTATCGGAATCTCCGCTGTTTCCGCAAGCGGATACAATCGATACGGTCATCAGACAAGTGAGCAGTGGAAACCAAATGCGTTTTTTCTCTTTCATAAACTGCAACTCCCCTTCGTAAATTATAATTTATATCATGATTTGCATCAAGATACCGGATCTGACAGCCGCACCTTTATCCTTTCACCGAACCGAGCAGAACCCCCCGGGTAAAATGTTTCTGGATGAACGGATAAACGAAGAGAATCGGCAGTGTTGTAAGAATGACCGAAGCCATCTGAATCGAAATCGGATTGACATAGTCGGCCGCATCGGCTGCGGCATCGCCTGAAGCAGCCACGGCAGAGATGAGGATGTTACGCAAATACACTTGAAGCGGAAATTTATTCGCATCCGTCAAGTACATGACGGCATCGAAGTAGCTATTCCAATGCAGCACTGCGTAAAACAGCATGATTGTCGCTATAATCGGCATGGACAATGGGATGACGATACGTACGAGCGTCGTCACTTCCCCTGCCCCGTCCATCTTGGCCGCTTCCTCCAGCTCCTTCGGCAATTGTTCGAAGAAGCTCTTCATGATCAGCAGGTAGAAGCCGTTGATAAGCCCGGGGATAATGAGCACCCAAAGGGAATTGAGTAAACCGAGTTCCTTGATCAGAATATACTGCGGAATAATACCGCCGCTGAACAGCATCGTGAACACAATAATGAGCAGACAAGCGTTGCGCCCGGGCAGCGTTTTGCGCGATAGCGGGAGCGCCGCCATTAGCGTAAACAATAAATTGATCGCCGTTCCGACTACCGTCCGGAAGATGCTGACCTTATACGCATTGAGCAGTGTATTGCCGTGCAGCAGCTGTTCGTAAGCGAAAAACGTCATTTTTTTAGGTATGAGAAGAAACCCGTTGTTTTTGATAACCTCTGTCATCGGAGTAAGCGAAACACTGAGCGCATAAAAGAACGGCAGTACGCAAGATGCGGCAAGGAGCAGCAATAATGCGCCGTTCAAAGCGCGGGCAAACGTTCCGTAAAAGCTTCTGTTGACCATATCTATTCCCCTTGATTACCAGATTTGACCGTCAAATCGCTTGGCGATCCGGTTTGCAGCGAACACCAGTACGAAGCCGATCACCGACTTGAACAGTCCGACCGCCGTAGCCAGCCCAAACCGCATCTCCTGCAGCCCGACCCGGTATACCCACGTTTCGATGACGTCGGCCTTGCTTTGATTAAGCGGGTTCATCATCATAAAAATTTGGTCGAAACCGACATCCATTATGTGGCTAATGCGCAAAATGAACATCAAAATAATGACATTACGGATCCCCGGCAGTGTAACGTGCCATAGCTGCTTCCACTTGGAAGCGCCGTCAACCGTGGCAGCTTCGTAGAGACTCGGATCGATGCCGGCGAGTGCGGCAAGGTATATAATGGCCCCCCAGCCAACTCCCTGCCACATATCGCTGGATACGAGCAAAGGGCGAATCCACGACTCTTCCGATAAAAACGATATGGAAGGCATCCCTATATCCCGAAGCCATTGATTGACCAATCCTTCCCCCGGAGCAAGAAACGCAACCATCAAGCCGTAAATGACGACCCACGACAAAAAATGCGGCAAATACGTTAAAGTCTGAATCATCTTTTTGAACCAGCCGGTCCTGACTTCGTTCAGCATAATAGCAAGCAGGATGGGCGCCGGAAAAACGAATACGATTTTGTAGAATGATATGAGCAGCGTATTGCCAATGATCTGTGAAAAATAGACACCTTGAAAAAATAACTTGAAATTATCCCAGCCCACCCACGGACTGTCCCACAACCCCTTCACAATATTGATTTCTTTAAAAGCGGCAACCATATATACCATCGGAATGTATTTAAACATTACGAAGTATAGCATGCCAGGTACCAGCAACGCGTACATGACGGCATGTTTTCTCACTGTCGATAACAGAGCTTGCATGAATCTATCTCCTTCCGGGTGCGCTTTATCCTCATTCATTGTAAAAGGATGGGCGATGCGCCGGCCCCTACATTCTTCGGCATATGGTACAAAATTTTCGGGCAAGGTCCTCCCTGTCGCCCTGTTCATTTTACTTAAGGCTCGCACAATACGATGTTATTGAGGTATAAAAATAAACAACCTTATTAGAGAAATTAAGGTTAATTAAAGGTTGTATTGTTTAGCGTCGAGCTTCGTGACTTAAACAAGATTAACGTCGGCGATGTAATAACTTTTACAGCCAATATGAGTGTTGACGCCCCGTCTGATATGAATTCCGACAATGTACAAGAGGGCGCAAGGCTAATGAGACAGGAGTTAATGTAGATGTAACCTATTATCTGAAAAGCCCCGAAATGCTGGAGCCATTCGAAGCAGAGGTTAGAGCAAAAGGACTTTCTGATCTTTTCAATTTTAAGACGGACACCGCTTCCTATGAAAAAGTCGTAAAGCCCGTTGAGGGATTAAAGAGTATTTCCATCACATTTATGGTCGTTGTTATTATACTCGGCTCGATTATTTTACTATTGCTTGCTTCTATCTCAATCAGGGAACGCAAATATGAAATTGGTGTTCTTAGGGCGATGGGGATGAAAAAAGCGGAGGTGGCAATTGGACTCTGGTTTGAAATTCTTACAATTACCTGTTTTTGTCTTGTCATTGGATTAGGTGTAGGTACTGTTGCTACACAGCCTGTATCCGACATGTTACTGCAGAATCAAGCCGAAGAGGCACAATCAAGCACATCGCAAGGTGCTGGCGGCGGAAATATCATGTTGGGCCCCGGTGTTATGTCATGGTGCCAGCTTTTCGCGGTATTCATAGAAATACTCCCCTCATAGCAGCAGGTTTTGGTTTTATATAACCTGACTACTTATGAGGGGAGTAAATCATTTAACGAGATGACCCTTGGAAATGAACATTTCCGATTCGGGCGTTAATGTTAGGGTTTGGCTTATCATGCATCGCCTGGAACGCTTGAACCGCGCTATTAGAAACTTCGGTGTCTTGGACGCTTGTTCCCCCGCTGACTCCGATTGCTCCTACGATCCGGTCACCTTTTATTAGAGGAATACCTCCGCCAAGGATGACGATTCTGCCGTGATTGGTTGTGTTTACCCCGAAAGAAGGTCCGCCCGGCTGTGCTGCCTGAGTCAAATTTGCTGTTGGCATCTGCATGCTAACACTAGTCCAAGCCTTATCCTGGGAAATGCTAATCCCGGCAATCCGAGCGTTATCCATCCTCACGAATGCTATAAGATTGCCCCCATCATCCACAATGGCGATATTGCTTGCGATGCCCATTTGCCGTGCCTTTTGTTCGGCCACAGCTAACAGATGTTTTGCCATCTCCAAAGACAGCTTTGCCACCCCCTCACATCCTCTCCTGTTACTGCTTACAAGATATGCACACAAACGAAAAATTGTAACATTCAACTATTGAAATTTACTCTAAAGCGTTTTTTCTGCACTGCATCCGCCAAAACCCATTGCGAGAAAAATTCAACCAATGAATTCGCAGAAGGCTACGCATGTGTACTCGATTGTTCTCCCTTAGCCTAGAGTTTTAGTAAACATAACTCTATGGTAATCAGTTGTATAAAAGTCCTTTTCGTGAGCAACCAAATCAAATCCCAAACGACAATAAAATTTTATTGTATCTTCATTTCCTACATGACCTAATGTATAAAGAATAATCTTTTTTTCATTCATTTCTTTAATTTTGTTGCAAATCGTACTGATTAAAGCCATTCCAACACCTTGCCGCTGAAACCCTTTCTTTACCACAACCCCGACTATCTCGTAGAGATCTAATTCGTCATTAAATATATAACCAGCATGACCAATAATCTTGTCAAGATCGCTGGTTGCAACATAATACCCATCTTCCTCAAATGCATTCTTCGTTGCTAAAAATTTTGACCAGCGCGCAGGATATTTTTCAATAATGAACTTAGGGAACTGCAGAGGATATTCGCTCATAATTGTTTCTATCTTATTTTGGTCTTTATGTTCTAGCAGCCGAATATGCACCTGAATTCCCCCTTTTATTAAGCCTTCTTCCAATCATATTCCATAATATTTGCGGCATTTATTGCCCTGTCTTTACCCCATAATTTTTCTAAAACATATAAAGAGGCATCCATGCCTGCTGATACTCCACCGGATAATATTATTTTTCCATTATCAACATATCGAGCTTCGTCTAAAATTACAGTTGTAGCTGGTACAATGTCCCTCAATTCATTTACAGCCGAACGGTTTGTTGTTACGTTTAATCCATCCAGTAAGTTGGCTTTTGCCAAGATTAAGGCGCCCGTACAAACAGATAAGATAATCTCAATTTCGTCCGATACTTCCCTAATCCATTTTGTAATCGTTTCGTTCAGCATTTCTTTTCTGCTTCCCCAACCTCCAGGAACAATCAAAATATCAGGTTTGGGACATGTGGCGATCGTATACGTTGGGTTAATGCTTAAACCCCCGAATGCTTTTACAGGACTATCATGTTCTGCAATAGTGTAAACATTGAAGTCTTTTCCGTCATTGCTTCCAGATATAAAAACTTCAAATGGTCCAACAAAATCTAGCGGCTCAACATGTTCAAAAATCAAAATTGCTACATTTCTTGCTTGCCGTGCCTGCTCCATGTCATCATCTCCCAAAAAATAAATAAAAGCGTTCAGTCTACGACCAAACACTTTGCCCAGGCGTACGGCATATGACAATATGTGCTCCCTCGTGGGTCTCCACGTTTACGCCAGTCACACATACCAAATATTTACTCTAATTATAGTCTGAATATTCAATGAAGTAAAGATGTTATCAAGAGATAATCAATCACAGCTGTTGATGGCTGATAATGGATGTATTTTTCCTTACGTCACGGAACATCCGATAATAGCTTTATAAGTTGGTTTAATACTAACGATTTAGTCTGTAGAGCATTTGGCCAGCAGCCGTTAGTTTTTATCTCGCTTTGGCAAGTAGCCTAGTGGCAAAGAACAGCAGGCCAACACTGGATTGTTCCAGTTTTAGCCTGTTTTTTGCCACTATAAGTAAGCGTCAAATAGGGGTGGTATCAGCTTCGCTGGTACTCCCCCACAAGAACCTGTCTGCATGAATCGTGAAACTTCGGTATAATATAGTAAGTTTGCTAGGTTTGAAACCGCATCTGCGGCAATGGGGCAGACTGCTATAATCGAAGAATATGAAGGAGCGTGATCCAAAGATGGACAGCAAAATCCGTTTCTCCAATCGGGTGGAGCAGTACGTCAAGTATCGGCCGGGCTATCCGGCGGAGGGGATCGACCTGCTGTTCGGCGAAGCCGGATTCCCCACGAACGGGACGATCGCGGACGTCGGCTCGGGAACGGGCAAGCTTACGGAGCTGCTGCTGGAGCGAGGGCCAACCGTATACGCCGTGGAGCCGAACGCGGATATGCGGCTTGCCGCGGAAACGTTGCTGCGGGAACGGTACAGCGACCGATACATATCGGTGGGAGGCTCGGCCGAGCGGACGGAACTGGCGGAGCGGTCGGTGGACGCCATCGCCGTCGCCCAGGCGTTCCATTGGTTCGACTTGCCACAGACGAGGAAAGAATTCGCGCGCGTGCTGAAGCCGGACGGTCCGGTCGCCCTTATATGGAACAAGCGGCGGGTCGATTCCGACGCCTTCGCGGAGGAGTACGATCGACTGCTGTTCGACTATGCGAGCGATTACGACAAGGTGAAGCATACGCGGCTCGGTCCGGAGCAGTACGGCGCCTTCTTTCGGGACGGCGACTATACGCTGCGCAAATTTGCGAATCGCCAGCTGTTCAATATGGAGGAACTGGCCGGTAGGACGGCTTCTTCGTCCTATACGCCGCTGCCGGGAGACGAGCGGTACGCGGCGTTCAAGGCAAAGCTGGAGGAGCTGTACGCTAGGCATGAACGGGACGGTCGCGTCGCATTCGAATACGAGACGGAAGTGTATTACGGGCAAATAGGATAGCGATAGACGACGCGGGGGACATGTATTTGCAACCATACGCGAACGGACGCGATCCCTTCCCCTTCCCACCCCCTGCATGAGAAAAGCACCCGTCAAGGGTGCTTTCAACAAATCTGACCGATCAACGATAAGGATGTCGACCGGGAGTAATGAATGGCGGGGTTTCCATTTGCAAAGCCACGCCTGAAGCTCAAAGGACTCGACCCTCAGCGGAATTACCACCATGTAGATACAGGCGAAGTATACGGCGGCGACGAGCTCATGTATGCAGGTATCGCTTTACCACTGCAACATGGAGATTTCCAAAGCTAGTGTTCCGCTTCCGCGCGGAATAACGAAGGGGGCTGTCGCTAAAGTGTAAGGTTAATTTCTCCCAAAAACAGCTCAATGTAGCAAGTTTTTAATTTTATGTAAATCAATAAAAAGAAATCTCTCCTTTACAAGGAAAGGTTTCTTTTTATTTTACAAATTGAAGAAGGGGCGTCCTTCGCTTTTGGGACAGCCCCTTTCCAAATGCGTTGTGGCCCATTCGGGCTTTGAGACGGATTTCCTTTACTGGCGCTAGTCAAATGCCTGTTCACGTCTCTCGTGGGTCATAGCGATTTCCCAGTTGGTGTGCGATGTAAAAACGATCAACTCAGGCCGCCCGTCACTCCACAAGCCCGGTTCGCTCGATGCTTTCCGTGAACCACTTTTGCGTGAACATGTACAAAATCAGCAGCGGAGCCAGCTCGATCAGGCCGGCGGCCATCTTGACCGGCAGCAGGAACAGCTGCTGCTGCGTTTCGCCTTCTGGCTGTAGGGCGCCCGTGATGATGGGCAGCGTCTGCAACTTCGGATAGAAATAGGTGGTCAAAATGCTTTCGTTCCAATGAAACACAATAGAGAATAACAGCACGACAATGATAGCCGGCTTCGCGAGCGGAAACATGACTCTCCAGAACATTTTGACGGCCCCGACGCCGTCGATGACGGCCGCTTCTTCAAGCTCCTTCGGAAACTTCTTGAAATATTGCATATACATGAAGACGAACAAAGCGCCCTTCAAGCCGTGACCGAACAATGCGGGCCCGACGAACGCTAACGGCGAATCGAGCAGGCCGTACGATTTGTACGTCCAAATGAGCGGAATCATGAGCGTTTGCGGCGGGATGACGAACGTCAGGATCAACAGCGCGAAGAACAGCTTCTGCCCCGGAAACTTCATTCTGCCGAACGCATAACCCGCGATGGCGCACGAGAACATTTGCAATATGGCAGATGGTAAGACGATAGACAGCGTATTGAACAGTGTGGATCGCCGCAAATTTTCCCACAGGCTGAAGTCATCGTGAAAGGTGACGACGATCTTGAGCGCGTCAAAGGCGTACTTGAAGTTGATCGTGTTCAAGCTTTTTGGAATCCATTTGGTCGTCGGGTCTATCAAATCCGAGAACGTCTTGAGCGAGGTGCTAAGCATGGATACCATCGGCGCAATATAAATCAGGGCCAGGTTGATCAGGACGAAATAGATCAGCGCATATTTCAATAGCCCTTGCTTTTCTTTGTTCGTGCCGAGGATGACGGCCTTCGCTTTGTGGCGCACGCTTCCCCTCCGTAACGCCGCAATCGCAACATTGTGCCGGATTTTCTGCAGAACATTCAAGTCGGACACCTCCTTACCTTTCTCTCTGAACGAGTGCTTTACGGAATATGAGGAAGATGGCCGCAAGGATCAGCATGACGAACGTGACGTACAGCCATCCGATTGCGCTGGCGTAGCCCATGCCTCGCGTTCCTTCGTACATATTGCGCTGGATCATCCCCATAATCGGGTTGGCGGACAGCGTGAACTGGTCGACCACAGAATACACGGCAACGATAAGGATAAAAGGAACGAGACCGGGCAGCGTGATCTTCCATAACGTCTCCCAACCGTTGGCCCCGTCGATCGACGCCGCTTCGTACACGGTGGGCGAAATGCTCTGCAGCCCAGCCAGCAGCAGTACCGTTTGCACGCCGGAATACCACAGGATGATGACGAAGGAATCCAGAATGTCCGTGACGGTGCCGGCTATTTTCGGATCGAAATACGAATGGATGAACGATAGCAGGTTCGGATCCTGCAAAAACTGCAGCGTCAGCGTGTTCGACATGCCGGCCGCCGCCCCGCCACCCGTGTTCGCCGCAAGCAGGTTGATGACGACGCCTCCCGTCGTGAACAGCACCGGGAGGAAGAACACGGCGCGGAAGAACGAGCGCATCGGAAATTTCTGATTCAGGAACAGCGCCGAAATGATCGAGAACAGAATAATAATTGGGATCATGGCGACCGATTCCATGAAAAACGGAATCCACTGGTCCCAGAACGCAGTGTCCTTCAGGAGGATTTGGCCGTAATTGGCGAAGCCGACGAACGTCCAGATCAAATCTTCCGCCTGAATGACAATTTTGTTCAGACTCATGACGAATGAATAGACGAGCGGGTAAACCCAGAACAGCAGCAAGCCGACGATCCAAATCGACATAAACCCGAGACCCTGCAGCTTTTGCTTCGTTTCGATTTTCAGCTTCTTAATCGCCATCCCCTCCCTTCATGACGATAAAGTCCATAGGCTGAGCGGATTTCCCTTGGTAAGCATAAGGAGCGTCCGTATAATTGCAAACGACCCTGGTACCGTTGTCGTAGACCGTCAGGTACACGTCCCGGGCTAACTGCTCATGCGCGATGATGAACGAGTCCGAAACGCCCCCGAGCGCTTCCTTCACTTTGCCGTACAGCCGCAAAATATCTTGTTTCCATACTTCGAATTCCGAGCTGTACAATTCCGTCTCGGCGTCTATGAGCCGTTCGGTCGGCTCCGCCGTCACTTCGAAGCTGATATTGGCTCCGTATTCGATCGCCTTGAGCAGCTCTTTGTCCGGTTCGTCCATCAGGTTATAGGGCATCGAGACGTAATCGACAAGCCCGTGCAGCGCCATCGGATAGAACGGAACATTTTCGTCCACAATGGGTGAGAAACTGTAATCGGCGGCGATGTTCTCAACGGAAACCCCGCTTACCAGTTGGTAAGCCAGCCCTCGCTCCAGTCTGACGGCCCCGAGCTCCTTGACCATCCTGGAGATGAACGATTCGTAGCTCCGCTTCGTCTGCTCCCGGTTCATCGGGGACGATGCATTAAAATCCGAGTTCAGCAGATTCATCCCGTTCTCCTGAATTCCATCCACATTCAGCTCCCGATAGCGGGGAATGCTGTCGTCCAGCGTCCGCGCAATGGCAGCCGCATTCAGCACCTGTTCGCGCGTCCCGTCGCCGATGTCGAGAGGGGCGTTCAGGATGTTGCGTACGATATCGCTTCGCTCCGAGACGCCCTTGCCTGTTCGCGCCCGCATATTGTCGTCGGCCAGCAGCAGCCGGTAGCCGATCTGATGCGCCTGGTCGGTCAAGGCCTTCAGCCCCGACATGCCTCCCAAACGATCCTCTGCAGGGAAGCGGTCCGGATATTCCACCGAGGTTCCTCTCTTGGCCCAGCCTTCATATACGGCCGTCATGCTGCGAACGCCATTATCGCGGAAATAGCCGAGTATGTCCGCCGCTTGCTCAAACGTCGTCATCGGAATGAAGCTTGGCTTCAGGAAGCCGGTCGCTTCCGCGCCGCCCATAATTCGGAGCTCCAGGGGCAAATCGCCTGTAAGCTTCGGCAGGCGGGCAAGTCCCTTATCGTGCATCAAATAATTCCGGTACGCTTCGGCCATGCCGGCGTAATTTGACTTCGCACCATTCATGAAATAATAGCGGATGTTGCTGGAAACGCTGACCGGAAACTCGGTGTACAGGTACACGCCCGCTCCCGTCAGGTCGGTCAATTTCTTGTATTTCTCCCGGTAAATAAAATGCGGATACGCGCTGTAAAAGCTCGTGTTCACGCCAGCCGGATTGCCGACGATCTCTGCTTCGCTCTCCCCGCTATGGATTACGGCGAGCATGGAGGCGTCGCCGCGATTGATCCCGAATGCCGGATAGACCACCATCGATTGAGCCAAATCGGCGCGCAAGGAGGAGTCAAATTGGTTGGCATAAGACAGATCGCTCCCATAGACCCGGCCGCTAAAAGCAAGGTTATACTTCTTATGCCCGTCAAACCGGATCAACGCCCCCGGGCCGTCCGGCACCATCAAGTAACCTTGCCGCACGCTATCCTTCTGGGCAGCGCCGAAGAAAGGCAGCACGTTGTAGCCGACGATCTTCCTCGTTTTGCCGGCAGCCGCCTCAGTGCTCACCTGCCCGGCCACCTTCGAATCGTCCGGCTCCCGAATCATATAACGCGGGACATCCACCTCCAGATGATCCTCGCGCAAATAATAGTCGACGGCGATTTGGATGCCAAGGCTCTCGAAATCGTAGAAAGCTCTCGCCCCGCCCTTCAATCGGAAAATGCCGACCTTCGTATTCTGCGTGAACACGTTGGCATAATTCGGGATCGTCTCACTATAGTCTTTGACATATTCAACGATTATCGGCGACTGCAAATTGTTTTTCCATAAGTTGTTGGACGTGTCACGCTCCACCTCCTCCGGCGTCGGCCTGCTACGCCAAATGGAATGGCCCGCCTTGTCGAGCACCTCGATGTTGCCGTCCTTCGTATCGATCGACAAGATCAGCTTGTCGTTCTCCGCAGCTTTGACGAGCCCGCTTCCTTCGATCTTCGACAGCGTGTCATTCGTTACCATCGCGTGTATGGCCTCGTCGCCGGTCTCTCCGGAGACGGGGATCTTGGCCTCTCCTGCGATCAACAGCCTGAAGGCGAACAGAACCGCAACAACGGCCGCCAGGGCGCCCACGACTTTCGCTTTACGGAGCAGTGCGCTTTTAGACATAACCGATCGCCTCCCTGAAGAACGAAACCGCAAAATTGACCGATTGGACGACAATGCCGAACAAGGCAAGAGAAAAGGCGATAATCGCGACCCCGGAGAACAGCATCCACAGCATGTTGACGAACGTCTCTGTCACCTCGAAGCCGTGCACCTCTTTCACCTGAATGTAGAAGAGGATGGCAATCCACCCCCATATGACAAAATCGAAAAAACCGTAGATCGTCCCTTCGGCCTTTGAGAACACGTTCGACACGATCGCGACCGGGACGGCGAAATACACGAACGGCAGCAACGAGTAAGCCGTCGAAATATAAACGGCCTTGAACGTGCCTTGCCCTTTCGTGATGCAGCTGACGAGATAATTGGCCAGCACCCAGATCAAGACCGGCAGCAAAGCGATCAGCAATTCCTGAACCGGCGAGGTGCCGTGAAGCCCTAACGGATTGAACACGAAATGCGTCCACGCCAGCTTCAGCAGCCGGCATAAGTAAAATAAAGCCAATATGACTGATGCAGACAATACGCTACCTTTACCAGCAAAGCGCAAATCGTAAAAACCGTCGATCGGATGCCGCAAAAACGTCCACGTATAGGCAAGCTGTTCCCCTAATCTTCTCATGACGCGTTCCCTCGCCTTCGTTTCAGCTTGCCTGCGATCAGAAGAACGGCAGTTCCCGCCGCAAGCGCGGCCACGACGTACCCGAAGTAGTCCTGGACCCAGCGGATCCGCCATTCCCAGAACGAGTCGGAATAGTCGTCCGTATCATAAAGCAGCTCGAATCTATCCATCGATTGCTCCCACTCCCCTTGCCGATAGAGCGCTTTTCCGATAATGTAGTGCGCCTTGTAGTAAAACACGTTGCTCCTCAGCACAGCCTCACTGCTTGCCATCGCTTCCTTGTACTCTCCCTCGCTAAACAGCTCATCAGCCTTATGAATCTTCTGCAAAAATTCGGTTGGCCGAAACACCTGCACGCCGCTAAACAGTCGGTCAGTGACGAACAAATACCCCTTCGAATTCACTTTGATGCTAACTGGATCGCCGAACATGCCAATTCGAAGCTGGGTGTCCGTCAGCTTCCGGCCAAAGGAGAAGACAGGCATCCCGTTGGCATCGAACTGATACACTCTCCCTGCTCCGGCGTCGATGCCGTAGATGTTGCCGAGGCTGTCTACCGTAACCCCCGAGTAGGAGACGCTGGGCGCAAGCGAATCCGCAACTTGCATGTTTTTCCCCGAGAACAGATTTTCACCGCCGACATTGTATTTCTTGATTTGCTCCGTTGCTGCGCTGATTGTCGTCGTATAGACGAAGCCTTCCCGGTCGATGAAGACATCGGACACGCTGTCCGCTCCTGCCGCCGACGCTTTCATCTGCTCGTCGGTGTAGAACAATCGCTTCAGCCGGTCGAGCGGCGAAAGATGGATCTTGTTGGAGCCGAAAAATCCGTCGAATCCCTTGTCGGGGGAAATGACGATCAGCCCTTCGTTGACGCCTTTCGCGACTACGTATAGGAATCCCCGGATATCCATCGATACCCTGGACGGAATGAAGGTAACGTCCTTCAAGCTGACGGTGTCCGGCTTGACGATTTCGTCGATCCACTTGCCCTCTCTGTTATACACAGCGATCCGGTTGTTGCCCGTATCGCAAATGTACACATCGCCGTTCGGCGCCACGTAAATCCCTTCCGGCGCATTCAGCTTTGCCTTGTCCTCCGTCCCGAGTCCAAACTCGCGGACGAGCAGGCCGTTATCGTCCATCTTCACGACCCGGTTGTTCATCGTATCGGAGACGTAGACATAATCGTTGCCGTCGATGAATAATCCGGTCGGCCCGTTCAGTCCGGGCACGCTTTCCCGGACGCCGTTCGCCTCCGCGAACAACTGGTCGCCGATGACGCGTTCCGGCACATAAAGCGACTGAATGCGGTAAGGCTTGCCGTCGAAATAGCCAAAGGAACGGAACGGAACGGCTGCGGCCGCGTGGCCGTTCCAGCACGACAACCATAAGACGGCAGCGAGCACCGAAGCGGCTATCCATTTTGTAGACAATTTGGCTCCCCCCCGTATAGCCTTATTTGATTCCCGAGTTCACGAGCGTATTGATCATCGCCTTCTGCAAAATGACGAAGATGATCAGGTTGGGGATGAACATGAGCAGCCCCGCCGCAGCCGCCGCTCCCTGCCGGGCGACGACCGTCGTCAGACCGCCGGTAAGCGTCTGGATGAAATAAGGGAGCGTCTTCATCGCCTCGTCCGTCATGAAATAGGTCGATGTTTCCGTGTCGCCCCATACCGACTGGAACGTCAGGATCATGGAAGTCCCGATCGCCGGCTTGACGTTCGGAACGATCACCGAGGCGAAGACGCGCCACTCGCTCGCCCCGTCGATTTTGGCCGCTTCGCTTAAGCTGCGCGGAATTTGATCCATGAACTGCTTGATCAGAAAAATGCAGACCGGCAGTGCAAGATGCGGCAAAATATGGCCGACGTACGAATTCATGAGCCCCAGCTTCGCGACGATCAAATAACGGGGAATGCGAACCGCTTCCGGCGAGAACATGAGCGAAATGATAATGCCGCCGAAAATCCAGTCCTTTCCCGGGAACCGCATTCTGGACAGCGCATAGGCCCCCATCGTGCTGATCAGTACGGCAGCGATGATCGTAACGGTCGTAACGGCCACGCTATTGAACAAATACCGCGAGAATGGCAGAATCGACAGCTTTAGTGCGAACAGCAAGTCGTAAAAGTTGCCGAGCGATGCGTGCTTCACAAAAAACGAAGGCGGATACAAAAACAACTCCGGCAAAGGCTTGAATGCCGTATTGACGATATACACGATCGGCGCGACGGAGAGCAAGGCGTATAAGGCGACGAACAGCAGCCTCATCCCGCTTGACACCGTGAACGGGGCGAGTTTTCTGGCCCTTTTTTTCATCATCAGCATGGCCCTATTCATCCTCCTTCGTGCCAAGCAGCCGGAAGCATGCCCGGTTGATAACATACATAAGAATCAGCATCATGAACGAAAGCGCCGTCGCGTAGCCAAGCTCGAATCGGAGAAAGCCGAAATCCTCGATATGGTTTTGCAACAGTTGGCCGGCATAATTGGGCGTCGGGTTCGTACCCGACAATTGGACGCCGATGCCGCCCGCCTTAAGCGCGCCGACGATGCCCATAATGGCCGAAAACAACATCTGCGGCTTCATCGCCGGGATCGTAATATACCAAACCTCCTGAATTTTGTTGCGAATACCGTCCATCTTCCCGGCTTCGTACAATTGCGGGTCGACGGTCATCATCCCGGCCTGCAGCGACAAAAAGCCGACCCCCATACTGCTCCACAGCGTCACGAAAATCATCACGCCCATTAAGTAACCGCTCGATTGGGTGAATGCGATCGGCGTATCGATAAAGCCCGTGTACAGCAGCAACTGGTTTAAATAACCGTACCGGTCGCCGCTGAAGGCGATAACCCAAACGACCGACATCATGACGCCCCCCGCGATGGAGGGCACGTAAATCGCCATCGTAAATAACGATCGCAGCCGCTTCGGAATTTGCAGGATGAGCCAAGCCATCAGAAATTGCAGCGCATAGCCAGCCGGCCCGACAAACACGGCGAATTTGAACGTGTTGGCAATGACGTACTTCATCAGGATGATGTCATCCGTGAACATGACCTTGAAATTGTGCAAGGCTACGAATACCGGCGCCTCGATCGAGTTATACCTTGTAAAAGCGAGCAGCGTCGCCGACAATACCGGCAGCACGATAAACAAGACGAAGCAGATCAGAAACGGGGCCAGAAAAACGTAAGCCAATTTGTTCCGTTTCATCTCGCGCCAGATGTAGGCGGCTTTGTCGCTTCGCTTGCGCGACTGCATACCGTTCGCGCCGGCGACCGTTTCCGTTGCGCCGTTCATTGTGATCCCCCCGACAGTCCGTATTCCCGTCTGTATCGTGCCATCTCGCGCTGGATGCTGCTCAGCGCTTGCTCCAGCTTTTCGCGGTAATTCCCCTTGTCGATGACCGTGCCGGTCCACGCGTTCGCCAGCTCCCGCCCGGTCATATAGGAGCCTCCCGGAACGTACGGAATGCCCTTGAACCATTTCAACTGCTCCAGCACGACCTCTTTGTCCTGCGGCTCCCATGGCGTTCGCTTCACGACTTCCGGGTTCGCGGAATACCATCTGAACTCCAGGCCGTAATTGTTTTCCAGCTCATTGGCGAACCGGGCCTGTGTTTCCGTCGACATCCACCACTTTACGAATGCCCACGCCTTGTCCTGCCGTTCCTTCGTTGTCTTCATGATCATGACCCCTCTCACGTCGCCGCCTTGCCACCTTTCATTCGTCCCGCTGTCGTCCATCGTGCCCGGGATCGGGGCGATTTTCCACGAAGTGGACAGCTCGGGAGCCGCGAGTCTTAACAGTACGTAATCGCTTATGCTGGATATGCCGACCGGAACGTCCCCCTGCCTGAAATGCTGATAGAAGCTTGTAATGACCTGGGGCAAGTTGTATTTGACATACAAATCGGTCATATATTTAAAAGCGGCAAACCCTTGCGGCGTATCGAAGTCGACATCCAAGCCGTCCGGCGTATACAGCTCGACGCCGTTCTGATAGAAGAACGTCAGCCAGTCGCCTTGCGGCGCCCAGAAATTCATATTGTTCTGCTGCAGTGAAGGAATTATTTTTTTGACGTCCTCCCACGTTTGCGGAACTGGGATGCGGTACTGGTTCAGCACGTCTTCGCGGTAAAACATCATGTTCATCGTCGCTTCTTCGGGAAGCGCGTAATCGCCTCCGTTATAGCGAAAAGGAATGAGCGTGCCAGGCGCGAACTGCTTGCTCAGCTCCCCATATTCGTTATATTCGTTCATATTGACGACCGCGTTGCGCAGCGCGAAATTAAAGGGTGTATCCATACCGACCCCGGTCACGACATCCGGCTGTTTGCCTGCGGCGTTGGCCAGGACAAGCACGTCCGCCCCCGGAATGTAATTCACGTTGACCTTGTAGCCGGTTAACGGCGTAAAGTATTCGTTCGCATATTGCTGCATCAAGTCGACATAATCTCGGTTGCGCTGCACCCAAACCTCAATCGTGCCCTCCGACCCTTTCTTCGTGTCGTAATCGTTCGTGAAGGAAGCAGAGAAGCTTTTGAAGAAAAATCCGAGCGCCTGCCAAAAACCGGCACCCGCCTTCGGGAATTCTGCATCTGCGCTTTTCACCATGATCGTATCGACCAGAAGTGGCTGAAACGCCAGGCTCGCGGCAAAATTCGCCACATTCGCCTCGACGCGGGTGAGAGAATCGACGCTCTTCGGAATGTCATCAGGCCGCTTCGCGTAGTCCTCGAGCCGCTCCGCTTCCGCAAGGAGCACGTCGAATCCACTCGCGGCCGAGCCTGTCAGACGGGACAAAGCGGCGATTTGCTCTCTGATGCCGGCCGCCAGCTCGTGAAGCTGCTTATCCAGATCCGGCATATACTTTTTCAAATCATACCGTTTGAACAGATCGATTTGCTTATTGCTTGTGACCCCGGTTATTTTCTTGATTTCAACATCAAGCTTGCTGATCGCCTCGGATGTCCGCCCTAACGACTGATAGATGTTCAGATAAGGCTCCGACGTCACGGTTAGCCGTATCCGATGCTTGCCTTTTGCAAGGCGGAAACCGTACGGTTGTTCATCCCCCAGCACTTTGTTCTGCCACGACGTACGATAAGGGAAGGCGACGTTCGCCATTTCCCGAAAAGGAAGCTTGCCGTCGATTTCAACGGTTCTGAAGGAGCTAAGCGCATTGTTGTCGGCTTGCTCGTATTTGATGCCGATTTGGTACGTCCCGTCCTCAGGTACGTTGATTTGCCACTCTACCCATTGCTGCGGCAGCCTCCATGATGAACCGCCGATCGCGTTGTACTTGCGCTTCCCGTACGTTTCCGGGCTTACGCCCGCCTCGGAAATGCTGAACAGCTGAATACTCGGGGAGGAAATCTCGGACGGGTTTTCCCCTTCGACCGACTGGATGAATGTGGAAGGGGTCTTCGCGAACTTCAGGCTTGCTTCATAATCGTTGTAGCTTGGGATCAGCTCGGGTGATTTCACAATGATTCTGCTAATGGCCAGAGCGCCTCTCACTCCGGTAAGCGAGAGCCTGTTCGTCCCCTGCTTCATGTAAAATTTGAGCGGAGCGCTCGTCATCCCCGTTTTGTCGGCAATCGGTTCGGTATACCACGCTTTCACGGCGAGCTGCTTCGGACGCTTTTCGTTCCCGTCGGCATCCAGGCCGAACGGGTACGCGTCATACCGATAATGCTGCCCGAGCACGAACGTGTCGATCCCCGAATAAGGTGTTTCGCCGTTGACGGTCAACCCGCGCTCAAGTGCTTCGGGGTACGCGCCTGCGTCCATGTACTCCACATAGATGTTGTAGAATCCCGTCTCGGGAAGCTCAATGTCGTAGTCCACCTGACCCGAGGCGCTCTCCCAGACGAGCACGTCTTTCCTCCCTTCGAAGTCGCCCGCGCGAATACCGTCTCCTGATAGGCGCGCATACCCGGCCCCGGAAACTTCGACAGCAAGATTCGCCGTATCGGCCGCCCCCGCTTGCTCCAGTTCGCCGATCTTCGCTTGATACGCGTTGTTCTCCGGATCACCCTGCGCCGTCAGCGCGATGGACTGGAGCGGCAGCACCAAACCGAGCACGAGGACGCATAGAACGGATATCGCTCTTCTATAATCGATCAACTTTCTCACTCCGTTTCGATGAAACTAATGAGCTAATGGATGCGGCACCCTGTATTCGGATCAAAGAACAGAAACTTATCCATATTTGCCTTGACGGTAACCGTATCCCCTTCGCGGAAACGGGTTTCGGCCCCGGTTCGGACGACGACAGTGCCGGTTTTGCCAAGATCGACGTGAACGTGCCGGTCGGCGCCGATCAGCTCCGTTACATCCACGGTGCCAACGAACGTATGATCCGATACTGGACTTGAGCCCATCTCGATATACAGCTGTTCGGGCCTTATGCCGCCGATGACCGAGTGGACATTTTGCTCCTGCAGACGCTCTCCCGTTTCACGCGGAATTTGGAGCCCCATCGTTTTGTTGCTGAACACACGCCCGTGCTCGATCGTTCCGTTGATGAAATTCATCGGCGGATTGCCGATGAACCCGCCCACAAACGTGTTCGCAGGGTAATTATAAATCTCCTCGGGTGTTCCCACCTGTTGGATCACGCCTTTGTTCATTATGACGATACGATCCGCCATCGTCATCGCTTCGATCTGGTCGTGGGTCACATAGATCGTTGTCGCGTGCAGGGAACGGTGCAGCTTGATGATTTCAAGCCGCATCTGGACACGCATTTTGGCATCCAGATTGGATAGCGGCTCATCCATCAGGAACACCCGGGGGTCGCGGACGATGGCGCGTCCGAGCGCCACCCGCTGCCGCTGTCCGCCGGACACCTCGCGCGGATAACGGTCCAGCAGATGATCGATTTCCAGCTTTCGAGCCGTTCGCTTGACACTTTCTTCGATGATATATTTTTGCGCCCGGCCAACCCTCAGCGCGAACGCGATGTTTTCGAAATTGCTGAGGCTTGGGTACAGCGCGTAATTCTGGAAAACCATCGAGATGTTGCGCTTTTTGGGCGATAAATCGTTGACAAGCTGATCGTCAATATAAATTTCTCCTTGGGTGGCGCTCTCTAGGCCGGCGATCATGCGGAGCGTCGTCGATTTGCCGCAGCCTGACGGGCCGATCAGGGCAACGAACTCCCGGTCAGCAATGTCCAGCTGGAAATCCTGCACTGCGGGCGCTACATTCTTCGCCCCCGGATAACTCTTCCATAAGTTTTTCAACACGACTCTCGCCAACGTTCTCTCCCCTTTGCACGTGTTTGGGCAAGGCCGCAGCTTCCCGCGCGGCCTTGCCGTCGTCCACGGGTCAGCAAACCGTCATGCGTTCGCTGCCACGAACAAACTCGGGCATTATCTGCTGTTATCTGGTACTGTAATATTTTGTGTTCATCGTCTGATCCAGTTGCTTCAGCGTATCGGCGATTTGCAATTTACCTGCCACGACATCCGGCATCAGTGCAGTCAATTCGTTCAGCGCCGTCTGCCCGAAGCCGCCGTAATCGGCCAGCTTGGCGTCCTGCATCGCGCGGACGAAGCCATCCAGCGCCGCCTGGTTTTCCGGCGTCGTTTGGAATTTCTCGTTGATGGCCGGAATGCCGACCGGGAAGACCTGTTCGCTCGGGCTTAGCGTGAGCGGACTCTCTCTGTTGGTTTTTGGATCCTTGCTGCGGGCATGCTCATAGAAATGCTTGCTCGTCATAATCTTGATGTATTTCATTGCCAAATCTTTGTTCTGCGATGTCGGGAAGATCGCAAGCGACATGCCGTATGCAATCGCAGCTCGGCCGCCCGGGCCTTGAGGCGGTCTGACGACCGTCCAGTTGAATTGATTCTCTTTCGTGTCGACATTGTATGGCTGCCCCCACAGCGACCACGGCACCATGCCGACATGCCCTTTCGTCCAGTAGGCAGACCACGGGTCCGTCAGACCGAACTTGGATAGCTCGTCGCCTGTGAGGCCGATGTTGCTCTTGGAGGTATATTCGATCCATTTCTCAAGCGCTTTAATCGCGTTCGGATCTTCGGCGAAGCTGGAGACGGGTTTTCCGTCAACCTCTTTAAACCCTTTCACGCCGTAGGCTTCGAGCCAGGAGAACAATACCCACGGATCTTGCGCATTCGGTATGGAGCCGGTAATCCCGTTTGCTTTGTCAACCATTTTTTTGTTAATATCGATAAATTCGTCGATCGTCCAGTCGTCGGTCGGAACGGGCACGCTCATCTTCTCGAATAGGTCGGTATTGATCATCCACGTCTGCGGCAGCGTCATCCACGTTATGCCGTACGTCTGCCCGTTGTATTTGTTCATATTCAACACGGCCGGGTTCAGCGTGTCCATATATTGCGGATCCGCTTTCAATAAATCGTCGAGCGGTTCGATATATTTCTTGTCGTACAGCTCCGGAATGTCGCCCGGCACGGTCACGTACACATCGGGCGTGTTCCCTGCGGCGATCGCTTTCGTCAGCGTTTCCGGCGCAAACTCCTCATGTTTGATGTCCTGCTGCTTGAACTTTAAGTCGGGGTAATATTGTTTAAAATAATCGTAGATGCCGCCTAAATCCGGAGCGGCCGCATTCATATGATCCTGCACGACCAGTATCGACAGTTCGCCCTTTACGTCGGGAATCAGTCCGTCATCCGTGGTTTTGGGCGCATCGGCCGTCCCTTCCGGCTTCTTCGTGTCGTTGTTCCCGGACGATTGCGGCGAATCACCGCCCGAGCTGGAAGAACCGCCGCTGCAGCCGGCGAGTAATGTTGCGGCCAGGACCAGACTCATCATTGCGGAAAACCCTTTTTTCATTTTCAAGGAATATCCCTCCTATTTGATTAGAATAAACGGTAATTTCCTTTATTTAATTGCAGCAGCCAGCATCGTACATCCGCTTTCCATCACATACCACGGCCAAGGATGGCCGTTATCGACATAAGCGGTACGGACGCATTCTAGAAACTGGATTACTCGCGCGCTATCACCCATACGCGCTGCCGTATAAGCGACAATCGCCCACGGGAAGGCATCACTCTTCTCCAGCTGCTGCCAGCCCGAATGATGGGCGTTGAACGTTTCGTACAGCTTCCGCGCCCGTTCGCCGGATGGCTCCAGTATCCCGGTCCAGATCGGAAACAGCTGAGCCGGCGCGTCGGGATAGAAGCGGCTCCAATTCGAGTGGATCAGCATACCGTCCTCTGTCTTCGCATAGGCGTACGCCTGTCTCGACTCGCTCCACAGCTCGTTCTCGATGCCCGCGCGCACGTCTTCCATGTGCTTTCGGTATACATCCGCCGCGGTCTCATCGGCGAATATGGCTTCACTGATCCATACCATATCGTCCAAGCCTTTGTACACCTCAGTATTGTCCATCAAATATTTGACCTTGTGGGTCGGCTTCGCCCACGTCAATCCGTCGGCCTGCTTCGTCGCGAGCATCGCGCCCGCGATCAGCCCGATATCGCTTTGATGCGCTTGCACATAAGCGATATCGCCCGTCATCTCGGCATATTTGCGGAGCACGTTCAGGAACGTCGAGGCGTACGAGTCGGTCGAATCGCAGTCGCCGGTTGTCGCTTCCGTGCGCCGATCCGCCGCAATAGCGATGTCGAATATGGAGCCGGCGGGCGCCGCTTGCGTCGCCGTCCGGTTCAAGCGCGCAAAGTACCAATCCATATACTTGCGGACAGTCGGCGCGTGCCCCGGCGCTTCGAGCAGCCCGAGCAAACCGAAATGCGCGAAATACGGGATCACTTTATACGCGCAGTCATAATTTGGGAGCGGCTCGCTGTAGGTTGGAATGGCACCGCTTTCAAATTGCAGGCTTGCGATCCAGGCGGCTTCCCGCTGCAGAATATCGGCATGCGATGCCGAATCCGCAGCGAGCACATCGGAATGGGTGCCGGCCGATCGCGGTGCTCCGGCATGCGGCCTTCGATCCGCGGCGGCGTTATCCGGCCAGTTGTCCGGCCCCTCGTTCGCCCGTCGATTGTTCACCAAGATTCATCTCTCCTTTGACATAAGCAGCCGTCATCCGGACGGTTCGCTTCGTCGACGGCACACTTACGCTTGTGGATTGTTAATACGTGATTCTGCGATGCGCATACGCTTGCACGATCTTGCGGTTGTGCTCGTCGCCTCCGTCCACATTGGCGCTAATATACACCGGCGGCGTTCGTTCCTCCAGGATGAAACGCCCGATGATCTCTGCGGTCAGCGATTGCGCGACCATCGCGCCGACGACGCTGGAGGCGGAGCCGGTTTTCTCTTGCAGCTGCGGGATGTCCAGCAGAACGTCGCCGTATGGACAGCAGTTGTCGATAACGGCGTCGGCGACCTCGTACAACTTCTTGGCGCTTGGGTGACGACTGTCCGTCTGCCGCGAATGCGCCAGCGATGTGACGGCCACGACCGGTATGCCGCGCCGCTTGCATTCGAACGCCAATTCAACGGAGGAACCGTTCCGTCCCGAATTCGATACGATGATCAAAGCGTCCTCCGGCCGCATGTCATGCAGTTCCATCAGCCGGTGCGCCGTGTTCGGGTCCCGCTCCAGCTCTACCAAGTTGAGGCCTTGCCCGAAAGACTCGGCGGCGACATCCTCCAGGCCGATCAGCTTCATCGGGACAAGGCCACCCGCGCGGCCGCACATTTCCATGCCGAACGCCCTGGAATGCCCGGCCCCGAATACATGGATGATACCGCCTTCGAGCAAGGTGCCCGCAAGAAGACCGGCCGCCGTCTTGATGTTCTCCATCTGACTTTGCTCCACCTGGGACACAATACCCAGAATCGCGTTAAAAACCGTTTCTGTTCCGATACTCATCTCGCATCCTTCCCTCCGTTCGTTTGTCTTTCAGCGATGCAATCATCCGCTTTCGCCCTAATACAATTTGTCTAATATCGATTCGGTGGTGAGCCAAATTTTCGGACCTTCAGCCTGCTTCGTCAAATGCAGCGAAAGCGTCACGGTCAACAGCTCAATGACATACAAGATCGACGCCTTGCTTTTGAAGCTTTCCACAATGTTGGAAATGCCGCGCTGCACGCAGACGAGCCGGATATCCGACACTTCACTGATCGGCGACTTTCCCTGACTGGTGATGCATACGGTCTTCGCTCCGTTTGTCCGAGCGGCGCGCAGTGCGTCGACGATGTCCTTCGTGCTTCCCTGCTGCGAGATGCCGATCACGATGTCCCGCTCGTCAACATGGGCCGCCGAAATCGACTGCAGATGGACGTCGACGTGCGCATCGACCGTCAGGCCAAGTCCCATCAGCTTAATCTTCAGAAGCTGTGCCATCGGCCCCGATTCGCCAAGTCCGAACAGGATGATCTTGCGGGCGGCGGCGATCCGTTCCACCGCTTGCTCAAGCGATTCGTGATCAATGCCCATGGAAGCGTCTAGGATGCTGTTCGCCGAAATTTGCGCCATCTTCTTCGGCAAGCTCATTTCTTGCTCGGACTCGTCGTTCGTCGGGTTCATTCGTTCCATATGCTGCGCAAGACGTATTTTCAATTCTTGGAATCCGCGAAAGCCAATCGTACGGCAAAAACGCGTGATGGACGATTGCGCAATTTCCAGTTCCTCGGCCATCTGCGTCACGGAGGCGTACACAATCTTCTCGGGAGAATTAAGCACGAAGTCAGCGATGCGCTTCTCCGTTGCGCTCAAGCTGCCGTAGGAACTTTGGATTTTTGAGAAGAGCGTCGAATCGCTGGCAGCGCTCTCAATTTCTTTGATTATTTTATCTGTCATAGTAATATCCTTCCTACCTAGGTGAGGTTAATTCCATTATAAGGATGGGGATTTTTATTTGCAAGAAATTTTTTTCGATAATTATATTTAAGAAAAATATTTCTTCGAAAACTTTTTGAATGAAACACAGAAATCTGATCCCCCCCCGGTGATAACGCCAAAAAAGCGAAGAAAGCCTATTACTAAGGTTTCCTCGCCAGATGATTTTGGTTGTGGATACGTTAGAGCCGTCGATTGCGGTTTCAACGGCCTTAATGGTTCCGTTACGGTGCTAGCTTGATAGGGAGAAGCCTCCGAAAGCAGGTGTTTCCTGCGATCGGAGGTTTTGTAAATCGTATCGTCGGTTTATACCGTAGAATGACGTGCTATGAATTGGAGTTATAGATGATCCGGGCGCCGCCCCAATCTGCATGATCATAAGCGTTATGGTCGCCGCCGTTCGTGACGACAAGCTTAAGGATTTTTGCTCCCGTTATATCGACATCGATATGCTTAGCCGGCGAACTGCCGTTCAGTACCTCGCTTTCATAGACCATATTCCCATCCGCCCAAACTTGAAAGGTAACGGAGCCGTTGTCTCCGACTTCATCATCAAGGCCTACATCGGCAATGAATTTGGAAAATGTACCGCCGATGTAATAGGATATTGCTGATTCTGCATGCACCCCGAGCCCTTTTTCATAAGTCGTACCATCGATGGTTATGATATTTCCGTCTCCTAAACCGGACTCTCCATTACTCCGATCTTTTTCAACAGGCCCCCATCCGTTGGTTGATTCAAGCCAATTCAGATCGCTAAGATAAGTATCACTTGAAGGTGGAGCTGTGTACACTTGGATCTTGCTCTTTACCTGTTTTTGTCCCGGGAGTTTTTGCCCCCCATAAATAAAGGTTGCTTCCGCATCAATGTCATATAACGCTGGATTTGCATTGCTAGGCACTATAACATCCCGTGTCATCGTATGCGACTTGCCTGGAGGCAGATTTTTAAGTGTGGTTGGCGAAGTAGGCTGAACTCCCCATCCGTCAGGGGTCTGGAGTTTGATTGCGACATCCTTAATAGGTATCCTGCCGTTATTCGTTAAAGTAATCGTCATCTTGCTTAGTTGACCTACTTCAACATAGTTGTCAGAAGTTATTGTCAGATCCGTTGCCGGTTGTGCCATATTCGGCGTACCGGGATGGATTCGGAACATGGCTGCCCCATGTGAAGGCACGACAGCGCTTACAAGGCTTGCTGCTGCGCTTTCACTGTGCTCCCATAGATCGCGTACGATATATACGGAAGATTCCTTTAAACCTAGGTCATTGATGTTCAAGCTCATCGTTGTCGATGACTGGCTCCGGTTAAAGAACAATACCGCCTTGTCTCCGTTAGATAGCGGTTTTACCCATACTTCATAATCTCCGTCGTCGCGTATTTTACTGCCCTGAATTCCTGCCGGGTCCTGGTCGATTGCAATGACTTCCTTGTTCAGAAGGATTTCCTTTGTAGCATCCGACATGTTGGTGATATCATTGCCCGCAATGAGAGGCGCGGCCATCATGCTCCATAAGCTGAAGTGCGCACGGTATTCCGTATCCGTCATCCCGCCATTTCCGACTTCAAGCATATCCGGATCATTCCATTGACCCGGTCCTGCATACTGCGCAAGCACCGAGTTTTGATCCAGTATGCCCGTCATGCTATCCCAGGTGTCGGTGATATCGCCGGTTGTGCGCCACAGGTGCCCGACCGACGGCCCCCATAACCATGGCTGATTCGCTCCCCATTCACAAATACTGAACATGATTTGGCGCCCTGTAGCTTCCAACGCATCTCTCATGACTCCGTATTGCTGTGCCGAGATTGTGGTGCCGTCCCCTTCTTCCGGGTTATAGAACTTGATTTTATTTTCGCCTTGCTCCAAGGCAATTTGGATAGGATATAACGCCGCAGTACTCCAGTCCCCCGAAGAAGGCAGACTGTATTTTTCTCCTGTACCTCCGTTTACGCTGACGTATAGATTTCTGCTACCGGCGTCCCCGTTGTAATAATAAACCGTTAATGTATAATTGCCTGCTGCGGGTACGGTGATTTTATTTATGGTTAAATCTCCGGCGTTATTGCCGATAAATCCAACCTTTGTGCCGACGATTCTTGCATTTCCGGTAAGCGTATTGTCAGGAGACTCCGCTTCGTATGTTGTCGCGTTCGTCCCATCGGATACGACGATCTTTTCCAGATCAGGCGCGTAAAAACTTGATCTCTCGTTATAGCAGAAGTCATACTTCAAAAAATCGACTTCCCATTCCGCGAACTTTGCGGCATCCCTTTCCTCATGGCCTTGGCTCGCCGGAAGGCCCATACAGGTCTTCGTGCCATTGGAGGAGTATATCCCTAGCTTCAGCCCTTTGCTGTGAACATAATCGGCAACTCCCTTGATTCCGTCGGGAAACCTCGTAGGATCGGGTAGCAGATCGCCGTTCGCATCCCTTGATGCGGCCATCCAGTTATCGTCGATGTTGATGTACTCATAGCCTGCATCCTTCATGCCGCTCTCCACCATCGCGTCTGCCATCGCCATGATTTTCCACTGGTCGATGTTGCCGCCAAACTTGTTCCAGCTGTTCCACCCCATAGGCGGGGTTAGGGCTAGTCCATCATCCAAAGCAGATGCGGTTTCAGTCAGTTTGCTAAATACACCTGTCGGGAGCAGTTGAGCAAATACAAATAAAATGGACAAAATTAATACTTTGAACCTGCGCATAGGATTCCCTCCAATTTAAGTATTCCTACTGGCATAAATTCTGCTGCGGTAAATGTCATCACCTCCTTTCAGATTATTGGAGAGTACATTCAAACTATTTTCGTGATAGCGTTTCCATCGTTTACAATGATATGCAGTCGCATAGGGGCTCAATCGGCAAATACCCGTCAAGCAGGATATTTTCCAGAATGAGCGGTGCAAAGTGTGGATATCCTCCGTGAGTACGGGAAAGGTTCCCTTGATCCTCCCCTTCGTTCAGGTTTGAGCGAAAATGTCGACAAACACGGCTGACAGCGCTCTCAATTTCTTTGAGCATTTTGTTTGTCATAGTAATATCCTTCCTACCTAGGTGAAGTTAGTTCCATTATAAGGAAGGTCATTTTTGTTTGCAAGAAATTTTTTTCGATAATTATTTCAAAGAAAAATATTTCTTCGAAAAACTTTTTGAATGGAACACAGAAATCTAAAACTCCTGGCGATAACGCCAAAAAAGCGAAAAAAGCGAAGAAAGCCTATCACTAAGGTCCTCGCCCTATACACTGGCGCATACCACGAAAGGTACACTGACAACCCGTCCCTTGCTCTTCTTGAAAAGGACCGGCCGACCGGCCGTTGTATATTTGTATGGAATCGTTTATACTATAACTGACCGCACGTTCAGTTAATCATCAAGGAGGTGCAACCATGGCACGCCGCAAAGAAGAGGCTGAGCAATCCAAACGCCTGATTGCGACCAAGGCGAAGGAACTGTTTTGCCAGAAAGGATACGCAGCCACGTCCATGGAGGATATCCGCACGGCGACGGGCATGAGTAAAGGGAGCATCTACTATCATTTTAAAAACAAGGAAACGCTGTTTCTCCACTTGATTGAGGCCAACATGCAGGAATGGCTGGATACTTGGAAAGAACTCGAGCTTTCGCTGACGACATCGACCGATAAACTGTACCGGCTCGCACAGCATTACGTCGAGGATTTTCAAAATCCGCTGCTAAAAGCGGCGGAAGAGTTTGCCGGCAGCCGTTCTGCCGATCCGGCGATCATGGAGCAGCTGCTGACTTTCACGAAATCGCACTATCCCGCCTTTATTAAGCTTCTTGACGAAGGGATGCGAAACGGAGAATTTCACGAGGTCGACACCGAGGATTTGATGTACATCTTGTTCGCTTTGATGACCGGACTCAGCGTCGCCTTTTATGATCTCCCATACGAGAAACTAGGGCCTCTGTACAAAAAAGCCATTGACGTATTCCTAGATGGCATACGCCTGCCGAAGCCGCTCGCTTAGCAGAACGATAAGCTCTGAACCGGCACTCAACACCGCCAACTAATGCGTCACACGCTAACCGATGCTTCGCTGAATCCGCCGCTAACTCGCGACGCCAGTCAATGCCCGCCACGCCGTCCTTCGATCGCTGGTAGCCTTTCGTCTGCGATCCGTTTGGCTGGCGAATTTTCAGCCACAAAAACTGACCGATCGTTCAGTTTTCAAACTCGGAAAACCGCTAAACTTTGCCCTAAGGAGGCCGTTTATGAAAGAATTGTTTCAAAATCGCGTTTTTCGCGTCGTGATCTCAGCCAATCTGCTGATGCAAATCGCGATATGGGTCCGCAATATTGCGCTGTTATTTTACGTCATGGAGCAAACGAACAGCGATCCTGTCGCCGTGTCCATGCTGACGGTTATTGAGCAGGCGCCGATTTTTTTATTCGCCTTCGTAGGCGGAACGCTCGCGGACCGCTGGAATCCGAAGAAGGTGCTACTGACCAGCGACATGCTGAGCGCCGCTTCGATTGCTGTCATCATGCTGTTGATCGCAGGAGGATACTGGAAAGCCGTCTTCGCGGCTACGCTTGTTTCCGCCGTCGTCAGCCAAGTTTCACAGCCGGCTTCCGTCATCATTTTCAAAAAATACGTTCCCGAATCGCAAGTATCGGCAGCCGTAGGACTTAACCAAAGCATGATGTCCCTGTTCATGATCGTCGGGCCGATGATCGGAACGCTCATCTATTCGTGGCTCGGCATCACGTATTCGCTGCTCTGCCTGTTCGCGCTCTTTGGCGCATCGGCGCTCGTTCAGATGCTGCTGCCCAAAATGTCAAAACCGGAGCGTGCCGCAAACAGCCGGATTTGGCAAGAGATGAAGGATGGCTTCCGGTATGTGCGCGCAAGCCGCAACCTGCTGCTAATCGCCGGAGCGTTTTCGCTGATCGGTCTCGGGGCCGGACTCATCCAGCCGCTGGACGTCTACATTGTGACCGAGCGGCTTCAGCTCGACAAGGAAGCTCTGCAATGGTTTTACGCGATGTCCGGCGCAGGCATGCTGATCGGCGGGCTGACCGCGGCGGCAACGGCCGAGCGGCTTAACACGAAATTGATACTGTTCGCAGGCATCGTCTTCTTAGCGGTCTCGATGCTCGTCGAAGCACTTTCCGTCTGGGTCGCCTTGACCGCAGCGATGCGTTTTCTCGTCGGTATCATGATGGCGTTCATGCAGATCGTGCTTAGCATGCTACTGATCAAACTGGTCGATGAGCCATATGTCGGGCGCGTAAACGGCGCGATAGCCCCCCTGATGATCGGCGGTATACTCGCAGGATCGGCAATGTCCGGCTTCGTGCTGAAATCGACAACGCTCATCATCACGTTCGGCATAGCGTCCGTTATCGTTTTTGCCGCAGCTTGGTTTTGCCTTGGACTTAAAACCGCTCCGCGCATGCAGCTTGAAGCCGGACGGGAGAACGCCGTCCAAACAACGGAGCCAACCCGTCTATAGTTGTCCGCCTTCGCTGTATCAAGCCAAGCTGAATACATTATCCTGAATGCATTTCGTCCAAAAGGCTAGCTTACATTACAATATTTCGATATACCCTTCTGTTCCATGCACGCGAATTCGTTGCCCATCTTTTATCAGTTTGGTAGCATTCTCCACTCCGACAACTGCTGGCAAACCATATTCGCGTGCGATAACTGCTCCATGGAGAGCGTCGATTAATTTCAAATGTTAAGGCTCCCCGTATCTGTTTTGAAGATTTTTTGAAATTTCAGGAAGATTTCCATCTAAACGTGGCGTTCGAGTAGACTCGAACGATACATTTCACATCGT
>NZ_JBHTHC010000035.1:0-63009 GCF_042676285.1 Paenibacillus sp. GCM10027626 | reverse complement strand
GATGTCATTAACAACGTTTTTTACCACACAGTCGCAGAGATTCGCACCAACGTGCAACAATTCATGGATGAGATAATGAGAACCCCTTTGACCATCATCGACCGTCTTTGTGTTAGGTTTTAATCAGGACATTCAATAGTTCAACTTATATAGATTAATTCCTTATTGAAGTAACGGGCACGATAGTTGAATCAAATACATCCAGGCCACCGAGTACTTCGACGGCCTCCAAATGCTTTTTGAACAATATGTTAAGATCTGCGTGAGGGACCATTGTTCCAATTAAGAAAGAAGACGACCCCCGAGGAGGAGCCGTCTTCCTATAAGATTCTTAAGCATGACCTGGTTCCAGTCCTGAGCGGTTGATGGCAATTTGCCCGCAGCCATTTTGATCGTCACTTTCTTGTCTTTGGCGATTGGCATCCCGTTCCCGCCGCCTGCCGCAGAATTGCTGGCTTGTGTTCCGTTCGGGCTCGGACCCGTTGATCAAGCCGATTTTCAGCTTTTTGCGCTCCACCCTTGTTGTCAGCAAATCGCCGAATACTGGAATCCCCTTCCTTTTACACTCAAACGCATTGTCCAGAAATGCCGCTGGATTGTCGCACATCAAGGCTCTGATCTGACCGGGGGAGATTCCTTCGTCTTCCATCATCGCACGACATTCGTCAGCATATGATCATACCCCCAACCGCCGGAACGATGCAGGCCGGTCTTCAGGCAAACGTCGTTAGAAACCAATATTTGATTCGCGAAAGGAAGCAGCAATCGATCAATTCCTTGATCGCCCGAACCCGTTCGATATCGCGGGCAAATAGGCCTTGCAGAACGCTTCTATGCCGCCTGTCGGCATAAAACTCTTTGCCGAAGTTGTCGAACTCGATGTACACGCCTTGATGCAGCAACACAAATAATCCATCTGCAGATCAACATCGATACGGTTGATGCAAATTTTATTGCGTGACGCTCCATGTTTGGTTAAAATATTGATCACTTCATACCCTGTGGTTCCCCACAAATACGCAAACATCACATGCAAACCGAATCCCGTTTCCTGCTGGACCGCGGCCGCTGCGATCAACGTTATCTTCTCATTCGGATAAATGATTTCGCTTGTCCCAATTTCTCCGATTTCACAACCGGCAGAAGAGATTTTCCCCGAAGGGCTTTTGTTAAATTAATCTTATCTCACCAACCACATTAGAAATATTTCCAATGGTTTCTCCATTAATTTGAACCAATCCATCCACAACACTGATACTCAAATCTGTAGATAAAACCATCCCAGTATCAGTATGCTTATAGAATTTTGAAGATGAAAAACTTCCTATAAATTCACCAGTTATCAAAGTTGTGATTGTAGGAGAACCGCTATTAATAGCAAGATTTACATATATTCTTTGTGTTTGTGAATTAACAATAGCAGTTTCAAGTTGTAATGTTGAGTTGTTTAAATTAATCCATTTAAACCCGTGCTGTCCATTCATGCCTGCCGTATATCTTCCAGAATAGTTTCCCGGAATATATTTATTGTTTACATTTCCAATAAAACCTGCAAAATATCGTTTAGATTGCACATCTATATTACTTCCAAATTCATTGGGTTTAACATTTAGTTGGGATAAATCACCGGTAACGAAACTTAGTAGTTCCACGGATATTCCTATACCGTATAAATCTTCTTTATTCTTTATAATCCTTGAATTATCTGGAATATTTTTAAATACTACACTAGAATCAATTTGAATATTATTGGCGGGTAACGGCTTGTATTTTAAGAAATACATATTGGGGCTTCCCACAAAATTTACATAACCGCCTAAAAACTTCACACCAAAAACATAATCATTAAATTCATAACATAAATCATCAATATTCTCGTTATAACAAGATTCTATAATTAGATCGTCTACTTCTGAATTGAATTGTGCCCCAATTCTAATACCCTCAACAGACATTTCTTTAAATATGCTTGCAGTTAGCAAACCGTTAAATTGGTAACCGATGTCTGAGTTTACTGCTGATAATTTTTGAAATGCACACAGATTATGTTCGCCGCCAAACTGAAATCTTACTCCCACTTTTCCGCCACCGGAATAGGAAGCATCAATCCCAATAAATTTAGTATAGAAATTATTATATGACTGTAAAAATACTTCACAAACATGAGTTGCAATGGATCTTATCTCGCAGCCCTGATGCCAATCTTGAATTTTCAACACTGGCTGCTTTAAATATCCAACTTTAGAGGATATCGTAAAATTCTCAAGCACGGTTTGAAATGTATTTTTAAACATTTTTGGTGTTCCATAATTACTTTTCAGAACACTATATTCGTCATAATATCCAGATGTAAACAATGTTACATCTTTGAGCATTACAAAATCCGCATTACCAAAATCAATCGTTATCTTTCTATCTTTCGTAAAAGTATTATCAAATAACTGCGGGATAATTATTGTTTTACTTATAGCATAGCTAATAGCAGGTGATTTTATGCTGTACTTATTTTTAAAAGCAAAGATTAAAGTCTTCTGTATTGCTTCTGTATCGTCAGTTACACCGTCACCTTTTGCCCCAAATTGGAATGGTGTTATGTATAGATCGTGCGGATCGGCAAACGCTTTCATATCCGTCCCTTTCATAATCGTGCTCGCGGCGAGAGCGGCTCCCGCCATTCCCAGAGAAGCCAGCAGCTTCCTTCTGCTGATGATGCTTTTTTCTTTTTCTTCGTGCGTTTCTGTTGCTTCCGTTCTTTTTTCCTCCAACATTCCGCATTCCTCCTTATATGGGGGTCACAAATTTAGTTGATAAATGCTGCGGCTTGAAGCAGCCTCTTGATCACGACTGCGGCTTCCTCGGGTTGTATGCTCGTTTGGGGCAAAACGCTTGCTTTTGACGCCGTTCATTAGTCCGGCTTGTACGATTTGTTCGACAGAGGCTTTCGCCCAACCGCTAATTTGGATACATGCTTGTTTAAGTTCGTGTAAAGACTTGTGAGGGTGCGCACGTCAATGTCGTCCAATAGACGTCTGCCTCTACTAGTGGTGTCAGAAGCAACTGTCCATCCGCCTCTGCCGTTCGCAGCGTCACCTGGTAGACCACTCGAATGGGACGCTTCAACTTTTCATCGTTCCAAGCCATCGCACCGAGATAGACGACCGCCTCGAATGCCGGGAAATTGTCAACGACGACGCATCCGCTTGGCAGATTGCCATAATTGCCATTAGCGGATTGGTAAGCCCGTTTCCGTGTTTTTCCACGACACCTCGATCGGGCCCCGGGGTGTCGGAACGACACCGGATGCCTGGTGGAACCCTCCCGGAACAGGAGCAACCTGGAATGCCCGGAAGCCCGGTTCCAATGGTCGCACCCCCAGTAAAAACGAATAGTAAAAATAAAGAGGGGTCGCCGACCAGCCGTGGCACAAGCTTCCAGCCCGACCGAACGCATTGGCTCCGTCATTCGTTTCCCAGAAGCAGGTGGCACCTTGGAACAGCATCCCGCCCCACATTTCGGCAATCGTGTCAAAGACAAACTGCCCGAAGGTATCAGGTTCCTCCTGCAGCGCTTTATAAAAGGCCCGGAATTACTCCGGTCCAGTTTCCGCTTTCGTAAAAAAGTAGTGTGATTAAATCAATTTTACTGTGAGTGTACCTTCGCTTAAATCAACCACAGCAGTTGTTGGGTTATTCAGATAAACTGATACAACATTTTGATTAGTTACTTCTGCCCACATCCTAGTTCCGCTCAAATTTTTGCTAAACGAGCAAGTCACATTATCACCTACACTTATACCCAAGAAGTCAACATCAACTTTGGATGTTGCCCCAGCAGCCAATGAAGGTGGATCATAGCTTACTTGAACTGTATCAGGGTAAGTATTTATAGCTATTCTTGAATTTACAAATGCTATAGCATCGGCTTCCTTAGCAAAGCTTACAATAAAGTAATTCCTCAATCGGATAGCACCTGCCATAGTTGGTGTAAATCTCGCACCTATACGCATATCCACTGTAGGCGCCTTAGCAATGCCAAAACTATGTACCCAATTATCTTTCTCTAAGATAATATCACCTAAATTATAATCATAGTTGAACTTAAATTCCCCAGAGAAATCCCCCACAGGTTTGGCACTAATTCCCCACACAACCCAGTGATTTGCGGGTGTTACTACAGACGGTAGTACATTGATGCGTGTAGGGTCTAGGGGTAGTTGCGCGCACTGAGCGCCACTATCATCTATAACAGATTGGGCATATACCAATGCTGTCCCATCAAAGACCCACTGTTTTCCAACATTGCCAATGTAAGTGACACCCACAGCAGCAGATGCATTTTGTGGTGTTCGCTCAACTCCAACAATATCATTACCTCTCAACATCAAATTACCACCCCTAGCAGAAGGATAAGCTTGCTTGGCGATCGATGTAACCGTAACATTATTGGGTACAGAACCATTAATAAATGCATTTTCGACAATTAAGTTACTTGTGGCGTCTAATACTATATTGCTTGAGTCTACACGACAGTTAGTAGCGATAGCTGTACTGTTTACTAACTCAATGTTGTCTAACTTACAGTTATCAATAATACACATAGCTGTATTAACTAATTTGATAGCGCGTGGAACCTCTGTAATCCCATCACGTACAATAGAAGAAGCTGTAGCAACTTGTTCTAGCCACACATTACTGATTCTCGGTGGGATAAATGGCGGTAAACTGGCGCTATACTCTAAGCGAATGCCACCACCCTTACAGTATTCGATAATACCATCCTTAATATGGATAGCGCCGCCACCGGTTGTATCGGTATAGTCAAAGGCATACACATCAATGTTATCCATTTGAAAATCAGTCCAAGTGTCATTGCCACTATGCATTTCAATGGGTACGGCTACTGATAAAGCTTTAATGCCATAATTACATTCGTAAACATCAATGTTGGCGTATGTATTACCAATATGCCCCTTAGGCTTACTAATAGCTACATCAAGATTAGAGAAGGACATAAAAGATAATGCCTTGCGACCCGCTACAGCATCATTAGGGTCAAATAACACACCAATGTTACTATCACGCGTAATCCCTTTGATGGTCATATCACTAATTTTAGTCCTATCCCAGTTTGGTATTGTCTGTAAAGCTTTTACACCATAAGAACTACTAGGCACATTAAGTACCGTACCATAACCTTTACCTTTTAAATTGGAACGATTGACATCAACACTTTGGGTATATGAACCTGTATTAATTACAATCTCATTTCCAACAGGCGAAGTGTCTACAGCGGATTGAATAGTTGCATAATTGTTTGCGCTAAACGGAGATGCTGTATTTAATTGTACGAATTGATCGCGCGGATTTGCGAACGCTTTCATTCCCGTCCCATTCACAATCGTGCTTGCGGTGAGAGCGGCTCCTGCCATTCCCAGAGAAGCCAGCAGCTTCCTTCTGCTGATGATGCTTTTTTCTTTTTCTTCGTGCGCTTCTGTTGCTTCCGTTTTTTTTTCCTCCAACATGCCGCATTCCTCCTAATATGGGGGTCATAAAATTTAATTTGATAAATGCTGCGGAAGCAGCCTCTTGATCACGGCGGCTTCCGCTCGGGTTGCATGCTCGTTCGGGGCAAAACGCTTGCTTGTGACGCCGTTCATCAGTCTGGCTTGTACGATTTGTTCGGCAGAGACTTTCACCCTAGGGCTAATTGCGATAGACGCTTGTTTAATTCTAGCGTTGTTGTGCCGTCAACAAGTGTGATGTCTTGTTCACCTTCGCTATTTACGGCATCAATATTTAGATCGGCTGCTTGCTCAAGATCTGTCGTCTATAAACCTATTGGATGTCTCAGGAATATAAATATAATATTCGCTGAGAACATGCTGATGCTGTGGGTTAGCATTGAATAGCTTTGTCGTGTAAATTCCAGAGCCGAATGCGTGATAGCTTATGGTATCCCGCACACGACAACCGTTAACCACCATTACCAACCCAGCTCTTTGCGTGCTTTCAGGGTCTCCTTGTTCCAGTTGTCGACTGCGGGAATAATCGAGCTCAAGTCGCCGCCATTTTGCAGCATTCCAGTCGCTGCTATATCAACTTCCCCGTTATATTTGCCCCAAAGCGGAATGTTGGCGTTCGGAAGGCTGCAGCACATTTTGTTGGAAATTTTGACCGCTTCAATGTTTTTGCCCTTCCATAACGAAACCTCATCGATGTATTTATCCAGATCCGGGTGTTTGATGTACGTATTGGAACCATTATCCAGCATCCATTTCTGCGCTTCCAGTTCGAATTGGAAGCTGATCCATTTGAACGCTGCTTCCTTGTTTTTGGATGCGGCCAATATGCCGATCGGTCCGAGAATTTGCGTTGTCACCTGCTTCGCTTTGCCCATTGGCATCGGAAGAATGTCCCAATTGAATTTGGCTTCCTTCACGAGCCCTGGCAACGTCCAGTCCGCTCCGAGCGCAAACAGCGCTTTCCCCGTCAGGAAGGCACTGTTGCCGTCCCATCCGATTTTTTCCGCTTCCTCGGGTGTCGGCATGACATGCCATTTCGTCGTCAAATCTTGAACCCAGCGCAAATCATTAATTACTGCCGGGTTGTTCGCCACGCTTTGCGTCAAATCGCTGTTCATGTAGACGAGGTTGTCGGCATTGCCGTTCGCGACCGGTACCGACCACTTGAACTGACTCATGAATAAACTGTCGTTGGCGATCCCGTATTCGCCTGCAGCTGCGTCGGTTCCCTTTTTGGCCAGTTCCAAGAACTGATCGTATGTCCAGTCGTTCGATGGTAATTCGAGGCCTTTCTTCTGCATCATATCTTTGTTGACGAGAATCCACTCGGCAATTTTTGAAAACGGCATAGCGTACATTTTATCGCCGGTTTTGAAGGCGTCGATGAATCCGTCAGCCACATCCGCATTTTGGATTGTCTGGTCGGCCGCTACATAAGGGGACAAGTCCTCCAACAATCCGTCTTTGATCCAGACGCTCAAGTCCGCAATCCAGGTAAGGTCGGCAGAATCGCCCGCGGCCTGCAGCGCAGCTTGCTTCGCCATCATCTCGTTATCGCCGCCAACGACAAGTGGCTCGATCGTAATCCAGGGATATTTCTCGTGGAACAGGTCGAATTCTTCCTGATATTGCCCGACAAACCATGTAAGCAGCCGCAGCGTCACCGGCTTCTGATCCTCCGGTTTTACCGCTTTAGGTTGTTGCTTTTCCCCTTGTCCTTGTTCCACGTTACCTTTGTCTTTATCATTTGTCTCTTCCTTGGAACACGCCGATAACACAAGAACGGTGACCAGCAAGCATGCTACCAGCAGCGAAAACACTTGTTTCCTTCTTTTCATTTGATAAAACCCTCCTGTCCGTTAAATTTTTTTCTTTCCCTTATGCGAAAACAAAGTTGTAAAAAACGGCATCACCCCTTTCTCATTATCCACGCCGAGCCGTTTAAAACCGCTCGACCGACCGTTTATTCCACCAGGCCCGTCCGCTCGATCCCTTCCGTAAACCAGCGCTGCACAAAGGCGTATATGATGAGCGGCGGCATGATGATGAGAAACGCGCCGGCCATCTTTGGCCCTTCCGATACCGGGTCTTTACCGAATGCGGTGGTGAAGTTGATCCGGGAGTCGCCAATCAGTTCTTCGTTCAGCAAATTCAGCCTTAAGGACAAAGGGAAAAGTTCCTTGTTCAGAAACATCGACGGCTCGTAATACATGTTCCAGTACCATATAAAGGAAAATAGAAATACGACGACAATTGCCGGCTTTGCCAGCGGCAGCATGATGCGGAAGAACAGCCGGTATGCGGAAGCCCCGTCCATCTTGGCCGCTTCCTCCAGCGCTTTCGGCTGCGTCAGGAAAAATTGGCGGAAAATAATGACGAACAACGCTCCGCGGAGCCCTTGGGCAAACAGTGCCGGCACGATAAACACAAGCGGCGTATTGATCCATCCCAGCTTGCCGTAGATCGCAAACAGCGGAATCATCGTAATTTGCGGCGGCACAAGAAACGTCACAATGACGAGTATGAACGCCACATTCTTGCCGGGAAATTTCAATCTGGCAAGGGCATAGCCGGTAATGGCGCACGAGACGACCTGCAGCACCGAGCATGTCAACGAAATGCCAAGCGTAATGCCGAACGCCTTCGGATAATGGAGTCCCCTCCACGCGTCCATCAGGTTTTTCCAGTTCAGTTCGCGCGGTATCCACTGGACAGCCGGATCGATCAGGTCGCTGACCGATTTCACCATCGTCGTCATCATGTACAAGAGCGGCTGCACGTACAAATAGGCAATGAATGCCAATACCAAATAGATCACCAGACGAGCGAGCCAGCCATCGCTTACATATTGGCCGAGTATGCGGCGCTTGATATGCTGCATGCCCCGCGAATGCCACATACGGCCGGCTTCTCTTCTGAAATGTGCAATTGCGTTTTCCATTTTTACCGACGATTTCACTGCATCGCCCCCCTCTTAACCGCGGTTCGGTACGTCCATCCGAGCACAATCGCCAGCAGCACGAAGACGACGGCAAAATACATCCAGGCCAGCGCGCTGGCGTAACCGTAACCTGTCATCGGGTTGAACATGTTTGCTTTTACGAAGTCAAGCACCGGATTAAACGGAAACGTAAACAAGTCGACGATCGTAAACACCGCATTCAAGCCGATGAAAGGGACCATACCGGGCAGCGTAATTTTCCAGAAACTTTCCCACGGCGACGCGCCATCGATACGGATCGCTTCGTACACCGTCTTCGGAATCGTTTGGAAGCCGGCGATGAAAATTAATATTTGCACGCCGGAATACCACAGAATAATGATCGTACGGCTCAGAACGCTGAGCACCGGATCGGCAACTCTGCGACTGACGTATTCGCGCACAAGTCCTTCCAAGTTGTACTGTTCGATAAACGGCAGCTTGCCCGCCCCCTGAACGAATAACTCAGTAAGCACTTGTCCGGTGGCGAAGATGACCGGCAGGAAGAAGACCGCCCGTACAAATGTGCGCCCGGGAAACTTCTGATTCAGCATGAGCGACACGAGAAAGGAAAAAATGAGAATGAGCGGGATGATCAAAATCATTTCCTGCAAATAGCTGATCATCGTAATCGGGTATACATTGTCCTCGAACAGCGCCTTGCGGTAATTGTCCAGGCCGATCCACTCGTATTTGAACCCTTGCGGCGTAACCCTCACCTTGTTGAAACTGTTGAAAATGGACCAGCAAAGCGGTGCGGCGACAAATACCGCAAAACCGACCGCCCACGGCAGCATAAAAATGTAGCCCGTACGATATTCCCGCCAGCGGTTGCGGAAGGCGCCGGCACGGCGCTGACGCTCGGTAGGCGTAGAAAGTGCGCTTAAAGCCGCGTCTGCCCCGGCAGCGGGATATCCGCCGGCTTCCATATCGTCGGTTGCCCGCAGCTGCTCAGAATTGCTCTTGTTCTCTTGGCTCATGGCGTCTTCCCTCCCTTCTTCACGTCAAACCGATTCGCCTTATAATCGACGGTCACTTGCGTACCATCCTCGTACGTCGTAACGAATAGGTTGTCCGCCGCTTTTTCATGCCGCACTATCCGCTGATTGATGACGCCGGCCAACCGGTCGAACGCTTTGTATTCCTCTATGATCCGGTCTTTCCAAACCGCGAATTCGCCGCTGAACAGAAAATCGTAGTCCGTTCCGAGCAGCTTGCGGCTGCGCTCGTACGTCAGCATATAATAGGGCACGGCCCCGTATTCGATGGATTTCAACAACTGCTTGTCATATTCGTCGCGCAGATTGCCTTCGACACCCGCATACACCAGAGAGCCGTGCACAGCCATCGGATAAAACGGCACCGTCTCGTCGATCAGGACGTCATAGCTCGATTCAAGCGGGACGCGGGTCAGCAGATCGCTGCCGCGCAGCGCATAATCGTTGCCGCGGTCGGTTGCCGCCAAGCCGAGCCGCTGCTTCGTATAATCAAGCAGCCCTCCATACAGCTGCGCAGTCTGTTCGCGCGATACAGGCTTTGCCGCGTTGTAATCGCTGAATACGGTGCTGCCGATGCCGTCATAGAAGATGCCATCTGCACCAAGATCGGCCAATCGGTCTATCGTTTGCTTCGATGATCGAACCGCCGTCTCCGGCTTGAGCAAAAAGTTCTCTCCCTTACGGTCGCGGAACAAAACCGTGTCGATGCCGCGAATGCCATTAGACTTGATCGCGGCAGCGGCGTTATTGACGCTCATCCGAGTTACATAATCCTCGAACAGAAGCGGGATGCCGCGTTTGTGCAGCGAAGCCGCAAATTGCCCGGCTCCCTCTGCGCCGCCGAGTGACGGCGCCACCGGGAAGCGGCGGTCGGAATTGCGGAAGCCGCCGTCCTGCCAACCTCGGAACAGGACGCGCATGTCTGCGACTCCAGCGGTGGCGAGCTCCTCGACGATCCGTTCGCCCTGTTCGAACGTCGTTGCTGGAATATATCTGTCGCCGCCAGAACTTTCCTTCGTCGCCCCGCCGACAAGCGACAGCACAAGCGGCACGTGCTGCCGCTCAGGCAGCTTCTCGCCAATCTGACCTGTGGCCAGCAAATAGTCGCGATACGCCGCCGCCATGCCGCTGTAATCGGCCGTTTCTCCTTTAAGCAGCCGGTATTCGACACGGCAGTCTTCCTGCAAGCGCGCTTTCTGCACCGTAGGGACCGGCGGCGCCAGCTTGCCGACTTTCCGGTTATATTCTTCCCTGTAGACGAATAAAGCGCCTAACGAATGGTACGAGGATTGCAAGCCGCCCATAACCGCTTGAATGCGTGTGGCGAACTTGCCTTCCTTGACAATAGCCGCATAGGCCCGGTCTCCGCGCTTCAACCCGAACACCGGATAGGCGATCGGCTCGCGGGGCACCAGGCGTTCCTGCATATTGGCAGGATCTTCGTCGTAAATCGCAAAATCGTACTTATTGTTCGTCATGTTGCTTAATGCCGGTCGCGTACGGTTGTAATAGATGAGCCCGCCCGGTCCGTCCGGCACTAGCAAGTAGCCGTCCTCCTCCGCGCCCGACACCGTGCCGAAGTAAGGCAGGACGAGCAGAGACAAAATGACGTTGTCGCTCGTTTCCTTGATGCCGGCCGACGGAACCGATACTTCCAGGCCTGCTTCAGTCAGCTCGTATTGGAGTGAAAGCGTAAACCCGAGGTCGGGGTAGGCGTAGGTCGCCTGTATTCCGCGTTCCATCTTCATGTAGCCGATTTCCGGCTTTGGCTCAAGCGCATTTGTCAAACTGCGCTGCGTTTTGCCGGTAACGACATACTCCAGCACGAACGGCGACTGCAAGTTCGTCAGCTGCTGCCCTTTCGCCATTTCGTTCTCCAGCCTCGAAGCCGGCGGATTGCTGCGCCATACATAGCCGCTTTGCCGCTCCTTCACGGCAATTTGTCCCGTGCCCGGCTCAAGCAGCAGCATATAGTTCTCGTTCTCGGCCGCCACTGCGAAGCCGGATGCATCCACAGGACCCGGCTTCCATGACGGCGTATCCGGGTATACCGGCTGCGAAGCTCGCTTCTGCACCTGGATTCCCATCTCCGCCAGCGTCGGCAGCGGTGTGCGGGTGGCGGCGACCAGGACGATAATAACGAGTACCGCTGTGCAAGCCGCTGTGGATAGTAACCAGACCCATCCCCGCCGCGATCTGGGCCAGAGCCTCCGAACGCCGTTCTTGTGGGGCGGCCGCATCGGTTCATGCGGCATTTCCGCATTAGCCACTAAAGGTCACCTCCCGGTAAATCTGTTGGAAGAAGTCAAACAGGTTGTAGCCCAGCCCCGAAATGATGACAAGAAAAATCCAAATAACGACAATCGTAAACAGGGTAATGAGCACATTTTTGACCGTTTCCAGGAAGTCGAAATTGTGGATCACCTGGGTCATGATAAAAAATAATAACGCCAGCCAAATCCAGGTCAGATTCACGATGGAATCTACGATTATCCGCTCTTCGACGACGACGATCCGCGAAATGACGATGGCAGGAACTGTCAGCACGATATACGGAACAAGCGCGTAGGTACTGGCTTGCAGCACTTCGCGGAAGCGGCCTTCGCCGCCTTTCACGGCACTGACCAAATAGTTGGCGATAATCCAGGTAGCCCAAGGCGCAAACAGAATCGCAAGCGATAGCCCGATGTCCACTCGGCTCAAATCGTATGGATGGAATATAAAGCCCATGCCGTAAATCGAAACGAGCTTTAGCGCTGCGGCCAATACGACGATCAGAGCCAGCATCGTCCACGATATTTTCCGTTCCTTCAGCCGGTAAAACCCTTCATATGGATGGAATATCAAGTAAAGGCCGTCTGCCGCTTCTCTGCCGAATCTGGCTGCTGCCGGCGGCCAAGTTCGGCGGCTGGCGTAGGCCAATGCTCTGCGGGAAAGCCAAAATACCGCCCATCCGCCCACAATCAATCCGGCTGCAGCGATCAGGAAATATCGCTGAATCCAGTCGTACCGCACGCTCCAGAACGCTTCGGAATACCCTTGGGCATTATACGAGTCTTCGAAATAAGCCATCGCCGTCTCATATTTTTTTTCGTGCAGCGCAATTTTGCCAAGCCCTTGAAACGACAAGTTAATCATGCCGTTGTCCAAAATAACGTTGTCCCAATACGGTTTGCTCTCCTCATAACGGCCTTCGTAATACAATTTTGCCCCCATCAGGAACGCTTCGCCGAAAGCGGTTCTCTTGAACACTTGTATCGTATTCGCTGCGCCGTCCGCCACCCACAGCCTGTTGTCGCCGCCGACCGCAATGCTTGTCGGATAACTGATGACGCCCAGCTGACGCGAAGCAGGGTCCTTGTTTCCGAAATAAAAAAGCACGTCCCCGAACGGATTGTAGATCGAAACGGTTCCGAATTCGCGGTTGATGCCATACAGGAACTGGTTGGCGTCGACCGCCGCATCGGTCAGTTGGAATTCGTTAAACCATTTATTGTCGAACGCATCCCTGCCGCCGGCATTCAGCTTTTTCAATTGTCCGCTGTTTACGCCACTGCTCGCCGTCACAAGGAAACCGTCGCCGGTAAAGGTCACGTTCTCGATCGAACCGGGCCGTCTAGCGACTTCTTTGTCCAGCTGCTCTTTGTTCAGCAGCATCCGTTTCATCCGGTCAAGCCACGAAAGCTCGGTTTTATTCGCTCCGAAAAATCCGCTGAACTGGCCGTCGGGACGAAGCCGCAGCAGCCCTTGGTACGAATCCTTCACGACAATATACATCATGCCGCGGTTGTCCACGACGATTTTGCTCGGCACAAAAAAGTACTCCTTCGGCAGCAGCGGCGAATCCGGCTTGGCAAAAGCGCGTTCGAACCGGCCGTTTGCTGCGAATACCGCGATCCGGTTGTTATCCGAATCGGCTACGTACACACGGCCGTCCGCCGTCACGAACACGCCAAGCGGCTGTTTCAGCTTGCCGTCCCCGTCTTCGTCGCCGATCGACCGGACAAACTTCCCGCCGGCGTCCAGTTCAACGATCCGGTTGTTGCCCGAATCGGCAACATAAACGCTGCCGCTTGCCGCAACGAACAAATCGCTCGGCGCCGAAAGCGGGATGTCGAGGTCCTGCCAGCCGATGATGTGTTCTGGCACATACAGCGGCTGCGTCGTAATCATCCGACCGCTCTCCTGATCGGTAAACCAGGTTTTGTAAGGCAGCCTGGCGGAAGCGACGTTTGGCAGCAGCAGACCAAAAATACAGAGAAGTAACAGCGCTTTGGGGAGCAGGTTTTTGGTTCGATCATTCATCCTCATCTTCATTTCCCCCACTTATTTCACACCCGAATGCAGCATCGTCTGAATCATCTTCCGCTGAAACAGCAGAAACATGACCAGGTTCGGGATAAACAGCAGCAGCGCGCAAGCAGCCGCAACACTTTGCCCGGCGACGCTGTTCTGCAGGTTCGCCGTCAAGCTTGTGACATAAAAAGCAATCGTCTTCATCGTTTCTTTTTGCGTGTACAGCGTAGACCCTTCCCCGTCCATATACACTGCCTGGAACGTGATAATGGAAACCGTTGCGACCGCCGGCGCCGTGAGTGGCATAATGATCCGGGTAAATATATACATATCGCTCGCGCCATCCAGCTTCGCTGCCTCGACAAGCGCATCGGGAACCTGGTCGATAAATTGCTTCATCAGAAACACGGCGACCGGCGAAGCGATAAATGGCAGCACATGGGCAAAGTACGTGTTCGTCAAGCCGAGCCCGCTGACGATCAGATAGCGCGGAATCGACACCGTCTCCGGCGCAAACATGAGCGACAGCATGATCAGCGACATGATCAGCGACTTGAAGTGAAAGCGGTGCTTGGACAAGACGTAGCCGGCCATCGTGCTCGCCAGAATGACGCTAACGAGGGAAAGCGACACCACGATAACGCTGTTGAACAAATAACGCGTAAACGGAACGACGCCCGCTGCGGAGCGGAGAAACAACTGTTCGAAATTGCGCACGGTCGGTTCCTTTACCCAAATCGTAGGCGGGAACAAAAAGAGCTCGTTAAGCGGCTTAAAAGCATTGTTGAACAGGAACACGATCGGCAGCAGCATAAACAATCCTATCGCGGTGAGAAACAAGACCAGCGCCACCTGGAACATGGAATAACGCTTGCGCCATCTCCACAGCCTGGTGAGAGCATGTTCCCGGCGCCGATAAGACGGCGCCGCTGCCGGACCCATCGGTCCCGATGCTGCGTTTGCCATCGGTCATTCCCCCTCTTTTACGGCAAACAGTCTGTAACAAAAGCGCATAATGAAATATGAGATAAGCAGCAGCACGACGGATACGGCCGAAGCATATCCCCATTCGTAGCGTAAAAAGGCGTAATCGTCGATATGATTGGTAATAAGATGTCCCGAATAGGCCGGCGAAATCGGCAAACCGGTGAGCTGCGTTGATATACTTCCTGCCTTCAGCGTACCGACGATCGACATGACGGCGCTGAACAGCATTTGCGGTTTCATCGAAGGAACGGTGATATAGTACACTTCCTGCAGCCGGTTTTTGATGCCGTCAATCCGTCCTGCCTCATACAGCTCAGTATTCACCGTTTGCAATCCCCCGAGCATGGCCAGGAAGCCGACACCCATACTGGTCCATAAAGTGACAACAATCATGATCGTCATCAAATATTTCGGATCCTGCAGCCACACCTGCGGCGATTCGATGATCCCCCATCGGATCAATATATTGTTCAAATATCCGACCCGATCCCCGCTGAACGTGGCGATCCAGATGACGGACAAAGCTACCCCGCCCGCCATCGAAGGGGCATACAGCGCCAGCGTGAAATAATCGCGGATGCTCTTCGGCAGCTGGTGGATGAGCCAGGCGAATATAAACGACAGGATATATCCCCCGGGGCCGACAATTAGCGCAAACTTGAACGTATTCGGGATTGTGTTTTTCATGAACACGATATCCTGCGTCAATAAGGTGATGAAATTGCTCACCCCGATAAAACGCGGGAATTCGAAACCGTTAAAGGTGGTTACGCTCAGCAAAGCAGCCATCAGGACAGGAATCAGAATAAAGCATAGAAACGCCAGCAAGAAGGGTGCGAGAAACACATAGGACATCCGGTCGCGCCAGCACTCGCGCACAAACTGCCGCAATCTTCTCGCGAATCGGCCCGCCGGCGATTCGCCCGCCGCCGGCCCAGGGACTGCGCCGACCGCTTCCAGCCCCGTCTGCTTTCTGCGAAGCAGAGTTCTCTGTCGCATTATCGCTCCCTCCCTTCGTATGGCTGATCATGCTGTGGCACATGCAGATCGGCGCCCGGCTTCAAGCCGAACTCCTGCTGCTTGCGAATCATCTCCCGCTGCAGCGAGCTCGCCGATTTCTCCAGCGCTTCCTGCGACGCCATATGGCTGATCACCGCATTGTTCCAGGCGAAATCCATCTCGCGGCCAAGGAAGTAATAACCGGGTACATAAGGCATATTTTTCGCCCAGCGGGCCTGCTCGCTTACAACCGCCAATTCATCCGCAGGCCACGGCAGCAGCTTCATCGCCTCTACATTCGCTGTGTTCCAGCGGAATTCCAATCCCGCAAACGATTCAATGTCGTTTGCGTACCGGCCCTGCACTTCGGCAGAGGTCCACCACTCGATGAATGTCCAGGCCGCTTCCTTCTTCGCGCTGTTCCTCATGATCATCGCAGCCGACGTCGGCTGCGACGCCCAGCGGGCAACCTGGCCATCCCCTTGTCTGATTCCCGGCACCGGCGCCATCTTCCAGCGTCCGGCGATTTCCGGCGCCGCCACTTGCAATTGGACATACGTGCCAAAATCGGCGATGCCGATCGGAATATCCCCAAACCGGAAATGATTGAAGAAGGCAGGCACATCCTTCGGCAAATCATGCTTGTTGAACCAATCCGTCCATTGCTTGAACGCGTCGATAGACGGGTTGTCTCTTAAATTCGCCTCCATGCCGTCCGGCGAATAAAATTCCGTGCCGTGCTGGTAGAACGGCAGCACGAACTCTTTGGTCGGATAAAACATTGTCATCCCGTTTTCCTGCAGTGTAGGCAGCATCCGATACACCTCTTCCCACGTATCCGGCGGCGTCAAACCGAGCTGCTGCAAAACGTCGGTCCGGTAGAACAAGGCCACGAACGATTGTGTCTCCGGCAGCCCATACGTGCCGCCGTCGTATTGGTAGGAACGCAGGATACCCGGGTTGAATCTTCGCATCACTTCGTCAAAGCCTGGGAACCCGCTCAAGTCCTCCGACGCTCCCCGCATCGCGAAATCAACCGGCATTTCCATACCTACGCCAAGCGCGACGTCCGGCTGATCGCCCGCCGCATGTCCGAGCATGAGTACATTCGGGTTCGGCATCAAGTTCACGTTCACCTTAATGCCCGTTTGCGGCGTAAAATCTTGTTCAATAAATTTTTGCAGCAGATCAACGTAGTCTCTTCCCCGCTGCACCCATACCGTGATCGCATCGTCTTCGTTCAGGTCCTTCAGATCGTAAGACTGAAAGAACGTGCGCGTAAAGTTCACCGTACTGTAGCGGACGCGGTCCCACAAGCCGGGCTCTTTGAGCCCCGGGTCGGTACCCGGCATTCTGACTACGATGTAATCGAGCTGTACGGCCTGGCTCTCCATCGGCTTCATCCACGTGCCAAGGCTCGCCTGGATATCTGCGAACACCTTCACCCGATTCGGAATATCGTTCACATCTTCCAGCAACTCCTCAAGATTGCCCGCCGCTGCGCTGATCGCTGTCGTCGGATCGGTGACGTGGCCGTTCAGGCCGTCCACATAATCGCGAATCGTCCTGAGCTCACCGATTATCCGCTCCAGTTTGCGTTTGATGTCTGGATCATACGCTTCCAATTCCCAGGTGCGCCCCATATCGAGGTTCATGGAATCCCCCATGCCGTAATTGCCCGTAATCACGCGGATGTCCCGGTCGATCGCCGCCAGTTCCTTCAGCTTCTGCTGAAGCGCGACAATGGCCGGCTTCACCGGACTGGCGTCGGCGATCAGCCTCAGCTTGTGGACGCCCTCCGTCAAGTAAAAGCGGTACGGCTCCCCAGAACTGTCGGCCAACGGGCGGATCTCCATGCCGGTGTTCGCTTTCAGCTTATAATGAAGCATTTCGCGAAACGGCACTTTGCCGTCGATCATCACGGTACGGTACGCATTCGCTTTGCCATTGTAGCCTTGCAAATATTTCAGGTCGATGTTGTACATGCCGTCTGCCGGCACCTCGATCTCCCATTCGACCCACTCGCCCGCATTTTGCCAGCGCTCCCCGCCGAGCGCGTTGTAGACAAGCCGGCCTTCCGGGTCGGGCGACATATACGGCTCGGCTACGCTTTGCGTCTGAATGCCGATCGCCGATTTTTGCGCGTACCGCTCCGCCTCGAACTGGCCGAACCATTCTTGCCCGGCATCCCCTGCAGCCGCCTGATGATGTTTGATGTAGTCCGTATATGCCGGAATCGGCTCCGGCGCGGTGAATGTCAAGGCATGCAAGGCAAGCGGCTCCCGGCCTCCGGCCATCCGGATCGTGTGCGACCCTTTGGTCAGCGGCCACAGCAGCGGCTCGGACGATACCCCGTAGTCCGACAGCACTGCGGTCCGCCACCCGCCAAGCTCTTGCTGCACCGGACGGATTTCGTTGCCGAGCTGATTTTTATCATACGGCGCCTTGCTGTCCTTCCAGGCGCGGTCGAGCACAACGTGCTCCGCTTCCCGGAACGGGTATGCCCCGTCGATCTGTATGCCGCGCACGATCGGCGCAAAACTGCCTTTAAGCGGTTTATAATTCACGGCCAGCTCATACAATCCTTCCTGCGGCACGTCGATGCGCCACTCCAGCCAACCGTTCTCTTCCTTCCACTCGGCCACCTTAACGCCGAGTTCATTGTCCTTGCGAAAAGAGATGTCGGTATCCGCGGAAACTGCAGCGGGATTTGCCGCCTCGATCGCTATCCTACCGCCTGCCTCGGGACTTCGCTGCAACGCCTGAAACGCCTCGCTGCTCCGCCACTGGACGTACGACAACGGTTCTTTACCGGATGCTTCCGCGTCTGACGCTGATAAATTAATAGCGCTTTCATCGAGCGCCGGCAAAGCTGCCGGTTCACTCCATATCCCCCGTGCCGACCATAGTGCGATGACACACAATAAGAAGAAGCCCCAGACGATGCCGATCACGGTTCTTCGCTTGAATCGCCGCTTCATGGCCTCTCCTCCGCGTAACATAACGAAACACCGCTCTCCTGATCGAAAAAATGCACCTTATCCATACGCAGCGCCACCTGAAGCGTCTCGCCCGGCCGCACCGGCGTATGCGCGTCGGCCCGGGCAATCAGCGTTTCTTCGCCGGCTTTCCCGTACAAATATGTATCCGCCCCCATTTGTTCCTTCATCTCCACCTGCACGGCAAATTGCCAATCGGCATAAGCCTCGATTCCGACCGCATCCTGATCGCAGACGACATGCTCGGGACGAACGCCAAGCACCACATGGCGCAAGTTCGGTCCGGCCGATTTGAAATGATGGTAGTACGTCTCCGGTATTCGCAGCTTGAGCCGCCTCGTTTCGAAATAATAAACGCCCTCTTGCCGCACGATCGCGCCGCTTAGGAAATTCATTTGCGGCGACCCGATAAACCCGGCGACAAACAGGTTGTGCGGTTCGTCGTACAGCTGCTGCGGAGGCGCTACCTGCTGAATGCGGCCGTCTTTCATGACAACGATCCGCGTCCCCATCGTCATCGCTTCCGTCTGATCGTGGGTGACGTAAACGAATGTCGTTTGCAGTTGGCTGTGGATTTTAATAATTTCCGCCCGCGTCTGCGCCCGCAGTTTCGCATCCAGATTGGACAACGGCTCGTCCATCAGAAATGCTTGCGGCTCGCGCACAAGCGCCCTTCCCAGAGCGACCCGCTGCTTTTGCCCTCCGGACAGCTGATTTGGCTTCTTGCCAAGCAGATGCGAAATTTCCAGCATTTTCGCCGCACGATTTACTCGCAGCTCCACGTCGTGTTTGGCTACTTTGCGCAGCTGCAAACCGAGTGCCATATTGTCATAAACCGACAAGTTCGGGTACAGCGCATAATTTTGAAATACCATCGCAATATCCCGGTCTTTCGGCGATACGAAATTCGTAAATTTGCCGTCGATGTAGATGTCCCCTTTTGACACATCCTCTAGCCCGGCGAGCATTCGCAGCGTCGTCGATTTGCCGCAGCCGGAAGGCCCGACCAATACAAGAAATTCGCCGTCGACAACGTCAAGGTGAAAGTCATTCACCGAAGGGGTCGGTTCGCCTTTGTAAAACTTGTAAACATGATGAAATTTGACATTTCCCATAGTTCAGGAGCCCCCAGCATGAAATAGCCGTTTTTTCGACTTACGTTGATATGGCTTTCTTAACGACTTCGTTGTCCTGCCTTAAACGCGACAATAAAGTATTTTCCCACGGTTTGTTCATATGTTTCAGGGCGGCCAAATAAACGCCAAAAGCCGGCTCAAGCATTTGCGGGATAGTACGGAAACTTTTGGTCATCCTGATCTGCAGCGCTTCCTGAAACGCTTCGATCAGCATATCGCCGATCCGCCAGCAGCCGCCGGCATATCCGACGGGAATCGGATCGTCGCCCATCTCAATCCGGTTGCACACCGCTACGACTTGCTCGGCCAGCTTTTTCCCCGCTTGGTGTATGATCGCTTGGGAGACGGCGTCCCCTTGGTAGGCGCATCTTGCAACGACACGACTTAACTTGGCGATCAAATGCCGATAATTGTCAGGCAATGCCTGTAATACCTTGCCCATGATATTTTGGGTAGAAGAATTCAAAAAGACATCGGTCGCATCGAATTCGGATAAATTCCACTCCTTGCATATTTCTTCCGCGAGCATTGTTTGTTGTTCCCAGCCTCCCAGGTAGCGCAGCGCCGCCCGTAGTCCGCTCAGCCCGACGTCGAAACCGCTTCCATCGTCGCCTAGCAAATCCCCCAATCCTCCGACCCGCAAGCAACGGCCCTCACGGTTCCTTCCATAAACGAATGATCCTGTGCCGCTTAAAGCGACTACGCCCCAATCGCGGCACAATGCCCCGAACAGCGTCACCGTCGGATCGTCAATATACACAAATTCCTTTTCAAGCCCCACCCTTCCAAGCGCCGTCTGAAGAGCATCGAATTGGCCGAGCTGCGAGGAAAATATCAAGGACACTTGTGCGCCGGCAACGCCGCTGCCCTCCATCGCCATCTTGATCGCCTGTTGAAAAGAGGATGCAGCTTCCTCCAACTTCAAATGATGCGTAGGTCCTCCTAGACCCCACCCCAGCAGTTCTCCCTCGGCCGTCTGCAGCAGACATAATGTTTTGCTGCCGCCGCTTTCGATACTCATTATGATTCGCGACACATAGGATTCCCCCAGTTAATAACCAAGTTCTTTAAATCGCGCATCCGTAGCTTCAATTTGCTCCTTGCCGTTCGGCATGCTGACGCTCCGATAAACCGACGGCACAACGCCTCTGCGCAGCATATTTTCGATCAGTTGGGCGACAAAACACCAACCGACAACAGCCGAGGTAATGCCGGATGTCGGCAAAATTTTCTCCTCCATCCCTTCCACCCCAAGTGCCGCGTCTCCTTTTAGTGTCATGATGTCAAAAATATAGTCGCACGCTTCAAATAAACGTTTGCCGCTAGGATGCAAGGACGGCGTTTGCGATGTGTAATCCATCGCTGTCAACGCTACCGTGACAACACCTTGCTTGCGGGCTTGCATTGCCAGTTCCACGACGGATGACGCCCGGCCGGATACCGATCCGAGAAGCAGAACGTCTCCTTCCCGCAACGCGGACTGCGAAACCGTTTGTTCCGCCGCACTAATTTCACCTTGTTCCCCTTCTTCGACCGGCGTCGCCATTTGCAAGCTTTTCAGCAGCGCAAGCCCTCCGGAGCGATGGAACAATTCGAAATTCAGCAAATGGCCTCTGTCGTGTATATAGAGTGATCCTCCAGCCGCGATCGATTCGGCGGCAATCGAAGCAACCTTGTCGATAACCGGCAGTTGCCTTTGCTCGATAGCGAGCATCAAGTGGCGGTATTCCGCCAATATTTCGTTGGCTAACATGTTGTTGAGCACCCTTCTGTTTTAACCTGTACTAATGGACACAATTTTCTTATAAATAATGAATCTGATTCCGGTACAATTTGAGCAGGTTCTCGTTATGCGCATCGCCATGATCGACATTCGCGCTCATAAAAACCGGTGCCGCATGTCCGCCCCCGATCAACAGCTCGATTGCCCTAGCCATGATGGGATGCAGCATCGCAATGCTTGTAATCGTTGATGTGGCTGCGGTCTTGACAGGCAAACCTTCAATTTCCAGTACCGCGTCGCCTGGCGCTGCGCAGCAATCCAACACGATGTCGGCAAGCTCATGCAGCTTGCCGCCGCTCGGATGCCGGCTTTCTACTGTATTGGCATAGTCCATGCTTGTCACAGCCACGGTCTGAATGCCGCGATTTCTCGCGTATTGAGCCATTTCGATCGGCACAATGTTCCGGCCGGATATCGAACAGATAATCAGCACGTCCCCCGGGCGGATCGGCGATTCACCGAGCACTGCTTCGGCAATGCCGGAAACCCTTTCAAATTTCGTCGTGCGCGTTACAGGAGGAGTTTCGAGCGTAAGTCCGGGAGCGAATATCGGATTGATCAGCGCAAACCCTCCCGCCCGGTAGAACAACTCCTGGGCCATAATACTGGAATGGGAGCAGCCGAAAATAAAGACCGAGCCGTTCCGAGCGACCGTATCGGCAACCAGCTTCGCCGTTTGTTCCATGGCCTGCCGCTGTGAATCGAACATCCGGTTCAACTGCATGACAACCGTCTGCAAGTATTCGTCTATGACCCCACTTCATCACCTCTTCTCAATCAAACTGTCAATCAAAATTACGTTTCTTTCTATAATCGAAATAAATAACATTCTTTCGAAAATTATAACGAAAGAGTATATTACGGATATTATCAGATAATTACAATTTAGTAAATAGAACTTTCAATTTGCACAAAAAAAATTTAATGAATTCATTTTTTTGCTTTCGTTTTATTTGCATATGTATTTGTTTTTTCAGGCCTGTTGAATAACCAGAAATTGTAACCCAAACAACCCTAACAGGGGTATACTTTTGGATCAAGCGGTCCATTCGAACCATCCACTCGTTAGGTAACTTACAAAGAATGAATAGGCCGTACGCCCGGTCCATGACCAAGATGAAAAGCGCATGAGTCAAGCTCTCGCTCACCAGTCTATCGTGTCGGGAACCAACGGTATCTACGACTTGTAGCGGTTGCTCCGTCTCGAGCCACATGCAGTTTGACGCTTTCTCGTTAACCATGATAAGGAGCCCATGGCAAACGGGTTTTACCGTCAGTCAGCGTGATAGAGTCGATGAGAAGCAACTCTTTGGGAAAAACCAATTTGCGCCGGGTTTCTCGATTGCGCTTCCGGACGAGAAAATGAAAAAGCTCCTTAAAAACGGCGAACGGGACTTCGACCGCTTTAATTCTTAAGAAAAACGATTCATTTCTCGTCACTCCTCATATTGTTGGTGCTCTTCGGATTGCTTGACTCCAAGATTCAGCTTCGATTTGGATTATTTTTTTGCAAAAATTTACCTGGTGTCGATCCTGTAGCTTCTTTAAATTTCCTAATAAAGTAAGCTTCGTCATTGAATCCGACCTGCTCGCTTATTTGCCGGATCGATAAATCGCTTTGAGTCAGCAGCCTTCTGGCTGCTTCGATTCGAATATCATTAACGTACTTGCTGTACGTCGTGCCCGTCTGACGCTTGAACCATTCCGACAAGTACCCTTTGTTAAAATGAACGCGTTTGGCCATCACATCCAAACTGAGATCTTCTTGCAGATGGTGCCGAACATAATGCTCGATCTCCCGGATTTTTGCTTTTTCCCCGCGCAGCTCGCCGCTGGCTATAGCGGCAATTCTCTCCACACCGCAAAGCGCCCAGTCATACAAGCCGTCATAGGTCGTAAAGTCATCCAGCGAGACCGCAATAAGTTGGTCAAGCATAACATCATCTACACTTTCTCCGTTTTGCCCCAACAAGCTGAGCCATTCATTGAAACAAATCCGCAATGCCCAATCGCTTATTTGCGGCGCTTGTTGCAGCCATAATCGTTCGCACTTGAGCCGCAGTTCCTCTTTGTTACTGGCAGTCCGCAGCCACTTCCGGATTTCTTCGAGCAAATCTTGACCGGCCGCTTGGCCCGGCGCGCGATCGCGCGCTTGCCGGCCATGTCCGCTCCCCTCAAACCCGCGAATTTCACCGCGCCGCCGGAAGCGCCTCATCTTTGTTTCTTTACGCATCATTTCCGCTACTTGGGGCAGTTGCTCCACCGTACAGTTCTTGCCATTATAGACAATCGAGACAGACCACCCAAGTTCCTGTGCAATACGGGCGTGAAGCTCTAAGGCAAGCTGGTTTAGCCAGCTATGCCGGGCCGCCTCCCCCATATTCGCCGGGCATTCCAGCACAGCATACATGACTCCTTCATGAAGATCGGTCAGCTCCGGCTTGTATGCCGACAATTCGCAATCAGCCAGCTCGTACAAACGGCGCGACATTTCCGTTTCACTGTCACGCTCCATTCGGACAAGCTGCCACCCGTAGTCATCCACTTCTATTTGCAGCAATTGCAGCCGGTACATCAATTTAAAATCAAAACTTTCTGCAACCGTATCATTTTGGCCATGTAACCAATGACGCAGATACACTTGGCGGGCAAATCGTGACATCGCCTGTTCTTCGCGCTCGCTTTCCAGCCGCGCCATAATAGGAGCGATATATTGATCATTCATTTGGTGCTTAGGCAAGTAGTCGACGACGCCAAGCTTGAATGCTTCGCGCACATATTCAAAGTCAAGGTAAGAACTGAGAACGATCACCTTTGCATCGCGGTTCAGCTTCATAAGCTCTGTACAAAAAACGATGCCATCCATAACCGGCATGCGAATATCGGTCAATATAAGATCCGGATGGGCTCTTCGATAGCATTCCAGCCCTTTTAAACCGTTGTCGGCCTCGATAAAACGATCATAGCCATATTCCCGCCAATCGATATTTTCTTTTATTTCGGCACGAACAAACGGTTCATCATCGATGATCAGCACTGTTCTCAATGCTCTCCACCTCTTCTTCCTTCTTTAATAAAGGCAGTTGCAGAACGATTGTTGTACCGATTCCAGGCTGGCTGAATATTTGCACCCCTGCTTCATCTTGCGCATAATAATGGGCTACACGTTGTGTAACATTGTTGAGGCCGACTGATGACCTGTTGCCGGACCGGCCCGGTTTGTCAAAACCTACGCCGTCATCAATCACCCTGATCTCGATAGCCCGCTGTCTGACACGGTTGATGACGATCGTCACGCTTCCCGAATCGTCTTTCGGGTAAATACCATGAAATATCGCATTTTCTACTAGCGGCTGCAACAAAAATTTGGGCATATGAACATGAAGCAGCGAAGGATCGATCTGCATATACAGGCGGACTTTTCCTTCAGAGCGAAATTGGTGCAGCAGCACATAATGCTCGATTACGCCGAGTTCGCCGGCGATCGTTGTCACAAACCGCTTGGACTTCAGGGCATGCTGCAACAGCTCAATAAGCGATGTTGTCAATGTCTGTATCTCTTGCGTCTTGTTTTTGCGTGCCAAATAGATTGTGAGATTCAATGTGTTATACAAAAAGTGCGGGCTGATTTGTGCCTGAAGCGCGGCTAAGTCCGCTTCCTTGGCCCGCTTCTGCTCTAGACGGATGCCGGCTATTAATTGGCTGATCTGTATATTCATCGTATTGAAGCGCTGGCTGATTTCCTGAACCTCCAGCGGCCCTTTCAGCTCCATGCTGACATCGTTCGAGCCGTTGCCTAATTGTCTCATCGCGATGATCATTTTTCTCAGCGGATCAGTAACCTGCCGGCTTAAAATTGCCGTAATCGCCAGCGAGCACAAGTACGTGATCATTACGATCAAAATATAAGTATTCCGCAGTTGATTGGCTTCTTTCATCATGGAACTGTACGGGATGATGACATGTATCTGCCAATCCGTCGCAGCCGAATGCTTGCTCACAACCATGTACTTGTCGTTATCTACCTTGATGTCGCTCGTGCCGGACTTGTGCAATGCCCGCAAACGGGAAGGCGATAAAGAATCACCTTCCTGATAGATGGCCTCATCGGCTTCATTAAGCACATAAACCGTAGTCAAATACTGCTCCGGCTTTTCGATAAAGATATTGCGGAACATGCTTTCATCCACTTCATACATCAGTGTTCCGTAATATTGGGTAAACCGTTGCGGATGATTGATTTTGCTCAAAAACATCAGCTTGCCGTCCATCATCCGATAGGCGCTGCGAACACGCCGGCTGCTGGCGAAGGACTCCAGAGAGTTTGATCCCGACAGAGCCTGCCTGTTATTGAGCATTCCTTGGATCATGTAATCCGGGCTGGTATCATAAATTTGTCGCTTAGCTGTCAGCAGTCCCAGATCAACCAAGTATTCGTCCGTATATTTGTAACCGCTTAACACATTGTATATGTTCTGCCCAAGCTGCTGGCGGTCATAATCTGTCATCTGCCGCCCTGCCTGGTCAAGCAGCGGCCACAGCGTACCGTCGTTGACGATACTGATTGTGAGCTTCGTCAGGTTGTTGTATTGCTCCTCTATCGCCTCAACCGCACGATTTGCATAATATTGAACATATTGTTTTGTCTTGGTCTCCACATTACGAGAGAATGTAGAATAACTGATCATTAACACAATAACCAGCGGAGTAATCACCACAAGCGAGAACGATATAAACATTCGCATCATCAGACTGCGAGAAGATAACACCGCTCTGATTCTCCGGCTTCTGGGCTGCATTCTATCCTCACCTGCCAGTCATTCATCCCGGTCTTATCCGGCATGATCTAATACTCTAAATTCTATTGTATGGGAGAGATTTGTCAACGAGATTACCCGAGTTTCACTGCAGCAAAGTCAACGACGCCGGATTCGAGCCATTGGCGGCTTAATTGCCCGACAAGCGCCGACATGGGCTTATATCCTTCCTCCGTAATTACAAAGCATTCCTCAATCCGGTTAGAACCGTCCGGATGGCCGAACAGACTGATATCTGTGTTGACTGTCATCCCGGGTGCAAATATGCCTGCCGTATTTTCATTCGGATATGGAGATTCCGCTTCTGCAACGCCGCAACCGTGGAGGGGCGGGTATAAATCGTATCGGCTGACATTGCACGCTTTGAAGTATGCTTTGATTGCCCGGACCAGATCAGCCTGCGCTGCTCCGGCTTTCAGTTTCGACTTGGCAATTTCATTGGCGCCGACCAATAAATCGATGAAAGCCTTTTGCCCGGAGGACATCGCGCCAACTACGAAAGGAAAATTAATCGTCGCAATATAGCCCTCATATTGTACAGCCAGCGCAGCCATCACCATATCGCCGGGCGCAATGGCCTTGTTTGTCGCCCTGCCTATTATCGTATTGACTCTCTCCCCGCTGGATACAAGGCAGAACGGCACATTCTCCGCCCCTTCCCGATAAGCGGCCTCATGTGCCGCAGCGGATAAATGTATTTCCTTCGCTCCTGGACGGGCCGCCTCCATTAATGCCAGGTAAGCGGTGTCGGCAATGCGTGCCGCCTCCTGCAGACAAGCGATTTCCGCAGCAGATTTATGCAGCCGCTCGGCAATGAGCAAGGCATTGGCATCGATTATTTCACAGTTAGCCAGCTGCCTGGCAATCGCCTGGTAGACCGGATAAGCCATCGCATCGATGCCGACGATACCTGCCCGCCGCAGCGGACAACGCTGGCTGATTTCGGCAAACACCTTGCGGAAATCCGTATAGGCGGCATGAGGATATTCGATATCTTCCGGGACGGTAACGCAGGCAAAATCCGGCACGAGCCGAATATCGCTCCAGGCGCTCGCTTCCCTGCACAGCAATTCGCCTTCCGGAGCAGCCAGCAGAATCGGCTCTCCTATACGTGTTACAAGCAGCGCCCCTCTTTCAAACAACGGCCATACATTGCTCACATAACGGATGTTTTCGCGGCGGTATTCATCGCCATAGATAATGCAAAGATCCAGATTTTGCTCGGCCATTCGCCGCTGTAACCGGCCAACCCTTGACCGGAACTCTTCTGCCGGAATTGTCGGCGCAATCGTCGTTCTCATTTCTCTTTCGCTCCCCTCTCCACAAATTCAGCGTATCACTTCAGGCCGGTCAATATTGCGCAAAAAAGCTTCCCCATAGCGGATCCCCGCCTGGGCGCCCCGCATTAGCGCCTTGCCTTCAATTTGCTGAAGCGCACCCGACACGACCGTACATTGCGAAGCGTAGGCTTTCATCGCTTCCAGCTTGACACTTAACACATCCTCAATATCGACTACATGCGAGACATGTGGCAATAAATCAATCACCTCAAAATAGTAAAGCGCCTTTGCTTTCCAAGGCTCCCCCAGATCCAGCGAACAAGTCCAGCCTGCCTGCCAGAAGGCGTCGCTCGCTATGGAAGACACCGCTTTATGCGTGTTATATTCGCGCCAATAATGGGTAAAGACTAGGTCCGGTTTATACTTCCGAATCGCACGCAAACAAATTTTATAGGTTTCTTCATTCGCCAATATGGCATAGTCGCCGTAATGATAAGATTCAAACGATTGGATCCCCAACAGCTTCTGGACTTCATTCCGCTCTTGCTTTCTCATCTCCACAATGCGGTCTTTGTCGGCAAGATCGGTGTAGCCTTCATTCCCGTTTGCAAACATCACCACATTCACTTCAATCCCGGCATTCGTCATTTTTTTGATCGTACCGCCCAGCCCCAGCACTTCATCGTCCGGATGTGCGCAAATAATGAGCGCCCGCTTTGCATCTAGCATCGTATTCTCTCTCCTTTCATCACGCCAACTCCGTATTCAATATAACGATGCCGTTCCCCGGCACTTTTACCTTGAAGTCTTTTCCTTCCGGCACAATCGGCATTCCCGGAAAGTCCGTCGCAATCGAGATCCGCTTCATCTCCCGGGCCATTCTAATCGTAACCGTCTCATAATACCGCAAGCGGTTTTCAATAATCAGCCGCCAGCCGCCATCTTGCTGCTGCTGGGCAAGTACGCTGGCGCATCCGCTGCTGCCCATTATTTCAGGCGCATCAGAGTGCTGACTCACCGCAATTGCACATGCTCTTATAAACGTTTGTGCTACCGGTCTCGTATACAGCTCATAAATCCAGGGAAGGTGATCACTGCTCCTGCCTGGATCAGGCTGTTCTCCCTCTCCCCCTTCTTCTGTAACGGCAATGAGCTGCCACGCCCCCGAGGAATGGCGAACAGCGCAAAAGCCGCTGCCTGCCGCCGCCTCGGCAGCGCCTGTATGAAAGTTAAGCATTCGTTCTGTCACCTGACCGATCACAACAATCGGACCGCCTGTATAACCAAGCAACTGTTCCAGTTCACTATCCGTCCATAAATGAATATTGACTGCAACCAGCGTTCCCGCCATCTGCTCCAGCAGCCGCAGATGAACCGTACTGCTGATCGGTGCGCCCTCGGCGATCAAATGATGCAGCCATTTATGCGTAGAGCGTTCCCGTGTCGCAATGTAATGCTTCAATTCTGTATGAGGAAGGTCATCCTTCCATACCAATGCCGCCCCGGCCAGTTTGACCGGCTGACAGGCATAGCCAAGCTCCCATCGCCTTTCAATCCAATTCCAATCATGCTCGCTTATGCCATCCGTCAAACAGGCCATCATTCCTGCCGAGCAGCGGCTTAGCCCGCCGTCCTCCTCATGACGAAACAGATTGGAGAGCGCGAATATGTCACGTTCCAGCATGACTGGCGCATGGCGCAGAGCGTCCCATTCCTCTGTCGTATCCTGAATCGTATTCAGACAAATGAGCTTCATCTGTGGAACATAGGCGCCAATGAGCAGCAGCATCGCTTTAAACTCATCGCATGGCTCCATCTCAATGCCTCCGCCGCCGATCGACAATGATGCCGCCCCGGTCTCCACGATAAAGCCGTCGATCCCCGCTGCGGCAATCCGCTTGTAATCGACGCCGTACCGGTACAAAGCTTCGAACGGGTCCCGCGTCCAGGCTGAATTGAAGAAGACGGTTTTGCCGGCTGCATGCATACGGTCTGCAACTTTGCGCCAAAACGTTTCCCACCTGCCGGCATAAAAAGTAATCCATTCATAACGGCGCCGCTCCCAAATCCAGTCCGCTCTTGCCTCCTGCGGGCAGTCTGCCGGCAAGGGATGGCCTGCAGCAATGAACTGGCTGATCATATCTTCCGAGTAATCGGCTACAGCAAGACATAACCGCGGGCTTGTATATCCGTCTGCCCCGTGATAGCCGTCAAACCCGTAATCAAGAGCCACCCGCTCCAACCGTTCAACAAAGAAATCCTCATATAAGACGCCATCCGCCATTCGGCGCAATGGGTTTAAGAAGCCGAATGAGCGGCCGTCCGCTCCCGTCTCATGCAATTCCGGGCGGTCGGCGGACCAGTGGCCGCCCTCCAATTGGCCGTCCTTGTTATAATATTGATACAAGTTAAAAAAGCTGAAATACACCTTTGTTCCATGCCGCCGCATCTCGGCTACCAATGCACGAAGCTGGTAATTCGTCCATGCCTGTCTTGTCCGCTCACGGCTTTGCGGCCTCGCCAAGTAAGCGCAAAATTGCGGCGCCAGCGTGATTTCATGCTCCATTCCGTCATGCATATGGACAAAATCCGGAGAATACAGCAGGAGAGAAACGGCATCCGGAATATAACCCACTTTACGCAAATAATCTGCAACCCCACAGTCATCCGCTTCATTGTCGAAGCCGATCAGTTCCATCCAATGCCAACGTTCATAGGTACAGTCCATTTTTGCTCTTCCCTTCATCCTTTAATGCCGGACATTACGAATCCGTTAACCAAATAACGCTGAAAAAAGATAAAGATCAACACAGCCGGTATAACCATAATGGCCGCCCCAGCCATGACGAGATGCGGTGTTATATAGTCGTATTGGCCTACAAGACCGGCTACGCCTACGGGGATCGTCTTCAATTCATCCGAGTTGACCGCTACGAGCGGCCATAGCAGCGAATTATAAAATGAGATAAAAGCGAGCGTCCCTAAAGTCGCCAGTGCCGGCACCGATAGCGGCAAATAAATTTTGGCATACACACCGAAAAATCCGCAGCCGTCCATCCGCGCCGCTTCATAGAAATCGCGCGGCAAACTAAGGAAAAATTGACGCAGCATGAATACGCCATACCCGGAAAATAAAAACGGAATGATAAGCCCTGCATAAGTGTCAAGCATCCCAAGCTGATGTGTAATCAAAAATAACGGAATCAGGATAACCGTCCCCGGAATCATCATGCTCGATAAAAATAATGAGAACATCATTCCTTTTCCTCTAAAAGAAAGCACGGCAAAGGCAAAGGCAGCCGCAGAGGCGAACAATAGCTGCAACGCCGTAATCGACGTTGCCACAACGAGACTGTTGGCCAAATAACGCAGCAACGGCAGTTGTTTCAGCACCTCGGCATAATTGGACCATTGAATGCTGGCCGGCCACAACCGCGGCGGATATAAATAAAACTCATCCAGCCCTTTGAGTGATAATGACAGCATCCACAGGAAAGGGGCAAGAAATAAAATGACCAGCACAGTTGTAATGATGTATTTCGCAACAGTTCCGATCCGCAAAGCAAAAGTCTGATTAATTGTAATGCACCCACTTTTCTTGTAACTTCCATTGAAGAATGGTGACAACGGCAATCAGAGCAAACAGCACAGTCGAAATCGTCGCAGCCAGCCCCATATTAAATCCTTTAAAGGCCGCGTTCACAATAAAATAAACTAATGTTGTCGTAGAATACCCCGGCCCCCCGCCAGTCAGCAAGTACACGGCCTCGAACGATTGCAAATTGCCGATCACCGATGTAATCACGATAAAAAACATCGTTGGCGACAACAAGGGCAGCGTTATTTTGCGAAACATATATAACGGTCCTGCTCCATCCACTTTGGCTGCTTCATACAATGTTTCGTCAATCCCCTGCAGGCCCGCTAAAAAAATAAGCATATTGTAGCCGGCGGAATGCCAGATAGAAAACAACACAATGGAGAAAAGCGCAGTCGACGGATCGGAAAGCCAATCCACTTGCGGAATGCCTGCCAAACCTAGCAAATAGTTAAGCAATCCGGTCTCGCGCCCATATATATTGCTCCAAATGACAGACATCGCCACCATCGAAGTAATCGAGGGCAGAAAAAAAGAAGAACGGAAAAACCCTTTCCCTAACGGAATCCGGTTAACCAGTAATGCGAGCGCCAGACCGACCACAATCGTTAATGGAAGCGAAAGCGCTACGAATAATAGCGTCGTCTTAATACTAGCTATCGCCTCCTGATTGTCAGCGAACTCCAGCCAATTGGACATTCCGGCAAATTGGGGAGGCGAGGTCAAATCCCATTGAAAAAACGACAATCCCATGCCCATTACGGCCGGTAATAAAATAAAAAGCGCAAAGCTGGCAATCGAGGGCGACAAGAACAAATAAGCGGCAAGCTGTTCGCGTTTACGATTCCCCATTTAAGTTACCGCTCCTTTCGTGCAGCAGCGCACAAGGAGTATCATCCTTCCGCACTGCTGCATCTGCAGTTTATTTATTTTCTCTTACTCTCCAGCACCTTGTTCCCCTTCTCCTCAATAGCTTGTACTACGGCTTTCGGGTCCTTCGCGCTATACCACACTTGATCCATTTCCTTCCCCATTACATCCTGCAGCTCCAGCAAACCGTTGATGGCATTATAAGGAGTTGCCGTCGAAATAATGTCTGCGTACTGCTTCATCAGCGGAGACAACCCCTCCTGGGAAGACATGCGTCCCGGAACACCTGCATCGACTTTTGTAACAATTTCGTTCAAGCCTTCCGTACTGGTCAAATATTTCAGAAACTCATAGGACTGCTTCGGATACTTCGTCTGCTTGCTAATAACGAAAGCCCCGCCGAGCCCTGTGGTAAACTGCCCTGCAGGCCCTGCAGGCAGACGGGCCATTCCCCATTCGAACGGCACATCCTTGAACGACGGAATCGCCCAGCCGCCATCCGCCAACATGCCGCCCAGGCCATTAAGCCATAGCGGACGCGTAGATTTGCCCGGCTCCGGCTTTGGCGTGACACCCAGCTTCACATTGTCGAGGAAATATTGCAGCGCTTCGGCGCCCCCCTCGTTGTTCACGCCCACCTTGCCCTCCGGCGTAATCGTCGTCGCGCCAAATGAGCGGAAATAAGTGTCGCCAGTAAAATCCGCTCCCATCATGGAAAGCATGCCATAGATTTTGCCTTTATCGGATTGCAGCGCTGTAATCTTTTCTGCCGCTTGGCGCAAATCATCAAATGTCCAGTTATTTGTCGGATAATCGATCTTCGCCTGGTCGAACAGATCCTTGTTGTAAAACAACACCTGTGCGGATACGTCATACGGCAAGCCGTAGACATCCCCCTCATAGGTCATATAATCAATCATCATCGGATGAAAATCCGCCTTATTGAGTGTTTCATCTCCTTCCATGTACTGATTAAGCGGCAGCAATTGGCCATTCTCCAGCCACTGCGAGCCAAGCCCGGGCGTATAGACCCACACGTCCGGCATCGTATTCGAAGCGGTCATAACCTGCAGTTTCTTCCAATACTCTTCATAGGCCGTATTTTCCAGCTTTACTTCCACATTCGGATTAGCCGCATTCCACTCGTCGACCAATTTCTTGAACGGTTCCAAACGCGCCGGGTCCATCGCAGTCGCAAGGCGAATGGTCGCCTTTTCATCACCGGCTTTATTTTCTCCCCTGGTTGAACTTTGCCCTTCTTCATGCTGCCTTGCATTTTGACTGTTGCTGTCGGCAGATTTATTCGTAGCCGCACAACCTGTAAACCCAAGCGATGCCACCAGCAACATAGACGCCAACAGTACTCCGTTATATTTCTTCATTGAACCCCTCCATCTTATCGTTAAGCGCTTACAACTATATAATATAACTTTTCGCTTCCCCCATGTTGCACTCTGTTCAGATAAAATATAATTTATTTTAGATCCATTCTTTCCATCATTCCATTCTATAATATTGATGCGTATTTATTTGCTACCGCCTCGTATTCGTTCATTAGCCGAATTTTTATTAAGGACAGACGTGTTGTTTTTTAATTTACGTGTGCTACAATTATGAAAAAAATAATCTCTTTCGTTTTTCTTTCGTTTGCTAGATATAAGGTTGGAGGAAAACCATGAAAACATATCAAAGACGTGAGGCAATATTTCAGTATATTTCGGTCAAAAAAACTGTCAAAATAGCAGAACTCAAAGAAGTCTTTCAAGTATCCGAAGTGACGCTCCGCAGCGATCTTGAGTTTCTCGCCAAACAAGGAGGGATCGAGCGGTCGCATGGCGGCGCCGTTTTTGTCGACAACTCGTCACCCGAAGAAGGAATTTTACCGAATACGCCTCTGCTTGACGCCAAAATTGCGATTGCCAAACGGGCAGCCGAACTAATCGTCCCGGGCGATACGTTATTTCTGGACTCTAGCGCAACCTCTGTCGTATTGGCTTCGCAGCTGAGCCCGAACGCCAACATTACGGTCATTACGAATTGCCTGCCAATTATCAATTTGCTGAAACTGACTCCGGGCATACGCCTATATGCTATCCCCGGCTCGTACAATTCGTTCACGAACTCGTTTAACGGTCCTCTTGGAGAAACGTTCATCGGCAATTTAAAGACGTCCAAAGCATTTATTTCGCCCAAAGGGATCATTGTTGAAGGACTGCGGGATTTGACGGCAGACGAGGCGGCCATTCGCAAAGTGATGATCGAATCGACGAAAGAGGCAATCATCCTCGCGGACCACAGCAAATTTAACAATATTGAAGTGTTGTTTCAAATTTCCGATTTCAGCCGCATTTCCATCATTGTTACCGACAAAACGCCGGATAAACAGTTTCTTGACATCTTTAAAATAAAAAACATCAGCTTGATTGCGGCGGATGCCGAACAGTTGCAAGAGGTGAATCACTAGGGAAAGGCCTCTGCTCTTCCTGAAGAAACAGAAGCCTTTTTCGTGCGGTATACCGGTCTCCATCAAAATAAAATAATTCAACGAACAGATTGCCGGACTTCTATTTTTAAACGGCAATTTTGTTGTATACCATGCAGGTAAAAATTACCTCTTTGATAATGAGAGTGCCACCAAGATGAAGCAGCTATTTAAATCGTGGGCCATTGAAGAAAAATGATAAAGCTTACGCGCTAATACAGAAAATAAGCGAGCCGGCGACTATCAGCCATCTCGCTTACTACTTTTATAGCGTAATGCCGTAGCTCATCAAAGGTTGGGTTTACTCTCATATTCGCCGCGCCCTTCCTTGACATGCTTGAGCTGAGCCACAATGATAAAGCTGACGATCACAAGCAAAAACCATGAGCTCAGCTTTCCCCAGCCAACGATACTCCACGCTTCGCACTGACTTGGATATTGCCATGCCCCAAGAAAGGTGCCGATATTTTCTGCGACCCATATAAAAAATCCGATCAAGAAGAAGGACAAGACGAGAGGCATACGCCTGACAACGGATAATACAGTATACTCCACAGTAGTTCGGAAAAAGATGATAAAGAGCAAAGCGGTCAAAATCCAGCGTATATCATACCAGTAATGATGCGTCATGAAATTCAGATAGATGGCAGCTCCAAGCGGCACGGTCCAGATCGGCTTCGGCCAGCGTAAGAGACGAACATCCAGCCTGCGCCACGCCTGACACAAGTAGCTGGCCACGCTGGCATACATAAATCCGCTGTATAACGGCACGCCGAACAGCTTCGTCCAGCCTTCCATCGGGTACGTCCACGATCCTTGCTGAACTTTGTATACCTCCAGCGCAAATCCGATTAAATGAAATACGCAGATGACCTTTAGCTCATCTTTGGACTCCATTCCAGATCGATACATTACATACTGCGTCAGCAGACATACGATTAAAATAAAATCATACTGCGGGATATAAGGAATATGGACAAGCTTGGTTAGCGCAATGATAGAAAAAATGACTACAGGAAACAAGCAGGATAAGGCCTGCTGAACACCAAAATGAAACAAAGGCCTCCAAAAACGTATGAACATGCGACACTTCCTTCATTAACGGTATATATTTTTTCCATGATTAATGGTTTGACGAGCATTTTGCATAAAAAGTTGCTTGGAACCGCATTCCAAACAGCCTCATCCCCTCCTGCCACCGTCCGGTGATCGGAAAAGGCGCGCAAATGTTGCAGATCGGGGCGTGTACCCAAAAAAGACTTAATGCCCTAAACCTTTACGGTCTAGGGCATTAAACCTTTACCTCATTAATACAACAGCTTATACACTAATTGCAGCACCCTTGCCGATTCGGCGCGGGTCAGATGATCTTGCGGGCGCAGCTTGCCGCTGCTGCCCTGAATAATGCCGGACGCAATCAGCTTGGAGACGCTGTCCTTCGCATAACCCGACACACGGTCGCGGTCCGCAAAAGCCGCAAGCGAAGCTTTTTCGGTTAACTGCTCCCCGGATATCGCCAGAGCGCGGTCGAGCAGAACCATCATTTCCTGCCTTGTAATTTGGGCTTTCGGATTAAATTTGTTGTCTCCCGTACCGCCGGCGAGCCCGATCGCCTTGGCTGTACTGACCGCTTCAAAATAATAATCGGACGGCGAGACGTCCTGGAAGCCGCTTGCCGCTTGCTCCGTCTTGCCCAACACGCCGACGAGCATCTTAATGAAATCGGCTCTTGTTATATTCTTCTGAGGCGAGAACGTTTTTTCCGACGTGCCTGTAATAATGTTGCGCACAGCTAAGGCTTCAATTTCTTTTTTGGCCCAAGAGGTTTGAATATCCTCAAAAGTCTTTTGCAGGAAGGCCAGGGCAAATTGGCCCAAGTGCGGCGCCGTGAATGTTACCTTGCCATCCGCGCTATGATAGTTGCCGTTCGATACAATCTGCAGCTTATTGTTGCTGTCAATATAATAGACGACTAGAAGGTCAAGGTTTTTCGATTCGATTTGATTCGGTGAATACGGGATAGAAACGGTAACCGGCTTATCGGCATTTTTCCAAGCTATCTTTTTGCCGTCCAATGTGAAGTACATGTCGATCACCGGATGGGCACCAATGCGCGTCTTCACGCTTTCAAGCAGGCCGGCATTGTCGATTCTGGAAATATGAAGTTCAATATTTGCTGCACCGCCCAATTGCTGACTTGCAATCACATTGGCCGGAAGGGCCACATAAGCAATTGGCGTTTCAAGGATAACTTTACGCTTAACAGTCGTATTCAATAATGTTGCTGGAAAAGCAATTGTTAGGGAGTCTGCTTGCCCTGCACTTTTATTCAGATCAAAGGTGAGCACCTGTATACCGTGTTTATCTGTATGCGCATGGCTGATCGCATCGTTAATTGCGGCAGCATCGATCTCCAGCCGCTTCTCGCCGGTTGGCTTCGGTGGGGACGGATCGCTCGGATTTGGATTTGGGTTTGGATTCGGGTACGGATTCGGGTTGCCTCCATTTCCGGAATCCGTTGACGTGTCACGTTTCACCTGAACGGCTGTTTTTGGAAATATTTTTTCTGATACAGCATTTTTATCATTCGATATTGTAATAACACTGGCTTCATTCATCGTAATTTGCGCATCTGCATTGCCCGTATATTCAAAGGTCACTTTGCCGATCGTGACTTTTCCGTTGTATTTATTCGCATCGCTGAAAAATCCGAAGTAGTACACGCCGGCCTTTTCTGTGACGCCTGCTTTATTGGCCGTTTTATCGCTGTATTCCACCGATTTTATTTTGAGGCTGCCCTTCAGCTCCAGACCGAACTCCGCGCCGCTAAATGGCGCATTGTTGATGACGGTGATATCGAGCGAAAATGTATTGGCATTTTTATCGGCAGTGACCGATTGCTGCGAGAATTCCGCCTTTTCCAGCTTGTTGTTGTCCGCAAATACGGTTGTTTGCAAGGAAAGAAAGCTAATGATTATGATGGCTGCCATCCATTTTATTCTCATTTTAATTGGAACACCTCTTGGATTAAAATGCAGGAGAAGGCCCGCGGGCTCTGTTCCGCAAGCCTCCCCTGTTCCTTTCCTTGTCCTTGATCGCTTGGCTTACTGCTATTTTTGGGCCAAGACTTGGAGCAAGAGGGTTGTAATATCTGCCAGATCGACGACGCCGTCACCATTGAAATCGGCCTTTTTGGCCGCTTCCCAGTTGGCATCGCCTTGCTTGGACCGATAGAAGTCCAGCGCGATCGACAGATCGGCAACCGTTACCTTGCCATCGCCGTTCAGGTCATAAATATTTTTCTCTTTGCCTACTGTTACGGTAGCGGTGTCCGCTTCGATCGTCGAGATCGTCTCTTTATGCGTCACACTGACGGCCAAAGTGGATTGAAGCAGCTTCAATTCGGCTGTCGTCTCCCCATCCGCCTTGCCTCCGACAAGCTCAAAGGTAAGCTTGACTACATCTTTAAATTCCTCGGACATTACCGGCGCTGTCATTCCTGCCGCAATTCGCACCGTGTCCCCGCTTACCGTCACTTCATTGTCCCCGCCGTCATTTTCAATCACTTTGTGCTCAATTACGCCTTCGTTCTCTGAGACGAGCTCAGCCTGCTTGAATTTCAATTTTTTGCTGTCGAACTGGAAGGTCGCATCCAGTGCATTGACTTGGTTGGCATGGCCGATTGCATAGTAAAATTCGATATTGGACGGGTCGGTTTGTTTCTCCTTTTGAGCATGCACCTTCACCTTCTCCGGTTCTTTCACCATGCTGTAGCTATCGACTTTTTCCATCGTATCCGTACGATATGTATCGACGGAGACGCTGTTTGCCGTAACGTTGATCGTCGAGAAGGTCGGAACTTTAAGCTGGCTTCTTTCAGCCGAATAAACTTCCGGTGTCTGCTGCAAAGCATAGTATTTACTGCCGCTCGCCGAGTTGGCTGTAATATACATAGCGCCTGTCGGATTGACGACATTGCCTTTCATGTCCAGCAGCTGTTTATATTGCGGGAGGTCGTTATACATGACATAGGTTTTAACATAGGAGTGGTCGTGGCCCATGAAAATCATATCGATATCCAGCTCATCAAACGTTGGAACCAGTCCGGCTCGGAAATTTTTCAGCCCTGTTTCCACAGAGTGCGGTCCGGCACTGTAAATGGAATGGTGGAACGTGACAAATTTCCAGCGTTTCGGATTGTTTTTTTCCGTTTCCTTCATAAATTCCACATGCTCGGCTGCATTCATGTTGTTGGAATTCAACACCATAAGCAACGTGTCGCCATAGGTGTAGAAGTAGTCGCCGCCTGCTTTCGTAACTCCGTATTGCTTGGACTCGTTCGGCTGATTGAAATGATACTGATAGTTGATGTTATTGTCATGATTGCCGACGACTGAAGCGACCGGAAGATTTCTAAGCGCATCCGGGCTCAAAAAGAAATCGTATTCCGTTTCTTTGGTTGCCGTCTCTACTTGATCCCCGGCCGACATAATAAAGCTCGTATTGGGGAATGCCGTGAATGCTTTCGTCAGCGTATCGTTCCAGCCCGCAGTATCGGCTTCGGCATTTTTCGAAGCGCCGATTTGCGGATCGCCTACAAACAGCAGCGTATACTCATCCGAGCGCTGTGTGGAAAAATCATAAGCCTGACTCCATGTCGTGCCGTCGCCCACGCGATACACATACGCTGTAGAAGGCTGCAGACCTGTCGCTGTCACTTTGTTGGAAGCCCAGCCCGCCGCTGTCGTTGCCGCATCGGCATTTAAAGCTTCGCCAGTAAACGTCATCGCTGTATCGGCAGGAAAGTTTCCGCCGGACATCTCGGATTTTTTGGCAATTTGGACAATACTGCCTGCCGGGTCTGGAGTTGAATACCATGTAAAACGCAGTTCAGACTCATTGCTGCCAGGATTGAGCACAATAGCTTTAAACTGGTACGGCACGTCTTCCGCATGCACGACACTTACCGGAAGCAGATTGTTTCTGCCGGCGAATCCCCATGACAGCAAAGAAATGACCATTGCTAATGATAAAGCTGCCACTACAACTTTCGCCATGCGCTTCCTTGGACTTACGAGATGACTCATTGCTTTTACCACTCCTCCTCATAGTGTAGCCCACCCGCCCGTTTCAGACAGATGCAGCTAGACAAATCATAGAGTAGAATTGTTAGCCGGAAATCCAAATTCCGTGATTTAATTGTAAATTATTGCGAAAATGCCGGCCCTATGCAAGCATGCGCTGTACAAGCCCGATAAGCCCGCTCAGCACAACTGCCGCCGCCAGCGCCGGAGCGAACCATTTTATTTTGCGGCCGTAATAAAGCAGCGGAAAAAGAAGAAGCACGAGGAGCAGCAGCCCGGTTGCAATACCCGCTATATACGTTAGTAAGGAATAGAGCAGTCGCCCATCCTCCAGCCTTATCCCGGAGACCAAACCGGCGAAGCTTATACTATGAATAACGCCACAGGCGCAAAACCACCACAGACTGAGCTTGCACTTATCCTTGAACAAATAAAGCAGCCCAATAACTACGGCACTTAGCCAGGCAGCAGTACTGGCGAAATTTACAGACAGCGCCGCCAGATTCAGTCCCGTTAACAGAACGGCGGCCAAACAGGCAGCCACAACCGCTGCGGCGGCAATAGCCGCCTGCTTCACAGTTCTAACCCCGAGAAGAAGGCCTAGCAGCAACAATAGATGACTGTATTCGGCTACCCACTGCCGCACACCATGCCCAAAAAACTGTATAATCGCCTGCTGCTTGGTTAACGTGCCAGTTTGAAACTCCCGATTATCATTCAAAAATACGGTGCTGTTCGTCTTCCCATGCAGTGTGACCGTAACAAAATTGGCATGCCAGGCATCGTCGTCAAATACGAGATCATAACGCATAGCAAGCTGCTCCGGCACACTTCCGACCGGATATTCCAGCACAGCCTCCCCATAGGGCTGATCCTCCATCACCGTGTAATCCAGCTGTTTCAGCCGGCCCGCAAGCAGCAGGCCATCGGCATAAAGCTTGATTCTCGCCAACAATACCGCTTCCACTTCCGCTCTGAACTTGGTTATGAACCGATCGAGCCCTTCCGATGTGGAATAATCAAGATCAGGATCATTCGGAGTGGCGGACATCATCATATCGTACATATCAATGCGAAAATGAAAGCGAAGCACCCCTTCCTTCATCTGTATCTCCGTATAGGCTACACTGTCGCCATCATGCGCATAAGACACAGGCGCCGCTGCCGCGAGCACTCCGATCATGATGATAAGCCCTGCCATCCATTTTTTCAGCATCAGTAACATTCTCTGCCCCTTTCTCTTGTCCTTCCAAATCATTATCCTTGCTGTTTGTTAACGCAGATCGCTGTTTTTGTTTATTCTGTGTTGACAATACGCAGCTATGATGATGACAAATGGAGTTCAAATCAACGGATTTGGAGGAATGTTATGCTGTCATCCGGGAAAGTAAGGAAAACCCTGTTCGCCGCGATCATACTGGCTGTCGCCGTATCGATTTATTTGTTTAACCAAAGCCCTGAGATCAAATACAACGAGCAAGGCGGATCGGGGCATGTCAGCTATGAGAAAGCGAAAGTATTGAAGGTCGTTAGTGAAAACCTGGAGAAGGATGCTCCGTCAGGAATGACTTATGGCACTCAGGAGCTGGAGATTGAAATTTCATCCGGGGAACGGAAGGGCGAAATTCATACGATCAAAAACTACATGAGCTCCTATAATAACGTCTATGCACAGGAAGGCCAGTCGATCGTGGTCAATGTAAACGCCGCAGACGCCAAGTCTTATATGGTGTCCGTCTACAGCCCTTATAGAGCGCCGTATTTGCTGGCAATGGCGCTGCTCTTTTTCGGATTGCTATGGTGGATCGGCGGCATGAAAGGCTTGAAATCGGCGCTTGGCATCATTTTCACCTTCGCTTGCATCATTTTTCTGTTCATCCCGATGCTGTACCGCGGATATTCTCCGATATTCGCCTCCGTGCTGATCGTGGTGCTGACCACCTGTATCACCTTGCTGCTGCTGAACGGCTGGAGCACCAAGTCGGCGGCGGCAATATTCGGAACGCTGATCGGCATTACCATCGCCGGCTTGCTTGCCTATATTTTTGGCGAATGGGTGCAAATTTCCGGCTTCAATACGAATGAAGTCGAAGTGCTGCTCGTGGTGGCCGAGGAGACCGGCTTGCAGCTCAAGGGATTGCTGTTCGCAGGCATTCTGCTCGCTACGCTGGGCGCCGTTATCGATGTCGGCATCTCCATCGCTTCCTCCATACACGAAGTGTATATGACCAACCGCAGCCTTAGCAAAAAAGAGCTATTCATGTCCGGCATCAATGTCGGGCGCGATATGATGGGCACGATGGCGAACACGCTGCTGCTGGCCTTCACCGGCACCTCGCTGACTTCATTAATATTGCTCTATTCGATTGGCGTAACCTTCACGCAAGCTACAAACATGAATATGGTTACGATTGAAGTCGTACAAGGTATTACCGGCTGTATCGGTGTCGTCCTGACCGTCCCGATCGTCGCTTTTATCTCTTCACGAATCATCCCCAAATACGAGAAAAGCACGGACCAGCCGGACGGACAGGCGACATCGGCAGCGGCAGCATCGACAACATTGGCAGCAGCCTCCGCACAAGAAGTACAAGCATAATAGACAGGAAGATAAAAGAAGCAATCCACCCTGCCCGCGTCAAACAGGTGGATTGCTTCTTCATCACTAGCTGTCAAAAAAGACGCGCTGCACAAACCAGATTCCGCCGAACATAAAAGCGGCGGCAGAGCCGGTCATTAGCACCGGTTTCGCATATTTCCAGCGGTTCAGCCAGTAGAGCGGCGGAAGGATAAGCGCAACAATGATTAGCTGCACCGCTTCGATGCCCAGATTGAAGCTGATTAAATTCACGGCAAGATTTTGACGAGGAATCTCCATCTCTTTCAGGATATCGGCGAAGCCCATCCCGTGAATCAGCCCGAACAAAAAGGTGATCACCCAGCGGTAATTCATCTGTTTCCGGATCATATTGTCGATCGCGACGTAGCAGATGCTAAGCGCAATCGCAGGCTCGACAATCCAGCCGGGCACATCGATAATATCAAGTACAGTCAGCGTCAAAGTCAGACTATGGGCGATCGTAAAGGAGGTAATGAGCGCTGCATACTGTTTGAACGATTGCCTAGCAATCAACAGGGAAAACAAAAACAGCAAATGATCGTAACCGGACAAAATATGGTGCATGCCCAATTCAAAAAAGGACTTCCAGCCCCCAGCTGCCTGTGCGTTGGAAGAGCTGTCCTGCTCAAGCCCGGCATAATCGTCCGCCGTCAGCTCCATCGTCCACGTTCTATCCGCCCCATGCAATGCGGCCGAGCTTGTTTGCCCGCCATAATGGACTGACAGCAGATTCACATAGTTGGTGGCGGCATCGTTCAAATACAACTCATCAACTACCGCCAGCGATTGAGAGGCAGCTACCGGAGGGAATAGAGCTGTCAGCTCCACCTTCGGCCCCTTGCTGCCTGCAAGGTTCAGCTCGAACCGTTCCAATCTCAGCCACGAAACATCCGCATCGTCAACTTTCAGCCTCAGCTTGGCCTGAATAACCGACTCAAGCCGTTCCTTTATACGCTCAAACTGCGCTTGATCCAGAGTGTTCCCGGTATTAAGCGGCTCGCCGGCCAACTCAAGAGCGGACAAGCTATCAATTGCAAATGACAGCTCGGTTTGCTCCTTGGTCAAAGTTAACGTCGAATAGCTGGAGCTGTAAGCGTGAGCGTTTGCTGCAGAATTGAACGAAAACAACAGCAAGACACATAAGGCAGCCAAGCAAATGGCCTTTTTCAAACCTGATCTGTTGCGGTTTAACATTTTTCCCCTCCGGTATACAGGTTAAGTATAGTATTTGCTATTACCAGTATACGGGTGGAATGTAAACTGAAATAAAGGGATTTATTAGATCTGCGTCAATGAAGGACATGTAAATCGTCCCTACTTGCTCCACACATCCTTGGCATAGCGCGCTTCCTGATCGGTAGCATCATGTACTCCACAATATGCACGCCTCAGTTCGCCGAAAAGCCCCTTTGCGCTGCCAGGGCCGTTTCTGCGAGAGCACTCCCGACTTTTATGAATAGAACCAAAAATTGGGGATGGATTTTAAAGCATATCCCAGAAAATGAAGGGAAGGATAATTGTTGATTTCAGATTACATCAGCGAGGAGTATCGACGGTGAAAACCATTTGGATCATTCCTTTATTCGCTTTTTCCCGAATTGCTCAACCTCCCGGCAGGTACATGAACATGGGGGAAATTTACGGCTTGATCGATCTCGGCCTTAAGCCGTTTAAAAACAAGGAAATCCAAGGTAATCGGAAATGATGCCTGGGGTCAAGCGAAAATGGGCAGGAACAACCGTTTCCCGCCTTTACATCAAATATCTGCATGTGTTCCTAATAAGAAGTGCACCAAAGTTTACGTTTTTGGGGGAGATTCGGATGCGATGCAGAAATAACCTTTGGGGGGCTCATAGTGTGCTGCGCTTATTTCTGTTAGTCGGAATGTCACTCATCATTGGGTTGACGCCATTAAAAGGTTATGCGTTGCCTTTGAAAAAGGATAGCGATAAAGAGGAAATCACGCGTTTTTTATCCCAGTTGTATAAAGACCGCAACGATTTCCTTGTCAATCAGCGTCCTGAAACGATAGAGAAGTATTATATAAAGTCCGAAGGCGCAAGCCGTTATGCTTATCAAATGGAGCTGCGGCGGGCAAAATACCTGTATTCCTGGGCGGAAAAACGCGGACTTCGCTTTGTAGTGGCAGAACCGTTTATTCGTATCGTCCGCCTTAAGAAAGACGGCGATCTAGCGACAGTTACCTTGGTACAATCAGCGAAAGTGTCTTACGAATACAAAGCGTCGCACCTCCATCTCCCTCCCCAATCGTTTGGGGTTGGTACGCGACATGCCCTTACGATTAAAAAGGACAATAACGGCTGGGTCGTAAAAAAAGAATGGTATCTGGACCCCTTGGAGGAAAATCCGGATTTAATTTCCGATACCCCGGCTGGCTTTCCTCATCTTTCCTCGGTTGATTATACCCCTAAATCAAAAGGGCGTTATAACCGAGAGCGGGCGGTTGCCTACGCCAACAAATATGCGGGTCTGGCTTGGGGAGCCGGGAATAACAATCGATACAACAAGATCTATAGGGATTATACGCCGCTCGGCGGAGACTGCACGAATTTTACTTCCCAGGTTCTTGGGGATAAAAAGGAAGGCGGCGGCTTGCGGATGACGGGCGTATGGGGCTATTGGGGCGGCGGAAGCCATGCCTGGGTGCAAACGGAGGCTTTCGAACATTTCTTGTTTTACTCCGGGTATGGAAGATTAATTGCCAAAGGCACGTTTACGGAAATTACCCGATCTAGCGAAAAACATCCGGATGGAGCCATCGCAAAATTATTACCAGGCGATATTATCGGCTATTCGCTTGACGGAGATACGGACCATTTTTCCGTCGTCGTCGGGCATGATGTAAACGGCTATCCTTTGGTGAACTCCCATACTGCCGACCGCTACCGTGTGCCGTTTGACCTCGGTTGGGACAAAAATACGAAGTATCTCTTAATTCATATTAACGATTAGACGATAAGGACGTCTACCTTCATAACCTTGTTCATGACAAGGTTATTTGGGGTGAAACTATGAGGCTTCCCGTCTTGCTGAAACAAAGAGAGCTTTAAATTAGAAATGTAGGTGGGAATGAATAACAGCGGTGTCCGGATACATATTTACGAATCACTGAGGTGAAAATACTTCTACACACATACTAACCATAACAGGTGAATGCAATGAAATGGCTTATTTCGGTTATCTTAGGTGGAATGATCGCAATTAGCGCGAGCCCGACCTTTGCCCATGCTGACAAGGAAATTTACATTAACCTGTGGAAAAGGACACTTGAACTACAGGAAGACGGTAAAGTTATTAAAACTTACCGTATTGGAGTTGGTACAAGGGACACCCCGTCCCCTATGGGGGTTTTCAAAATTGTCGATAAAAGAAGAAATTGGTTTGACGGTTTTGGACCCAGGTGGATGGAGCTTAACGTTGGCTGGGGAACTTTCGGTATTCACGGCACCAATAAACCCTATTCCATTGGCGGTTTCGTAAGCGAAGGGTGTATTCGCATGTATGATAAACAAGTAGAGGAGCTTTACGACCTTGTAGATATTGGTACGAAGGTCACCATCGATGGCCCTTTAACGGGACATCCCGGTGTCACATACCGTATTTTAGTCAAAGGCTCTCGGGGTGCACTCGTGCAAATCGTCCAAAATCGCCTTCAAGCGGCCGGTTATTACAACGGAGAATGCAATGGGCAGTTTGATCGTTTAACGGAAATCGCGGTGACCCAATACCAAAAAGATCATGGCCTCAAGGTTACAGCCCAAATCCATTATGAAGATTTGATTCACTTGGGGATAGAAGAATAGCCCCTTACAGGACTGCTCCCTTGTAATCGTTCGGTTCCGGTGCCTATACCAAACAGCTCCACATGCCCGTTTCGGTACAGCGCGATAAGACCGCGCCGCGGATCGAAAGCAGCCGTCTTCACATTTTTGCTCCCAAACGACTTGCCCGCCGCCTGCTGCTCGCCAGTCGTAGCCGTACAGCGACCAGGAGGCCTGTCGCGAGATCGACGACAATGATTTGACGCGGATCCATGCAGTAGGCCAGCTTCGTGCCGTCCGGCGACAACGCGGTACACAGCTGAGCGGTGTGGCCCTCATATATCTTCACGGTGAGCGGGTAAGAAACATACGGCGCATCCACTTCCAGATCATAGATGACAAGTTGTTGGAAGGTATTGTAGCCAAACGTAAGAATAGCGTCTATGTTGGCCAAAAGTCGGATGCCTGGTTAAAGATTATTAACTGGACCTATGTTGATGTTTATGTAATCGGCTATCGCCACACAAAAAAGCCCCCTATCGATTTTGGGAGCTTTTAGCTTAATCCTAAATGCCGCATTACATCTGGTCTTTGCCTGAACAAAATAATATCTTGTCTAGCTTCTTCTTCTAACGCCAGTATATTTTCGTCATTTAATTTATATTCATTTCTTAATATTTCTTTATATTCACTAATTTTCGGATTATTATTTAATTTATAATACATTTTAAATAATGCTTCATCATCATCTTTGTATTGGTTAAAAAATGATGGAAGTTTAGTTTGAATGTCTAATTCTTTTATCCTCTTAATTTCTTCAATAGCTTCTTCGTAACGATTCAAATAAACTAATGCCCATCCTTTATATAAAACACAACCAAAATATATAGAAGTTAAAGCTTTTGCTTTTGCGCTAGAAGTATCGACAGGAATATAACTCATCATACGATTACAAACTTCTAATACTCCTTCGTAATTACTCATTTTCAGATATAACTGTATCAGTTTTTCTCCTACAGTTAAATACTCGGAGTCTAACTCATACGCTTTTTCATAGTATTCCTTAGCTTTTTCTAGTTTTTCCTCTTTCCTATAAATATCACCTAACAGCTCGTAGTTTTCTTTAAAATTGGCATCTAATGCAACCGCTTCTTCTACATAACGTTTGGCAGCATCAGTATTCATGCTTTCATAACTTTCATAATAGGTGAATGCCAATTGGTACCTGTAAGTTACATTCTCCGGATATTCATTGTTTATTTGGTGTAGAATCCCCAAGGCTTGAGCAAAATCACCGTTATTTCTATACTTTTTGGCTGCGGAAAGTTGTTTTTTAACTTCTTTTTCGTTCATCTTCTTTTAATATCCTGTGCCATGAATGGATTCCTCCTGCAATTGAGAAAGTATGGGAATTGCCCCTTTCATTATAGCGAACGGGCATACTGGTTGTCCAATCGAAAAAAGCCCCGCTAGGGGGCGCTTCGAGGAAATCAATCACGTCCACCGCCACCATGGGGACATTGTTTGAATTGATTTCCTTCCCCAAAATATAATCTCCCTGTTCTAACGGTGAAAATGAGCTGCCTTGCCTTCTCCTTGCTTTAGGGAGTACAGAGTTCGCCCCTCATCCAGCTCCAGTTAGGTCATAGAGTCAGGCGACGTATGGCTTGCTCCTTCTTGCTTATTTATCCGTATTGCGCATGCAAAGCTCCCGGAGATGGAGGATGACGATCCGCTCAACAGTCTCTGGTGTGTATAGCTCCGGGCGAAGCAATGCGAGGATCGTCAAGCCTTCGACGACCGCGGCCAGTCTAAACGTTTCGAGTTCTATGTCTATCGACGGGGGAAGAAGCTCCGCACTAGCCAGAAGGTCGAGGACAGTTTTAGTCAGGTGGTGAAGTCCGTCCGTGAGCTCGTCTTTTTTAACCCGCAACGTCGAACTTGTGAGGGAACGGATGGCGAATACCCACCAGACGCCGGTTGCAGTTCGTTTTTCCGAATCGATAGGGAGTAGCTCTAAAAGCACTTCCTTCGCGGCTTTCATCGGAATACGGCTTATATCTAGCCCCTCTGCCTTGTGAGTTCCCCTCGTCAAAAAATAATCCACGATAAACAGCAACAGCTCGTCCTGCGTTGAAAAATAATGCCGCAAGGCACCCGGCGATAACCCTGCCGAAGCGGCGACGGCGCGGATTGACGCATGCTCGATCCCTTTTGCTTCGATAATACTCCATGCCGATTCGGCGATCAGTTTCCTTTTTTGTTCATGGTCTACGATTTTCGGCAACGATAGCCCCCCTTGCATTATTTAACACACTGTATTAAAATAAAAAACACAGTGTGTTATTTAGATACTTATTCGGTTATAACGCATTGCGGTTATTCCGTCAATAATACGGGAACTTGTCATGATTGACGAGAGGGGGTTTTGGTGCAGGACCAATCCAACGGAGGATCTCGTTTGCATTCGACCTGTTATGTTTGTAAAAAAGCGTTTTATGTCCTCGAGGGGACTCAAGCTTACGGCCACGTGAAGCGAAACATGAAAGGAATGCATTGCTGCGAAGATTGCAAGTTTATGATCGAACTTGAAGCACGCCTACAGTTCGGGAGACGACTGTTGACCGGTAAAGATTAGGTTTCAAGACACCTTGGAAACTCTTTATTGCTTTAGAAAGAATCTTTCCCCGCCAGTTCCGCAAAATTAATATCAAAAATTTACGAAAGGGTTCTTGAGTTTATTTTGAGGATTCTCTTTTGTCCTTGTTGTAGTATACTGCTTCGTAGGGTAGATTCATTAACCATGGAATATATACCTCAACTGGCTTTAATCGTGTCATTAATAAAACGACGAATGGCCTGTGACCCGCGTCTACTGCTTTGCGTAATCCTAAATCTGAGGATTCGGTTGGAATGCTTCTTATCCATAGACGCGGGTCACATGAGTCATATTGCCTCAGCCGCTAATCATTTTTTCTTACCCTCCAGATCTTCTATATTCTTATCGCCTTCATTCTTGATATCTTCATAAACCTGGGTTCCGCTTTCAGTTACTTGGTCATACAAACGCCGGCCCGTATCACGGGCATAATCCCATGCGAAATTTTTACGTTTAGTAAATTGCATCCAGATATCGCCGTGAGGGATATCATTTCCGTACTTCGTTTCCAGAAATTTGAGAGCGGCCAGCAGATTATAATATTCTTTGTTCACCAGAATTTGCATATCCATTTCTGTATTATTGATAGCTCCCTGCTTCCTGATGACTTGTGTATTTGCCTCTCCTTGCCCATGTTCTTTCCATGTCTTCCACTCGGCTTGTAATTTTTCATACGCTTTATTGAGATACTCTTTTAGTGATTTTTCATTATCTACAGAGATGAATTCCCCACCGCCGGATGTAGCAACCTGTCGAAGCAATTTCTGTCCTTCATTATCCACATCAAAGCCAATAATATTAACAACGGTCTGCACTTTAGATTGGTTGAGTTCTTTAGCAATTTTTACTGGATCACCTCCACAGGTTTCAATCCCATCACTAACCACATATACGACCGAATCGGTTGTCTCAGGATTTATATCCTGTTTTACAGATTTCAGCGCATTGGCAATGGGTGTCCATCCAGCTGGTTTTACGTCTTGAAGCGCTGTTTTCATTTGATTTGTCTGGCTGCCTTGGCCATGAAATATTTCTTCTGTACTGTTGCATGACAGTTGTCTGTCTTTGTTGCTTCCTGATCCTTTATGTCCATATACCCGCAAAGATATTTCAGCATTTTCAGGTAATTTATCCGCGAAGGCCTGTATAGCTTCTTTGGCAGAGTCCATTTTCAGCTTGTCATCGATCTTCCCATTCATGCTGCCGCTGGCATCAAGCAGAATCGAAATGTGCAGCTTCCTGCTTGAGGGTAATGTAATGTCACCATTAGGCCGCTCATTATTCACTTTAACTTCCGTGTCAAATTTTTTGAAAGCATTCATATAAGAACGGTAATCCTCAGCCAGCAGGAGGAGCAGTTCTTCCCTATATTGATCGGCAGTCAAGTCATTCGGCAATTCATCCAAAGCTGCCTGAACCTTCTCCTCATCATAATTTGAACCGGCAAAGCGTCCTGGGGGTTTCATCAATGTTTCTTCGTCTGTTAAAGAATCCTCGGGGTTATTGGAATTGGAGTCCAAAGGGCTTTGATTTTCTGATTGGGGTTTGCCTTGATCTGAATCCGACGGGGTTTGAATTTTCGAGGCGTCCTTTTCCGGTTCATTACTTAGCGTAGAATCCGATGAATCCTGAAAATTGTTCTTATCGGATTCATGACTACAACCCGCCAGAAATACGATTAAAGAGACAAAAATGCAAATGGTTCTTAAAATCATTCATGTACCTCCAAATAATTTCTCGCTAAATTTAATGAATCCAATGACCTGTTTCATCAAACTCATTGGATCATCGTTGTTTCCTGGGCGATGTTCCTGCTATCGAACTTTTTACATCAATAACCCCCGCCTTTCGCATCCTAGATTTATGCAAATCTTTTCTTAATCCAAAAACCGATATTTGATTTACTCGGCTCACAGCTCCTTTCTAAATCATACCTTGCAAACCAGTCATTCGCACTTAAAGAATGGATAAAAAAACAAATATCGGACTTTTCTCCCATATTTAATCAAGGTTTTGATTGTACAATAAGTCGCTCGTCGACCTCCACGAGTTGCCGTCAGTTCTTTCCGCCCATGCAGCGTACGCTCACTAGTCCCAGAACGGATGGTACGATCAACACAGCCAGCGTGAACTAAAAGGGGTGTGATATTCCAGTTCATGAGCAGGATGCGCTTACTCCCTTCTCGTTAAGGTTTTTAATAACTTACCAAGCATCATACCCTAACGCTCGCTCGCTTGGTATTTATGATTGTAATAATTTTCACATGACAAATGTCATATTCCTGAGAATATCATGGCCAATATGAAAAACGGCTGGAGCCGGCCTTCAGCGGCACCATTCGATGCTACATAGTGTTAGCGGCGGCAAAATTTCAACTATACACTTGCAAAACAGCCTCTTCCCAATGACACCTTCGAAAATATATTCTGGCAAGACAAAAAGAGGGCGCCTCGCAATCGCAATTAGGCACCCTCCTCCTCTATCCAACTTCCAATAACGCCTTCGCCAGCGCCAGCAGCGCGGCATACTGCTTCTCTACAGCAACTTTCCCTGCCGCTGCTACCCATTGCTGCAGCTGCTCGCGGTCGCCGCGCACATACATGTCCAGCACCTGCTTCATCTCATTCCGATACCCGGTGCCTTCTCCCTCCACAGCCTGTGCCGCTGCCGCTTCCTTCTGAAGCCGAGCAAGCAGTTGCTGCCAGTCATGCTGCGTACCAACCGCATTCCGTTCCGGAAACTCGGCTGCAGCTGCAAGCGCCGGCTCCATCGATTCGTTCATCACAAGCAGCACAGCCAAATAATTGCCGACAAAGCGATGGCTGCCATCAAGACGCATCGCTGCCTCGAACGCCGCTGCCGCAGTATCAAGCTTGCCCTGCTTCATCAGCGCTGTCGCATAAATCTCCTGCTGATAAGGATTAAGCGGCTCCCCGCTAAGCTTCTTATACTCCTCTACCGCCTCCGCATATTTTAGCCAGTCGCTCTTTCCATAGTAATAATCCATCAACTTATCCAGCAGACCCGGTGTCGGTGCAAGCTCCATCAGCTTCAGCCGCAGCTCGAAGATCTCCCGTTCTGCCGCTTCATCAGCCTCATTGCGCTCCTTCACACTCAGCAGCCGAATCAGCATCCGCAAACTATGGGCATCGGCGTTATCCTTCTCGTAAGCCGCACGATAAGCAGCCAACGCTTCCTCATGCTTGCCGTCCAGCAGCAGCCGATCAGCCGCCGTCAATGTCCGGGCCTGCAAATAAAAGAAAGGCAAATTGCCAACCGTATCCTCATCGAGACGATAACCGCCGCTGCGCGTCAGCAGCTTTCCGTCCGCACTATAAGCTTCCACGCTCCATGAAAAGCGACTCTCCGGATTGGCAAAGCCAAGTAGCGACCGCGGATCCGCCGCCGTCCAGTCTATCCGCTCTGCTTTTCCGCTATATACTACCCCCGAGAAAGCATCAGACAACTCATTCAGCGAAACCGTCACCTTGTGATCATGAACATAACTGCGAATAACCGTCCCCATACTGCCCGAACTAACCGGCACCGTGCCTTCAAGCTGATAGTATTCGGCTCCTTCTACAGGCTCCCACTGGAATTCCACCTCAGGCCCTGTCACTTTCTGCCCGTTCACCGGATATTCCACTTCGCTGAGCGACGCCAGTACAATCGACGGCGACAATGACGCTCCTGCAGATACATCAAGCCATTCGTCGAGATCTATCGGCCATGTGTAGCCGTCGATTTGCTCAAATTGCAAGCCAACATAGAACTGATAGCTACCCGGCAAAACGCCGCGAAGCTCAAAGCGGCCATCCGCACCGCTAACCGTCTGATAAGGCTCACTTTCCATAACACTATGATGCAAATCATCCTTATAGCGCAAAAAAATACCGGCTCCCGCAATTGGCGTTCCGTCGCTGCGGCGAATCGTGCCCGTGATGCTTGCAGGCTTGCCTGATCCCTCGCTCCCCGCGGCAACAGCTTGCTGCAAGTGTTTCTGCAAAGCAACCAATTGCCCCTCGTTGACCGACCGCCAATTGCCTTCGGTCGTCTTGGCCGCTTGCAAGTACTGCTCAAGCTCTGCCAGCGCCTCTTGCAACCGTCCTTGTTCCAGCTTCATCATTACACTTGTATGCATAACCGCATTGGTGCGGCCATCGCCCGTTTGCAGCAACCCAGTCATAAGCTGCTCTGCCGCCTTTAAATCTCCCTGCCGGAACAGCCACTCCGCGCGCAGCAGCTCTAGCTCGTTTCGTTCTTGCGTGTATTTCCCCTTCTCCCTGGCACGCTCCAGCCGTCCCTCAACTTGCTCCAGCACAAGAACAGCATCGCCCGGCTGTCTATAATAGCCGTAATAATAGGCGAGTTGCCGTGCCGCGTGCACCAAATACCCGTCTATCGGCGCTTCTGCCGCATATTGCTCCAAATAAGGCAGCTTTTCCTTCCACGTCACTTTTTCACGTTCCCCACTCTTCACACCGCTTGCGTTAAACAATCTGCCCGGACCAATAATAATTTCCGCATCCCTTACAATCGAATCCACCCCGGGCATAATCAAAAATTCGCGGATCAACTCCCATTTCTGTGCCGGATTAGAGACTTCAGCCAGCCCGGCGAGCACCGCCTTTACTCCGCCCTCCCGCATTTTGCTCTCCGGATGCTTCTCCGCAAATAACGCTCCCGCAGACACGACAGCTGCGAATAACGCAAGAGAAAACAACGCCAAATGTTTCACTTTTACGGTCAGTTTATTTCTCATAAGTCCGCACCTTTTTCGCAAAAATATCGTCCCAGTACATATTCCCGCCAGCTTCGATTACAGTCCGCTGCTTCCTTAGCACTTCACTTTCCGGCCCATCCGAATAAAAGGCCATCGCCCAGAACAGCAGCAATGAGGCTGCAGCCACGATCGGAACAAGCGGTACAAGCGATAGCTCCAGCTCTTTATTCCACCAGGCCGCCAGCTTTTCCCGCCGTGATCGCGGGTGGGTGCGCCCAATTACCTGATCTCTCGCCGTAAAAGTCAGCTCCATTAGCTCGTTATCGAGCTGTTCCCGGCAGCTCCTCTGATTCATGCCATCCCCTCCTGCTCAATTATTGCCCGCAGCTGCTTCCGTCCTCTTGCCAGCCTCGCTTTCACCGTATTTTCTTTCGCCCCTGTCTGGAGCGCAATTTCCCGGACGCTGAATTCACCGTAGTAAAAGAGTGTGATCGCCTCCCGGTAGCGGTATTCCAGCCGCTGGACAGCATCGCTTAATCGCTCTCCCTGCCATTCCAGCAAAAACCGCTCCTCCGTCGCCGGCTCGAACTGATCTTCCCCCGCTCCCGACCAGGCCTCATCCATTCGGGCAAACGGCAGAAGCATGCGCCAGCTCCACGTACGCTGCCGCATCCGGCAGCGATTAATGGCAATGCGGGTAAGCCAGCTTTTTAGCTGATCGGGATCACGCAACTGCTCTATTTTTTGAAAGGCGGAAATAAACGTATCCTGCACGGCCTCTTCAGCCGCCTGACGATCCTTCAACAGCAGATACGAAGTACGCAGCAAATAGTCGCCGTACTGCTTCATAAGCAGACGCAATGCAGCTTCGTCGCCTTTTTTCAATTGTTGCACGACATCCAGCCCGCTCGCCCCCCTCTCTCTTCACCACTATGATGCGGCCTGTGCAAAAGAAGTTGCAACTTTTCGAGTAAAACTTTAGCTAATGACTGCAAATTCGGGTAAAATGAGAGAAACCCTCGCCGACACTCGTTACAAGGGAGATGTTTTGTATGACAAACTCCGTTAATCTGAACAAACGCGAACAAGCTTTTGTGAATAGATGGGCTACCATTAGGCAGCGCGGCAAAACAAAATATATGATCACTCGAACATTACTGTGGGGATTTATCCTTTTCGCGGTGTGGGCTGCTGTTTCTCTGCTGGAAATCTACTTCTCCGATTTTCAACGCGCTGCGTTCACCTGGCCTTCCTTCGGCATGCGCTGCCTGATTTGGTACTGCTGCTATCAGGTGATCGGCTTCAGCATCGCACGAGGCTTATGGCGGGGAGGAGAAAACAAATATCATTATTTAACTTGAATTTTCGCGAATTTCCACAACTTTTCTCCATATGGGCAGTATAACCATATAACTCAATAAAAGGGGATGAGAGTTTGAAAAAGCGTATTATACTTGCATCAGTCATTCTCAGCCTGTGCGGCGGCTCCTTGCTATACGCCATGACAGAGGATGTGAAGATATGGTTCAATAACCAGCCTTTAAGCGCCACAGGAATCATTAGTGACGGCAAAGTTTATGTTCCGATTAATGAGCTCTCTACCGAGCAAAAATCGATCGTTCAGTGGGATCCCAAGCAGAAAAAATTAACGATCGATAAGCCGAATGTCCATTTGACAGCCTTTGGTCCGAAGCCGTTCGGCCAAGTTTCGAAGGGACATAAAGATCCATTCAGCGTATTTGCCCAAATTGACAGTCTGAAAACGGATCTTTCCGAGATCAAAATTACCATTACGAATCCGAAAAATAAAGAGCAAGTGCTTGCTACCAAAAAAGTAGATGAGCAGAAGGAACATTTCTGGTTTGTGACAAATGAGCAAAAATATCTTTTCGACGAAACCGGCGACTACTATATTCGCTGCTACATGAAGCCAACCAATTCCAAAGATTGGTTTCTAGTTTCTGAACTGCAAATTCCGTCTACAAACTAAGGCCTGAGAAGAAACGGCTGACGCCGTCCTTGGTGCGAGGCAAGTTTCTTCCCCTAAAATTCAACAAAAGGAACAGACGCTGCCAGCCGCGGCATCTGTTCCTTTTGTTGTCCGCTCATTTATCTTCCAAATCAGATGTACTGTCGCGAACGATCAAGCTCGGCACAATCTCTTCCTTAACAAAACGGTTGGCGTCATTTTGCAAATCGAAAATCAGCATTTCGGCCGCCCGTCGGCCGAGCTGCTTCGTATTCTGATTAATCGTGGTCAAATTGGGATACGTATATTGGCCCATCACGACATCGTCATAGCCGACAATGCTCAGATCCTCCGGAATCCGCAGCCCCATCTCCCTCGCTGCCTTCATAACGCCAAATGCCTTATAGTCGCTCGTCGTAAACACAGCAGTAGGACGCTCCTTTTTGTCAATCAACCGCTGAAGCCCTTCATAGCCCATCTCATGACTTTCCGCAGGCCCATCCACCACACAAACCATCTCCGGATCGAACGGAATATTGTGCTGGGACAGAGCCAGCCGATAGCCTTGCAGCCGGAAGGAAAATTCCTGATTCAGCTCCATAATCGAACGGCCAGTCAAGATGATGCCGATCCGCTTATGCCCAAGTGAGAGCAAATGCTGCGTAGCCAAATAACCTCCGGTCAAATTATCTACAACAACATACGGAATATTCAGATGCGGGAAATAATAATGGATCGTCACCAGACGCCTGCCCTCCGACCGCCACTGTTCCAGCCGCGAAAGCTCCATATAGGCGCCAGGGATAAGAATGAGACCAGCGTTTGTATCGTCTGGAAGCTCTCCCATACTGGCCAAATCCCAAATCGAGAAGGCGACTCCATGTTCCTCGCAAACTTCCTGAATACCGGCAAGCGTCTCTGCATAAAAAGGATGATTGAACGACTGGCCCGCCATTTCCCGCACAACAAAATAAATCGTTCGCATCGCCCGCGGCACGCCGCCGGCAGCCCCTTCCTGAACGAAGCTCCCCTTGCCGCGCACACGATAAATGAGCCCTTCCTGGACCAGATCAGAGAGCGCGCGGCGCGAAGTAATTTCACTTGTATTATAGATCCGGGCCAGCTCGATCTGGGTCGGCAGCGGATCATGCGGCCGTAATACTCCTGTAGCAATTTGCTGCTTCAGCTCTTCCATGATCACTTGATACATGGGCAGCTTATCCGTTTTTTCAGCCATCCTGCGATCACTCCTTAATTCGTACATAAAGTATACTTTATGTACGAAAACAAGGCAATGGCGCGGCATATGATTTCCTTCATACACCGCGCCATTGCCAACATCAGAACGTCCCGGCAACCCGAACCTGACTGCCAAGCTCCTCTACTGTCAGTTCCTGCAGCCCTTCTGTCTTCCACTGCAGGTCTGCCGGCAGCACCACGGCAAAGCGGAACTTCCCTTGCGCTTCGCCTGCCTGTTCCCACTCCGCTTCAATATCGCCGGCGGCAGTCGGAACAACGCCCTTCGCCCACGTCAGCCCGCCTGCTGCCAGTGGCTTAAGCAATACTTGCGCGGATTTCGAATCACCCTCGCCGCCGGTTCCCAAATGACGAACATCAATCCCCAGCACATCGCTTAGCAGCAAATTCGTCGGCGATGCCCCCCAGCCATGAGACAGGCTGACCGGTACTTCATCGCGCAAATAAGTAGGCGTATGTCCCTGGTACGGGCTTGGAATGGTGCAGAACGGCAGGCCCGGGTCGAACGTTTCCCACCATGTCGTCGCACCGCGATCCAGCATCGCTCCCCAGTAACGGCGAATCTGCTCGATTGCCGCATCGGCAAAGCCATGCCGGAACAACGTTTCCAGCACAATATGATAGAAGAAGGCGCCGCGAATGCGCGGCAGCTTATCAGCCAAATAGATGTCTGCGATAAAGCGCTTCGCTTCCTCTTCCGTCATTACCCCGGTCCATGCAGCGGCAAAATTGGTCTGTGCAGTAATGCTGCGGGACAATCCCTCATCGGTCAAGCAATCCGCGAACAGCTCGCTGCCTTCTGCCCGCATGCGAGTACGGATTGTCAGGCGCAGCCGCACTGCCTTATCCTGCAGCTCTGCCGCCAGCTCTTTTTCTCCCAGCTCCAAAGCGAGCTCTGCCGTCAGCAGCAAAAACTTATAGTAGAAGCAAGAAATGACGGTTACCCGGTCTTTGCGCTCAATGTCTTGCGTCCAGTCGATAAAGCACCACCAGCCGTCACGGTCAGCCTTCTCAAACAATCCATGCGCATCCTCCTGTGCGGCAAACCACTCCGCCAGTTTGAGCACATGCGGCCAGACCTCCTGCAAAAATGCCCTATCGCCGCTATACTGCCAATATTCATGGACGCCAAAGAGCCAATGGGCGCAAAAATCCGGCAGCAAAAACGGATTAGCCTCCGGCCCGGTGCCGGCAATCGATCCGTCATCATGCTGAATGCGCGCGCTTTGCAGCAGGCTTTTGCGGACAATGGCGGCATCGCCGAAAGCTTGATAAACAACCTTGGCCATCACGACAGCATCAGCTACCCAGAGCGCCTGCTCCCGGTGCGGGCAATCCTCAAAATGGTCCTGGCTGTTCACTATTGTCGTATATTTTCCCGTTTCCCAAATCCGGTCAAGCTTCTCATCACTGCAATGGAAGCTGCCCTGCTGCGGGAACGGATAGTGGACAAAGCGAAGCTGTACTTTTTCGACGTAAATCGGCTGCGGCGTCGCTTGTACAGCGAGCTTCATATAGCGGAAGGCGCGGCGGGCAAAAGGAGCAAGCCGATTGCGGCCCTTTTTCAACATAAAGGTGTCCGTCAGCTCCATCTCCAGCGTCTCGCCATAAAACAGCTGCAGCACGCCGCCCTCCGGCGCCTCTACCTCGAGCTGCGGATAGCCGACAACCTCCCGGCCAAAATCGTACGTAACCTGCGGATACGAGCCCGGAACAGAAGCATCCGCTATCATCGCCCGCCCGCCATTATCCGAGCCGGCGATTAGCGCATCCGCGCCATCGATGCGGCCAAGATATGGCTCGCTGGCAATTACGGCAAGCGGCGACCGCATGCTCTCCTGCAATTGCGGAATATCCCGCGGCAGCAGCCGCGGCCATGGCGAATCTGCTTGCTCCGCTTTCGCCACCATTACAGCGTCCGGCCACATGGAATCGTCATATTGCACATCCTCCCAGCCGTCTTCCTCCGCCGCCAAATAAATTTCGCGAAAGCCGCGCCATTGGTGCTGACGGCTTGTGGCCGGCACCCAGCGAGGAGATTTGCGGCACTTCCAGCTGCTGTCGCTGATAATGGTCATCTCTGCTGCACCCTCCGCGCCTTCATAGCTTGCATCCAATTGCACCAGCAGGCCGCCTGGCCCCTGGAGCTGATGCGTCACGATCGGCTCCTTCCCAAAATTGTACGCCGTCACTGCAATCACATTATCCCCCGCCTGCAAAGCAGCGGTAACATCATATTCATCATAATACTTCCACTTATTATCGCTGGGAGCAGGCCCTCTCCCAATTTCCCTGCCATTAATCGTCATCGTATAGAACTGATTTGCCGTTACACGGACTACCGCCCGCTTCGCTTGACCGGGCAATTGAAATTTGCGGCGCGCTTCGGCAAACAGATTAACAGCCTCTTCCTGACCACTCGCCCAAATCCACTGCGCTTGCCACTTCCCTGACATTACACATCATCCTCCAGCAGCATTCTTTAGCTCTATAAATACGTATACTTAATAATAGTATGATATACTTTATTTGTCCATTACGATTTAAGACAACAAAAAAAGCTTTTATGCTCATCCCGATCAATGAACATAAAAGCTTCGCTAATTTACAGCTTGAAGGATACAAATTTTAGCTCTGACATTTCTTCAATCGAATATTTAATGCCTTCCTTGCCGAGGCCGCTATTTTTCACACCTCCATACGGCATATGATCAACGCGGAACGTCGGAATATCATTTATAATAACACCGCCGACCTCCAGCCGCTCCACCGCATCAAAGGCTTTGCTGATCGAAGTCGTATAGACGCCTGCCTGCAGCCCATAAGCCGAATCATTCACCGCTGAGATTGCCTCATCCCAATCGTGATAATGATCGACCACGACCACCGGCCCGAACGCTTCCTGACAGGAAATCGTTAAATTCCGTTCACGGCTGACGATCACGGTCGGTTCATAATAACCGCCCTCACGCCTGCCGCCACATGCAATCCGCGCTCCCGCATCCGCAGCCTCTGCTACCCATCGCTCAATTCGCTCCGCTTCCCGCGTATGGATAAGAGCGGAAATATCCGTCGTGTCCTCATGCGGATCGCCATATACAAGCCGTTTGGCCCGCTCTGTCAGCAGCTCGACAAATGATTCGAACAGCCTTTCCTGCACGAAAATCCGCTGAACTGATATACAGACCTGCCCCGCAAAACTAAATGCGCCTTCCGCGCAGCGGGCAGCCACAGCCTCCAGATCTTCTGCGCTATCGATAATAACAGCCGAATTCGAGCCTAGCTCTAGCGTCACCCGTTTCAAGCCGGCCTGCTCTTTAATTCGCCGTCCGACCTCGGCGCTGCCGGTAAAGGTGATCATTTTGACTCTAGCATCCTGGACAAGCACATCGCCGATCTCACTGCCGCTGCCTGTGACAACATTGAGCGCGCCTGCCGGCAGACCGGCTTCCGCAAAAAGCTGCGCCGTCATAAGCGCGCTCAGCGGAGTCTGCGAGGCTGGCTTAAGCACGACCGCATTGCCCGCGGCAAACGCCGGTCCGAGCTTATGGGCCACCAGATTGAACGGGAAATTAAAGGGTGTAATGGCTGCGATAACGCCCAGCGGCTCCCGTTTTGTATAGCCGAATCGTCCCGCCCCGGATTTGGCGGCATCGAGCGGAATCGTCTCCCCATGGATCCGCTTCGCCTCCTCAGCGGCGAATTTATACGTCTCTATGGTGCGGGCAATTTCTGCACGCGCCGCCTTTAACGGCTTGGCTGCTTCATTAGCCAGGATCGCCGCACACTGCTCGGCACGCTCTTGAAATAGCTGTGCAACCTTCTCCAAAATGGCGGAACGCTCATGCGATGTCAGCAGGCGCATAGCTTTGGCGCCTTGTTCGGCACTGGCCAGCGCTTTTTCAATATCGCCCCGGTCAGCCAGCGGTATGCGCGCAATCACTTGTCCATTATAAGGCGAACGCAGCTCATAATGCCGCTTGCTGTCTATCCACTGCCCGCCAATCAACATTTTTTTTGACAACATCTATACTCTCCCCTTTCTCTAAGCTCAGCAACAATTGGACCTCATTGTCCTTTTTTTGATCTATTGAAGGGATTAATAATTAAGGACTTAAAAAATTATAGTTGAACTTTCCCATCTATGTTTTTGAAACTTTGTTATTATAACATGGTGAAGCTTACATATTAAGGGGGGAGCGGCTGATGAACGTGTTTGAAGTTGCCGATATTCTCGTGAATCATGTTAAAAACGTTTATTCTGAAGATATTGCAATTATCGCTTACTATGGCTCATATGCGCAAGGAACTGCAACAAAGCGCTCTGACTTGGACTTCTTTTTCATTCCCGCCACGACAAAAGGTTACCAGGCAAGTATACAGTTTATTATTAATGACATCAGTTTTGACTTTTGGCCTATTAGTTGGGAACGTGCCGAGAGAATGGCCTCGTTTCAAGAAACACAAACTACAATTATCGCAGATTGTAAGCTCCTGTATGTGCGTTCAGATGAAGACAGCGAACGATTTATGAAACTGCGTGATACCATTTCCTCAATGCAGAACGCTGAACAAGCACAAACAATGATTGAGAAAGCTGAATCGGAGCTTCGTAATGTTTATGAGCATTTGTACAAGTTGAGCCATGCCAGCGAGTTTGAAAGTATTACATTTTACCGAACAGAAGCGTATGGAGTTTTAACGAAGGTGTTTCAAAGTCTTGCGCTATTAAATGGAACTTATTACACAAGGGGCTTTGGCAAAAATAGAGAGCAAATTTTACAGCTTCCGTTAAAACCGGATGGTTTGGAGTCACTAATGAAAACGATTATGCATACCGACGTGAACACTGACATGCTGCAAGCTTGTGAAAAACTTGTGGCGGATACGTTTGAACTAGTGTTAGCTCAAAAAGAAAAATACTTCAGTTCTCCTGCTTACGCCGATAGAATGAAAGGTTATTACGAGGAAATAAAGGGAGTTTTGGACAAAATCATTACAGCTTGCGAAATGAATGATTATGATACAGCATTTTTCTCTACTATTCATGCACAGGATGAAATCGCTCGCTTCTTGTTTTTTGCAGAAACGGGGCATTGGCCTAGCAGCTTGATGTTCAATTCAACTTATCAGGATATTTATAAGCGGTTGGGATTCCCGGAACTGGTTGCACTCCTGTACCCTCATGATCTCTCGCAATTACAACTCGCTGTTGTACGTTTAAGTTCTCTATTAGAGACACATCTCCAAACCAAAGGAGTCGAGATCAACCGTTTTGCAAACATCGAACAATTTGAAGCATTTCTTAAGGAAATAAGTGCGCAAGCGTGAACTTGCTTTGAGCTCCTTCTAGTCTTCATTAACATTTACTACGTAAGAAACTTGATCAGTTGTCGCCTTCTTTAGTGCTACCACAAGAAGGTTAACCTGATCTATCCAAGAATAGGTGTCAAAAATATATCCTTCTTCCGGCCAAATCGTTCGAACATCGGATGCGTTGTTATTTTTGATGACCAGGATATTGTTGTCAAATGATTCCGGATTCGGGAGGTTCAAGATTGCCAAGTTAGTTTGGGTGGGGTCGGCAACGATCATATCAGCACGCCCTACCCCGTCAGTTAGCACTTCCGACTTATTGCTCTCGAGATTTTCAATGGCAATCTGGCCTCTAGTGGGTAGAACGAGATAAGGATAGGAGACAATTGATGTCAGAGTAACAGCTTCCCTCAGGACTTTCGCTTCAAGGGTTTTAAGGTCTATTCCTACCAATTTGTCATCATCGTGAATAAACACCTGTCCATCGTTACCCCAGCCAACAAACTCATAGCCCCCTGTGTATACCGCTTTTTCCGTATAGTCCTTCAGATCTTTTACCCACATTTGACCACTTCCGTCTTTTAGACTTACGACGTTGCGGTTGGTGTAGAAGATCAAATAACGGCCGTCAGGACTTACCGCAGGACGTTCCGCCCAGATCAAGGGCACAATAGGTTTGATCTTCGTCATTCCTTCGCCCTTCTTCTCTAGTCTAATTTAAATTTGGAGAGCGTCGATTAATTCTCCCCAACTTGCCCTGTGCGATGAATCTCATGATTCGGATCCCTTCATTTTCTCCATGAAATGAAGGGTTTTCTTTCATTTCCTCACCAATCCTCTCGTTTTCGTGGT
>NZ_JBHTHC010000034.1:0-64469 GCF_042676285.1 Paenibacillus sp. GCM10027626 | reverse complement strand
TGCAGGGCTAGATACCTTGCATAAGGCACCTGACTGTGCTGAATACCTAACCGAGAAGTTCTATCCGTCACACCAAAGACGTTCAACATGGACGGAACTGAACCCCGGAGTTTGTTCGGGTACAGAAACGAGCGTACGAACCTCTTCTGTGATCATGAAACAAATTCCTATGGTAACGGTAACTGAACCTGCTTCACGCTAATGAGGCGAATAAGGGGAATCCCCCACCTCTAAGCAAAGTGTAGGCGGGGGAGGATGTCAATATATAGTACAATGGTTGCAAATTATATCCAATAAACAGGGGGGACTATTATGGTTCAAGTTGTAAAAGGGTTAGCGATTGTGACTGTCATATGTGCATTTATTGTTGGGATTCTCGATTTTCAATGGGAGACGGCTATTATTTGGTGGGTTAGCGGGATAGTGTCCGGCATCCTGATCTTTGCGTTCGGTGTAGTGATTGAACATCTTGAAAATATTTCATATGCACTTAATAGAGGAGAAAGCGACAACCGATATGCCTCAAGCGATCTTAGAAAACCTGCTCCAACGGGAAGTCTTGGTAAACTTCAAGGATATACGATGTCTAATTCAGATGATAAAGACTAGATACAACTTTTTCGGCCTTGAATTTGTGAGTCTATATGGGGAAAAGTATGCAAGGGATGAGTCAATTGCAGTCAGTTATTACTATGATCTGACCACAGGTAAATTCCTTGGAGAAGAAACCTTAAAAAACTCAAGTGAAGACGATATGAAAAACCAAGTTTTTTTAGTATTGTTCGCGTTGATAAAATATCGTTTCAGATGGGAGATCGGCTAATGGCAACTAATGTAAAATAATCAAACCTATTGCTTTGAAGGAGAAACGGATGAATGACCAAATCCTTATCAAGAGGATCCCGGCTTTCACAGTTAGCGACACTTGAAATCAGTCTGCTGATGGAAGGCCGTGGAGCAAACAGACCGGCAGGCGCTTACGATTGCGAAATCGGCCGATTGCATACGCGAAAATTTGCAGCAGGGCGTGCAAATCTCCGATTTGGCCGCGCTGGCCAGATTGAGCGAGACGCGCTTCCGCCAGCTATTCGAGCGGATGTACAAAACGAATCCCAAGCGCTACCAACAGCAATAGGCTTTCGATTAAACGTTCTCTCTGATATGGAAAACTTGGCCCCGGGGTATCGACCCAGAGCCCAGTTTCCTCAGTTATCCCAGTACGATTGCATCGAACAAGCCCTAATTCCCCCACGGGTGAAGATCCATCTGAAGTACCCTCAGCGATTCCCACGGGAAATCATTCAGAGTCGTATCTTCCGTCACCCCCGCTTTCGCCCACGCATCATAGTGACGGCTATCGTTGCTTTCACCGCGTATCGTCATCGCACCCGACGTATCGGAGCAATACATGCCGTATTCCTGGGCGGCTTTGGCGATGATCTTCTTCCATTCGGGCCAGTTTGGATACACACTATCGATGTCTATGGAAGGATCCAGTTGAAGAAGCGCTCCTTCCGGAATGGAAAATGCATTCGCATCCCTTCCATCTGCTTTAATAGCCGGAGAGGAATACCAGCCTTTGCGGGTTCGCGGACTTGTAAAGGTAATCGCATGTTCAATCCGCCCTTGCGCGATTTCTTCCGGTCGGATGACCCCCGTCATTGAAGCCCACCCCGCGGCAACGCCCGATATGCCTGATTCAACAACGTTGGGTTCGCCGTTCAGATCGATGATGCCACGACTGCCTGCTTTCCATGTATTGTTGCTGTAATCATATACAGCAAGCCAGGTATCCACATTTCTGTTGATCGAAGGATTAATGATCGTTACATGATGATCCCAACCCGATGTTGTCACGGCATACTTGGGAATTCGAGCCTTGATTGTCTCGGAGCCGCCATAATAATAGTACGGAATGGTATACACTTCGCTAACCGGATTTGCGTAAGCGAGCGTAATGCCGTAGCCGTCATGCGTTACATGCGAACGCCCTTTTTCCGGTACGATCGCATAATTGATCATTGCCGCCGAATTGGGATCTACTTGCGGATTGGGTCCAATCGGTCTGTTTACAAAGGCGTCATCGGAAAACAGTCTGGGAAACATGCCTTGCTGGCTAGGCGTCGTTACACCCGCTGTCCAACTCGCCACATATTGGTTTGAGGTATCCAAAAATTCGACAACATAGTTGTATGCGGAAGATTGCCACAATAAATAATCCGTATAACTGCTGCCTGCAATGGATGCAAATTCATCCAGCATTTGGCCGTCCCTTTTAATCCTAACCTTATAGGCACCTTCAGGAGCGTTCCAGGAAAGCTTGACTGAATAGGAATTTAACGCAGCAGCCTCAAGGTTTCCCGTAGTTGGTATGATCGGCGCGGGTTCTGCCTCATGATAGATCCCGATGCCCCATAATCCATAATACCCCCAATCGACACCCGCTGCGATACAATTTAATTTGACATACCGTGCGTTCCCCGATACAGCCAGATCGTCGATACTCCCGTTGCCGGACGTTGTACTATAGATTGTTGTCCAATTTTGCGTATCGTTCGATGTTTGAACTTCATATACTTTGGCATAGGACGCATCCCATCTGAGGATCAGGCGGTCGAATTTTTTTACGGCCCCCAGATCCACATAAATCCATTCATTCCCCGAGGTGCCGCTCTCCCATAAAGTCTCCGCATTATCGGAATCTACAGCGGCACCGGCATTGCCGGACGATGCGTAGGCTATCCGATTTTTTGCCAGGTCTGCCCGGTCCGCATAGGTTGGCAGGGTCCCGGGACCCTCATATACTTCAAATTCGGAGAAGGCGTACCCGAATTTAGAACCTCGCGCGATGCCTTGCACCATGATATAGCGGGCAGATTGCGGATTCATAACCAGAACATCGTTTCCGCCGATTCCCCCTCTTTTCTGGTATACTGTCGTCCAATTCGTGTTGTTATCGCTAATTTTGATGTCATAATCCTTACCGTAAGCCGATAACCATTTGATAACTACCGTATTAAACGTTTTGGCCGTCCCCAGATCTACCTTCCACCATTGGTTATTGCTGTACGCCGATGACCAACTCGTTGCGGCATTGCCGTCTACCGCCATTTCCGCCGTGATCCCCGGACTTTCAAAAGAGGAGGCGAATGCAGGCTTATTCAGAGCCAGATTGCCATTCCCTCCAGGTCCAGTCGACGGAGCATCCTCACGGTTGTTTACCTCAAATTCCCAGAAGGAATAGCCATACGTTGTGCCTCTACTAATTCCTGCAAATTGAATGTAGCGGGCATTCTGCATAGAAGAAAAAACGATTGTATCCGTGCCCCCGCTGAAATTTTGTCTTGTGAATATCGTTGTCCACGTTGCATTATCATTACTGATCATGATTTTATAATCTTTACCGAAAGCGGCTTCCCATCTAATAACGATTTGATCGAAATTCGTGGGCGAGCCCAAATCGACCTTCCACCATTGATTATTACTGGCACCGGAAGACCATCTCGTTACCGTGTTGCCATCTACAGCTTTGCTTGCCTCCAGGCCCGCTGCCTCCACGGATGAGGAGAAGGCCGTCTTGTTCAAGGCGAGATTCGGCAGACTTCCTGGACCGGGCAACGTCTCGTCGCTTTTGTAGACCTCGAACTCCTGGAAGGAGTATCCATTCGCCGTTCCTCTGGTCAACCCTGCAAACTGGACATAACGTGCGGTCTGTATCGATCCAATGGTTATGGTATCGGTGCCGCCGGCAAATCCCGTCCTTGAAAAAATTGTGGTCCAAGTGTTGTTGTCGCTGCTGATCATGATTTTATAATCTTTGCCATAATCAGCATCCCATTTAATCACGATCTTGTTGAATTCCATTAATGAACCTAAATCTACTTTCCACCACTGATTATTCGTAGGTTTGGACGACCATCTTGTTTCGGTTCTGCCATCTGCTGCTTTGTTTGCTTCAAAACCAAGGCCTTCGAAAGATGAAGCGTAAACGGCTTTGTTCAGGGCAAGATTTGTTACTGCTGCTTTGACATCATTCCCCTGTCCCAAGACAGACAATGGAGCCGTCAGCAAGACGAAAACCAACAGCTTTAATAAACGTGCCTTTCTCATACAAATCCCCTTTCCTCCATCAAAAATATAAAGACTAGTCCCAATAAACCACAGAAAGTCTCTTATGGTAACACCCAGAATCCAAATTTGGTTATAAACTTTGACAAGTGCTTGCACCATAATGAAATTGAAGACCTAAAAGATGCATGGATGCCCAGACGCACGTAATGCAGCCCATAGGACGATTAAGGTTTTAAGGCGCGGAATTCCGAAGGCGTAATCCCTTCAAGTTTTTTAAACATGCGTATGAACGTGTTTCTGCTATTAAAGCCGACAAGAGGAGCAATTTCGTTAATCGTCTTGTTTGTATCCTGGAGAAGCTTCTTGGCCGCGTCAATCCTTAATTTGGCCAAATAATTTTGGAATGTCATTCCGAGCGATTCCTTCAGCAAGCGCGATAGATACGCTGGTGTTACACTGTTAAGATCGGCCAATTGTTCAAGGTAAATATCTTCATGGTAGTGATTGTCGATAAACGCTTTCAATTGGGCAATATCGGCTCGTTTATCCTTGCCTTTATGCATAATAATTTGCTCAAAAAATACCGCCACGTACTCCGCCAATTCTTTTTGCGACCTCTGACTGTAACAGTCGGAAAACGGGATGTATCGATTGCCCATTATTTCTTCAGCTGAAAGCCCTTTTCGATTCATGACATGTACGCCGATCAAATATAATTGCAGAAACAGCTCTTTCGTGCTTGTATCGGAAATATTCTTCGCGATGTTTTTTTCGATAATCTGATCCAACAATTCGTTTACTTTGTCCTTGTATCCGCTCATCAGGAAGTTCGAGAGCTTGTTTTCTTCCTCAAACGAAAAATCGTATTTGGGATAGCTTCCCTCCTGCATATAAACTTTTACCTTTTCGCGTTCAAACAAAGTAATGGACGAAAGCGCTTTTACAGCTTCCGTATATGATTTATGGATCCCTGTTAAATCGGAATAGATTCTGCCAATGCCCGAATGAACCTGCACGAGGTTGTTATCGTTGTCAAATACGCCATCAATATTCTTCATGGATTGTACGATGGATTGGAGGCTATCCATTTCAGGAAGGTTGATAATGATACACAGCTTATCTTTTTCCATCATCAGGATATGGATGCGATATTGTTCAGGAAAAAACCGCATCGCAATTTTGGGAATCCCGCCATAAACCAGAAGCTGCTCTTCATTGCTGAAACGCAAATAAAATTCCTCTTTAAACGTGAATTGGATGATCGTAACCGCAAAATAAGGATATTGAAAGGTAAGATTGGCTTTAGCCATAAACTCATTGATTCTTTCTTTGAAGAAAAATTTATTCTGATTTAATATTTTCAATAAATATTGCTCGCTAATGAACGGCAAAGCGAAGGACAGATCCTCCGTCAACTTCTCGCTCTCGTTTACGACCGAGCTGAATTGACGGTTTAAATAATCAAACTCGTCATCTGAAGATACTTGCTTGAATGTATCCATCTTCTTGTTAACGGAGTATACAAGGTTTCGAATCGGACTATAAATTTTTTTGCTCATCATAAACGAAATGACGATGGAGGCCAATAAACTGACAGCGCTGATGAGATATGCGATATTCTTGATATACGCCGACTTCTTATAAATATCGCTGTAGGGTACGCATGCCACGTAAATGAAATCATTCGCCATGGCTTCGTTTGCATAAGTAATCACGAGCGTCTTCTTGCCGGCAAATTCGGCTTGGAAAGTATCGTTTTTACGTTCAACAATTTTTTCCAGGAGAGCTTGATGATCCGCTGGATTCACATAGGAATGCTTGTCCGTATACGAAATAACATGCCGGTTATGATTCGTAATAAACAGCATGCTGTTCTCGGTCAATTTGTGTTTATTCATCAATTGCTTGATGACGGCTTCATTCATATTAATAACAACAAGATTTCTGAGCGGTTGATCCCCGAAATTGGAGAGGACGATCGGAATAATACTTTTTATTTTTTTATTACCTGTATATTCATACTGTTCAACTTGCGATCTGTCCAGCATTTTGTTCGTGCCAAAGTTGTTGGATAGATTCAACCAAAAATTGTCATCATATTGTTTGTAGTGATAGTATTCGTTGAAAAATCGATCGACAGTCATCACACCATCGCTGCTAATTACGAGCTGGTTGCTTTTTTGCAGAATAAACACATTGTCGATAAGGTCTTTGGTCACCTTAAATTTAACAAGCGTTTTAACGCTGTCGATCAGCCGGTAATATTCAGCCCCCTGCAAGTCGCCTTCAAAGTTGGCTACTTCAATGAGCTTCTCATCCAAGGACAGCAGATTGTTGATTTTATAAATTTCATACATGGTGTTATTGATGGAGTCGGCGGAAATCGACAATGACTTCAAGTAATTGGCCTTTATATCGTTTTCAAAAAATCGAATATAGTAATAATAGGTGGACAAAGAGATCAAGGAAATACAGGTCATAGGCAAAAGCGTTAAAGCGAAAATTTTGAAGAAGACGCTCTTTTTTATATTGTTAAACTGCTTTAACTCCTTTATCGACGCCAAAGCGCTCACCCACCATCGTCTAAACAAAGAATTGTATTTTCCTATTGTCTAAAAATGAAAACCAAGGGGGGCGCCTTCTGTAAACTTGTGCGCTGCCCCCTGGCCGTAACCGTTTTATTTACCTATTTGTTTCTGATAAATCTCATTATAGAAATCCGTCATTTTCTGTCTTCCTTTTGAATCCGCTTCTTTCACGTATTTTTCCCAATCATTCTCGATGGAAGCTTTGCCGAAAATAAATTCCATATCCATCCTGTTGGTGAAATCCTTCAAAGGAGTGACGGTCAAAATTTCTTGCTCCTTCTGATCTTCCGATAATTGCAGGATCGGATCCGTCTTGATCACCATTTGGTTATCCACCAGATTTTTTGCAAACTTGCCCCATGACGCATCGGAGCTCGCGTACATAAATTCAGAAGTTCGGAAGAATGTAAAGTTGTTGTTATACACACCGTATTTTTGGGACAATGTTTTCTGGATCCCCGCAAGGGAATTGACAATTTCATCAGTAAATGCCTTTTTTCCGTCCGCTGCATTGTAGGTTTTTCCTTCAATCCCCCATGATGTTAGCGTATAGCCCTCTTCACTGTACAAAAGCCAATCCACAAATTTTAATAATTGATCAAAATGCGGTTTTTTCGCCGCGGAAGCCGGAATGCCCAAATTGAAAGTTCTCCTGCTGACAGGTACCGCGTAGGGCTCGTACCCCGTTCCTGCCAACGGAGCGATCATCTCCAGATTAAATTCGGGCCCCACATTCTTCTTCCCATCGGCATTAATTTGTTTAAGTTGATCATACCATAAAAATGCGGCGAATGACTTGCCTGTAACAAGCTTTTTCAAAAACTGATCCGCATTTTGCGTAAACGCTTCCTGATCGAGCAGTTTTTCGTTCATTAGATTCCTAAGATAGATCAACAATGCTTTGTAGCCTTTCGATGTTGGAGCGTGTTCCCACTTTTCCGTCTTCCGGTTAAAGTTGAAACGCGTTTCGGCATTCCACCCACCGCTGGTTCCCCAAGAGGGCGTCATGAAACTGAATAAGGCGTCGGCTTCATACGTATTGGTAAAGGGAATGCTATCTTTGTATTCTGCCTTCAGCGTTTTTAATGCATCATATAATTGTTCATAGGTTTTCGGTATTTCGATATGATGTTTCTGGAGCAGATCTGTTCGGATCGCGAGCCCTTCCGCAGGCAAACCTTGTTCTTGAAATCCCGGAAATCTGTACAGTTTCTTATCCAAATGCAAGATGTCGTCAATTTCACCTTGCAGATCATACTTCTCAATCAGCGCTTTGAAGTGCGGCAGCTTATCCATGTAATCACTTACAGGAAGCACAATGCCACTATCGGCAAAAGAGGCTGCCTGATCCGCTTTAATAAATAAATCAGGAATTTCTCCGGAACCTAGCGTGATTTGCAGTTTTTGCTTGTAGTCGGAATCCGGAACAGCGATGATTTTTAAAGAAACATTGGTTCTCTTTTTGATTTCCTCCAGCAATGGCCAATTTTCGTTGAACGGATAAGTCGCATTATCCGTATAAAGCATCGTGAATTCCAACGGTTCATCCGAAATCCACGATGCCGGCTTGTTGTCTTTGACCTGATTGTTCGTCGCCGACGGTTCCGGACTTGCCGCTGTGTTTTTGTCTGATGGGGAACTGCAGCCTGCAAACAGAGATGTCAAAAGTGCGAGTAAAAGAAATGTCATGACCCCTCTCTTTGAAAATCTGTGAACTTTCACTTTGTTGATCATCCGCATAAATCCTTCCTATTTGATTTTATTTAAATTTACTGCTGCCTTAGTCGGCAGAAATAAATTCAAACTATCGTTTTAACCCTTTATGGACCCAATCATCATGCCTTTGACAAAATACTTTTGCACAAAAGGATAACTTAACAGTATAGGCAAGGTAACCATCATGATTGTTGCCGATCTCAATGTAGAAGAGACCACATTCAAACTTGACGAATCTCGCATTCCGCCTTCTCTGGCTGCCAACTCCGCCCCCGCAACGATATTTCGCAAGAACATCATGACCGGATATTTGCTGTTGTCGCTTAAATAAATCATGGAATAAAACCAGTCGTTCCAGAAATAGACGGCACTGAACAATCCAATCGTTGCAATGATCGGTTTGGAGAGCGGCAACACGATTTTTATTAAAATTTGAATCGGATTTAAGCCGTCTATCGCAGCCGATTCTTCCAAGCTGTCCGGTATCGTCTGAAAGAAAGTCCGCATAATAATCATGTTAAACGGGCTAATCGCGCCCGGGATTACAATCGCCCAGATTGAATCGTACAAGCCCAGCCCTTTCACTAGCAAGAAAGAAGGAATTAATCCCCCAGAGAAAAGCATAGAGAAGAGAATCATTCCCAAAATAATGCCTTTTCCCTTCAGGTGTTTCTTGGAGAGCGGGTAAGCGCAAATGATGGTCATGAACAGTCCGATCGCAGTTCCGACAACTGTATAGAGAACGGTATTCTTGTAGCCGGATAGGAAGTTCGGATGCTGCAAAATCATTTGATACGCCGTCAGATTGAAGCCTTTCGGATAGATCGAAACTTTGCCTGAGAGGACTTCGCTTGAATCGCTAAGTGATAATGCCAATATGTACAAGAATGGATAGATACAAATCAAAGCAATAAAACACATCAACATCATATTGAATACTTTGAACGTACGATTACTGTATTTATGCATGGCACGCTGCTCCTTTAAAACAGACTCGAGTCAGAATATTTCTTCGCCAGTCGATTCGTACCTAGGATAAGAATTAGCGCAATGATTGAACTCATCAGTCCGGCGGCCGTTGCATAACTATAATTATTTTCCTGCAAACCCCTGCGAATAACGAAGGTGTCGATAACATCAGCCGTTGAGTAGGTGACCGGATTTTGCAGCAGGAACACTTTTTCGAAGCCCACCGTAAGCAATGATCCGACGGCAAAAATAAAGGTGATAACAATGGTGGGCATAATGCTCGGTATCGTTATGTGTATAGTTCGTTTAAACCCGCCAGCTCCATCCATCATCGCTGCCTCATATAATTTGGGATCGACGGTTGTCAGAGCAGCGATATAAATGATGGTATTCCAACCCATAAATTGCCATATATCCGAAATAATATAGATTGGCCTGAACCAGGCGGCTTCATTCAGAAATGCGATCGGTTCAAATCCAAACAGGGTTATCAAATGATTAACGATACCTGTTGATGGAGAGAGCAATTCCTTAATAATCCCAACCACGACAATCGTAGAAAAAAACCGAGGCAGATACGACACCGTTTGCACAAATCTCTTGAATTTTTGGTTCGCGATTTCATTAAGCAATAAGGCGAAAAGGATGGGAATCGGAAAGCCGATCCCGAGGTATAGAACGTTGAGAATGATCGTGTTTTTAAAAGCTGACCAGAAAGTAGGGTCGGTTAAGAACATATTATAATATTTCAAACCGACCCATTCCACGCCGAAGATCGATTGCCCGGGTACATATTTTCGAAACGCAACGATCATGCCCGCCATAGGGATGTACTTAAATACAAGAAAGTAACTAATCGGCAATAAAAGCAGCATGTAAAGATATTTATCTTTTCTAATGCTTTTCAAGATGGAATGAGAACCGTATCTGTCTTTCGGGGACATACGGCTGTTATCCCTTATTTCCTTCACTACATTCATGATGAACTCCTTCTCCCCTTCGTCTTGGTCTTTTAGAAATCTGTGTCGAATATAACATAGGTTCTAAAAGATCAAACACACCTATGTTTGTTGAAAAGTGATATTTCTTGCCCAATTTACTGTTATAAATTCATGGTTATGTTACATAAATTGCACTTTTCGATATCGAATGAAGCTGACGAAGAGATATTGTGACTATGATAATCGAATACATAAGGGACATGAATTGAACAGGAGTGAAGCCCTTATGCTTTCGAAAAATCGTCTCGGTGCCGTACCGAAGGTTTACTTCAGACCTGAACTAACAAATTGCCCTCATTGCGGGTCAAGTTAAAACGCTCCCATACAGCATGGAATAAGAAGATTTCAACGCTGAACGGCATGTTGCATGCTTGGAGCATGGCATATGCCTGCCCCAATACAAGTTGTAAGCACGCCAGTGTCACTTACAAGTCGGCTGAAGCAGAAGCTGAACTACGCAACGCTTTAAAAAAAATAGGCTTCTCACAAAGTTCAATTCGAACTTGTGAGAAGCCTATTTTAATTCAATGTGGTCAAACGGCGTTCTTCTGCAGAAGAACCCTTGATGCTACAGGCTTTTCAGCCCTTATCACATCATTCCACCCATTATGTGGTAGCTTTTAGAGCCATTCATAAGCGTACTTTTTCTATATAGAATGCTCTGTACTTTTCTGGTTGTCGCTTGAGACTTTCATTGAATTTCATGTTTGAACGAAATTTTTGTGAGGTTTCATGTGTGGTTTATTAATTCTGTGAGGTTTTCTACAGTTCCTCTAATCACTCTCACCATGGAATTATTCGACCTTTAGATTAAAAAATCCTTCTTCGACTGTGTTCCTTCATTAATATGCATCTCCCTGCGGTATCGATCCTTTCTCATCACATGACTTCCCTATTTATAATGTCCCCCGATTTTTCCGGCCCTATCCAGCGCTTGGCCGGCTGCTGTCTTGGACGCAGCGCGGACGATGATGCTATCCCCATACTTATTTTTAAGTCGGTCTGTAGCTGCCTCGAGCTTACCTAATCGTTCTCTTGAATCATTAAACACCAATTGATACTCATCAGCCCGTTGGAAGCCAGTAAGCGATACACCGATCCTCCTGACCGGCAATCCATCCCATCAAACAACTTGCAAGCATTGTAATAAAGATCGTTTGTACAGTTCGAAGGGTAGCTCATTGTCATCTGCCGGCTAAATCCTGTAGGTTGGTCAAAATCAGCTCCTTGGCAGCCGATAGATAGTGTCCTTCCTATTTTACCGATCGACCGGCACCGCCGCGCTACAAGCTCGCAGAGCTCAAGGACTATAGCTCTGATGTCGCCCCTGGTATAGTAATCCCTCGGCAAAGTCATCATATGGCCGACTGACTTTTCACCGATATGGGTGTCAGGAGTGACGGGAGAGTCGTCGATCCCGTTCGCAACCCGCCATAGTACCTCAGCCTGGATGTCGCTATTTTTGCCAAACCGCGAACGGAAACGGCGCTTTAAATCCGGCAAATGAGTCTGTGCCAGGTCTCCTATTGTATTGATTCCGAGCCTTATAAAGTGAGCAGTCATCCGGCTGCCGACCATAAACATTTTGTCAATCGGCAGCCGCCAAAGCGTATCGGCAAGCTTCTCGCGCTGCAGCTCAAATATGCTGGATTCATTTTTCTTTGCGAAGTTATCACAGGCAGTTTTTGCTAATATCTTGTTGGGCCCGATGCCGACCCGGGTGTGTACGCCAGTAATAGTTTTGACCTTAAATTGTATCTGTCGTGCCAAGCTATCCGGATCCCCAAACAGATGAATAGAGCCAGTAACGTCCAAAAACTGCTCGTCGATCGAGTACGGCTCCACCATATCGGTGAATGACTCATAAATCTGGGTGATCATCATAGACATATCGATGTATAGTTGCATGCGCGGCTTGATGATTACGAGATCCCGGCACTTGCCAAGCGCTTCACCCAGCCGCTCTGCCGTCGTAACTCCATATGACTTAGCAATAGGGCAAGCAGCTAGGATAATGCCAGACCGGCGTTCTGGATCGCCCGCGACTGCAACAGGTTTATCATGCAGCTCGGGTTGCAGCGCCTTTTCCACAGACGCATAGAAGCTTTGACAATCGACAAGCATGATCACCCTTGGTTTAGATGGCACGTTTAATCACCGGCTTCGGATTAATGGCCAATATGTTATTTATCTTCAAGGAGCGCGGAGCATTGGCCGTCATGCAGAAAACACGAATAAGGCCGGTCTCTACTTTATTGATGTGGACTTGACGCTGTGTAATATCACCTTTGTCATTCTGATAAATGACCTCTACAGTACGACCGATATACTTAGCTATGTCCATCCTAACCCCTCCATACGAACGTTTGATCTTATTATATACACAAACGCTTGTTCGTATTCAAGAGAAATTTATTTCCATTACAGTAGCAGTCCCAACAACTACCACCACTGCTCGGTTTAGCCATGCGATATAATCGAACAGAGGTGTTTTTATGTTCTTAGAACCAATGTTGCTCGGTAAAAGAGAAGAACCTTTCAATGATGACCGATATATCTATCAGCCAAAGATCGACGGTCATCGGCTCATACTTTCTCGTATAGGTGATGTTGTCCGTTTGTATACGCGCAACCAGAACGATGTAACCGCCCGCTATCCAGAATTACATAACGTGCCTGTTGACGCGGCTGATGTGATCTTGGACGGCGAAGTTGCTCGGGTAGATGAGTCGGGATGGGTCGATTTTGAATTAATAATGGAACGTTTTAGAATAACAAAAGAACCGTGGATACGAGAAGCCGCGCGGACGAGGCCAGTTACCTACTTTGTATTTGATGTACTGCACTATAATGGTGAAGATGTGCGGAGATGGCCGTTAGTGGAGCGACAAGCGTTGTTGACGCGCATATTGACGCCTAACCTTCATTTCTCGCCAGTGCTTTCGGTGGAAGGAAACGGCACAGACCTGTTTGACGTCATCAAAACGCACAATCTTGAGGGGATAGATGCCAAGCGGAAGGACAGCGTATATGTCGGACGACGTTCTGCTAATTGGCTTAAAATAATCAATTACCAGTACGCCGAGGTCCATATAGCTGGTTATCGTAAAGGGGAATTCGGCTGGCTCGCACATATCGATGGAAAGCCTGCGGGCATTATCGAGGCAATGTCAGCAGTGCATCGTAAAGAGTTATACAGCGCGGCTAAATCGCTTGTGACCGGCGAGGACCGGAATTTTGTATATCTTCAGCCAGCGATAAAGGCACGCGTACGATTCCGGAATTACTACAAAAGCGGAATGTTACGCATGCCGGAGTTCGTTGAGTTTGTATGAAACCTTATTAGTATATAAGAGCTTCTGTCTGGACAATTCCTCTTAACTGTAGCAAGTCGTTATTATCTAGTTTTTCGAGAAATCTATTATGTAATTTCGGGTTTGGTAAGATTACAATCGCCTTGGGTAAATCAAAGTTAAAGTTTCCAGGCACTCTCCATTCTCTTTCATGTGACCAATCGACTATGTGATTTTTATCCATAAGATTAAAGTCAACAATTCTCCACCATTCGTCTTCGGGCAGTAATTTTTTTGAAACTTCTTTCATTTCATAAATAACAGGTCTTCCGCCTTTCTGAAAAACATAAGGCTTAGGGAATGCTAGTCCTACACCGACATAGCGTACCTTTCCTCCTAATTCTTCTTTGTGGGCCCGCTCGTGGACTATATTTTGTGTCAAACTATATATAGGCGTGTCTTGGAAACAAGCAGCGGATCGCTTTCCAGTTATAAATCCTTTTTCTGTAGTACTCCCGAGGATGGTTCTTTCTTTCAATATCTTAAGCAGAACATCTAGAGAGGACATTATAGTTTTCCCGTTGTCATCTTTTACAGGCTTAGTCAAGTGATATAAGTAACCACTAATATCTGACCTATATTTTATTCGCTTACTCCATTCTTCGTTTGTATACGCCAAGTCAATATTAACCCCTTTGGATAATTTTTATTAAGTCCGTTTACTTTGTGTAAACAAACGTACACGTCCCGCGAACATACCACTCGCCACATATCGTAACGATATCCTCCGTCAAATCATCGAAAGCCACGCCTCCATCTATCGCATCAATCGGACCGCTGCCGATTAATTCCACGCCCATAAACACGAGAACTGGACTTCTCTCGATCACGGCCGTCCGTAAATGGAGGAGCGTAGATAAAGTCCGGAATCCTGCATAATTGCAAAAACCTCCTACTTGCCAAGGATGGTCTATACAGGCATAGAACCACCATTGCATTGCATGAAGAAATGCAGACACAGAGAAGTGGGGGTTATATTTGCCGTCAGGACTGTTTTCTCAGTAAAAAAGCCTCCATCAATGGCGAAAAAACCGATTGACCTTAAATGGTCCAACTCTCTATCTAGTCTATATCTATCTTTAACGCCAGTTATTTCGGTTAAGTCCTCTAAATTAACAAGTATCTCATCAAGTGGTTCGAAAAGACTAGTAGATTGAGCATTTAAACAAGAGTAGTTAATGATTTTCACTTGAACTATCGTCAGTTTGGATAAAATATCGATAAATAGTAGATTACTATCATCTTTCCCGTCAAGTGTGCACGAGGATGCAAGAAGGCCTGCCCACATATCTTGTAGCGTCTCGTCATCACACCATGACCCATTCTCAAGAATTTCGTGAACAAGGCGAGGAAGGGCTTTTAATTTAAATTCATCATCTTCTATATTTAGTAATTTATCTGTTTTCTCAACGATTCTTGCGGTGTTTCTGCTTCTAAATTGCTTGACTTTATCTTGGAAGTAAAGGCCTAACTCTTCCGCAGCGGGGAGACAAATTCGGCTAAGTAAAGCACCAATACCAGTCATTGATTTTTCAGTTACAGTTTTTAGAGCATCTGCAACAGGTTTAACTCCAAGAAGGTCTAAGCTTTTGTCCTCACTCATTCCGACATCTCCTCTATATTATTTTATCACTATAAATTAACATGAAAACTCCGTCCTAATCTGTTCCTCAGTGACGGGTAATTTTGGTCAATTTTCGCTTTAAGGACGTTTATTCGACACATAGTAAAATATTCCTGCTTTATTTACATTTCAAATAGTTTTATAGCTATACGTTACAACATAAATATATCGCTCGAATGTGAAGGGGTTTATGTGACATCGAAGTAAGTGAGGAAATTCCCGGGAGCACACGCCAGCGGGGCTTATTTTTACATACCATCATTTCCACATATCGCCAAAATGCGACTTTTGTAGTAGAATGGTCACAGTAATAATGAGGGGAGATTATCTTGGTGATAAAGAGAATTTTGGCAGTGATGTTATTAGTTGTTTTGGTTGGGTGTAATACAGGAGGAACGTTAAAACCAAATACACTTTCTGTTGATGATTTGTGTATTTACAAGGATGATGACAAGAAAAATAAGGTTTGTTATGGGATGTCCAGATCAGAAGCGGAGAAAATACTTGGTACTGGTACAAAAGAAGCATTTGGAATAAGATATGATTATGGTGTAAAAATACTATACAGAGTTGACAATATTGCCATGATAGTATTAGATAAGGACTCAAAAAACGTATACAGCACCGTTAGAGGTAATAAAATTGGAAACTTAAAAGAAGATGTGTTAAAGACTTATGGTGATAAATATCCAATCATTCGAGAAACCAGCCCTCAATCAATTGATTACATATATGATCTTGAGAATAAGAAGTTTCTTGGAGAAGTATCATATGAAAAAATAGACTCAAAAAAATATAAAGACCATTTATATGTTTCGGCTGGATTCAATGAGGATGAATATGTAAATAGGATTTTTTTAGGTGACAAGGAAGCAATCATGTATCTGAGATAATTAATCAAAGCCCGCCCCGCCAGCACACGCCAGCGGGGTTAATTTTTGCTTGCCAACTTTACCACATATCGCCAAAATGCGACTTTTGTAGTAATATTGTTTCAGATATTGTTGAAGAGGGGCGATAAAATGAAAGAGATAATTTATTTAAACACAAGCATGATTCATTCATTTATGGCACAGAATTTAGGTGGATTGCCTATAAACATGACTCAAGAACAATCCCAACAGGAATCCCAGACAAGTAATGATGCGACAAAAAAAAGTTCTACTCATGACCTACAAGCAGAAGTAAAAAGCGGAAATGTTCAAGTCCCTTTTCTCGCCTCCTCCCCAAGTGGGTCGACTCAGTATAGATACTTAAATGCTCGAGCTATCGAAGAGTCCATATCTATCACACAAGTAGATGCTGGAAAGGAAATAATTTCAAAACAATTACACGATAATGCATTAAATGAGTTCATTGAATACTTAGAGAGTGAGAGCAAGTTAAATAAGTTTCATTCTACAGAGGGCAACGCAGTGCCGTTTGGGGAATATGTATTGATTAAAGGTAGCTTTAGCCTATTTGACCTGGAGATCATCAGAACACACTTTGAACCATCTATATTAAAAGAAATAATACAAATACCGACGATGCTAGTTGACGACCCAGTAGGGAAAGGAAAAGGGAAAGGGAAACTCGATCCAAATATTGAAAAAGGAATTAAGATATTCGACTTAATTCTAAGATATTTTGGTAAACTTTTGCCAACAAATCTTATATTAAAACAAGATTCTTTTATCTCACCGTTAAAGCCAGAGTACTTAAGAGAAAGCAGTGCGGAATTAGTTTTTAAATATGGCTTAGATTCCTCAGTTGAAGTAACGGTTTTAGGAAGAGTAACGAAAAAATTTGAAACATTTAATTATGAAGTTTTTTCAGATACCGGTCCGTTCAAGGATTTGGGACAAGCAATATGGGGAGTAGAGGAGTTCCTCCTAAGTGGTCTTAAATCATTACAAAGAGGAGATACCATCATATCTCCTGTTGCTATCTATTTCGAATAAGGTTTCTTTTTTTAGTTCTTTCTTTCATTTCAGCTTTTTTTTCAGCAATTCGATCAGAAACGTTAGAAAAATCTTGATCGAATTGCTTCTTTTCTTTCATTGCCTCATTAAACCCATTCTGGATGATACTCTTAATAAATTTCATTTTCCACACCATCCTCACTCCTTTATTATAAGACAATACCATTTGTTTTGCTACGTGATTATATTCAGTTTCCCCAAAAATGAGTAATTCATCCATACAGGAACAAATGTTCTCGTTTATTGTATCTTACTTTTACTCTAATTTCAACCCCGCCTACGATCGACTCATTAACAGGATATAAGAATATGAAAACTGTAGATGTACGGTTAGATCGCTTATACGACAAACTCAGTACAATACCCCAAGACAAACTGAACGAAGATCATAAAAAGAAAATAGGTTCATTTAAGTTGAATGTTACTGCTAATGCATAATGTCCATTTGTTGACGGCGTAAGTTGTCCTGATGGTGACGGACATGCTGTCCGCTTGCGACTAAGAGAAAGGGAGAATCACGATAATTCTCCCTGGATGACTCGCTTGATCATATGATCGTCGATGATGCGATGTTTGTTCTGCGAACCGTAGATTAGTGCGTGTGTACAAACTTTGTTGATCAGCCTGGCGGCGCCGCTTGAGAAACGGAAGATGTCATCGATCGCGCCATCGGTGAAAATGTCATGATCCGCGCCAGCGAACGCCATGTGACGCTTGATATAATCGCAGGTCTGAGCCCGATCATAATGCGGAAGCTTACATTGCAGGTCGATCCGTTGGCGGATAGCCGCGTAAGCCTGCAGGTTTAGTCGATCCCAGAGCTCGCTTTGACCAACCAAGATGAGCGCCATGGGACTCTGCGCATCCATCTTGAAGTTGAGCAGGAATCGTACTTCTTCTAACATTTCGCGATCCAAGAGATGCGCTTCGTCGACAACGACAACAGGCTGCAATCGGTGAATGCCGCGCATAAGCTCGATCTCGCGATGCAGTTGGCGCTTGGCATCGCCACGGTAGAATTTCGATTCGCAGCCGAGCTGCTCAAGCAGCCCCTTGTAAAAATGCCGCGGGGTCAGCTTCGAATCTGACAAGTAAAGCACCTTGTACTTGGCCGGATCGAGCACTTCGGTGAACCGGCGAATCGTCGTCGTCTTGCCCGTACCGCAATCACCGGTTACAACAGCGAACCACTGCCGGTGAGCAGCGTACTCGAGACGGCCGAGCGTTTCCTCAAGAATGACTGACTCGTAGAGCTGGCTCGTCGGTAAGTCCCGCGAAAACGGTGAGCGTCCCAGACCGTAGAAAGACTCAAACATGACTGTCCTCCTTGCTCACCCGGCGATAGGCCACAGCGGGTGCCTGCTCTGCCTTGCGATCTCGGGTTCGTTCCTCCGCTGCCGCGAGCAGTCTTGATGCATCCGCCGGAACAGGGCCCAGATGCTCCGGCAGCGAGGGACGTTTACCTGCACGTTCTCCGATGACAAGTTCTCGAACGCGCCACGGCGCATGACTTTCATACTCGACCGTAAGCTCCGATATATCTGCCGGGTCGAACACCACATCCACCGTGCACCCAATGAAGGGCAGACCGACTTCGTATTTGCGATTCAAGAAGCTGATGCAGCCGGACTTGTCGACCTTGCGCGACTCACAGTGCAGGAAGGCATTCGCAAGCACGTCCGGATCCAAGAACTGGAGCGCCTTCTTGTCGCTACGGTAGGCCGTTTCCGGGCTCAGTTTGTTCTCGAGCGCGGAATGTGGCTTGTTCTGGTAGCATTCGGATAACCAGACTTGAAACAGTTCATTCAGCCGCTCGAGCGTCTTTGGTTTCTCGAGAGCGGCCTCGCTGAGAAAAGCGTCGACGACGCGGTTGAACCGCTCGACCTTACCAGTTGATTCCGGCGAGTAAGGTTTGGCAAAGAGCAGCCGAATGCCGAGTTTGGAACATGCACGCGTCATCCATTTGGTTCGGTATTGCTTGCCGTTGTCGAAGTAGACCGACTCCGGAACGCCGAACTTCTGAATGGCCCTACGAAAGCAATCCTCTACAATGGTCTTGTCCATGACCGGGTAGAACTTACCGTGGAGAACAAACCGTGTGGCGTCGTCGATGAACGTGACGAGGTACACTTGCTTCATAGCGCCGCTGGGGCCGATGGGCAAATACGGACCGTATTTCAGATCCGAATGCCAAAGACGATTGCGATGGCGCTGTTGAAACCGCCGAGCAGCCACACCGGATTCGGCGTACATGCGCATGTGACGGGTGCTGTAACCTCGCTGTGCCAGCCTTTCCTGAAGAGTGCTGCGCTTGATCTCTCCGGGCTTGATGCGACCTTCCCATTCGAGAATCTGAATGAGCTGTGCAACACTTCGACCCGGCACCTCACGGCGAAGCAGGATGGCTTGCTCCAGTATTTCCGGCGGAATCGTCGCCTCTGACGGCTGACGTCCTTTACCTTTGGGCTTTAGTCCGCCAAAGCCCTCCTCCCGATACTTGGCCAAGTACCGGCGCAGCGTGCGCTCGGAGAGCCCTGTCTGCTCACAAATCCTCACCTTGAGTTCTCGAGCCTTGGCCGGATCGAGCCCCTCTGCCAGTAGCGGAGACAAAAGCTGCACACGCTCTGCAGCGATGGCCTCAGCTTTCTTTTGATCTTTCATCTATTCTGCACCTCGTTTGGTAGACTTCAAGATGAGTCTACCGCAAGACTAGGTGGACAAGAATGCAGAACGGGTATGTACCCACAAATTTGAATTGACGACGGGGCGGACAATTCGTGATAGCCAGCCGGAAGCGTCCCCGACGTAGTGTCCGATTCGATGATGTACAGACTGTGAAGGGACGGACAGGTACTCCACAGGGTCTTGGTGAAAGCGAATCGCGATTGATGTTAGGCACCCAAGCAAATACGTACATATTCCTTGAAACCAGTTTTTCCATCGCCGCAGAGTAGCGTCGTCTGCTGCTACGGTCGATGACGCCTCCGGCTCCGAAACGACTTGCTCGATACATGTGGATTCATAACGTTTATATGGCACTACACAATCCGGAAGCTCATGATGGATGTTCCGACACTGTGAACAACGCAGCCGGCGGACTACCAGCACACGGATTTCCCCGCTCTCACTCGTAAGCTTCCGCTTCCGGCTTCCAATGACTTTCAACTCTTTCCCACAACAAGGGGAAGGGACCATTTCTGCACACCGAACAAAAAACGCCGGATGACTTCTCAACCAGCTCATACTTTGATACAATGACCATGTTGAGTTGGGGATGCATCCCGTGAGCCTGTTCCCGCAGGCCCACATCCATGGGAAGCATCCTTTTCCTTTTCTGTGATATGGTCATTATATTCAGCAACTCTCGGACAGGCAATCCCGTCAGCAATTGGGCATTATCTTTCAGCGGTAACAGTTGAAATTGAGGATGCCATATCATTTAGGAAGGAAGCAGTAAAAAAAGCTAAGAAAATGTTTGATAAGGAAGAGTATTCCTCTTCAACTCTTGATGACATTGAATCCTTGATCGAGCAATCTGAAGAATACATAGTTAACGGGGTGACAGAGATTATTAAATTAGAAAAAGAATTTGGAATTTCACGTACCGAATAATGTAACAACATAAATAGCCAGCAATGGCTCTTCTTTTTCACCACAAGACCAAACATATGTTCTTGAGGAGGGGTCATCATATCAGTGTTCTCACATTATAGGCCATCTGAATCAGAACTATGGATCAGTAATAAATATCAAGAAAACGCTATCTTTTCGCCATCGGATTTAGTTATAGAGCGAGTAGCTGAACTTTTTGGTTATCTTATCAAGGGGACATATGAGGATTCTGGAGCTGTATTCGATGATGATGGAGATTGCATCATCTATTTAAAATATCAAGCCGAAGCGCAAAGGCGAGCTGACTTTTTTCATGAACTCTGCCACCCTCTACGGCATGTCGGAGACCAAAGTAAACTGCCGGCTCTCTTTGTAGACCTGCAGGAAGCGCAGGCGGCTCAATTTCAACTTTATGCAGCCATGCCATTTTACATGGTTAGAGAGTATCCGCCGCGGCAGAGCTGGGACGAATATTACCAAATGCTTGCCAACGAATTTATGCTACCTCTCCAGTTGGTCAAGCGGCGTATAAACCAAATTTTAAATTGTATTAAGCAAGCCAAATGGGATCGTCAATATAGAAATACACTTTTGCCGGCGTCATACTGGATACCACCACCTAAAGTGATAGATGAGCCGCCTGAGATCGCTCTCTTGTATGATTACCATGACAGTATATCTCCATCTTCATTGGTCATTAAAGGGGCTGGAGAGGTACTGGACTGGTCTCAGCCTGCATACATACCAATACCACAGAACGTGGACCGCATGGAGCCCGATGACTTCGAAGAGCTGGTAACGGCCACTGTCCCAGGGGATTACATTTTACAAAGGGAGGACAAGCCTGACCAAGTAGGTATCCATCTGCCATATCTGGGATCGTATTTAGGTACAACTGATATCGATCAATTGTTAATAAGGTTGTATGAGTTAAACTTTGACATAAGACAAGGCTTACTTAGGACTTCAAATTTTTAGAGAGGGGTTTGGACATGGCATCCTTCAGTAAGGTTAAGGCAAACAATAAAAAGGGATATGTATGGGTCTGCATCAAAGACGGACCGCCCGACCCAGTAACAGGGAAAAGAAATCAAATCAAGCGCCGTGGCGAAACAAAAGAAGAAGCAGAAAAGCGTGTCAATGATGTGATCAGGTCGATGACTGAAGACGGTATCGATCTGAAGAAAGTGAAGAACCTGCCCTTTTCACAGGTCGCGGAGGAATGGCTGGAGACGTATAAAAGGACCGGTGTAAAGCCGAACACGATCCGGCTGCGCAGGAATTCAATCGCCACACTCAATTCATATATCGGACAAATGATGATCAATAAAATCACACACAAGAACCACGAAAAAATCTTAAATACATTGTTCGACGAAGACTATTCGAAGTCTACTATTGAAGGCGTCCACGTAACTGCGAACCTAATTTATAAGCATGCCGTAAAGGAGAAATACCGGAAGGATAACCCTGCTACCGGCGTTAAAATCCCTGTTAGGCGGCGGACTGTCGAGGAAATCGAAGCCAATCCGATCGAAGAGAAGTATTTCGAGAATCACGAGTTGACCGAAGGTCTGGACTTGGATAAGGAAATGTTTTATCTGCTCGCCTTCACGGGAACAAGAATTGGTGAAGTACTTGCCCTTAAATGGACAGATCTAAACTTTGATTCGAACCGTATCCGAATTACGAAGACCATGTACAACGAGAATAACAACATGCGGGAATATGAGCTGCTCCCACCGAAAACAGAAGGTTCAATTCGCGTATTTGATGTTGATGAATCTATTGTGAAGATGCTCCAAACCCATTACAAGATGCAGAAAAAGTTAATAATGGCGACACGACACCTGCTCCCTGAATACCATGACGGCAATTTTGTATTCGCACATGACAACGGTTATCCAATAGTATATAAACACGTGGCTAATGGTGTATTTTACGGAAGACAAGCATCCGGAAGCATGCCACATCTCATATCTTTCGTCATACACACATCAGTATGTTAGCAGAAGCCCGCGTCGATCTGGCCACGATCATGGCTCGGGTCGGTCACGATGATCCGAAGACAACACTGCAGATCTATACACACGTTACACGAAAGATGGAACAAGACGCTTCTACGAAAGTAAAAACTGCCTTCTCTGATCTTCTGAAGAAAGCCGCCTCGCAAGATTTGTGACCTTTTTGTGACCTTTACGCAAAAACGGGACCCCGAAAGGTCCCGTTTTCCTTGGTATTATAGGCTTTTTGATGTATTGGTTACATCATTCCGCCCATGCCACCCATTCCGCCCATATCAGGCATTCCAGCGCCGCCTGCGCCCTTCGGCTCAGGTTTGTCGGCAACAACAGCTTCTGTTGTCAGGAACATTGCCGCTACGGAAGCAGCGTTTTGCAGTGCGGAGCGAGTAACTTTAGCCGGATCAACGATACCAGCTTCAAACATATTTACCCACTCGCCGGAAGCTGCGTTGTAGCCTACGCCGACTTTTTCGTTTTTCAGGCGCTCAACGATGACAGAGCCTTCTTGGCCTGCATTCGCTGCGATTGTGCGCACTGGCTCTTCCAGGGCACGCAATACGATGTTTACGCCAGTCTGCTCGTCGCCATTAGCTTGAACAGCTGCAACAGCTTTATATACGTTCACAAGCGCTGTACCGCCACCGGATACGATACCTTCTTCTACTGCTGCGCGAGTAGAGTTCAGAGCATCCTCGATGCGAAGCTTGCGCTCTTTCAATTCTGTTTCTGTAGCCGCGCCAACTTTGATAACTGCTACGCCGCCAGCCAATTTCGCCAGACGCTCTTGCAGTTTCTCGCGGTCGAAATCGGAAGTGGTGTCTTCCAGTTGAGCGCGAATTTGGTTAACGCGAGCATCGATGTCGGACTTGTCGCCGCTGCCGTCAACGATGATTGTGTTTTCTTTCGTAATGCGAATTTGGCGAGCGGAACCCAACTGCTCGATCGAAGTCGATTTCAGCTCCAGACCAAGCTCTTCTGTAATCACTTGACCGCCAGTCAATGCAGCGATATCTTGCAGCATCGCTTTGCGGCGGTCGCCGAAGCCTGGTGCTTTAACAGCAACGCAAGTGAATGTGCCGCGCAGTTTGTTGACGATGATTGTCGCTTGTGCTTCACCTTCGATATCTTCAGCGATAATCAGCAATTGCTTGCCGGATTGAACCACTTTTTCCAGCACTGGCAGGATTTCTTGGATGTTCGTGATTTTTTTGTCAGTGATCAGGATATATGGATTGTCCAGTACAGCTTCCATTTTGTCCGTATCAGTAATCATGTACGGGGAAACGTAGCCGCGGTCAAATTGCATACCTTCAACCACTTCAAGCTCAGTAGCGAAGCCTTTGGACTCTTCTACAGTAATAACGCCGTCGTTGCCGACTTTCTCCATCGCTTCAGCGATCAGTTCGCCTACTTCGTCATCACCGGAGGAAATAGCTGCAACTTGAGCGATCGATTGTTTGCCTTCGATTGGCTTCGCAATCGATTTAAGCTCTTCTACTGCTGCGCGAACGGCTTTTTCGATCCCTTTGCGGATAACCATAGGGTTTGCGCCAGCAGTTACGTTTTTCAAGCCTTCGCGAATCATCGCTTGTGCCAATACAGTTGCCGTAGTCGTACCGTCACCAGCTACGTCATTTGTTTTGGTTGCGACTTCTTTAACAAGTTGAGCACCCATATTTTCGAATGCATCTTCCAGTTCGATTTCTTTCGCGATCGACACGCCGTCATTCGTGATCAGCGGGCTGCCGAATTTTTTCTCCAATACAACGTTGCGGCCTTTTGGACCGAGCGTTACTTTAACTGCGTCAGCAAGCGTGTCCACCCCGCGCAGCATCGCGCGGCGAGCGTCTTCACTAAACTTGATTTCTTTAGCCATGTTTGAATACCCTCCCGAATAATAATTATCTTCTAGCCTAATCTAAGTACAAAATACGATCGTCTATATCGAATTTCGGGTCTTTAATTAGCCCAAAATTGCATGAATATCGCTTTCTTTCATAATCAAAAGCTCTTTGCCTTCGTATTTCACTTCAGTACCTGCATATTTGGAAAACAATACGCGGTCGCCTTCCTTCACTTCAAGCGCAATACGTACGCCGTCCTTGACCGCGCCGCTTCCAACTGCGATAACTACGCCCTCTTGCGGCTTTTCTTTTGCCGAATCCGGCAACACGATGCCACTAGCAGTTGTTTCTTCTTTCGCGATCGGTTCGATCAATACGCGCTCACCCAAAGGTCTGATCATGAAAATAGCCTCCTTTAAAATTCAATACTTAATTTTTTATTAGCACTCACATCAGTTAAGTGCTAATAACCTTTTTTTATAATACCGATTTTATAGGTGAATTTCAAGTGGTTCATTATGAAATCACATCAATTTTACAGTTTTCTTAACTTTGGGCGCAAGCTGCCCTCACGTGAAACGAGACAAAGGGCTGGTATGCAACAGCCTTCCATCTGCTGACACCAGCCCTGCTCATTTAAGTAAGTTCAGTACCGAACTGCTTCTCCCATGCCTCATCCGCCGCTTGCTGCTTGCGATAGACGATCCCTGACAAGAACACGCTGATCTCATACAGTACAATTAGCGGAATGGCCACAAGCAAGTCCGAAATAATGTCCGGCGGTGTAATCATCGTTCCCACTATAATGAGAATGAAATAAGCAAGCCGGCGCATTTTGCGCAGCCTCGTTGGGGTAAGGATCCGCAGTTTCGTTAAAAACATTATGACGATCGGCAATTCAAACAGCAAGGATACTGGAATAAGAATGTTAAACATAAAGGCGAAATACTGCGTGATGCCATATGTTTCTTCCAATTTCAGTGTCCTGGCCACCTCTGTCGTAAAATTAAAGGCCATCGGCAGCACGACAAAGTAAGAAAAGGAGAGACCGCCAAGAAATAATATTAAAGCCAACGGCACGAAGCCAAGCGCTGCCCGCTGCTCATTTTCCTTCAATGCAGGCTTAACAAATGCCCAAACCTGATAAAAGGCCACCGGAATCACGAGAATTAGGGCAATTACAAAAGCGAACTTCATATAAATGCCAATCCCGTCCCATAATGAGAACACGTGCAGCGGAAAATTTTTTACAGGCTCTTGTTCCATCAAATACTCATACGCCGGCTTCGCAAATACAAGTCCGATAACCAGGCCAATGACCAGTACGGCCAGTACGACAATTAATCTGCGGCGAAGCTCGCCGATATGATCAAACAAAGGCATCGCCCGCTCAGTGGACGAAGACTTCGCTTCTTCAGAATTGCTCATGATCCCCCTCCTTGATGCAGGTAGAGAGCAAAATCGCTTTCATCTTTTTGCGTGCTAGCTTCGTCCCTGCTGCTGCTTACCCGACCAAAAAAAGCGTACCCCGATTACTCCGGGAGCCGCTTATTGACAGCTTGGTTGTCTGCAACGCTGTGATTTACTTCAACCCGATTTGCATCCTTTTGCTCCTTGCCGCTGTCATCCATCAGATCCTTGGCACCTGCTTTAAATTCTTTTAACGTCCGGCCAAATGCGCGTCCCAATTCTGGCAGCTTGTTCGGGCCAAAGAGCAGCAAAGCAACTAATACGATCAAAATAACACCTGTCGCACCAATACCACTCAACATAATTTTTCCTCCTAATCATTTTTTCTCATGAGTACTGCTTGACGATTAACAATTAAGCCAACCGCCTTATCCAAGACTGGTAACAACATATCTCTGTATATGGCCTCTCCGCCAGTATGCAAATCAGCACATGACACGATTTTGCGGTTCAAGCATGACGCATCCTGGCACTCCATAATCGGTTTTTCCATGGGGCAGTCCTTAACGACGGACAGCCTTCCAGCTATATGTATCATATCACAATCCTGGGCTAGCAAATAGTCTATTTCATTAACAATTATTTAACTTTATTTCACGCGTGGCCCGCACCGGTTACTAATGGCCTAAATGATTGACCGCATAAACAAAATCGGTGCCAATCTTCGCTGGCTTTTATGCCGCTTACTCGTCATGTTCGCCCAAGCGGCCGGACAATATGCTGAGTGCATGAGGCAATTGATCCATGATCGCCATCAAGTTTTCATGCACGCCCTTTGGACTGCCGGGCAGGTTTATGATTAACGAACGGCCTCTTATGCCACAGATGCCCCGTGACAGCATCGCCTGTCTTGTCTTTGCCATCGCTCCCATTCTCATCGCTTCCGCCAGTCCGGGAACAACCCGCTCGATAACCTTCATCGTTGCCTCTGGAGTAATGTCTCTTGGCGCAAGTCCCGTGCCTCCTGTGGTAATGACGAGATCGGCCTTGTAATAATCCGTCATCTCGATCAAGGCTGCCATAATCTCATCCTGCTCGTCCGGCACAATGCGATAATCAACAATATCGCCGCCTAGCTCCTCCTCCATCAACTCCCGGATCACCTGCGCGCTCGTATCCTCCCGCTCGCCGCGCGACCCTTTATCGCTTGCTGTTAACAACGCCACTTTCCACCGCATGAGTATGCTCCCCCAATCACCTGTGAAAATAGTCCGCTATAGCCAATACACTGAAATGCGTTACGCCTGCCTGGTTTCCCCTTCGCCTCGCTTACCTGCTTGGTTTGGCAGCCTCAGACCGGATTCGGTAATGATTCCATCCAGCCAGCAATCGTGGGAATCCATCGGCACTTCATCGATTTCTTGTATAGTAAAGAATAATCCAATCCAGGGCGGCTGCGATACCCGCTGCCCATCAGCACCGGCCATCCGCCTGCGGAAGCGGTCATAGTAACCGCCGCCATAGCCCAGCCGGCCGCCGCGGCGATCAAAGGCGAGCCCTGGTACAAAAACGACATCAATTTGCCCCGTCGCGATGTCGAATGCGGCAGCCTGCTCGGGGTCCGGCTCAAGCAGGCCATAACTGCCTTTTTTTAGCATAGGCCAGCCTTTCGCCTCATAGAACTCCATTCTCCCTTGCTTCGGCCAAGTGCGCGGCAGGAGAACAGTAATCCCGCGATCCCAGCCCCATTCAATCAGGCTGCGCGTCTCCAGTTCAGAACGAAAGGCAGCATAGACCGCGAAGCATTGAACATTGCGCTGCTCCAGCAGTTCAATGGCATAGCGGCAGGCTGCGGCAGACCATACAGCCCGCTCCGCCTCCTGAATAGCACTGCGCTTCTCGGCAGCCGCGTCACGCACTTGACGCTTCACCGCACTCAACTCCTGGTTGGTTATTCTCATCCAGCTCAACTTTCCTCTCCTCTGCTATCCCCCCTAGTTTACCACTGTTGCCCATATTTCGCCAATGGCTGGGCAACAATGTTAATCGACAAGAGACAAGGAGCATTGTCGTTTTCCGCTTCTTTCTGTACACTAGAGGCAGACTGGTATTTTTGGAGGCTTGATGTTTCAATGTTACTGCAAGTTTCGAATTTATCCAAAAACTACGCCGCTCAACCTATTCTTTCCTCCATCACCTTTCAAATTCAGCCTCGTGAACGAGTTGGATTGGTAGGCGTCAATGGCGCGGGCAAGTCAACCCTGCTCAAAATTTTAGCAGGCGAGCTGTCGGCAGACTCTGGTTCGATCTATAAAGCAAAGGAAACGACGATTGGTTATTTGGCTCAAACGAGCGCCCTCCAGTCAGACCTTACAATAGAAGAAGAAATGCGTGCAGTATTTGCCCATCTCTTCGAAGCAGAAGCTGAATTGCGCTCATTGGAGCACAAAATTGCCGACCCAGAGTGGCAGCAAAATGCTCAGCAGTATGAGGAGACGCTGGAGCGCTATGCCCGGCTGACCGATTGGTTCCAGCAAAATGGCGGTTTTGAAATCAACACCCGCATTCGCAGCGTGCTGCATGGCATGGGCTTTGGACAATTCCCGCCAGATACAGTCATTTCGACGCTAAGCGGCGGACAGAAGACCCGGCTGGCGCTCGCCCGCATTTTGCTGCAGGCTCCCGATTTGCTAATGCTGGATGAGCCCACCAACTATCTGGATATTGCCACATTGACTTGGCTGGAGGATTACTTGCGCAGCTATCCCGGCGGCGTTCTGGTCGTCTCCCATGACCGTTACTTCCTCGATGCTGTAGTGCAGACGATTGTAGAGATCGAGCGGCATGCCGCCAAGCGTTATACGGGCAACTACAGCCGTTTTATCGACTTGAAGGCAGCGGAATTTGAATCGCAAATGAAGCAATTTGAGAAGCAGCAGGAAGAAATAGCGCGCATGGAGGACTTCATTCGCCGCAACATTGTCCGCGCTTCTACAACAAAGCGGGCGCAAAGCAGACGAAAAGCGCTTGAAAAAATGGACCGGCTGGACAAGCCGGCGGGCAGCTTGAAAAAAGCGCATTTTTCATTTGAAATTGAACGGCAGAGCGGCAACGACGTCCTTGATGTTGAAGATTTATCGATCCAATTCGCAGGCCAGCCTGAGCCTCTTTTTCATCATGCCAGCTTTCGTCTGGAGCGCGGTGAAAATGTTGCGCTCATCGGCCCGAATGGAATTGGCAAGTCGACCATGCTTAAGGCGCTTGTCGGGGAGCAGCCCGTTCAGCATGGTTCCATTCGCTGGGGGACGAACGTGAAGATCGGCTACTACGATCAAGAGCATACGACGCTGAATCCGTCCAATACCGTGCTGGAGGAGCTGTGGAGCGCCTATCCCGGACTGGAGGAAGTGAGGATTCGCACTGTTCTCGGCAACTTTTTATTTAGCGGCGACGATGTTCAGAAGCGAATAAGCGCTTTAAGCGGGGGAGAAAAAGCGCGTGTCTCGCTTTCCAAGCTAATGCTGGCGAATGCCAATATGTTAATATTGGACGAACCGACCAACCATTTGGATCTTTATAGCAAGGAAGTGCTTGAAGCTGCGCTGCTGGACTATGAAGGAACATTGCTATTCATTTCCCACGATCGCTACTTCCTGAACAAGATGGCTGAACGGATTGTCGAACTGACTCCGGATGGGATCAATCATTTCCTGGGAAATTATGACGAAATGATCGAGAAAAAACGTGAAAACGAAGAAATGGCGTTAGAATCGGTTTCGCTGCCATCAGGAAAATCGGGAAAAGCTGCTGTCATTCCTGATTCTCCCGCTCCTTCGACATATGAGGCTGACAAACAGGCCAAGCGTGATGAACGCAACAGGCAGCGCAAGCAGGAGCAGCTTGAACAGGAAATTGCCCGCCTGGAAGCAGAGATCGGCAAATTGGAGCAGCAGCTCACTGAGCCTGATATTTTTAATGACTATATTCGGGTACAGGAAATTCAGACTGCAATCGACACGCATCAGGCTGCGCTGCAGCAAGCTTATGAGAATTGGGAGCAATTGCTTCTCTAACAAAATGAAAGGCTGTTCTTAAGTTATGTCACACATAACCAGGAACAGCCTTTTTTCTTCCTTTCCACACTTATATATACAATTATTAACAACCTCGATCCGTCATCCCGACATCTATCCACTCCATCCACAGAGTTATCCACATCTTTGGGTAAATTGTTATGCAATTCTGGCTCTATTGACAATTCTCTATCCCGCTATTTACAAGACATTCATGAATATCAAGCCCCTTGCGAAAATGACACCTCGCATTTACACCCATTATCCACATTATCCACAAAGGGCTGTGAAAAACTTATCCCGCTGTTGCGCACATGGCACATGCCCGGATTTAGCGGCTTTCACTCAATTATTCACAACACGCCCGCTTTTGTGGATAACTTATACTCAATAGCACTCATTTGGTGACAGCACCCTAGGAGTACCAGTTAAAGATGCGTACCGAATCGTGAGCATCAACATCTGCTGCGGTTCCTTAAGCAAGCATGGGCGAAGCGGACTGCACGCGGACCATGGATCCGTTATCTGTGAACAAAACAGCAAAAACGGCTTGCTCACGGACCGTAGATCCGTTATAAGCCTCAAATTCGCCGCTGCACCCCAGCAAAATCGACAAATAACGGATCGTATGTCCACATGGCTCACAGTTGCCCGCTTCTGCGGCAAATAGTCCTCAGAAAATCGACAGCATCCGTGTGTCCGCCAAACCTTCTTTTTGCCTGCTGTTTGCCGAAATAACGGACTCAGTGTCCGCGAGAGAGCGGCAGCAAGTCCGCCCAAATGTTGCACGTTATACAACAATCAGCCCTCGAAAGTTACTGATCTGCCGAATTGTTGTACAAAATACCACAATTCGGATTCTATGGGCGCTTTGAAGGGATAGATTGTTGCAATCCGCGCAACATTTTCGAACATTTCAGCATAATGAGCTTAAAATGTTGTGTTTTGTGCAAGGCTGTTGATGTACCGCAATATGGGTTTTGGTTTGTAGCTCTATTTTACTGGGAGTTTATTCATATTGGCCGACTAAATGGATTTTCTACAGTTCGTTTTATGTTTTGTTCGTTAGATAGCCGGACTAGATGGAAAACCTACAGTTAGAATGGGAGTTAGAGAGGGATAGACTCGATTTGGCCCAAACTAGCTGGATGTATCCAGTTAGACTGCAAAATCGTCTGTTTTTGGCGTATATACCTACATAAAATCCAGTTAGTTTTTTTGGGATAATCAACAGACGTGCATTTTGTGCAACAATTTAGCCGCCGCCGCCTCCCCATCGTCCATCAGTCCTACAGACCAGCCAGCCAGCCAAGCGAAAAAAGCCGTTATCTTGTTTTGTCGCCAGCGGCAACAAACAAAATAACGGCTTTTCGCCTCACACCGACCAATCTTCCAGTGACAGCATCGGCTCGCCTTTCAGGTCGAGCGAGCTGAACTGCCCATGCTTCCACTTCAGATGGGCGGCAGCGCCAATCATCGCCGCATTGTCCGTACATAACGACAGCGGCGGCACTAGCAGCGGCACCCCTTCCGCTTCGCAGCGGGCCCCAAGCGAGGCACGCAGGCCGCGGTTGGCAGCAACACCGCCGCAAAGCAGCAGCTGCCGCGCCCCTTCTGCATGAACAGCGCGCAGCGCCTTGGTCACAAGCACATCGATAACCGATGCTTGAAAACCGCGGGCCAGCGCTGCCCGCATTGGCGGCTCGCCCTTCATCTGCGCTTGATTGATTGCAGCCAGCACAGCCGACTTCAGCCCGCTAAAGCTGAAATCGTACGAATCCGTCTCCAGCCATGCGCGCGGCAGCTCAATTTCGTCATCGGCATCAAGCGCCAGCCGGTCGATATGCGGCCCGCCCGGATACGGAAACTTCAACGCCCGCGCCACTTTGTCATAGGCTTCGCCAACAGCGTCGTCGCGCGTGCGGCCGATAATCCGGAACACGCCTTCCCGCTCCAGAACGACCAGCTCGGTATGCCCGCCGGAAACAACCAAGGCTACACTCGGATAGACCAGCTCCTGCACCAGCCGGTTTGCATAGATATGCCCGGCAATATGATGGGTGCCGATCAGCGGCAAATCAAGCGCCATCGCCAGACTTTTGGCGGCAACTATACCGACAAGCAGCGAACCGACAAGCCCTGGCCCTTGCGTAACTGCGATCGCCGACAAATCCCGCAGGCCGATTCCTGCCTCCGCCACCGCCTTCTCCATCGTAATCGTAATCGCCTCAACATGCTGGCGCGAGGCGATCTCCGGCACGACGCCGCCAAACTGCTCATGCGTCTCAATTTGACTGGCGACCAGATTGCTTAATATTTCACGGCCGCCGCGTACAATTGCGACTGAAGTTTCGTCGCAGCTTGTTTCGATCGCCATAATCAATTCATTCGTTGTCATCGTTATTCTCCATCCCTGCCCGCTCAAGCTGCGCCCACATAATGATAGCATCCTCCATATTATCGGAGTAATAGCCCGGCCGCACGCCTGCAGCTTCGAAGCCTTTCTTGCGATACAGCCGCTGGGCAATTTCATTGCTCGCCCGCACTTCCAGCGTCATCCGCGCCGCGCCCGACTTTACAGCCGCCTGCTGCAGTTCGGAGAGCAGCCGATCCCCGAGACCGCGTCCGCGGTAAGCCGGCCGCAAAGCAATATTGGTCACATGCGCTTCATCTATAATGACCCACATACCGCCATAACCGATAATCTCGCCATCGTCGACCATCACCATATAGCGGGCAAAATGATTTTGAGTCAGTTCCTTAACGAATGCCTCCTCAGTCCAAGGGCTCGTAAAAGCTTCCTCTTCAATGGCCACAATGGCAGAAACATCCGCGAGAGTCATATTACGCAACATAATCCGTGATTGATCAGTTGTCGTCATGATCGCTCTACTCCCTTGCCTTCCGCCAATTTTTCCTTTAGCTTCACTTCCGCTTCTGCAAGCTGCGTGTAGTTCGGTACGAACAAATGCGTCTCATCCCGCTCGCCGCGCAGCAGCCGCTCCGCTCCCAGCCGGGCTACCGCAGCCCCTTCCATCGCAAAAGGGAACAAGCTTACGGCTACATTCTGCGAAGCAGCTTGTGCCGCCAACTCCTGCAAGCGCGCCGCTTCCTGCTCATGCAAGGACAGATCGCCTGTCAGCCATAACCGGTGCTTGCCGGCTCCCATATCGTCAAGACGTTCTGCCAATTGATCGATCCACTGCCGCATTAGCCGGATGCCGTCATGTGCCTTTCTCTCCCAGCTTCCATCCGGCCGTGCTGCAAATAAAGCGGTGTAGACTTGTCCGCGGCGCGCGTCCATGATCGGAATGAACCAGTCCGAAGTGCAGTCTGGATCATGCGCCGCCGCTGCCATCCTTGCTCCGTAGGCCAGCGCCTCCAGGCTCGATATCCCCACAACCGGTTTCTGCCACGCCCATGCCAGCGTCTTCCCGACCGTTACCGCAATTCGCATTCCTGTATACGAGCCGGGGCCTTTGCCGATTGCAATGCCGTCCAGCTCCTCTGGCTCTACTCCGCACTCATCGAGCAATGCCTTCAACTTGGGCACCGTCAGCACCGAGTGATTCCGTTCAGCCAGCGACTGCACGCTGCCGGCAATTTCGCCGCCGCGCAAAAGCGCCGCTGCCATTGAGGCGGTTGAGGTATCTAGTGCCAGCACAGTCGGCTCGGCGCGTTGCTGCTCTTGTTCTCTCATTCCCTTTCGACTCCCATAACTTCGAGTTGTTGGCACCATGCTGCATAGGGCGCTCCGATTCCCCGCAGCCGGATGCGGCGGGCTTCGCCGCCCAGATGCTCAATGTATAGCTCTAATCGCTGCGCAGGCAGCAATTCGCGAATCAGGCTCGCCCATTCGACGATCGTGACGCCATCGCCGAAAAAATAATCGTCGAGCCCCAGTTCATCCGCCTCCTCCAGCGACAAACGATAAACGTCCATATGATAAAAAGGCAGGCGAGCGCCTTCATATTCCTTAATAATCGTAAAGGTGGGACTATTTACAACGTCCATAATGCCGATCGCCCTTGCGAAGGCTTGTGAAAAACGGGTCTTGCCGGCGCCCAGATCGCCATCCAGCGCAATGACCGTCCCCGGCTCAGCCCATGCTGCAATCCGCTGTGCCAGCTCTACCGTTCCGGCCTCTGTGTCCGTCTGCCATACATATGTCTCTGTATTATCCATAGCTTCTCCACCCTACGCAAAATGATTGTAGCCGCGGGCCTCAAGCGCGATCCGCCGCGGGCCGGATTGCAGCTGGCAATCCATTGTGACTGCCGCTTCCCCGGCCTCAACTGCCCCAATGACAAAAAAGGGGATCCCCTCGTCATTCAGCGCCTCCTTGGCCGCGCCTGCATCGTCGCTGGCAATTGTGCCCAGCAGCACATAGTCCTCGCCGCCGTAAAAAAACCACTCCTCCGCAGTTGCTCCTGCCCGGCCGGCATAGGCGGCCATACTGCCGCTTATCGGCAATCGATCTTGCCGAAAGCGCAGCTGCACGCCGGAGGCCTGCGCGATCTCCCACGCTTCGCTGGCAACGCCGTCGCTGACATCGTTAAGTGAAGTCACTGTCCCCCGGGCGGCCAGCAGGCGGGCGGCTTCCACAGATGGCTGCGGGCGGCGGTGCGCGGCAACGAGCCCTTCCACTTCCGCCTCCCGGGCGGCGGCAAGCGGAATCGGCCGCTTCCGCTCCCGCTCAGCCATGGCGGTAAGCCAGTGCAAGCCTGCCGCCGATCTTCCGGGCAGCCCGGTCACAAAGATTGCGTCGCCCGGGCGGGCGCCGCTTCTCGTAATCGCTTTGCCCTGCTCAATTACGCCGGCTACCGTAACGGACAGCACCAGATGCGCCGGGGCAGCCGTCGTGTCTCCGCCGATAATCGCCACATTATATTGCTGCGCGCAGGCGTACAGCCCGTCATAGAGCCGGCGCATCCGATCCGCTCCCCACGAACGCGGTACGCTGACAGACACCAGCGCATGCCGGGGGATGCCCCCCATAGCAGCAATATCGCTAATGTTGGCCGCCAGCGCCTTCCACCCGATATCCGCTTCCCCCATCGTCACTTCATTAAAATGGATCGTCTCTACCATCGTATCCATCGTCATCAGCCATTGCCACGATGTCGTGCTGTCTGCCGGCGCCGTCTGCGGGTCAATGACGGCCGTATCATCGCCAATCCCGCACACAACACCTTGCCGCCTCAGCCATTCCGCTGATTGGCGCCCCTCTGTCCAATGCCGAATACTTGCGAATTCATCCAGTGCCGGTCTCCTCCTACTTGTCCGCTGCTTACCTATTGCATCTATTATATCGGTCAGTCCAGAAAGCCGCAACAAATCGGCCAATTGAGAAGAAACGACTGACGCCAACCTTGGCGCGAGGCAAGTTTCTTCCCCTGAAATTTTATAGAATTTATCGAGTGAAAATTATAAATGCTATAAATCAACAAAAAACCGTTGAGGCCTGAAGCAGGCTCCCAACGGTCTCACTTAGTGGATATCGCGCTTTTTAAAGCGCCCGCCCTTGACATCGTGAATATTGCCAACCGCCAAAAATGACGCCGGATCAAGCTCATGCACAATCGACTTCAGCTTGGCTTCCTCTAGCCTCGTAATGACGCAGAAGATTACGCGCTTAGCCCCTCCGGTAAAGCCGCCCTCACCATGCAGATAAGTGACACCCCGTCCGAGACGGCTCATAATGGCATCGCCGATCTCCTTCGCTTCCTCGCTTATGATCCACACTGCCTTCGACTCATCGAAGCCTTCGATCGTAATATCGATCATTTTGAAGGCAATATAATAGGCAATGAGCGAATACATCGCGCTATCCCAAGAAAAGACGAAGCCGGCGCTGCCGAGAATGAACAGGTTGATAAACATGACGACTTCCCCGACCGAGAAGGGCATCTTCTTGCTGAACAGGATGGCCACGATTTCCGTACCGTCAAGCGACCCGCCAAAACGGATGACCAGCCCTACCCCGATACCGAGAATAACGCCGCCGACTACAGGCGCCAAAAAAGTGCTGTACGTTAAAGGAGCGACCGGGTGCAGCAAGGTGGTGCCGATGGACATAATAGTAACCGCGTACAAGGTAGATAGAGCAAAGGTCTTGCCGATTTGTTTATAGCCGAGGATAAGAAAAGGAAGGTTGAGCAAAAATAGAAAAAGTCCGAGCGGCAGATCCGTTAAATGAGCGACAATGATCGAAACGCCGACAATACCGCCATCTATGATTTTATTTGGTACCAAAAAAATTTCCAAAGCGACCGATACAAGCACCGCTCCGACAGTCAAAAAAACAATACGACGTAACATCTCCAGCTTAGGCAATTTATGATGCTGATGTTTCGGCATAACTCCCCCCCAATTTTAATGCTAATAATTTCATTATACTTGGTTTGGGGTGATTTTTAAAGTAGAATAGCTCTTTGTCTCGCTTTTTCATATTCTTTTCTTACTATTTCACATCTTTTCGCTTGTACATTTTAGCAGAGCAGTACGATAAAGATAGGTTGTACCTCCACGCCGCCGAAGCAGCGGTGGAGGCTGACACCGACGTCTATTTAGTCACGTCATTGCCCTCGTAGTTATCCATCGTATCCGTCGTTGAATCGGTAATTTTCCCGTTATGAACAGTAACCTGTCCGCCTCCGAGCCCCTCATTGATCATGCGGTCAATATCCATAAAATAATCATCGCGACCCTCGTCCTTCACGTCCTGCTCCGATTCCACAGACCCGTTTTGCCGTTTATTGTTATCCATTTATGCATATCCTCCTTTAGCTGAACCAAACCCAAGAAGAAACGGCTGATGCCGTCCTTAGTGCGAGGCAAGTTTCTTCCCTTAGAAATATAAGCTCTGTATAAGGTGAAACTTATACTTTCTTATATTTTAAAAAAGCCACTCATCGAAAATATGCCCGACTCGACTGAATTTCATGCATTTAGGGAAAGCTTGTAACATAACCTGAACTTGAGAAGATCGCGGGCTAAAACCACTAAGGAGGGCTAAATTTCATGCATACTGTTTGGAAGGGAGCCATCAGCTTCGGCCTCGTACATGTTCCTGTCAAAATGTTTTCGGCCACAGAGGATAAAGATATTTCACTAAGGCTTATTCACCGGGACTGTGGAACGCCAGTCGCTTATGTTCGCAAATGCAATACTTGCGAAAAAGAGCTGGAATGGGAAGAAATTGTGAAGGGCTATGAATATGAAAAGGGACACTTCGTGCTGTTTGAAAAGGATGAGCTTGAGCAGCTTAACGAAAATGTTACCAAAACGATTGAAATTTTGGATTTTGTCGATTTGCATGAAATCGATCCGATTTATTTTCAAAAAACATACTTTCTTTCCCCTGATCAGGCCGGGGGCAACGCCTACAACTTGCTGTTAGAAGCGATGCGCCAATCGGGCAAAATAGGGATTGCCAAAATTTCGATCCGGTCCAAAAGCTCCTTGGCCGCCATTCGCACAATCGAAAATTGTCTTGTGATCGAGACGATCTTTTACCCTGATGAAATTCGCGCTATCGGGCAGGTTCCCGGCCTGCCGGAGCAGATCTCAGTCCGGGATAAGGAGCTGGCAATGGCCCGCATGCTGATCGAACAGCTGTCAACCGCATTTGAGCCGGCGAAGTATACGGATGATTACCGCGGCCGCCTGCTTGATCTGATACAGCATAAAATTGCCGGTGAGGATATTAAAGTAGCGCCAGAGCAGCAGCCAACCCAGGTGATGGATCTGATGGCCGCGCTGCAAGCCAGCCTGGAATCGATTCGGGTAACGCCGACGGATCCGTCAACGCCGGAAGGTACAGGTGGCGCAGCTGCTGGCGGGGCTAATGAAGCCGGTGCGCAGCGTACCCGAACAGCGAAGGGCGGAACGAAGAAGGAGTCGGTATCCTGATGAAGTCAGACAAGGATCATGGCCGCCTCAACTCAAGCGAGAGCGCTGCTCTCGCTTTTCGCGCTCCGCTTACCGGTCCGATGATTCCCATTTCGGCTGAGCTGCTGCCCGAGGGGGATGATTGGGGCTATCAGCTAAAATGGGACGGCTTTCGCATGCTTGCCCGCATTGCGCCCAATAGCAATCGTCCTGTGGAGCTGTTTTCGCGAAATTTAACGCTTTTAAATGAGCGATATCCGGAATTATTTCGGCAGATTTCCGCCGTTGCCCCGGCAATCGGCACCTGTCTGCTCGATGGCGAATTGATTTGGTGGGATGGAACAAAGCCGCAATTTCAGCGTGTTTTACAGCGTGGGGGCAGGGTGCCGCTTTCCTCCTCGCCGCCTGCGCTGCTTCCTGGAGTCAACAATGCCCGCTTCGCGGCGGAGGCGCCTGCCGGCAGCTTCGCATACGTGCTTTTCGACTTGCTCGAAGAGGGCAGCGAAAACTTGCGGTCTTTGCCATATGGTGAGCGTTACCGCAGACTGAACAACAAGTTCCGTCAACCGTATCACTTCATGTTTGTCACCGATCTGCTTCCCGATGGCCAGGCAATATGGGAGTGGGCTGCCAAGCATCACTGGGAAGGCGTGGTCAGCAAGCGGTTGTCCGCACCGTACCGGGAGGGCAAAAAGCATCGCGATTGCTTCAAAAAAAAGACCGCTCTCCTGCTCGATGTCGACATCGTCGGGCTCAAATGGCGGGAGCAGCGGGTAGCCAGTCTCATCATGGCATTGCATGGCGGCTATATCGGCTCTGTCTCTCTCGGGTTGACGGAGGCTATGCGCCAGGTGTTGGCGGCAACCTTCAAGCAAGCTTCCCCGGCTAACCTGCCATGCCCCTTCCCCGTGCTGCCGGCGGACCTGAAACGGGAAACAGTTCAGTGGCTGCCCGTTTCTTTCCGCTGCCGGGTTACTGGACTGCAAATAACCGAATCGGGACAAATCCGCCATCCCAAATTAGTTACCTTTTTGACAAAGGAGCAGGCAACATGAGCAGAAGGGCAAAAGGCACCATCACCGTTAACGGGCAGGAACTGGCAGTCAGCAATCCCGGCAAGCTGCTGTGGCCCGAGATGAATATTACCAAAGCGCTATTTTTGCAAAAGCTTGCGGAATTGTCGCCGTGGATTATGAAATATTGCCGCGACCGCTATTTGACGACGATCCGCTTTCCTGATGGCATACATGGTAAATCCTTCTATCAGAAAAATTGTCCGCCTCATGCTCCATCCTTTATTCACACCAATGTTCAAGGCGATATTCACTATGTCCATGCCGACTCGCTGCAAACGATGCTTTGGCTCGGCAATCTGGCCTGCCTGGAATTCCACGCCTCCTTTGACCGTATAAGCAATCCGGACTATCCGACCGAATGGGTGCTGGATCTCGACCCCTCCGTGGAAGATGAGTCGCGTATGATGACTGCGGCCGCATATGTCGGCGAATTGCTGCATTCGCTCGGCATCCAGTCTGTTCCCAAAACGTCGGGCGCAACAGGCATTCAAATTATTGTGCCGATAGTACCTGACCTTACCTTTGACGAGCTGCGGAAGATCGGCGAGTTTGTAGGACACTATTTGGCTGACAAATATCCCGATCTGTTCACGATCGAACGCTTGAAAAAAAATCGCGGCAATTTAATTTATGTCGATTATCTGCAACACTATAAAGGAAAAACAATAATTGCCCCTTACTCGCCGCGGGCAAGACAAGGGGCAACTGTAGCCACGCCGCTGCATTGGGCCGAGGTAGAGCGCAATGTCGCCATCGCCGACTTTAATCTCCTCAACATCATGGAACGGCTGGAGCAGGAGCAGGATCTGCTCGATCCGCGGCACGTCAGGCCGCAATCCTTGCGCTCCATTTTGACCTTCATTACTAAAAAAACTGCAAAATAATTAACTTTCGCGCCGCAGCGGCGGAAAATGCTTTCTGCCGCTCCCCCTGCTATTCCTTAGGCAAATATTGTCTGAACCGCTCAATGCGATGGAAGGTCGAGTAGTTCGCGTCATGCATATTTTTCGCTTGATTGAACCCCGTACGGCACAAATATAAAATATCGTCGCCGTCGAATAAAAAGCTGACATACTGGAAGCCGACATCAGCCGGATTTTCATGACGGTAATCCAGCAGCCTGTTGACAATTTTAAAATGCTGCATGTCCCGGGAGACGGCAAGCGAGAGTACATTGCGCTGAGTAGGCGTCTTTTCATCCACAATCTCGTTAACAATCGCCCAATATGCCCCGGATGGCTCGTCATAGAGCAGATCGAATTTCGCATTGCTGCCGCCGTTAAAATCGGCAAAGCTGTGGAATTGCAGCGGCTCCTCGGGACGGTTTTTATTCCCTTTCAGCACCAATGCTTTTCCATAATCCTCCATTTGGTACCGCAGCACATTATAAATTTCACCGTCAGGACCGGCAACGGCATTGCCCTCAAGACCTCCGCCTGATTTTCCTTTCGGAGCCGCGCCTTCCCATGAATCATCATAAGGCAGGAAACCTGTGCAAACCCAGTTTTCAGCAACCATTAAATCGGCATCGGCATCAATCGAAATTAAGCCGCTGCGATGTCCGCCGGTTGACCATGAGCCATAGTCAATAGCGGTATACAATCTGTTTTCCAACTGGGTGACCGGCATTGGCGCTTTATGCGGCCCTCTGCCGCCCCAGCTTCCTGCCCCGGTCATGATTGTAACAGGCGCAGACCATGTCTTTCCCTCATCTGCCGATTTTCCAATTAACAGATCGCCGTACTCCGTTGCGGTGGCAAGCATATACAGCGCATCGCGATGATAGAACAGCTTGCCCCAGAAGCAAGGAAACAACTCGGTTACAAAATGCCAATGCTCGCCATTATCATCAGAACGATAAATTAACGTTAAATTTTGCGGCGCTTGTAAGGCAAACACATCCATCGAAGCGAGCAGCGCCCCCGAAGGCAGCTTTACAATAGACGGACTGCACAAGCTGCGGCCGGAATAGGCATAGCATTCATCATCGGGATGCAGATAATTGACCACAGTGCCAACAGGTTTGCCTGTCCTCGCCAGCCTGACATCACTGCTGCCGCTTCCGTCAGCGCGGGCAACATAAAACTCGTAATCGCAGTCAGGTTCTAATTGCTCGATCGTACAGGTTGGCGCCGTAAGCTCTTGCTTTATAAACTCGTCGTCCGTTTTATATTTGCGGAAATAAAGCTGGTGACCGCCGTCATCCGCTGACGCATCAAACCATTCCAGTTCAATCGCTGCTTCGCCAGGCGCTACGCGGCAAATATACGGCAAAAAACGTTTTTCAATTTGATCATACGGGCTGTAAGGCCGATAACTCCATCCATTGTATCCTCTCATTGCTGCCACTCCCTTATCCTTTTACTGATCCAATCATAACGCCTTTAACAAAATACTTTTGCACAAACGGGTATACACACATAATCGGCAAGGTCGAAACGATAATAACAGCATAGCGCATCGCTTCCACCAAATAGATTTGAGCTGCGGCGTCTCCCCCCATATTCGCACTGTCGGAGGCCATACTCATCGCCGATTGATTGACAATCAAATCGCGCAGCACCATCTGCAGCGGCATAACATTCTGATCCCGCAAATAGATCATCGCATTGAACCATGAATTCCATTGGCTTACAGCGGCAAACAGCACAAGCACAGCTATAAGCGCTTTTGAAACCGGCAAGGCAATCCGGAAAAAGAAGGAAAAGTGGCTGCAGCCGTCGATGCTCGCGGCCTCGAACAATTCATCAGGAATTGTAGACTTGATAAAGGTTCTGCTGATAATGATATTGGTGATGTTGACAGCTCCAAGCAAAACGATAATGGCCGGGCTGCCATATAAGCCGATTTCCTTCATAAGCAAATAGGTTGGTATTAAACCGCCATTGAAAAACATCGTAAACAATAAAAAGGCTGTAATAAGCACTTTTCCCGGGAAAGCCTTGCGGGATAGCGCATATCCCGCAAGCAGGCTCGTCATGACCGACAATGCGGTAAATAACGTTGTATAAATCAAGGTATTGCGATAACCGATCCAAATCGGGGAATAATTCAACACCTCCATATAGCCTTTAAAATCAATACTTTGCGGCCAAAAAAGCACCCTTCCGGTAGCAACCAGCTTCGGATCGCTAAATGAAGCGATAACGACAAAGTATAGCGGATAAGCTACGATTAACAGCAGTACCGTTAAAATCGCATAGTTGAACCAATCATAAAGTCTATCCTGCCTGGATTGCTTAATCGCTTGGCGCACGGTCCTTCCCCTCCTCTACCATAGCGATTCTTGGCCCAGTCTTCTGCTGATCTGGTTCACCAAGAGAATCATAATAAAATTAATGCAGGAGTTGAATAAGCCTATGGCAGCAGAAAGACTGTATTGCCCTTCCCTAATCCCGATTTTGAATACATAGGTATTAATAATCTCGCTTGTGCTCAAATTGAACGAGTTTTGCATTAGAAATGCTTTTTCGAAGCCTACGTTCATAATCGTACCCGATTCCAAAATGAGCAAGATGACAATTGTCGGCAAAATGGTCGGCAGGTCAATCTTCATCACGCGTTGAAATTTGCTTGCGCCGTCAATAATGGCCGCTTCATGCATCGATTGATCGACACTGGACAAGGCACCGAGATAAATAATGCTGCTCCAGCCAAGCCCCTGCCAAACACCGCTCCAAACATATAAATGCGGAAAACTGGAGGCTTTCATCAGCACATCAAGATTGCCTTCGAACAGCCCTACTGCATTTAATAGATTTTTGATAATCCCCATCGAAGGCGAGAAAAAGATATTAACCATCCCGACAATAATGACGATAGAGATGAAATGCGGGGCGTAAGTAACGGTTTGCACAAGCTTCTTCAATCGTTGATTCCTTGTACTGTTAAGCGCCAATGCCAGAAGAATAGGCAGCGGGAAGCCTGCGATCAGCATGTAGAAGCTAATAAGCAGCGTATTTTTCAGAATAACGGTAAACATGGGCATGGAGAAGAAACGGTCAAAATATTTCAGTCCCGCCCACGGGCTGTCGATAATGCCCAAATGCGGTTTAAAATCTTTAAAAGCAATCGTAACGCCGTACATCGGCAAATAATTAAAAATGATGACCATTACAATGGCAGGTAGAAGAAAAAGATATAGCTGCCGGCTTTGCCAGATTCTGAAGCTTAAGGGTTTTCCCTTCACCCGATCACTGCCCCTTCCTTTATTTCACCATCAAATCGTACGCCTTCTGCCTCAGCTCGACGAATTTCTCCAAGCCCAGATTATGCATTTGCTTCACATAAGCATCCCACTGCGCGTCAATATCCTGCTTGCCCGTAATAAAATCAGCGAACACCGCTTTGCGGTAATTTGTAAGATCTGTTCTGTACTGATTCACCATGCTTACATCGTCCGCATCCAGCGCACCCTCTACATATACCATCTCATTCGGCATCACAGCGTCTTTATACACATGCTCATAAGCCCAAGCTCTGGTGTTTTTCTGATCATAAGAAAGTTCTTTCCACTTGTTTGCGTAGAAGTCCTGATCCTTCAGCGCAACAAAGGAGTTATGCAAGCCCAGCTTGCCGCTGTTTGCTGTCATCTTGTCCGGAGATTCCTCCCAGAAAAGCTGATAAGCCTTGCCTTCATTGTCAAAATCCCAGAGCGTTCCTTTAACCCCTCTGCTCACGGTCAGTTCAAGCTCAAGATCCGTCGCAATCGCCTCCATCAAACGAACTGTCGCTACAGGATACTTATTATTTTTCGTAATAACGGCTGTATTGGCAGGACCTGCTACATAAGCCTGACTTCTAATGAACGGCTTCTGGCCGTTCCCGCTGTCCAGTGGCCCCATTGCCGTTCCAAGCTCCGGCTGCCTATTCGCATAGGAATGATAGGAGCCTACAATTGGAGGGATAGAGCTGATTTTTGAAGCATAGGTGTTCCAATCATCCGTGAATACTTCAGGCGGAATCAATCCCATTTGATACAACTCGCGCAAGTATTTTAACGGCTCTTTAATCAATGGATTAGTGGACTGATCTTTTACGACGCCATTAGCTACATATAAATAATCTGCGTTCGTAATATATACCCCGAAGCTTCCATAAATATCGATCTGCCCGCCGACATAATTATCGAAGGAGAAATAATAGGGAATCACATCACTTGGAATCGAGCCTTTTCCGGCATTATCTTTAATCGCTTTCAATGTATTTTTGAACTCTTCGGTTGTTTTGGGAATCGGCAGCTTCAGTTCTTTCAGCCAGGAATCCATAATAATCCATTGATCGCGCAGATTGCGGTCAAACGGAGCAAAATCGATGTACGGCAAGCCATATAATTTGCCGTTTGCGGCTAATGAGCCGTTATAAACAAGCTTCTGTTCCTCCATAAAACGGTTCCAGGTTGGCGCATATTTTTCAATCAAAGGCTTCATTTCCACAAATTCGCCGCCCTCAATGGCAGAGGTCATCTGGTTGGGATTCATGCCGACGCCCATAATTAAATCCGGAAAGTCATTGCTTGCAAACATCAAATCGATCTTTTCCGCATCCTTCAACACTTCTACTTCCACATTGATATTGGTCTTTTCAGCAACATACTTCCAAATTTCAGTCGTATCCATATTAGGGCGCAGAGCGTTATACGGTATAACCGCTTTGATCGTAATCGGCTCTTTTGTAATCGGGTAGCCTTCAAGATTCGTCATTCCGCCGTCAGCCAAGCCGTCAACTTCCTTCAGCGGAGTATTGCCGGCATTGCCTAGCTCCTCGCTTTTACTGCAGCCAGTCAGCAAGCTAAACATCATTACGCCGGATAAGCCCAGCGTCATCATAAATCGGCTTCCATTTTTCTTCATCCCCATATAGACCTCCTCTTATCATCGCCGAAAGCTCATTCAACTGAGCGATCTCTTTGCGTTTCGATTCCGTAAACAGTTCCTCTTCCAGCACCCTGCTGCTAATTTCCATCGGAACACCTTGCAGCGACAAGTTGTATTTGGCATTTACCGGATAGTATTGATACTCCGCCAATGAACCGCTCCCTAGAAACTGTTGCAGTTTTTCCGCCTTTTCCGGCTCAGACCGGAAATTGTGGTAGAGCCATGCATACAGCTCTGGATGAAAATTGGCCATCACCCCACTGTACCCGTCTGCTCCCAGCTTAAGACTCTCTAACAAAGTAGCGCTGTTGGCATTAAATAACTTAATGCCGCTTCCTTTAATAATTTGCAACTTTTCGGCTATTTGCTCCAAGCTGCAGCACGTATCTTTAATAAACAAGAAACGTTTGGATGCTGCACATGCGCGGAGCACTTTGGGCGTCAGCAGCCTTTTATACGGATACGGACATTCATAAATGCCGAGCGGAACGTCTGGAAAGCGGCGTAAAAACGCTTCCATTTTTTCAATTAAAACATCATCCGACTCATCAGGCGCCGCAAACCGGTTGGGCAAAATCACATAAGCATCTGTTCCGGGACACATGATTTCTTCTGCTTCTCGAACCTGCTCATCTAATTCCTCTGCCGTATGGCCTGAGACAATGACTTGCATCCCGTCCGGAACCTTCTGCACAATAAACTTTGCCAGACTTTTTTTCTCTTCCAAATCGAGTTGAAACATCTCACTGGATTGGCAAACGGCAAATATGCCTGCAACTCCGCGCTGATGATAAAAGTCAATCAGCTTCTCTACAGCAAGATAGTCAATTTCTTTGTTTTTCGTAAAGGGAGTCACCATCGTCGGCCAAATGCCGCTGTGGATGCTCTTCATGCTGCTCCACCTTTCGGTTGTTCTAATATTTAGAACGGTATTCTATATTATGCGATCGCAAAATCATCTTAGCACAGGATTTTTAGAATGTAAATCCGTATTTTGCGTTTAAAATGCAAATTTATAGCATTTTAAGAAAGAACAATTGCTTAATATTAGACTTATGTTCTATAATAGAGAACGAAGCAACAAAATATAGATTCGGTTTTGCCCAACTTTTGTAATTTGCATTTCGTGGAAAGGAAGTCTGCTATGTCTGAGGAAGTAAAAGTAAAAACACTGAAAAAAGCACTCGATATTTTGGAATGCTTCTCCGTGTCAACGCCGGAATTGGGAATCTCAGAAATTAGTGAACGACTTGGCTTATACAAAAGCAATGTACACAACATCATTTCGACTTTCGAGCAATGCGGCTACATTGAAAGGAACGAGGAAAACGGCAAATACCGCCTGGGGACAAAAATTTTGGAGCTGTCCTACATCATCAACTCTAATTTAGGACTGCACAATGCGATCCACCCGCCTATGAGTGCATTGTCGGGAGAGGTAAACGAGGTTGTTTATTTTGCGGTGCCTAAGGGAGCGCGAATTATGTATCTGGAAGGCGTATATCCGGTCAATTCCTTTAGCGCGCGCTCAATGGTAGGCGAAACAGCAGAAATGTACTGCACTTCCATCGGCAAAGCGATTCTTGCTTTTTTGCCGCCTGACCAAGCTATAAGAGCCATAAGCGAGCAAAGCATGCAAAGACATACGCCAAATACGATCACGGATCGGAGCGCCTTGCTTGACGAATTGGAGCTTACCCGCAAAAGAGGCTATAGCATAGATAACATGGAGCACGAGTTTGGAATTAAGTGTGTCGGGGTCCCGGTCTTCAAGCGCGACGGCTCCTTATTGGGCGCGATGAGCATATCGGGTCCGTCTTTAAGAGTCGAAGACCGGATAGAGGAATATGCCGAGAAGCTGCATGCCTTCAGCCAGAAGATTAGCCTGCGTACTTAACAGCCCGGCTGCTCCAGTTCGCCTGCCCTATACTCGCCGCGGCGATTCGAAAGCCTCCGCGGCAGATAGAGCGGCTGACCTTCAACTTCATTACTGCAAAATAATCTGTTCCGCACCGCAGCGGCGGAAAATACCTTCTGCCGCCCCTGCTGCTCCCGAATCGGCGCTGCCGTCTCCGACTCCCAATGCGACTACAACAGCCCCCTCGGCGATCGCCGCCTGGCATTGCGCCGCAAGCGTGCCCTCCAGGCCAAGCGCTTGCAAAGTATCCTCGATTGCGCTGTTATCATTTCCAGTCCACAAGCCTGGAAATAAGCCGCCGTATCCGGCTCCTGCGCTTACAAATCCGACACTCCCGCTGGTTACACCGGTCGGCATAACAGCTATCATTGGCAGCGAAGTTGAATCTGCACGGGTGTCCATAAATTCCTGCATTTCGTCAGCATGGACATCCGTCTCAACCTCAATGCGTCTTGAATGCTCCCGGTCCCGGGCAAACACATGAATCTCGCCAGGTGCCGCCCCCTTTTGCTCAAGCTCATGAATCGCCTGAATTGCCTGCTGCTCCTTCGTAAAAATCGCCAGTTTGACAGCCACTATATAATCCCTCCATCATTAAAGCAGATCCGCTGCAGTTTTGTTGAGCAAGCGATGATACTAGTTGGTATGCCCTCTTTTCTGCAGAATCAAACCGCGAAGGTTGTGAAAGAGGCCCGTTCGCGTTATGATGGAAGCAGCGAATTTAGATGAGATCGGACATTTTGCCGCTAGCTTCACATTACAAACAGGAGGAACCTTGGATATGATCCATCGGATGCTGCGTTTTCCTTCCCGCTGGGAGTGGCATATGCTTCACCAGCAGCGGCTGGCAACAGAGGGCTTAAGCCGCCGCAATCGCACACGTACGCCAGCAGCCCCTGCTCCCCGCCGCTCCAGGCGCTCTGCACCCGGGTTGAACCGGCCCGATGCCGATTTGTCACTGTCATCCTTGCCGCTGGAAGACGACCGCGACTCCGCTTCGTCATTTGCCGAATTCAAGCGGGCTCATCCCGAACTGCGAAGATGGCTGGAAAAAGCGGGACAGCATGAGCATAACTATATTCAAGTCTCCGAACTGCCCGGCGGATCTCCCGTTATGTACGGCACTTTGCTTTTTCAGGCATCGGAGGATCAGCGCGATATTGCTAAGCTTCATTACTGGGTAACGCAAGAGAAATTAGTTACCCTCCACAGCGATATGCGATTATCTATACAGCTGCAGTCTGAGCCTTGGCAGGACAAGCTCGAGCGCTGCCACACAGCGCCGGAGGCCTTTTTCATTGTCTTGAGCTGCGTACTGGAGCAAATGCATGCCGGACTTGACCGCTTCGAGTCCAGTCTTGGAGAGCTTGAGCAGGCGATGCATGTTCACAATCAGAGCGGGATTATGAATCTTATTTTTGACCGGCGCTACGACCTGCTGCATTGGAATCATCTCTTTTTACCGATACAGGAAATACAAGGCGCGGCCAAGGAAGCTTTTCTGGAGCTGCTGCCGGATTCAGCTGAATACCAGCGGCTGGCTCATAAATTAGACCGTATAGGGGCATTGCTTGCACACTACGCCATGGAAATCGATACACTGCTGGCGATGGACGATGCGATATCCAGTTTCCGCGGCAATGACATTATGAAGACGCTGACGATTTTTACCGCCTTGTTTATGCCTGCTACCGTTGCCGGCGCTTTTTGGGGCATGAATTTCAATCTGCTTCCCTGGACACATGAGCCTTGGGGCTTTGCCGTAATAAGCCTCAGTGTCCTCCTGATTACAGCAGTGATTTATTGGTGGCTGTGGCATAAAGGCTGGACAGGCGATCTGCTAAAAAGCCATAGAGCGAAGCGGAAGCAAAAGCGCAAACGCTCCTCCAGCTCTGCACGCAAAAAAACAAAATTCCGAAGAGATAAGCCTGTTGGTTAGTCCACCCGAGACACCGGCAAGGTTTAATCTCTTTTTTTGTATAGAGGTTGTTCAAAAAGTCGTCTTTTGATCACGAACATATAGCCCACACCGGGCCGAAAAAAATCTAAAACATCGGCGCCTACCGCAGCATAGAATGAAAGCAGATTGCTCGCTAGTAGGAGGCACCGGATATGAATAAACCAAGCAATATGGACATCCAGACTGCAATTTTCCTTGCGGCTATATGCAGCCAAACGTATAAACAACACGATACCGGTGATGAATGGTTTCTCGTTCCGCCAACCTATCGTACAGTCGGTACATTTACTGCTGCGGCTATTGACGGCATCGGGGAGCCGTTCGGCTTCGTGCTGGAATCTGACCGCGCTATCATTCTCGCCTTTCGGGGCACAAGTACGGCCGTTGAATGGATCTCCGACTTTATCGCCCAACAGATCCCCTTCAAGCCGGTTGACAATGGCAGCATGACGCACCGCGGCTTCACCGATATTTATATGACCGCCCGGGATCGCCTCTTTATGCTGCTTGAGCGAGTCCCTCAGCACAAGCCGCTATTCGTGACAGGGCATAGTCTCGGTGCCGCGCTGGCTGCCCTTGCCGCTTACGATATTTCCTTCAATCGGCCTCATAATGAGATCGTTGTCTATACGTTTGCCTCCCCCCGCGTGGGAGACCCGACCTTTGCCCGTTCTTTTTCCAATCAAATTTCCACATCGGTCCGCATTGCCAACCAAAATGATCTCGTGACTCATCTGCCCCCTCTTATCTATCAGCCGCCAAAATCATCCAAAATCTACCACTATATGCATGTGAAAAATGAAGCCGAGCTGAATTTCAAGGCAGGCTCTGTGAGCGGCAATCACGCTTTAAGCAGCTACTTTGTCGAGCTGGCAAAGCTGGATCCGCCTTTCGCCGAGGAAATTTGCGCCTACCCGCCAGGCTGGTGCCCGCCGCTTTGAAAAAAACGCCGCGCTCAAAATCATGAGGCGCGGCGTTTTCTTATCCCTTATTTAGCTTCGCTAATTTTCTCCCGCTCGGCTTTGGTCAAGGAACGAAACACCAGCTCATAGGAGTGATCCATCATCGCTTGCAGCTCTTCCAGCGATAGCGAGCCGTCAAGTGCGATCGAGTTCCAATGCTTTTTATTCAAGTGATACCCGGGCGTAATCGCCTTATGCTGCTCGCGCAAGCTTTCGGCAATGACTGGATCGCATTTGAGAGATACACTCTCTTCCGTCAGGAGTGCGAACATTTTACTTCCTGTCTTCAAAACAAGCGGTTCCGGGCCAAATGGGTAATCCTCCCAAGCTCCTGGTTTAGTCAAGCCATACTTTTCAAGCTGCTGCTGCTGCATCAATAATCCCTCTATTCACTCCGGCTTCTTTGGCCGCCTGTCTGCTGCTGCACGGATTGATCCTTGCATACGAGAGCGTAGGCATGATCAATCATATTCTTTAGCTCAGCTTCCGGAATCGACCCATTGCAGCGAACCGTGTTCCATTCTTCTGCCCCAAGCTGATACCCAGGCGTGACGGCCGGAAATTTTTCACGGTAATACTTCGCCTGTTCGGCGGCGCATTTTAATAACAGGCTTCCTCCGCCAATCAAGGCAAACATAGATCCGCCAACATGCAAGGTTAACGGATTTTGACCGAACCGGCTGTCCCTGTACACGTCAGGCTTGTCCAGACAGTAAGCTGATAACGTCGTTATTTGCCTGGTACATTCATCCGGCAGCGCGTCACCCGCCATCTCCATATTGCGCTCAGCTTCCTCCAACCAGGAATGAATATTGCGCACCCGGGAACGCCACCTAAGATCAAGCACGACTAAAGTGCCAATTGCAAGCAGCCCGACAATAAGCAGCAAACGTGGATCAATCGTTGTCGCAATCACAACTGACTTCCTTTCTCCAATATACCGTGTATTTGTCAGTGATGTAGTTCATGATTCATGAACTTATTGTATCATTATAAACCCGCAAATTTCAACAAATAATAACACGTATCGTGAATACTGGCGATCAAGGCCGGTTTTCGCCCTGGAAGCCATGTACAATCAAATAGAATTATCCAATCATTTCGCCAAAAGAGTTGATAACTATGATCGGTCAACACTTGCGTCAGCTGCGCAAAAGCCATGGTATGACTCAGGAACAGCTTGCCGGCTTTCTCAACATGGCTAAGTCGACTATTTCTCAGTACGAGAACAATATAAATGAACCTGATCTCCATACCCTTATTCGTATTGCCGACTTATTTGCAGTCAGTCTTGATGAATTGGTCGGGCGCAACGTTCGCTATGATACGGCTTCTGACCGCAGCTTCAGCGGTTCATTCCGCGAAAGGCTGACGGAAGAAGAAAGCCGTTATTTGCGCGACAGCTTGCATATGTATCGCAAATGGATTAAGAAAAACGGCAAAAATTGATCACGCCAACAACTTGGCGACAATCGAACAGCAATTCCCTCCTTGAGCATTGTTGTTACATCACTGGTCAGTCTTACAGCTTGCGTCGGCAATTGCTGTTTTCCTATACCTCCTTTCCCTAAAGTAAGCTTCTCTCGCTCCATAGCTGCTTATACTGGCGAGAAGTAAGCAAACGCTGCGGCCTGTCCATAGTAGCGGCCATCTTCATCCGTCAAGTTGAAGACCAATGCGTCCTGGATTTGAAAGCGCGTACCTTGGCAGGAAATGCGTATCCCCTGATACGTATCGATATAGCCGCGTTCAGATACAGCACGGAGAAACTGTTCCCGTTCCTCCCGCAGCATCGGCTCAGCCGTAAGGCGCGATGGCATACTTGTAAACGTCTCCCAATCCGTTTCCCATAGTCCCAGTGCCGCCCGGTTGCCATAATTCAGCACAGGATCAGCCTCTGTACCGTGCGATAATAAGACGACCGGCGATTCGAACAGCGCTTCCGCCGCATCCGCACCTTCTTCCAGTTCAATTAATGGCCGTCCCAACAACCGTTCGTAGCTGTTTAGTATAATGAGCGCATGACGCTCCGTAGCACCAACGCCGGATAATGCCCTTAATTTCAGCATAGCGTAAACCTCACTTCTTCCATACTGAGTAACCCTCTAGATGTTCTTTACAATCGCGCGAATACCCAGAAACCGGAGACAGACTGTCTCCGGTTCCAGTAGCAAGCTAAACCCCCATCTTCTTGCGCTGGTTGTTTACCTTTTTTGTATTCTGGCTTTTCATAACAGGCTGATTCCCGCCGGGACCAAACTTCTGTTTGCCGCCGGCGTTTTGTTCCTGCTTCTTTTGCGCCAGCTTCTGCTTAACCGCCTCGGCCAACGAAACTTTCTTAGTGCCCTGTGCTTCGTTTTCGTTAGAAATGGATTGTTGTTCAGACATGAGCTCACCTCGAATGTTAGACTATTACATTATTGTAGCGTTTTTTTGACGAGCTTTCCATATCGTAAATGAATGAAAATCATTTTATCCTTCGCGGCTCATTCCCGCAGCGCATCTCTCAGTCTCGTCGCCATCGGATGATCCATTCGAACGCGCAGCGCATTGCGCAGCTTGGCAATATCCTGCTTCAGGCGTTCGTTCTCAGCGCGCAATCTCTCATTGTCTTCCTCCAGCTGCTGCATACGTTCAGCCTGCTGCTCATTCACAACCATTCTTCCTTCCTCATCTGTCTTTCGCTATTTGTCGTCATCCTCATTGTATATCGAACAACAATTTTCTACAACTATATCCTTTAAATCCAATTTTTCGGAACGAAAATTTACTGACCGATTTCTACACTTTATGACGTGCGATCAAATCCATCTTTTGCTGCCATGCCGTTAAACTAAGATCAACGGGATACGTTTCCGGATTCAGCTTGCGTACATATTCCGGCCAAAAGAGCTCCCATTGCTGCTTATGATGCTCACGGATCGCTTCGAGGTCCGGCAGCTCCGCTACCAGCTCTCCCCCGGCAAATATCGGCTGCATAAGCGGCAAAGCGATATAATCGTCTATTTTCTTTTTTAAATACGGATGAACCGGATCAAACAAAGTGAGCGGCTCCCCATTTTTTACTTCGGTCTCCTCCAGCAATGCGACATAATCAGCCTCTGCTTTGCCGGTCTTGCGGTTGACAATGCGATAGACTTCCTTCATTCCCGGTGTCGATACCTTTTCCGGGTTGCCCGATATTTTAATAACCGGCACCAGCTCGCCATTTTGTTCTCTCGCCACTAATTTGTATACACCGCCAAGCGCCGGCTGGTCGGATGCCGTAATCAGCTTCGTGCCAACTCCCCAGCTGTCAATTTTCGCCCCTTGCGCCTTCAGGTTGAACATTATATATTCGTCCAGATCATTCGAGGCAACAATTTTCACATAGTCAAGCCCCGCTTCATCCAGCATTTTGCGGGCCTTCTTCGATAAGTAAGCCAAATCGCCGCTATCGAGGCGAATCGCCTGCATTCGCTTGCCCTTGGCTTCGAGCTGTTTCGCTACTTGAATCGCATGAGCGACACCGCTTTTCAGTGTATCGTACGTATCGACCAGCAGCGTTACGCCGTCAGGCAGCGCCTCGGCATACTGCTCGAAAGCTTCCAGCTCGCTATCATGGCTCTGCACCCAGGCATGGGCATGCGTTCCCTTTGTCGGAATGCCGAACATCATCCCTGCCCTCATATTCGAGGTTGCATCGAAGCCGGCCAAATAAGCGGAGCGCGCTCCCCATACGGCAGCGTCTGCTTCCTGCGCGCGGCGCGTGCCAAATTCCATCAATATATCATCCGGAGCAACTTGCTTGATTCGCGCTGCCTTAGTAGCAATCAGCGTCTGGAAGTTGACGAAGTTCAACAGCGCAGTCTCAATCAATTGAGCCTCGAAAATACGGGCATGCACCCGTATAAGCGGCTCGTTAGGGAAGACAACCGTTCCTTCCGATACTGCATAGAGATCGCCAGTAAAGCGGAACTTGCGCAGTTCCTCCAAAAATGCTTCGTCATACCGTTCCTCCTGCTCCCGCAGGTAGGCAATTTCCTCCTCCCCGAAGCGGAGCGTCCGGATATAATCGACTACACGCTCCAAACCGGCGAATACGGCATATCCTCCGTCAAAGGGCAGCTTGCGAAAATAGACTTCGAAGACCGCTTTTTGATCCATCGTCCCCTGCACCCAGTGTGCATACATCATATTGATTTGATATTTATCGGTATGAAGCGCCATATTCATCATTGCTGTTCCCCCCGGTTCTGTCTGACGACCTCTGCGCCAAGCACATTTGTAAAATGCTCCAAAGCGATTTGATGAGCCGCTTCATTAAACGAGGCGACAGCATCTTCATGAATGACAATTTTAAAGCCCTTATTGTACGCTTCCACCGCAGTGTGAAGCACGCATATATCGGTGCATACTCCGATCAGATGAATCTCGGTAATTCCCCGCGCCCGCAGCTGAAGCTCCAGATCCGTTCCGCAAAAAGCGCTGTAGCGCGTTTTATCCATCCAGTAAATGGCTTGCCGATACTTTTCATACACCTCATTCAGCTTCCCGTACAGCTTCCTGCCATCAGTTCCTTGCACGTTATGCGGCGGAAACAATCGGCTCTCCGGGTGATTGACGTCATCCTCATGATGCAGGTCGACCGCCATGACGACAAAATCTGCTTGCTGCACATATTGCTCGGTCAACTCCGCCATCCGCTCTTCGATGGCAATAGCCGGCTCTCCGCACGGCAGCTTCCCTACTACAAAATCGATTGTATAATCAATTACGATTAACGCCTTCATCATTCATCTGCTCCCTTCTCTATTAAACGAAAAATTGATTTAACCATAAATCGATAATCGGGGTGTAAAATCCGTAAACCGGTACAGCTGCGCCGCCCGCTGCGAATAACGATTGGAAAGCTTTCTTTCCCCTGTGACTGTCCTCACTTCTTCGATGATGCCCTGCCGGCTTTGCGTAGATGTAATTTTGCGGACGAAGTTGCGCTCGGCAAAATCAGGCACGACAGTTTCAATAATCTGGTACAGCTCGCTAATCGTAAATTCCTCTGGCAAAAACGCTTTGGCAATCGTCGTCGTCATCATCTTGTGGCGGATTTGCTCCAGCGCATCCCGCAAAATTTCATTATGGTCAAATGCCAGCTCCATCTTTAAAGCCTCATTGACCGCGAACAGTCTGGCCTCTGCCGCATCCGATGCCGCCTGCATCGCAGCCAGCTCCGCTTCATTGACGAGCGCAAAAAAAGCATGAGAGATCATCCAGCCGCGCGGATCGCGGTGCGGCTTGCTGTAGACGTTGAAATATTCAATATGCACGTTGTCTACGCCGGTTTCCTCCTGCAATTCCCGCCGCGCGCATTCATGCACCGTCTCCGTCTCATTCGTAAACCCGCCAGGCAAAGCCCACTGCCCGGCAAATGGCCAGTGGCTGCGCTTAATTAGTAAAACCTGCAGCTCGCGCTGCGGCAAAGCCTTCTTCATCCCTGATCGCTCTGTTGATGTTATCGTAAAAATGACAATGTCCGTTGGCGCTCCATCCGGCGTCCGATAATCTGATGCCCGATAATTGCGGGCTTCGGTATCCTCTGTCATTTTCTCACCGCCATTCAATATTGTCTATTTGATAATATCAATATGACATATTTAAATTGTGTTGTCAACCCCAAAACAAAAAAACTGTATCCTGATACAGATACAGTTTCCACTTTAGCTATTTCGTATAACGGTTCGCATAGGCAGAAGCAACATAGGAGTCCGGCTTCACCCGCGCCTTATAAATACCGAGCGCCCGCACCCTGCTGACCATCTCCTGCACAAAGGGTGCAGTATCATTGATTAGCGGAATTGTCCCGGCATCGATGTCGATGAACAGCTCGAGCGACGCCCCCTTATAAATATAAGGCAGCAGCAGGTGCTCCATCCGGTCGCGCGCCTCTTCGGCAAAATAATAGGCAATCTCTTGTGAATACGCCGTTTCCATTGATAGCTTCTCCTTGAGGCTCATCAGACGGCGAGGGACATTAACTTCGCGGTAACAGGCCCATGCTCCCTTTCCCAGGCGATGAATAACGACTCCCGTTACAAAGCGAGTTTCGCTTTTATGAACCTGACTGTCGGTTCCAATGGCGAAGTGATAGACGGCCTCCGGATCGCGCGCAATAAAACGCAAAATGCGAGACTGGACATTTTCAATCGACATGCCGCTTTCCATCAAATTTTTGAACGTTAACGTCTCTGCAGGATCGGATTTTTTTATCGACATTTGTTTTCACCTGTACTACGTACATAATATCCTTTCATTGCAAAGTGTCGAATAATCTTAGCATGAAGACAACCTTCACGTCAATAATTTGTCTGAAAATTCAAATATTAATTCATCGTAAAAAGCCGCTGACGATATTTGTCAGCAGCTGTTTCTAACATTTCAGCAATTCGATTCCAGCCTCCCGGCAGGCGTCCAACAGCTCTTGATCGGGCAATCGGTCGGTAATGATCCGCTGCGCCTTGGACAGCTCCGCAAAGGAGATCAGCACATTCGCTCCAAACTTCGAATGATCCAGCACAATATTAACTTCAGACGCCTGGCGGATCGCCAGCTTCTTGATTTCCGCCTCGTATACATTGGAATTGCTGAATCCATGCACACCGGACACACCCGTAGCTCCTAAAAAGATCCGGTTAAAAGCCATTGAGCCAATCGTCTCGCAGGCAATCGGCCCTACAAGGGTCGAAGTAGATTCCAATATGATGCCGCCGGCCACAATTGTCGGAATTCGTTTCTCCATCAGTTCGCCGGCAACATTTAGCGCATTCGTCACGACCGTAATGTCCATTCCCGGCTTGAGCGCCCTGGCAAGCTGCAACGTTGTCGAGCCGCCGTCAATAAATATAGAATCGCCGGGCTGTACAAGCTCCGCCGCCTTGCGCCCGATACATATTTTCTCATCCGTCAGCACACCTGAGCGATCCTGCAGCGTAACATCCTTGCCCACCAAAATTGCACCGCCGAACGTGCGCCGAACGGCTCCCGCCTGCTCCAGCTTTTCCAAATCGCGCCGGATCGTCATCTCTGTAACGCCGAATAATTCCTTCATCTCGGCTACTTTGATCTCGCCATCCGCCTCCAGCCGCTCCAACATTTGCTGCTGTCTGGCATTCCATACGATCGACATGCTCGGATCTCCGTTCCCGTTCAAAAATTTGCCGCGCTCCCGCCGGCGCCGGAGGCTTAGATCCAGCAACCGCCGGGAAGGCGCCTCTTCTATTATTGCGCTATTCCGGGCTGATTTTCAACTCCAGCTCGTAGCGGACCGTCTCGCCCGGCTGCAGCACAACCCGGCCCGCCGCCGCTTCGTCCGGCGGAGCTCCATCCATGCCGCAATTGGCCGGCTCAATGCCCAGCACATGCGCTCCGGCGCCCGGCATCTTCCATTGTACCAGCTGCGGAAGCGCCGCTGTATTCCAGCTAAGCGTCATCCGCAAGGGACGATGCTGTCCATCTGCCTGCGGGAATCTCGGCTGTCTGACATAGGCCGACACCCATTCTCCCTCCTGCGCTTCCGGACGATGAAAATAGACGCGCTCCCTATAGCTTGGATCAGGCGCCTGCCACCGATCATAGCCGGCCAGCGGCGTTTCCGGCTCGCGCGGTTTTACCGTCCCTGGCGGCATTACAATCTCGGCATCCTCAGTCAGCAAGGGAAAGCCAAAATTAAAATGGTACATCATCATATGTGTGCTCGGTTCAAAACCGGCATTCTCCACCGTATCCGTCAATTTAATCGTGTTTTCTCCCAAACGGCTCGTTATTTCGCGATGCATGCGCAAATGCCCGCCGAATAATGCCGTCTCGTCGACGATTCCGCTGACCTTCATCTCGTAATCATCGCCGTCCCATTTCCCTTCAGCTATCACTTGCCTCGCAGGAGTATGGTGAACGCGTCCGTGCAGGCCATGCGCATGTCCGCTATGCTCCGCCGGCCAGCCGGCATGCATAAGGCCGCAAGTCATCAACAGCCCGCCTGAGGCGGTCCGCAGCCAGCCGGTTCCCTGCGCCTCATAATACTGTGGATGCACATCGCCGCCTGCCGCCTGCCAGCTGAACGGCATACCGCCAAATTCAGCAAGCGACAAATCAAGCCCTTTTGTGGGAGAAACCGTGTAAGACAATCCGGCACCGGTGCGAACCTGAATCAGCTCGACGCCTCGCTCAGCCCCGTCTGTACACGCAAACTGCCGAATACCGCCAATTTGCTCCAATCTTCCGACCCGGGCGAGCAGCTCGCGCCTTGTCCAGGAACGTCCATACAATTCCACCATCAACCGACTCCCTATCGCTAGTCTTCTACAATTACCGGCATACGCTTAATATTCGGATCTGTAAAAATATCAAATTCATCGCGGCTGGTCGTAGAGAACTCCGACACAATCGCCCCGTCCTCGCCAGCCTGGAACCAGTGCAGCGTGCCTGGCACAATCGTAAACTGCTCGCCCGGCTGAAGCTCAATCTCATGCATTGCGGTGTAGTACTGCTCGCTGCCTGCAGGAACGCGCCCCTTTATTGGCGAAGCAGGCTCCCCTTCCACGTATAGATACACCTTACCCCAGCGGCAGCGGAATGTCTCCATCTTGCCCGGTTCCGTACCGATTGGCGGGTGAAGATGCTCAGGGCATGTTTGATGCGGGAATAACACCAGTTCCTTGGCGCAATAACGATCCGTATTCACATACGTGACCAGTTGCAAGCCCTGTACCTCCAAATCGTTAAGCCCGAACGAGGCTACCTCGATTCCTTCCTGCTCCTCCGGCGTGAGCACAATGCCCGCCCTGGCAAACAGCTCGGCGGTGCGCCGCTGCGCCTCCCGTACTTGACTGCGTTTAAGCATCAGCTTTCCTCCCTTTCACTCAGTTAAGGTAATAGGATCAATGATCGTTCCCTTTCCGGCAGTCGGCCGGTCCCTGCCATACGCTTGCGCCGGCGGCCGGCAACTGCCGGAATGCCGCCAGAGCGTTTTTCGGCGGATGCTGCTGCCAGCCGGCTGCCACTCGCTCCTGCACGGTTTCCCACGGCTGAACGCCGCTAGTCGCATCCGGCTGCTCCACATTGCACGCGCCGACGGCCACAGCGCCGATCAGCGCCGCTTCCGGGGGCAGTCCCTGCATCCACCCGGACAGGAAGCCGGCAATCGTACAATCGCCCGCTCCTGTCGTGCCGGCTACTTTCACTTTGAAGCACGGCGCATACAATTCGCGATCGGCCCACGCCTGCGGATCGGCAGGGCGGTATTTGCCTGCCCGCTCGAGCCGCTGTATATCGGAGGTTGTTCGCATATACAGGCCGTACTCGCCCAATTTCAGCACGACGACCGCTGCCCCCATGCCAAGCAGCTGCTCTGCAATATCACGCAGCAGCTCTGCATCTGCATAAGGCAGCAAATCCGCTGTCTGGTGCTCTTGCTCCAGACGGTCATACAGCTCTCGCTTGAGCATAAAGAGCACCTCCTCAAAGCTCGGGAGGAAAATATCGACATGCGGCAGCGTTCTACGCAGTATGCTTTGCCAATCTGCTTGCCCTGCTGCCGAGGCCGGATCGGGCTTGGCCAGATCAAGCGATGTCGTTACGCCTGCGCTTTTCGCCTCGGCCATCATCGTCTCCAGCTCCGCTCCGCCGTCCGCATACATTTTTTGCATCAGCGGCGGGTAACCGAAGTGGAACAAACCGGCCTCCTGCAGCAGCTCCGACTTCAAATCGTCCGTTCCGAACGTATCGTTAGCGCCTGTGCAATGCAAAAAAGTGCGATCGACGCCGGGAGGATTGATAACGATTGTGTACGAGCTGGCTTCGCCCGGCGCCACAATCATTCCCTCCGCCAAGGAAGCATCCTGCTTGCGGATAATATCGATGATCGCGCTTCCGAACCAGTCGTCGCCGACCTTGCCCATCAATTGCGCCGGCATGCCGAGACGATTGAGCGCCAGGCCTGTATTGGAAACGGCGCCCCCCGTCGCCAGCACTGCCGGGCCGATATCGACCAGCTTGCCCGGCACGATAATGTCCTCCATGCCGGACGACTGCCGATCATACAAGGTCGGTATGACGTCGAGACAGATATGACCGCCTACAATGGCTGGATATGGAAGCTTCTTGTGCCCGACAACAGCCACCCTATTCCCCCCAATTCACTGTTACCGTCTGACCGGTACGTTTCGATTCCAGCGCAGCCGTGAACACTTTATGACTGCCTTCCGCTTCCGCCGGCGTTGCGCAGCAGAGCGGCTGCTGCATTCCATCCTTGCCATTAGCCACCTCGTCGCAAAATGCAGCCCACATTTGCAAAATGGAATCCGAGAACCCGAACTCGAAAATTCCTCCTGTAATTGTGCCGTATGCCGATTTATACGGGGCATCCAGCACATGCCATGCTTGCGCCGCTCCTGCGGTATATGGAAGCGAGCTGATTTGCTTCGGATTTTTGGTCGTAAACTCGGCCGAAAACTCCGTCCCTTGAATGCGGATGAACCACGTATTGGCATGACCCGGCGCAATCCGCTTCATCGACAAGACCATCGGGAAGGCCTGATCCTCCGTCTCAACCTCGCAGGCAAGAATCGCGTTGTCCCATGTCTCGCAAGGAACACTGCCGCCTTTGCCGTCCGGACGCTCATCGACAATTTTGGAGAGCAGCGAGCGCACGCTCTGCGGGTTCCAGCCAAATCGCAGCGGCAAATGCAGCACATGCATGCCAAGGTCGCCCATACAGCCATACTCGCCATTGGTCGCTATGCGGCGTTTCCAATTGATCGGCTTGGTAGGATCAAGATCGCTGGAATGCCAGAAGCCGGCTTCCACTTCGATAATTTTGCCAAACTTTCCTTCCCTCACCCACTGAGCTACTTGATAGGCGCCCGGGAAAAAAGGAAACTCTGATGAACAGCGAACCGTTACTTGCGGATTTTCCGCTATCGCTTTCATAATAGCAGCATTTGCTTCGCGGTCAACACCGAAAGGCTTTTCACCAAGCAAATGTTTGCCTGCCTGAATAATGTCTACATATAATTGCTCATGCAAATTATGCGGAACCGCGCAATACACGGCATCGACCTCCGGATTGGCCAGCAGCTCCTTATAGTCGGTATATACATGCTCCACACTTGGCACTGCCTCTTTGAACCAGGTCGTCGCCGCCGGGTTCGCATCACAGACCGCTGTAATGCGCGGCGAAAAATTAACATCCGCCAAATGGCACCAGCGGGCTGCCGCGCTGGCAAACTCCTTGCCCATCAGTCCGCAGCCAATTACACCAAAACGAATCACTTTTTTCTCCGCCATTATCGCGCGACTCCTTCCCCGTTCAAAATAGCCAGTGCCTGCTCAGCCGTTGCGCCCTTATGCACGATCGACATCAGCGCGCTTGTCATCGCCTCCGGCTGCGGATGCTGCACTACATTACGGCCGTATACGATACCTGCCGCCCCTTGCTCCATCAGCTTCACAGTCCGGTTAACGATCTCTTCGTCGGAAGCACGTCCGCCGCCGCGCACCAATAAAGGAATGCCTCCGGCAATTTCAATCACGCGATGATACTCATCCACATTGTCACAAGGATCTGCTTTAATCACATCTGCGCCCAGCTCCACAGCTTGACGGACAAGCGGCATAATTTTCGTAATATCGCCGTCTACCATATATCCGCCTTTCACATCGTTCGGCAGCATCACGAGCGGCTCCACCATCAGCACCATGCCGTATTTTTCACATTCCGTTTTCAGCTTCATGACGTTTTTCACACATTGATAATGCAATTCCGGCTGATTCGGCAGCAGCAGCAGGTTGACACAGACGGCAACAGCGTCCATTCGCACCGCATGCTCAATCGCCTGGTCGATCAGCTCGCTGAAGAGATAGTGCGGCAGCACATTGCCGTAAATATTCGCCGCATCTGTGCGCAGCACCAAGCCTGGCTTGTTTTTGCCCGGCAGCTCCTGCAAATGTCTGGCTTGCCCCAGACTGAGCTGAATACAATCCGGATTGGCGCGCACGATCGTGTCCACCGACGCTTTCATATCTTCAATTCCAGCCAAAAAAGAATACTCATTAAAAAAACCATGATCGATTGCAACATCAAAGCATTTGCCTTCTGCACTAAACATGCGATTCATTCTCGCTGTAACGGACATCCCGAACACTCCTTCAAAACATGTTTTATACAAACATATTATGTTTGTTTGTAACATTATTCTAAAGGAGATTATCTTTTTTGTCTATAATAATGTTTGTTTCGACAAGAAGAAACGGCTGACGCCGTCCTTGAGGCGCAGCAAGTTTCTTCCCTTAGAAATATAAGCCAAGTATAAGGTAAAACTTATACTTTCTTATATTTTCAAAAAAAAACGCTCCTCTTATGAGAAGCGTCTCTATTGTTTTATAAACTGTCTCCAATTGTCTCCAGGCCGCGCACACCCTCCACGGACGATAAAGCGACAAGCGCTTCTTCGAAGCTGCCTGCTTTTTTCAATTTAACCCTCATACGAATGAGCAAAATATTGGCAGCGCCAATTTTATCCGAGCTCTCTTCATTTTCAATGACAAGCTTATCAATTTGAATGCCGAAGCCTTTCATTTGTACGACCAATTGATTAAGGCCTGCCGACCCTTGTTCGATTTTAAACAAAATCTCACGATGTTTCTTTGCCCGTGAAAAGGCTTTCTCTGCTTTATTCAAGAAAAACAAACTAATCACCACCAGCAATGATCCAATTACCGCCCCATAATAAAAGCCTGCGCCAACTGCCAGCCCGATTGAAGCTACGACCCATAACGACGCTGCTGTCGTCAAGCCGGAAATGGTCAGCCCTGTCCGCAAAATCGTCCCTGCTCCAAGGAAGCCGATTCCACTAATAACCTGAGCTGCCAGCCGCGCAGGATCGAGCCGTACATTCGGCTCGGAAGCAAATTCCGCAAAGCCGTACATCGACAGCAGCACAATAATTGAAGAACCAAGACATACTAATATATGCGTACGAAACCCGGCAGAATGACCGCCAAGCTCTCTTTCCAATCCGATAAGACCGCCCAGTACAAGTGCGAGAACAAGCCGAATCGTCATCTCGGTATAACTGATATGCCACACTTCCGGGTTAAAAATCTGATTCATGCCCCGTTACCACCTATTCTTTCATTCGAGTACTTGACTTTCTTCAGCGATCATAAGTGTCGTCGCGCTCCCTGCAAGGCTGCGCCCCCATTCCTCTGGACATCCGCTGTCAGTCACTAACACATTTACTTCCTTCAATGCACAGATATGAGCAAACGTCGTCTTGCCCAGCTTCGTATGATCGGCCAGGACAATAACGTCATCCGCACGCTCCATCATTTTTCTCGATATATTCGCTTCGTTCAAATCATAATCGGTGATGCCATCCGTCATCGATACACCTCCCGGCGCAATAAAAGCTTTATTCGCCTTTAATTGCTGCAGCGCCCACTCCGCTAACGGCCCCCGGGCAGACTGCTGAGTCACATTCAGCTCGCCGCCAATGCTTATAATCCGGCCCTGAAACTGCTCCATCGCCAGCCGCATAACCGGTGTCGAATGGGTAATAATCGTGACGTCCCGCTTATCCTTCAAATAACCGATTATCCCTAACGGCGTCGTGCCGCTTCCGATAAAGATCCGGTCCCCATCCTCAATGAGCGAAGCTGCAACTCGCCCAATCTCTTGTTTTTCCTCGACATTAAGCAGCGACTTATACTCGAAGGCATGCTCGCGCAAATCATGCCGCACGGCGCCTCCGTATACCTTCTTCAGCTTCCCTTCTTTATCAAGGCGATCCAGATCGCGCCGGATCGTCTCCGCCGACACCCCCAGTTCCTCCGCCATACCGTGCACGCGCACCTTCTCATCCCGGATAAGCTGATCTAATATTTTTTTCTTTCTCTCTTCATAAGACAGCGACATCTCAAAACCACCCATACCCTGAAATTAATCACCGGTTTAAAGCTCTGATGATATTCTCTCTATTCTATGCAAAACAACATCAATAATGACAACCACCGCATAAATAGTCACAGAAATTTGACCATCTCTTAGGTTTATTGTGACTTCATGTGGTTTTATAAATAAATATAGCCGCAAACCTGCTGTTCGTCAACATCTGTGTAAGCTTATATGACATTAGCTTGTCCAATTGGCAGCAGCCACCCAGTAGGGTGCTTTGAGGCATGCGAACCTACGGAGGCTGTCGATTTACTGGGGATGGCGAATTTTGCCGCAGAAACGGGTAACTGAGAGTCATTCGGACATACGATCCGTTATTTTGTAGAAGCCGGCTCATTCGGAGGTTTCGCGGACACACGATCCGTTATTTGTTGGTTTTGCCGGGTTTTCGTGACGTTTTGAGGCCAATAACGGATCTACGGAGAGCGTCGATTAATTTCAAATGTTAAGGCTCCCCGTATCTGTTTTGAAGATTTTTTGAAATTTCAGGAAGATTTCCATCTAAACGTGGCGTTCGAGTAGACTCGAACGATACATTTCACATCGTC